>JAJQCW010000081.1 GCA_021202515.1 Clostridiales bacterium | reverse complement strand
CCGTGCTGCGGGCCAGCGACGCGCCCCTCTACTGCACCCGCACGACCGCGGGCCGCATCGACATGAAGCTGGAGGAGCACGGGCTGCGCTCCACCACCGACATCTACACCTGCAAGGCCGGGGACGTGGTCCAGGCGGGCCGCTTCTCGGTGGAGTTCATCCACGTGAACCACTCCATCTCCGACGCGGTGGCCTTCGCCATCAAGTGTCCGGTGGGCGTGTGCGTCCACACCGGCGACTGGAAAATCGACCCCACCCCCATCTCCGGCGGCATGATCGACCTGGCCCGCTTCGGCGAGCTGGGCAAGCAGGGGGTGCTGGCCCTGCTCTGCGACTCCACCAACGTGGAGCGCAGCGGCTTCACCAAGAGCGAGCGCAACGTGGGCGACAGCTTCGACTCCCTGTTCAACGGCTGCACCGAGCGCATCATCATCACCACCTTCTCTTCCAACATTGACCGCATCCAGCAGATCATCAACGTGGCCGCCCGCTACGGGCGGAAGGTGGCGGTCTCCGGCCGCAGCATGGAGAACGCCCTCCGGGTCTCCCGGGAGCTGGGGTATATGAACGTCCCCGACGGGGTGCTGGTGGACCTGTCCCAGCTCAAGACCCTGCCCAAAAACAAGGTCTGCATCATCACCACCGGCAGCCAGGGCGAGACCATGTCCGCCATGACCCGTATCGCCTTCTCCACCCACCGTCAAATCGAAATTCAGCCCGGCGACCGGGTCATCATGTCCGCCAGCGCCATCCCCGGCAACGAGAACGCCATCGGCGCCGTCATCAACGAGCTGTACCGCAAGGGGGCCGAGGTGGTCAACGAGCGCAAGCTGGACCTCCACGTCTCCGGCCACGCCTGCCAGCAGGAGCTGTCTATCATGCACGCCCTGGTGCAGCCCAAGTTCTTCATCCCCGTCCACGGCGAGCAGCGGATGATGAAGCTCCACGCGAAGCTGGCCCAGCGGATGGGGATGTCTCCCAATAACATCATCATCAGCGAGGTGGGCAAGGTCATCGAGCTGACGAAGGACTCCGCCCGCATCAACGGCACCGTCCCCAGCGGCAAGGTGCTGGTGGACGGCTACGGCGTGGGCGACGTGGGCAGCGTGGTGCTCCGGGACCGGAAGCACCTGGCCGAGGACGGCGTCATCGTCGTGGTCATGACCCTCTCCGCCGAGAGCGGCGAACTGCTCTCCGGGCCGGACATCGTCACCCGGGGCTTCGTCTACGTCAAGGAGTCGGAGGCGCTGCTGTCCGACCTGCAATCCCTGGCCAGCCAGGTCCTCTACGACTGCGAGAGCCGCCACATCACCGACTGGGCCACCATCAAGAGTTCTGTCAAGGGCGAGCTGTCCAGCTTCCTCTATAAAAAGACCAAGCGCAACCCCATGATTTTGCCCATTATTATGGACGTGTGATTCCAGTTTGCAATTTGCAATGAGCAATTAGCAATGACGGGAAAACCGCACGCTGCGCATAAAAACCCACCCGAGTTCAAAGCGTTTTTCGCCTGGATTCGGGTGGGTTTTGCATTTCTGTGTGGTTTTGGGCGTTCTGTTTACTCAGCCGTGTGCAAGAGGGGCGGTCAGTTGTGGAAAGGAGTTCCTTTCTGAAAAAAGCCGTACTATGCCGGGCAAAATCGCTGACAAAACAGCAAACAACTCATTACAATTGCTAATTGCACATTGCACATTGCTCATTGTTCAACAGGTATCGCTCCGTCAGCCCCGCGGCCATCTCCACCAGCTCCGGGCAGGGGCGCTTTTTGTAGTATTCCCCCGTCCGCTGGCTGGCCACCGGGGAGCCTTCGGCCCGGTCCAGCCCCAGCAGCTCCCGGCACACCAGCGAGCCGCCGCTCTGAGCCTTGAACTGCTCCGCCAACTGCTGGATGATGGTGTAGATCTCCGTCTTGCGTTTGGGGTCGGCGGACCCGTACAGGCTGCTGATGACGAAGGTCAGGCCGCTGAAGGTGCCGCACACCTCCCGCATTCGGCCAAACCCGGCCCCGAAGCCGCTGACCATCCGCAGCACCTGTTCCTCGGTCAGCCCCAGCTCCGGGGCGAAGGCCGCCGCCACGCTCTGGCTGCAATTATAGCCCTGATAAAACAGCGCTTTGGCCCGTTTCCCGTGGCCGATGGGCTGCATCTGGCACAGCCGCTCCAAAGCGGCGGCGTCCCTGGGCCAGCCCTCCCAGTAGTCCCAGCACTGAGCGCGGAGGAGGGTCGGGTCGCCCACGGTTTCGTCCCAGATACCCACCACCGAGAGGCCCGCGCCCGCCGCCGTAGCGATGGCGTGGGGCGCGTCCTCAAAGACCAATGTATTTTCCGGCGTGCCGCCCAGCCGCTCCATGGCGTGGAGGAAAATCCCCGGCTCCTCCTTGCCCCGGCCATACTCGTCCGCCGTCAGCAGAAAATCAAGCAGCGGCCACACGCCGCACCGCACCAACGCCGCCTGGCAGAGCGTGCGGTGGGTGGCGGTGACGACGCACAGCGCCACACCCTGCTCCCGCAGGAACCGCAGCACCTCCCCCGCGCCGGGTTTCAGCCGGACCTCGTGCCGGTAGAAGTCCTCCATCTGGCCCATGATGCCCGCCTCCACCTGGTCGGGGGTCTGAGACAGGCCGTAGGCAGAAATCAGGTACCGCGCGCCCTCCCCCTGGGAGAGGGTGGAGAGGGCCGCATCCAGGTCGGGCCGGGGTTCAACGCCCAGGGTGCGCAGGTAACGGGCGGCCACGCCGTGCCACGCCCACTGGGAGTCCAGCAGGGTGCCGTCCATGTCGAGAATTGCGGCTTTCAGCATAGTCATAATGTGACCCCATTCTGCTCCAGCCGGAGCAATGCAGTTGCGATAATTTTCCCGTGGTCGAAAGCCAGCCCCTCCTGCTCCAGCAGGGTCACGGACAGGGCCACGCCCGCAGCGGTGCGCTGTTCCGTTACCCGAAGCCGGGCGGTGAGGGCCTCCTCGCCGTTGGTCAGTTGGATGTTCAGTTCGTCCCCCGTCCGCCGGGCGGTGACGGTGAACCAGTCCGCCGCCTGGGCGTCGTCGTCGGCCTGGGGTTGCAGAGTCTCCCTCTCCACCAGGGTCATATAAGCCTGGGTCATGGTCCAGCACCGGGGGTCCCGTCCGGGGTCGCTGAAAAAGCCCACCGGCACCAGCGTCTGCCCGGTCAGGTGGGTCTCCTCCTCCAGCTCACGGGCGGCGCAGGCGTCCACGTTCTCGTCCGGGTTGGAAAAGCCCCCCGGCAGCGCCCAGCAGCCCAGGTAGGGGTGCCCGCCCCGGCGGATGAGCAGCAGCCGCAGGTCGTCCCCCTGCCGCTCAAACACCAGCACGTCCGCCGTCACGGAGGGGTGGGGGTAGTCTCCGGGCCGGTAAGCGGCCAAAAACTCGGCCTCGGTCAGACCGTCCTTGTCTCGCAGTTCCATGGTATCCGCTCCTTCCTCGTTTTACGCTGTGATTCATGCTCAATTACTCAATATGGTTATCCCTTTGAATCAGCCGCGTTATTTGAGTGACTAGTGATTAGTGGCTAGAAAGTGGGTTTTCCAGATAAAAATCCGATGTTTGTCGAACAAAGCTGACACCAAACAGTAAGCACTATCCCCTCTTGCCTCCCCTGAAAGGGCAGGGAGCGAAGCGGAAGTGCCGCTTGACGGCGGAGGGGTTTCTAGCACATGGCTGTGTAAAAGGGATGGCCAGATTACTCAATTATGGTTCTGTTTTTTACCATTGTGCGTGTAGGGGCGGCCCGCGGCCGCCCTGGGTAAGCAGGTGGTTCCTGCGGGCGGCCACAGGGAGGGGCAACGCCCCGGAAGTACCGCTTGACGGTAAGGGCCACCCCTACAGAAAGTGAGGAAAGTTTTTCCCGTAAAGTTATGGCTTACGGCTCAATTTCCTCTCCTCCGCCCTCCGGCGCAGCAGCTCCTGTTCGATGATGTCCGCCATGCCGTAGGGGATATAGTCCAAATGCTCCAAATCGTCGGGCAGGTAGGGCAGCAGCCCCAGCTCCGGCTCCGGCCCCAGCGCGTCCGGGTCGGGCAGCGCCGCCACCGTCGCCACGCAGCGGTTGATCTTGGCCCCCTCCTGGGTGAAGCGGGCCTCGTAGTCGGTCATAATTTCCCCCGGCTCCTCAGCGTGGAGGTCGTTGGTCACCCGGCTGAGGGTGTACCCCGCCCGCGGGAACTGGGTCAGGGAGAAGTCAAACAGGGGTTTGTTGTCCGTTTTGAAGTACAGCTCGCCGCCTTCTCCCAAAATATCCCGATAGGAGCGGAGAAAATTCTCGTGGGTCAGCCGCCGCTTGGCGTGGCGCTTGCTGGGCCAGGGGTCGCAGAAGTTCAGGAACATCCGGTCCACCTCGCCGGGGGCGAACATCTCCCCCAGCCGTCCCGCGTCCTCGCAGACAAAGACCACGTTGTTCAGCTTCCGGTCCCTGGCCTTTTCCATGGCCAGCAGCAGGCAGTCCGGCACCCGCTCCACCGCCACCAGCAGCACATCCGGGTGGGCGGCGGCAGTCTCCACGGTGAAGGTGCCCTTGCCACAGCCGATTTCCAGCCACAGGGCGGAGCAGTCGGGCATCCGCTCCCGCCAGCGGCCCTGACGGCTCCAGGGGTCTTTTTCCTGCCAGTCCGCCACCCGCTCCATGCGGGGGACGAGGTTTTTCTTTTTGCGCATTCTCATAGTTGGTTTTCCTCATTTATGAGCGTTTCGCTGTTGGTTCCTTTATTTTCCCTTTTACTTAGCTCCATGAGAAAAGTCTGCCATCCGTTGAGCAAATATACACACGGTTCTGCTTTTAATATGGTATGTGTAGGGGCGGCCCTTGGCCGCCCGTATCCAGTGAGTGCTTTTCCGGGCGGCCACGGGCCGCCCCTACAGGAGTGTGGGAAAACTTCTGGCTAAAATGGATGAGGTTGCCTCATCGGGATAACCAATTTCGCTAACAGCTAATGCTTATCTTACCATAAACCCCGCACCAGCGCAAGTTCCTTCAAAAAGAACAGAGGCGGCCCGTGGCCGCCTCTGCTGTAGAACTCAGCACAATGTTGGGTAAAATGCTGATGAAACGTCAACTACTATCTAAGCTAACGGCTAATAGCTAACAGCTAATAGCTATTTTACTCAAACTGCGCGTTATACAGCCTGCAATAAAACCCGCCCTGGCGCATCAAACTCTCGTGGGTGCCCTGCTCCACCACGTCCCCGTGGTTCACCACCAGGATTTGGTCGGCGTTCTGGATGGTGGAGAGGCGATGGGCGATGACGAAGCAGGTCTTGTCCCGCATGAGCTGCCGCATAGCGGCCTGAATTTCCCGCTCGGTGCTGGTGTCCACGTTGGAGGTGGCCTCGTCCAGGATCAGCATCTTGCAGTCGTACAGCATGGCCCGGGCGATGGTCAGGAGTTGCTTCTGGCCCTTGGAGATGTTGCCGCCGTCCTCGCTGATGACGGTCTGGTAGCCCTGGGGCAGCCGCATGATGAAGGGGTGGATGTGGGCGGCTCTGGCGGCGGCCTCCACTTCTTCCTGGGTGGCCCCCTCCTTGCCATAGGCGATGTTGTCGAAAATCGTGCCGTGGAACACCCAGGTGTCCTGCAACACCATAGCGTAGGCCCCCCGGAGGCTGGAGCGGGTGTAGTCCCGAATTTCGCCGCCGTCCACGGTGATTTTTCCGCCGTCCACGTCGTAGAAGCGCATGAGCAGGTTGATGATGGTAGTCTTGCCCGCCCCGGTGGGGCCGACGATGGCGATGAGTTTGCCCGCGTCCGCCTGCAAATTGACGTCGTGGAGGATGGTGCGGCCGGGGTCATAGCCAAAGCTGACGTGTTCCAGGGCCACGTCCCCCCGCACGTCGGTCAGCTCCCGCGCCGTCTCCCGGTCGGCGGTCTCTTCCGCCTCGTCCAGCAGGCGGAACACCCGCTCGGCGGCGGAGAGGGCGGAAAACAGCTCATTGATGATGTTGGCGATCTCGTTGATGGGGCCGGAGAACTTCCGGGAGTAGAGGACAAAGGAGGAAATTTGCCCCAGAGAGACCCCGCCGGTCATGTACAGCACCGCCCCCAGCATGGCGATGAGGGACAGGGACAGGTTGTTGATGGACCCCATGGTGGGGCCGATGGTGGTGCCGTAGTAGTCCGCCTGATAGTAGGCGTCGGCGGCGTCGGCGTTGACCCCGGCGAAGTTGTCCCGCACCTGTTCCTCGTAGGCGTAAGCCTGGATGGTCTTTTGCCCGGAGAACATCTCCTCCACAAAGCCGTTCATGGCGCCGTAGCTGGCGGAGCGGCGGCTGTACCGGGGCTGGGTCTTGCCCCGCATATACACCGTGTAGGCCACGGAGACGGGGATGGTGACGATGACCACCACCGACAGGGCGGGGGAGATGTACAGCATCATGCAGAAGGAGCCGATGACCGTCACCGTAGAGGTCAAAATCGACACCACATCGGTGGAGATGCAGGTGCAGACCACGTCGATGTCGTAGCTGACCCGGCTGATGATGTCGCCCGCCTGGTTGCGGTCAAAGTAGCCCACGGGGATGCGCATCAGCTTGTCGAACACGTCCTTGCGCATTTTCCGGGCGATCCAGCGGCTGATGTACATCATAGATACGTTGATGGCGATGGTCAGCAGGGAGGACGCCACATAACAGACCAGCATCCATTTGGCGAAGTAGAACACCCGCTCGAAGTTGACCTGACCCGCGCCGGCGGCGGCCTCGTTGATGGCGCTGCCCGCCAGACTTGGCCCCAGCAGAGCCAGCACGTTAGCCGTTACGCTGAGGGCCGCTACCCCCAGCAGCGGCCAGCGGTAGTCCGCCAGGTAGTCCACCAGGCGGTGGAGGGTCCCTTTGGCGTCCTTGGGTTTTTTCATCACAGAAATCGTCGGCGGCATAGTTTAAGCTCCCTCCCCCATCTGCGTCTGATAAATTTCCCGGTACTGGGGACAGCTCGCCATCAGCTCCGCGTGGGTGCCGTGGCCGATGACCTCCCCTTCGTCCAGCATGATGATGTCGTCCAGGCTCATGATGGAGCTGACCCGCTGGGCTACGACAATCGTCGTCGTGTCCCGGTACTCCTCCCGGATGACCTTCCGCAGGGCGGCGTCGGTCCGGTAGTCCAGGGCGCTGGAGGAATCGTCCAGCACCAGAATGTCCGGGTGAGCCGCCAGAGCGCGGGCAATCAATACTCGCTGGCGCTGTCCGCCGGAGAGGTTGGCCCCGTGAATGGCGGCCTGGTGCTGATAGGTGTCGTCATAGGCTTCGATGAAGTCCTGGGCCATGGCATTGGCGGCGGCGGCGCGGATACCGTCCTCGTCCACGTCCCGGCCAAAGTCGATGTTCTCCGCCAGGGACGCGGCGAAAATCACGTCGTTTTGGAACACCACGCCGAACTTCCGGTGGAGGCTGTCCTTGTCATAGGTGCGCACGTCTTTGCCGTCCACGAAGATGTGGCCCTCTGTCGCGTCGTAGAACCGCATCAGCAGGTTGATGACCGTGGTCTTGCCGCTGCCGGTGGCCCCGATGATGCCCAAAGAGCCGCCCTTTTTCATGGTGAAGCTCAGGTCGTTCAGGGCCATTTGGATGCCCTCGTGGGTCACGTCGGCCTCTCCGTAGCGGAAGGAGACGTGGTCAAAGACCACATAGCCCGGCTGCTCCTGCCGGGCGGCTTCGCCCTCCGGCAGGGGTTCCAACCCCTCCGGCTGGTCGATGACCGCCTGGATGCGCTTGGCGGAGGCGGTGGCCTTGGACATCATCATAAACACCCGGTTTAGGCCCATGACCCCCATGAGGATCATGTTGAAGTAGGTCAGAAAGGCCAAAATGACCCCCGGCTGGGTGACGCCCGCGTTGACCCGGACCGCCCCGACGATGACCACCAGCGTCAGGCCGATGTTCAGTGCCAGCGTCATCAGCGGCCCCGGCAGGGCCATGACCACCCCCGCCTTCCGGTCCCGGCGGGTCATGGTCTGGTTGGCGGCGGCGAAGCGGCGGCGTTCGTAGTCCTCTTTCGAGAGGGCCTTCACCACCCGGATGCCGGTGATGTTCTCCCGCATGATGCGGACGATCTCGTCCACGCTCTGCTGGACCTTGTCATAGAGGGGGATGCCCCGGAGGGACACCCCGATTGCCACCGCCAGCATGATAGGGGCCATGACGCACAAAATGGCGGCGAGGCCCACGTCCATGGTCATGGTGACGGCGATGCCCCCCACCAGCATGATGGGGGCGCGGACGCCCAGCGCCTGGCCCGACTGCAAAAAGTTCTGGACGTTGTAAGAGTCCGAGGTCATGCGGCTGGTCAGGGAGGGCAGGCCGAACCGGTCCGCCTGGCTGCCGGACAGGTTGATGGAGTGCCAGAACAGGTCCCGGCGGATGTCGTAGGCGGCGCTTTTCGCGCTTTTCACGCTGATGCGGTTGGCGGTGACGTTGGTGAAGCGCACCAGCGCCGTCAGCGCCAGCATCACCCCGCCCCAGAGGGCCACCAGCCGCAGGTTTTCGGTGGGGGCCACGGTATCGATGAGGTATTCCAGCACGTAGGGCAGCAGCAGCTCCAGCACCGTGCCCAGCAGCTTCAGGCTGATGCAGGCCGCCACCAGCCCCTTGTACCGCTTCAGGTAGGAGAGCATAAATTTCATGCGTTTCGCCCTCCTTTTTCCCAGCTCGCCAACAGCCGCTCCAGGCAGTCGGTCAGCGTTTCCTGTTCCTCCCGGCTCAGGGCGGCGTACCGCCGGGAGAGGGTCTCCTCCACGGGCCGCAGCTCCAACTCCTGGCCCCGTTGGGTCAGGACGATGTTCACCTTGCGCTTGTCCTCTTCGTCCCGCTGCCGCAGCAGGAAGCCCTTGCTCTCCAGCTTGGACAATAGCTCGCTGACAGAGCCGGGCTGGATGTGCAGCGCCTCCTGCACCTCCCGCTGGCTCATAGGGCCGTTTTCCTGGAGCAGCCGCAGCACCGTGGCCTGCCGGGGACCGGCAGAGTTGTGGTAGAGGTAGTGTCCGCACCGGTGCAGCGCCCGGTTGAGACGTTCCTCCGGGGTTTTCGGCTCCCGGCAGGGGGAACCGTCACAGTGTTCGTTCAATTCCTTCGCCTCTCTATCCTTTAGGTACCTAAGATTATAGTCATCGGGCGGGAATTGTCAAGGGGGAGCTTTTTGCTCTTAGCTGTTAGCCAGTGACTGCGGGGTTCCCGCCGAAAACCCCAAAGCCAGACACAAAAGAGACAACCTTCAAAGCCCGCAGTTGCCGAGCTAACAGCTTTTTTCTTGACACCCCCCCAAAAACAAAGTATCATAATACCAAAGTAACCCCAAACTTTCCCGGTATGAAAGGAGCCTTGTATGGAACTGACAAAAGCAATGCGGATGCGCCGCTCCACCCGGAGCTACCTGCCCCAGCAGATCACCGACCAACAGCTTGCCGCTCTGCTGGACGCCGCTTATCTCGCACCCACGGCCATGGGCCGCTATGAACGCCTCCAACTGCGCGTGGTCCAGGACCCGGACGTTCTGGCCGCGCTGAACGCGGACTTTGCCGCCGCCATCGGCAACGTTGGCGCACAGCCCACCTACGGCGCACCCACCGTCATTTTCGTGCTGGGCAGCCGGGAGGACCCGGAGGCCCTGCTAGGGGCCAACGCCGCCTGCATGGTAGACCAGATGAGCCTGGCCGCCACCGACATGGGGCTGGGCAGCGTCTACCTGTTCGGCATCTGCAACGAGCTGAAAGACAGCGCCCAGGCGTCTGCCCTGCTGCGCATCCCGCCCCAGTTCCGCATGGTCTCCGCCCTGGCGGTGGGCGTCCCGGCGGAGCCGCTGACCGAGCGGGAACCGCAGGCGGAACGGGTTAAAACGATTACCATTTGACAGGCCCATGTTTCCTATTGAAGCGACCCGCAGAATGAGTAATGTGCAATTAGCAATGTGCAATGTGCAATGAGGCAAAGCCAGCAGCGCCTGACGAAGAGCCGACAACTCCCAAACACACACCAAACTCGCAGGAGGTAACACTTCTATGAACCATCAACAACTGGCCGCTCTGCTCTTTCCCGACGTGACCGAAAGCCGGGAGGACGTGGAGGCCCGCTTCCCCAAACGCGATCTGCCGGAAGGGGCCAAAGTCACCCGCATCGGCCCCAGCCCCACCGGATTCATCCACCTGGGCAACCTCTATAACGCCATCATCGCGGAGCGGCTGGCCCACCAGAGCGGCGGCGTGTTCTACCTCCGCATCGAGGACACCGACCAGAAGCGGGAGGTGCCCGGCGCGGTGGAGACCATTCTTCGCTCCATGGCCTACTTCGGCGTGTACTTCGACGAGGGGGCCACCATCGACGGCAATAAGGGGGATTACGGCCCCTATCGCCAGCGCCAGCGGGCGGGCATCTATCACGTCTTTGCCAAGTGGCTGGTGGAGCAGGGCATGGCTTACCCCTGCTTCTGCACGGCGGAGCAACTGGACGTCACCCGGGAGCGGCAACAGGCCAACAAGGAGCTGACCGGCTACTACGGCCCCTACGCCACCTGTCGGAACCTGTCGCTGGAGGAAGTGCAGGCCAATCTGGAGGCCGGAAAGCCCTGGGTGCTGCGGTTCCGCGCCCCGGAGGAACAGGGGACGATTTTGGTCAACGACGCCATCCGCGGCGCGCTGAAAATGCCCTCCAATAACATGGACTTTGTGCTGCTGAAATCCGACGGCATCCCCACCTATCACTTCGCCCACTGCATCGACGACCACCTGATGCAGTCCACCTACGTCATCCGGGGGGAGGAGTGGCTGGCCTCGCTGCCCATGCACGTGGCTCTCTTCGAGGCCATGGGCTGGGAGCCGCCCATCTTCTGCCACACCGCCACCCTGATGAAGTTGGACACCGTTCCTGACGACAACGGCGGCGAAAAGCAGATCAAGCGCAAGCTGTCCAAGCGGAAAGACCCGGAGCTGGCGCTGGCCTACTACCAGCAGGAGGGCATCTGTCAGGACGCGGTATGGGAGTTCCTGCTGACGCTGCTCAACTCCAACTATGAGGAATGGCGCATCGCCAACCCGGAGGCGTCTTACCTGGAGTTCCCCTACACCCTGGAGAAGATGAGTAACTCCGGCGCGCTGGTGGACCTGGAGAAGCTGGACAACATCTCCAAGGATGTCATCTGCCGGATGCCCGCCGAGGAGGTCTACAAAAAGTGGTCCGCCTGGTGTAAGGAATATAACCCCGACTTCTACGCCCTGCTGACTGACTACAAGGACAAGACCCTCAAGGCCCTGAACGTGGGCAAGGGCGGCAAAAAACCCCGGAAGGATTTGGTCAGTTGGAAGCAGGCGTGCCAGTTCATGTCCTTCTACTACGATGAGACCTTCCAGCGGGAGGACGAGTTCCCCGAACAGGTGGACGAGGCCACCCGGAAGGAGTTCTTCCGCCGCTATCTGGAGAGCAACGACTTCTCCGCCGACCAAAGCGCCTGGTTCGCCAACGTCAAGGCCATCACTGGCGACATGGGCTTTGCCGTCCGTCCCAAGGACTACAAAAAGCACCCGGAGGATTACAAGGGCAGCATCGTCCACACCACCAACATGCTCCGCATCGCCCTGACCGGCCGGGCCAACGCTCCCGACATCTGGGAGGTCAGCAACGTGCTGGGCGAGGACTGCGTCCGCGCCAGAATCGAGAAGTGGCTGTAATTCAATTTGCAATGAGCAATGTGCAATGTGCAATCGTCAATGAGCAATTAGCAATGTGCAATGTGCAATGATGGGGGGAACCTCGTCATTGCACATTGGTTTGTGGCGTAATTGTAAAAAAACAGAAACCAACCAGTAAGCACTATCCCCTCTTGCCTCCCCTGAAAGGGGAGGAGAGCCGCCGCCTTTAGGCGGTGGCGGAGGGGTTTTCCGGCACATTGTTGCAAAAAAGCGCTTATTTGTCCCGTTTTGTTGCGCTATATCTGTAGGGGCGGCCCGTGGCCGCCCGAAGAGCGCACACGAAACCTGCGGGCGGCGGAGCGCCGCCCCTACACAGGCGCAGCGTGTTTGCACACAAAATCGTTGCATCAAACAAAGGCAAAAGGAAAGACATCGTCATGATCACCTACACCGAAGAAAAAACCTTCACCGTGGAGCAGGTACAAAATTTGTTCCGCTCTGTGGGCTGGGTCTCCGGGGAGTACCCCACCCGGCTCCACAAGGCGCTGACCCACTCTTCCACCGTCATCACCGCCTGGGACGGGGACCGGCTGGTGGGGCTGGCCCGCGCCCTGGACGACAGCGAACTGGTGGCCTACCTCCATTATGTCCTCGTAGACCCCGCCTATCACGGACAGGGCATCGCCGGGACCATGGTGGAAATGATGAAGGAAAAGTATAAAAATTACCTCTACCTTGAGGGAATGCCGGAGGAAAGCAAAAACGCCGCCTTCTACCAGCGGCATGGATTCCAAATCATGCCAGACGGCGTGGCCCTGCAAATCTGCAACTTCGGGGACAAACGGTAAAGGAGGCGCATTTTTATGAACCAACTGCTCGTCATGGCCCCCTTCCGGCCCCATCATGTGGAGCGCATCCGGGAGGCCGCAGGCGCGGGCTGGGAGCTGGTGTTTCTGCCCCAGGACGCCCCAGCGGACCAGGTGCGCCGCGCCCTCTCTACCGCCCAGGTGGTCCTGGGCGGGCCGGACCCCGCCCTGCTGGGGGAGAGCAAGACCTTGCGCTGGGTACAGTTGACCTGGGCGGGGTTCGACAACTACACCCAGGGGCCGGTGCCGTTTCCGGCGGGGGTGCGTCTCACCAACGCCAGCGGCGCGTTTGGGGTGGCCATCTCCCAGTATGTGCTGGGCCAGGCGCTGGCGCTGCTCCAGAACCTGCCGGGCTACTGGAGCCAGCAGCAGCGGCGGGAGTGGGCGGACAGAGGCCCCATCGGTTCCCTGGACGGGGCCATGGTGCTGATCTTCGGCGCGGGCAACCTGGGCGGCGAGACCGCCCGGCGGCTCCGGGGGTTTGACGCCTATACGGTCGGGGTCTGCCGGGACGCCTCCAAACCCCGGCCTGATTTCCACGCCCTTTGCACCCTGGAGGAGGCGGAGGCGTGGCTCCCCAAGGCCGACGTGGTGGTGGGCTGCCTGCCTTACAACGGCGAGACCCGCCGATATCTGAACCGGCGGCGGCTGAATCTGATGAAGCCGGGGGCGGTGCTGGTCAACGTGGGCCGGGGCAACTTCGTGGACTGCGACGCATTGGCGGAGCTTCTGAACCGGGGCCAGCTTCGCGGCGCGGCGCTGGACGTGACCGACCCGGAACCGCTGCCCAAAGACCATCCTCTGTGGAGCGCGGAGAACTGCCTCATCACGCCCCACGTGTCCGGCGGTTCCTTCGGGCGGCTGGACGCCATCGAGAACAGCATCTGTGACATCTGCTGTGAGAACCTCCGCCGGTGGAACAGGGGGGAGCCGTTGAAAAACGTGGTGTATTGAGGCTTGACATTCATGCGTCAGCGTGTAAAATGAAATCTACCGCAGGGGCGCTGGGGGCCATCCCCGGCTGAGATGGAGGCGAAGTGCAGCCTCCTGTCCCTTGAACCTGATCCGGGCAATGCCGGCGGAGGGAGCTTATTCGCCTTTCGGGCGCAGATGCGCCGACTTCCCGCCGCGTTGTTTGGAACAGCGCGGCGGAATTTTTTCCTGATGGTTATCCCTTTGCATCGGCCTCCGTCAATTTGTACGGGAAGTTTACCACATTCCTGTAGGGGCGGCCCGTGGCCGCCCTGGGAACTGCGCTCTGGACGCGGGCGGCCAAGGGCCGCCCCTACACATACGGCAGTAAAAATCAAAACCGTGTGTGTATTTGCCCAACAGATGGCAGGCTTTCTGCATGAAGCCGCGCAAAAGGAATTGCCAAATTTTCTCATTTAGGAGGTTGTTTTTATGAATACGCATACGCGGGTGAGGATGCTCTGCGAGGGCGCGCTGATGGTGGCCGCCGCCCAGATCCTCAGCATGATCAAGCTGTGGGAGATGCCCTGGGGCGGCTCCGTGGTGCTGGCCATGGTGCCCATGATCCTATTCGCCGTCCGGTGGGGGCTTGGCTCCGGTCTGCTGGCCGGGTTCGTCTTTGGCGTGCTGCAATTCGTCTTTGACGGCGGCTTCGCCCTGGGCTGGCAGTCCATCATCGGGGACTACCTGGTGGCCTTCACCGCTCTGGGCCTGGCCGGTGTCATGAAGGGCAAAAAAGGCGGCATTTACATCGGCACCGTCATCGGCTGTCTGGCCCGGTTCCTGGTGCATTGGGTGGTGGGAGCCACCGTCTGGGCCTCCTATATGCCCGACGTGTTCCTGGGCCTGCCCATGGGCAATCCCTGGGTCTATTCCTTCCTCTACAACATCGTCTATATGGGCCTGAACACTGTCATTACCCTGGTGGTGTTCGTGCTGCTGGCAAAGCCGTTAGGGAAGTATTTCCGCGGGGAGGATTTGCGCAATTAGCCGTTAGCTCTTAGCTGTTAGCTGTTAGCTGGGCCAGTGCTTGCCGTTTGATTTGCGTTTTTGTCCAGCATAGCACAAGTTTTCCACGAAGAACTATCATTTTGCAACCGACCACCCCTCTTGCCTCCTCTGAAAGGGGAGGAGGGCCGCCGCCTTTGGCGGTGGCGGAGGGGTTTCCTGCGCCCGGCTGAGCCAACAGAACGCCTAAACCCACCCAGAAACGCAAAAAGACCGCCGCGGTTCTTCACCGCGGCGGTTTTGGTGATCCAGCGGGGGCTCGAACCCCGGACCCTCTGCTTAAAAGGCAGATGCTCTGCCGACTGAGCTACTGAATCATGTTTGTTCGATTTTAGGGTTTTGTGGCTGGGATGGCGGGATTCGAACCCACGGATCAAGGAGTCAAAGTCCTTTGCCTTACCGCTTGGCGACATCCCAATCTCGACAGCACCACAAAAACAGAACGCCAGAGGCGGAAGACGCTTGCTCCTGCCCTGCCTGACGAACTTCCAAAGGGAATCAATGGGGTGGATAGACGGATTCGAACCGTCGGCCTCCAGAGCCACAATCTGGCGCTCTAACCAACTGAGCTATACCCACCATAGAATATAAAATTGCTGCGCCGCTGCGCTCAAAAGAGCCGCCTCCGCAGGCCAGACCCGCCGCAGCCGAGGCGAAAATGGTACGCCTGAAGGGACTCGAACCCCCGGCCCACTGCTTAGAAGGCAGTTGCTCTATCCAGCTGAGCTACAGGCGCATATGGGAGCGAAAAACGCTCGCTGGAAAAAATGGAGCGGGTGATGGGAATCGAACCCACGCGACCAGCTTGGAAGGCTGGGATTCTACCATTGAACTACACCCGCGGATCGGTTGCCAGCTAAAAGATGATACCACAGCGGGCGGTCTTTGTCAACATTTTTTTGCGTTATTTTACGGGAACTGAAAAATCCTTCTCCGGCTCACAACTCCTTGTCGCAGTAGGCGCAGCACTCCACGCCGCCCACCAGCTTGGTCAGCGGGGGCAGGTACTTCTCGCTCTGGGTGATGCAGTTGGGGTTGCTGCACCGGGGCGTGGCGCCGATCTCCACGGGGCCGGGGATGCGGTGGGGCTGGTTGGCCAGGTCCATCAGCAGCGCCATGCGGATGTACATGCCGCAGCGGGCCTGCTCGAAGTAATAGGCCCTGGGGTCGTCGTCCACGTCCACGGAGATCTCGTCCACCCGGGGCAGGGGGTGCAGCACCATCATGTCGGGCTTGGCCCGCTCCAGCTTTTTCCGGGTCAGCACGTAGATGCCCCGGACCTGCTCATACTCCCAGGGGCTGGAAAACCGCTCCTGCTGGATGCGGGTCATATACAGCACGTCCAGCATGGGGATGACCGGCTCCAGGCCCGTCACCTCCACGAACTTCATGCCCCGCTCCCGCATGAAGGCCCGCATATACTCCGGCACCGCCAGCTCGCGGGGAGCGATGAGGTAAAACCGGATGTTGTCGAACTTGGCCAGGGCCTTGATGAGGGAGTGGACGGTGCGGCCATTTTTCAGGTCGCCGCACAGCCCGATGTTCAGGTCGTCGATGCTGCCCCGGTAGCGCTGGATGGTAGTCAGGTCGGCCAGGGTCTGAGTGGGGTGCATATGGCCGCCGTCCCCGGCGTTGATGACCGGCGTTTCGGAGTAAATGGAGGCGGCTTTGGCCGCGCCCTCCTTAGGGCTGCGCATGACGATGACGTCCGCGTAGGCGGACACCATCTTAATGGTGTCCTTCAACGATTCGCCCTTGGCGGTGGAGGAGCTTTTGGGGTCGGCAAAGCCGAACACCTTGCCGCCCAGCCGGAGCATGGCGGTCTGGAAGGAAAAGTTCGTCCGGGTGGACGGCTCATAGAACAGGTTGGCCTGCACCCGGCCACGGCACCCCTCCATATAGGCGTCGGGGTCGTCCATGATTTTGGCGCAGCGGGCGTACAGCTCTTCCCACTCCTGGCGGGACAGGTCTCCAAAGTCGATCAGATGCCGAAAGCTCACAGGGTTTTCCTCCATCCTTCTGCAATACAGGCCAGTTTTCAATTTCCGCGAAGTATTATATCACGTCTTGCCGAAAGGTACAATTCTTTTCCTCGTATGTTTTGCGGTTTTGGAGCCATGCTAGATTTCGGTGATAAAATTGGACGTGATTTGGTCGATTTTTTTCTACAGCGTGGCGGGCTTCGGCCTGGAGGTGGCCTTTGCCTGGGTCACAGGCTCCGACAAGAAGGACCGGAAGTGTATGCTTGTCCTGCCCATGTGCCCGGTGTACGGGCTGGGGGCGGCGGCGATTTTGGCGCTGCCCGCTTTTGTGCGCACGCGGGTGTGGCTGCTGCTGCCTGCGGCGGCGCTGGTGGCCACGGCTGCGGAGTACCTGATGAGCCTGTTTTACGAAAAGGTGTGGCGGGTGTCCTTCTGGGATTACAGCGGGCTGCCCGGCAGCATCCACGGGCGGGTGTGCCTGCCCTTTTCCATCGCCTGGAGCCTGCTGAGCCTGCCGCTGGTGTTCTGGCTCCAGCCCCTGGTGGCGGGCGTCGTGGCCGCCTTGCCGGACCTGCTGCTGGCGCCCCTGGGCATGGTGTTCGCGGTGGATTTCGCCCTGACCGGCCATGTCCTCCGAAGGACGGAGGACACGGACAGCCTGAAGTGGTACGTTTGACAATTTGCAATTTGCAATTAGCAATTACCGGGTTTTGGACCTTTTCCCTCGCAGATTTGCCCTCGGAAAACACGACCTTCCCTCGCCGCAAGGCGACGGTGCCGGGCCGGGTTCCCCACATCATTGCACATTGCACACTGCTAATTGCTAATTGTCACAAATTCTCCAGCTCCTGCCGCATCTGCCGCACCCGTCCGGCGTCCACCTGACCGCCCACCTGCCGCAGCACCCGGTTCAGGGTCCAGCTCCGGGCCATGCCCAGCAGCAGGGCGTTGTCCGCCACCTGGGGGAAGTAGGTCCGCAGGATGTCCCGCGCACCGGGATAGTCCAGTACCTCGCCCACCGTGATCGCTCCGTTTTTCAAGTCCATATGCGCCACCTCCACCCCTTACTCTATGCGGCGGCGGGGAAATCATGCGCGGGGACGCGGGGATTCCTGTAGGGGCGTGAGCGTGGCCGCCCGCAGGAACCACCATCTTACCCAGGGCGGCGGAGCGCCGCCCCTACAGGCGGAACGATGAAAAAAGTCGCCTGGCCCGCCATGAACATCTGAAATCATGCGCGGGGACAGAAAAAGCAGCGCCGCAGAGCGACAGCGCAGGGCCGGTTTCCCCCATCATTGCACATTGCACATTGCCAATTGCTAATTGCCTCGCCTTGCCTTTTTTCGCGTTTTACGGTATGATGGTCATACTACAACCACAGGAGGGACCCACGATGATTCTAAAACCCTTTCGCGGCGTAGCGCCCCAGCTCCACCCCACCGTCCGGGCGGCGGAGACCGCCGTCGTCATCGGCAAAGTACGCTGCGGCAAGGACGTAAACCTCTGGTACGGCGCGGTCCTCCGGGGGGACGACGACGCCATCACCGTGGGGGAGGGCGCCAACGTCCAGGACGGCTGCATCCTCCACTGCGACACCGGCGCACCGTTGCAGGTGGGCGCGGGCTGCGTGCTGGGCCACGGGGCCATCGTCCATAGCTGCACCGTGGGGGACAACTCCCTGGTGGGCATGGGGGCCACGCTGCTCTCCGGCTGCGTGGTCGGGAAAAACTGCATCGTCGGCGCGGGCGCGCTGGTGACGGGGAATATGGTGGTCCCCGACGGCTGGCTGGTCATGGGCGTCCCCGCCAAGCTCGTCCGTCCCACCACCGAGGCGGAGCAGGCCCACACCAGGGCCAACACGCAGGAGTACATCGCCCTGGCCCAGGCGTCGCTGCCCCTGGCGGGGGAATTTGCGCCGAAAAAGTTGTAAAGTGCCCTTTCTCTGAACCAGCTAAAGCAGCTTCGCTTGAAAATCCTACCACACACCTGTAGGGGCGGCCCGTGGCCGCCCGGTAAACTCCATTTTTCTTTGCGGGCGGCGGAGCGCCGCCCCTACACATACAGCAGAGAAAAGTTAGCAGCCACGCATAAAATCCGCCCAACTGTCCATACTGACGGTGTACCCAACCACATGAAGGAGGAACCAAGGTATGGATAAGATCAATCACAGCATCGAATGTAACGTGACTTCCTGCGCCTATCACGCTGGCAATAAGGATTTCTGCACCCTGAACGCCATCAAGGTGGGCTGCTGCGGCGACGCCCGCCCCAAGAGCTGCGACTGCACCGAATGCGCGTCTTTCGAGGCCAGCGGCCGGAAGTGCGGCTGCTGAACCGCCGGTTCAACTTGACAGAGAAAACCGATTAATGCGCAGGGCGCACCCGTGAGGGTGCGCCTTGTTGTTTTGAGTAGGTACTGTTGTACGCCTTTCCCCCGAAAAACCTGCCCCGTTTCCCCTTCCATCGGCACATATTCCGGTTCCACAAACAACTTTTCTCTTTTTTTATGGAGAACATACCGAATAGCGCTTGACACTTCTCAATTCGTATTGTATAATTTCAACAAAGATATTCCCTACTTTTTTTGCTCTTTTGACATTATTCCAGTGCCTGATTTTTCTCTTTTTCAAAAAACACTTTAGGAGATTTCTCAATGGATCTGAAACCTTCTGCCCCGTCTGCCGCCGAAAAATCCGCTCTTTCTTCCTCTGGCTGTTACAATTGCTACGATTTCATGGGGAGCCATCCGGCCAGCGAAAACGGGCGCGAAGGTTGGCGTTTTCGCGTCTGGGCGCCTGCGGCCCAGGGGGTCTCCGTCATCGGGGACTTCAACGGCTGGCAGCCGGAGAGCCACCCCATGGTCCGGGAAACCGGCGGCCTGTGGTCGCTGTTCATCCCCGGCCTGGCCCAATATGACCGCTATCAATACGCCATTCACACGGCGGAGGGGGCCTTGCTGAAAAAGGCCGACCCCTACGCATTCCACGCCGAGACCCGTCCCGGCACCGCCTCCAAGCTCTACGACCTGGAGGGCTACCAGTGGGGGGACGAGGGCTGGCTCCGCTACCGGGACCAGCGGGTCCGGGACGGAAAAACCGCCCCCATCAACCTCTACGAAGTCCACCTCGGCTCCTGGCGGCGCACCGGCGACGGCCAGGTGCTGAACTACCGCACCATCGCGGAATATCTCGTCCCCTACGTGAAGGAAATGGGCTTCACCGGGGTCAAGTTCCTGCCCGTGGCGGAACACCCCCTGGACGAGAGCCTGGGCTACCAGCTCACCGGCTACTACGCCGTCACCTCCCGGTTCGGCACCCCCACCGACTTCATGTATCTGGTGGACCAGCTCCACCAGGCGGGGGTCAGCGTGGTGCTGGACGGCGTCTCCACCGGCTTCCCAAAAGACCACTTCGCCCTCTACCAGTTCGACGGCACCCCCTGCTACGGGATGCCCGACCCGGCCCCCGCCCCCAAAACCGAGGAGCAAAAGGACATGCTCCCCCGGTATCGGCAGGGCACCCAGGCGGGTCGTTCCCCCAGGTTTTCCCTCACCCCCATCGCCTCCGAGGAGGAGCTGGCCAGCCGGGTCTGCGAGTTCGACCTGTCCAAGCCGGAGGTGGAGAACTTCCTGATTTCCGCCGCCTTCTTCTGGCTGGAAAAATTTCATGTGGACGGGTTCCACTTCACCGGCACCCCCACAGAGGCCGCCGGATTCATCAGCCGCATGAACCAGGTGATGCACGAACGGTTCCCCTTTGTGACCACCTATGCCGGGGAGCCACAGGAGCTGACCGGATTCGACCACTGCTGGAACACCGACTGGGTGGAAAAAATGCTGGCCCGGCTCACCGACCCCAGGCAGACCACCTCGATCTTCTCCGCGGCTCCACGGCCCTCCTCCAGTTGCGTCCTCCCCCTTTCCCACGATTTGATCGCCGCGCCTCGGCCCTCGCTGGCCGCCCGGATGCAGGGGGACGACCACACCCAGTTCGCCCAGGTGCGGGCCTTCTACCTCTTTTTCCTGACCCAGCCCGGCAGCAAGCTGACCATGATGGGCACCGAGTTCGGCCAGCGCAACTCCTGGAACTGCCTCCAGTCCCTGGACTGGCACCTGCTCCAGTACGACACCTACCAGAAGCAGCAGCGCTTCTTCCGGGAGGCTAACAACTTCTACCTCTCCACCCCCGCCCTGTGGGAGCGGGACGCGGACGAGAGCTTCCGGGTGATCAAAAACGGTGCGCGGGATCAGTTGATCGTCTATGTCCGCCAGGGGCACGACGGCTGCGACTACTTCGTCGCCGCCAACTTCTCCGCCACGATGGAATACGCCCGCCACCGCATCAACATCCCCTGCGGCGGGGCCTACGAGGTGGTTTTTTCCACCGACGACGTGGCCTACGGCGGCCAGGGCCAGATCAGCAGCACCCAGGGAATGCGCTCCGTCCAGAGCTGCGGACCCGGCGGCTCCGGCCTGCTGCTGTCGCTGCCGCCCATGACGGCGGTGGTGCTGCGGTGCGTCCACCGGCGGCCCGAACGGGCGCAGCCCCATTTCCACCACCGCCCCATGACCCAACTTTGATGTAATTCGGCGCTTTGCCGGTACATATAACAATTAGAAGGACTGATAACACTCCGGTCGATCCGGGAGGGTGTTTCCCCACAGGTTCCGGCCCGCCGCAGCGCTTTCGCGCAGTGGCAGGGAGCGGCAGCCGGACGGTCTGCGGGGGACCGGCCACTCGTATGCGGTGGGAGTGCCGCCAGAATTTCTAACGAGCAAATCTAGTGTTGAGGTGAACTGACCAATGAAAAAGGAATGTGTGGCCATGCTGCTAGCAGGCGGTCAGGGCAGCCGTTTATACGCGCTGACCCAGAACGTGGCCAAACCTGCCGTCCCCTTCGGCGGCAAGTACCGTATCATCGACTTTCCGCTGTCTAACTGCGTCAACTCCGGCATCGACACCGTCGGCGTCCTGACCCAGTATCAGCCCCTGGAGCTGAACGTCTACCTGGGCAACGGCGAGCCTTGGGACCTGGACCGCGCCAACGGCGGACTGCACTCCCTGGCCCCCTACTCCACTTCCGGCGGCGACGGCTCCTGGTATGCCGGCACTGCCAACGCCATCTATCAGAACATCGGCTTTATCGACCAGTACGACCCTGAGTACGTCATCGTCCTCTCCGGCGACAACATCTCCAAGATGGACTACACCGAAATGCTGGCCGTCCACAAGGCCAACAACGCCGCCGCCACCATCTCCGTCCTGACCGTCACCATGGAAGAGGCCAAGCGCTTCGGCATCATGAACGTCAACGACGACGACACCATCTATGAGTTCGAGGAGAAGCCCGCCCATCCCAAGAGCAACCTGGCCTCCATGGGTGTGTACTGCTTCACCTGGAGCAAGCTGCGTCAGTACCTCATCGAGGACGAGGCCGACCCCGATTCCTCCAACGACTTCGGCAAGAACATCATCCCCAACATGCTCAACGCCGGTGAGAAGATGATGGTCTACCGGTTCAACGGCTACTGGAAAGACGTGGGCACCATCAACTCCCTGTGGGACGCCAACATGGACATCCTGGACCCCAACGGCGACCTGAACGTCTACGACAAGGAATGGCCCCTGTTCGCCCGGAATCCCATCCGTCCGCCTCACTCCATCCTGCCCCACGCTTCCCTGAAGCATTCCTTCATCTCCAGCGGCTGCATCATCGACGGCGATGTGGAGAACTCCATCATCTCCGACTCCGTTCAGGTGGGCAACGGCGCTGTCGTCCGTTACTCCATGATCATGCCCGGCGCGGTCATCAAGCCCGGCGCTGTGGTGGAATACGCCATCATCGCTGAGGACGCCGTCATCGGCGCGGGCGCCCACGTTGGCTCCGACCAGGTCTATGACGACCCCAACAAGAAGGTTGCCGTTGTCGGCAAGGGCGTCAACATCGCCCCCGGCGCTGAAATCGAGGCCGGCGCTATGCTCTATCCTGAGAAGAAAGGCGGTGACAAATAATGCTTAAGAATCTCCATGCCATTATTTTCACCAATCAGGCTGAATATGATCTGGGTCCGTTGACCGAGATCCGCTCCATGTCCTCCGTTCCTTATGGCGGACGCTATCGTATGATCGACTTCATGCTCTCCAACTGCACCAACGCGGGCATCATCGACGTGGGCCTGGTGCTGGAGGAGAACTATCAGTCCCTGCTGGACCACGTGGAGTCCGGTAAGGATTGGGACCTGACCCGGAAACGCGGCGGCCTGCGCCTGCTGCCTCCCTTCTCCCAGAAGGCCGGTTCCGGCAACCCCCGCGGCCGCATGGAAGCCCTGGCCAACCTGGGCAGCTATGTGGACGACATCCGTCAGGAGTATGTCCTGCTGGCCGACGGCGACCTGGCCGCCAACATCGACCTGGCTGCGGTCTTTGAGGCCCACATCGCCTCCGGCGCGGACGTGACCCCCGTCTGCACCCACAACTACTCCGGCAAGCCCTCCTGCACCACCTACTACGTTCCCTTGGAGGACGGTACGCTGGACGTGCTCCGCCGTCCCGATGAGGCCGTGGGTCTGGAGTGCCTGAACATCTACATCATGTCCAAGGAGTTCCTGAGCCGCAGCGTCAAAGACTGCGCTGCCCACAACCAGTACTCCCTCTCCCGCCACGTGCTCATCCCCAACAAGGATAAGCTGAAGATCGTCCCCTACGTCTTCGACAACTACGCCGCCCGGCTGACCTCCATCCCCGCCTATCTGGAGCGGTCCATGGACCTGCTGAAGCCGGAGGTCATGGCCGACCTGTTCACGCCGGAGCGTCCCATCTACTCCAAGGACCGCACCGACGCCTCCACCTACTACGCTCCCGGCAGCGCCGTGAAGAACGCCGTCATCGCCGACGGCTGCATCATCGAGGGCACCGTGGAGAACTCCATCATCTTCCGTAACGTCAAAGTCGGCAAGGGCGCCGTCGTCAAGAACAGCATCCTCATGAAGGACTGCACCGTGGGCGAGAACGCCGACCTGAACTACGTCATCGGCGACAAGGGCGTCACCTTCTCCGCCAACTCCAGATTGGCCGGACATCAGAACTATCCGCTGCCCATCGCCAAGAACCAAAAGGTCTAAATAGAGGTTCACACTTCTATTCAGACGCTGTTTTCTAGCTCTGCCAGGGGTCGGCGCAAGTCGGCTCCTGCTTTGCCCTTGTGCAAACGTATCAACTCTCAGTTATTAGCGAAAGGAAGGCATGTAACATGAAAATCTTCTTCGTAGCCTCGGAGGTCGCCCCCTTCATCAAGACCGGCGGCTTGGCTGACGTGGCCGCCTCTCTGCCGCCCGCTCTGGCCGCGATGGACAACGACGTGCGCGTCATCCTGCCCCTGTACGCCGGCATCGGCGACCAGTGGCGCAGCCAGATGACCTTCGTCAAGTACTTCTATTTCCGTCTGGGCTGGCGCTCCTCCTACTGCGGCCTGTTCCAGTTGGACCGCGGCGGCGTGACCTACTACTTCGTGGACAACGAGACTTATTTCAAGCGCAACGGCCTCTATGGTCACTATGACGATGGCGAGCGCTTCGCCTACTTCTCCAAGGCCTGCGTGGAGGTCCCCGCTCAGATCGACTGGGCGCCCGACATCATCCACGCCAACGACTGGGAGACCGCCCTGGTGCCCATCTACCTGAACGACAGCAAGAAGGTCGTTCCCCAGTTGGCCAACGCCAAGAGCGTCTACACCATCCACAACATCGAGTATCAGGGCCGCTTTGGCCGCTCCATCATGGAGGACGTGTTCGGTCTGGACTCCAGCCACTTCAATGAGAAGCTGCTGAGCTACTATGGCGACGTCAACCTGATGAAGGGCGCCATCTACGCCTCCGATTATGTGACCACCGTCTCCCCCACCTACGCCAACGAGCTGCAATACAGCTTCTACGCCCACGGGCTGGAGGGCGTCGTCACCGACAACTATTACAAGATGACCGGTATCCTGAACGGACTGGACATGGTCGCCAACGACCCCGCCACCGATACCATCATCACCGCCAACTATACCCCCGACGACCTGGCCGGCAAGGCCGAGTGCAAGGCTGCCCTCCAGAAGGAGCTGGGCCTCAACGTCGATCCCGACGTGCCCATCATCGCCTGCATCTCCCGTCTGGTGGGTCACAAGGGCTACGATTTGATCACCAACGTCTTCCACCGCATCATGGAGCAGAACGTGCAGTTCGTGGTGCTGGGCACTGGCGAGTGGGGCTTTGAGGAGTTCTTCCGCAACGCCGCCAAGCAGTATCCAGGCCGGGTCTCCGCCAACATCAAGTACGCCGCCGCCCTGTCCACCAAGATCTATGCCGGCGCGGACATCATGCTCATGCCCTCCGTGGCGGAGCCTTGCGGCCTGACCCAGATGTTTGCCATGCGGTTCGGCACCGTCCCCGTGGTCCGTCTCACCGGCGGCCTGAAGGACTCCGTCCCCTCCTACAACCCGGAGACCGGCGAGGGCCTGGGCTTCACCTTCGGCAACATCAACGCCGACGATATGCTCAACGCCATCAACCGTGCCGTGGACCTGTACTTCTCCGACAAGGACGCCTGGACCGCCCTGATGAAGCGCGGCATGACCACCGACTTTAGCTGGGATAAGTCCGCCAAGGAGTATCTGTCCATTTACGAGAAGATCAGCGCGGAATAAGCTGCAACCGGATAATCCCTTTGAATCAGCCTCATTCCTTATTTCAGCGGAGAAACCCCTCCACCATGCTTCGCATGGTCCCCCTCCCCTGAAAGGGGAGGTGGCACGGCTTTAGCCGTGACGGAGGGGTTTGTGGGATATGGCTGACGCAAAAGGGCACCCAAACCCCCTAATTACCGAAAAAACTGTAATTTTCCACAAGGGAGCGTCGAAAAGGCGCTCCCTTTTTCTGCGCTTCGGGGACGGCTTTTGGCGGCGCAAAGATTGACAGAACACTCACCTCATGTTAAAATGGCGTGTAGCGGCCCCATTTGGGCCGAAACGCAAACAAATTGTGAACTTACCTTCTGTTAAGTGTAAATTTGGAGGAATTTTTTATGCGTGAATATTCCAAATATGAGCTTTGCGCCCTGATCGAGGGCAAGCTGCGCCGCAACTTTGGCCGCACCATCAAAGAGGCGTCCAAGGTGCATATGTTCAAGGCCTGCGCCATGGTCGTGCGGGACATCATGTCCGCCAACCACATCGACACCAAGGAAGTCACCCGGAAGTCCAGCGCCCGTGAGGTCCACTACCTCTCCATGGAGTTCCTGGTGGGCCGCTCCATGATGAAAAACGCCTACAACCTGGGCATCCTGGACGAGCTGAAAGACGCCATCGACGAGATGGGCTTCGACCACGCCGAGATCTTCGAGCTGGAGCCGGACGCCGGTCTGGGCAACGGCGGCCTGGGCCGTCTGGCCGCCTGCTATATGGACTCCATGGCCACCCTGGACATCCCCGCCACCGGCTATTCCATCTGCTACCAGTTGGGCATCTTCAAGCAGAAGATCGTGGACGGCAAGCAGATCGAGCTGTCCGACGACTGGCTGGACATGGGCGACGCCTGGCTGGTCCCCAAGCGGGATGAAGTCGAGACCGTCCGCTTCGGCGGCACCGTGGTGCAATCCGTGGACGACCTGGGCCACTTCAAGGTGGACTATATCGGCGGCACCGAGGTCATGGCCGTGCCCATGGACATGAACATCGCCGGTTACGGCACCGACCACGTCAACACCCTGCGCCTGTGGGACGCCAAGTCCCCCGCCCCGGTGGATATGTCCTACTACTCCTCCGGCGACTACCTCAAGGCCGTGGAGAACGCCGCCAACGCCGAGGTCATCGCCAAGGTGCTCTATCCCGCCGACAACCACTATGAGGGCAAGAGCCTGCGCCTGAAGCAGCAGTACTTCTTCGTCTCCGCCACCGTCCAGTCCATCGTGCGCAAGCACCTGGTCCAGTACGGCACCCTGTCCAACTTCGCGGAGAAGCACGTCATCCAGATCAACGACACCCATCCCACCCTGGTCATCCCCGAACTGATGCGCATCCTGATGGATGAGCACTACTTCGGCTGGGACGAGGCTTGGGACATCGTCTGCAAGACCGTGGCCTACACCAACCACACCGTTCTGGCCGAGGCCCTGGAGCACTGGCCCCAGGCCCTGGTGGAGTCCCTGGTGCCCCGCTGCTGGCAGATCATCTGCGAGATCAACGAGCGCTATCTGCGCCGGGTCCGGGACTTCTTCCACGGCGACGAGAACAAGGCCCAGGAGCTGGCCATCGTCTGGAACGGCGACGTGCGCATGGCCAACCTGTGCGTAGCCACCTGCTTCGCCGTCAACGGCGTGGCCGCCCTGCACTCCCAGATCTTGAAGGACGACGTGTTCCACACCGCCTGGCTGCGCACCCCCAAGAAGTTCACCAACGTGACCAACGGCGTGGACCACCGCCGCTGGCTGGCTGAGATCAACCCGGAGCTGCACAACCTCATCTGCGAGATCAACGGCAGCGACAGCTATCTGCTCCACCCCGATGACCTGGAGAACATCCTCAAGGCCAAGGACGACGCCTCCACCCTGGACCGCCTGTCCAAGATCAAGACCGCCAACAAGGCCGCCTTCGCCAACTATATCAAGCAGGATTATGGCATCATCCTGAACACCGACGCCATCTTCGACGTGCAGTCCAAGCGCCTGCACGAGTACAAGCGCCAGTTGCTCAACGTGATGAACATCATCCACCTCTATCAGGAGATCCAGGACGGCAAGACCATCCGGCCCCACACCTTCCTCTTCGCCGCCAAAGCCGCGCCCGGCTACTATATGGCCAAGCGCATCATCGAGCTGATCAATTCCCTGGCCTACACCGTCAACAACGACCCCCGCTGCAAGGACCAGCTCCAGGTGTTCTTCCTGGAGAACTACCGGGTCTCCCTGGCGGAGAAGATGATGCCCGCCACCGAGATCTCCCAGCAGATCTCCACCGCCGGCAAGGAAGCCTCCGGCACCGGCAACATGAAGTTCATGATGAACGGCGCCCTGACCATCGGCACCGAGGACGGCGCCAACGTGGAGATGCACCAGCTCCTGGGCGACGACAACATCTTCATCTTCGGCCTGACCGCCGAGGAGGTGGCCAGCAAGAAGGCCAACGGCTACAACTCCTACGAGTACTACAACGCCAACCCCACCATCCAGCGCATCATCGCCCAGATGAACGCCCCCTTCGCCGACGGCAAGAGCTATCAGGACATCGCCAACAGCCTGCTCTTCGGCCAGGGCCACACCGCCGACGACTATATGCTGCTGGCCGACTACGAGAGCTATCGCCACACCATGAACCAGTTGGTGGACGTCTACGGCGACCAGAAGCGCTGGAACCAGATCGCCCTGACCAACATCGCCAAGTCCGGCCACTTCGCTGCCGACCGCTCCATCCGGGACTACGCCAACAACATCTGGCACGTGTCCACCCGGCTGTAATCCCCCCTTTTTCAGCCATCGAAACGCTGACTGCGGCAGCTTCCCCGCGGGAGCTGCCGCCGTTTTGGAGCGTCCCACTTTTTCCTGGCCTCCCCCTTTACTTTTGCCGCGTTTTGAGGTACAATAAATATTGTTCCTCAAACCATTCGCTGCACTGGAGGTTTTTCTCATGTCTGATATTGATTATACTCGCCGGGTCGATCTATCCCATACCGAGGACGGGGAAAACCGCCAGATTTTGTCGATGGTTTACGCCGCCCTACAGGAAAAGGGCTATAACCCCATCAACCAGATCGTCGGGTACATCCTCTCCGAGGACCCCACCTACATCACCAACTACAAAAACGCCCGCTCTCTCATCCGCAAGCTGGACCGGGATGAGCTGTTGCAGGAGCTTGTGCGCTACTATCTGGGCGTGTGAGCATATTAGCTATTAGCTTTTAGCCCTTAGCTCTTAGCTTTGTGGTGCTGAATAATTCGCTCTGCGCTTTGGGTTCGCCGCACAAGACAAACCGCTGACAACCAGCCAATGTTTCATGCTGTTCGCCTTAGACTGGCAGTGCCTGACTAACAGCTTTTAACAAAAGGCCCGTCTTTTGGAGAGGGGCCTTTCTTTCTGTTTCGAATCGTAACTGTTAGAGGCGCAATTTGTGCAGTTTCACAAGAGAAATGCGTGCTTAAAAAGTTGACAATTCGATTACAATGTGTTACAATTTGTTACAGTTTTCAAGGAGGTATTCTAATGGCCGATTCCAAATCGCTTCCCCTCACCTATAAAGGCCGTCCCATCCGCAGGAAGGACAACCTGATTTACTACGGCAGCATGTCCGAGAAGTATATCATCATGTTGCAGATCCTGGACACCAAAAAGGTGCAGGACCTGGACGTGGCGACCCGCGTTTCCGTCCAGCTTCAGCTCACCGCGACTGACCTGAAGTCCAGAGACCGGGTGGTGCGCAAAAGCGAAAAGAACAGCCTGTACTCCGCCATGGACCTGGGGTCCGTCTGGCTGACCCGCGCCCTGAGCGCCGGCTGAGTACGTTTCGCCGGTTCCCGGCGTGTCCCGCCCTCCGACACAGAGATACACTGGAGGTTTTTTATGCACCGACTCAAGAGAACCATTACCGCGTTGGTGCTGGTCTTTTCCATGGCTCTGAGCCTGATGAGCCTGGCCTTCGCCACTCAGACCGGCACCGTCACCGACGACTGTGTCCGCATCCGCACGGAGCCTTCCTCCGATTCCGAGGTCTATCAGCAGGCCAACAAGGGGGATACCCTCACCGTTCTGGAAACCGCCGACGAAAACGGTTGGGTCAAGGTTTCCTTTACTTACGAAGAGACCGGCGACACCATGACCGGTTACGTCTCCGCCGACTACATCAGCATCGCGGGCAGCTCTGACAGCTCCGAGGATGAGGCCGATTCCTCTGCCAGCTCCGACAGCAGCGACAGCTCCGCGGACAGCAGCTCCGGCGATTCCTCTTCCAGCTCCAAGAGCAGCTCTAAGAGCGATTCCAGCAGCAGTTCCTCCGACAGCTCCGCCGACGAGGAGGAAGCGGAGGAAGAAGAGGAGACCGCCGCCATCAAGTCCAGCGTCTCCTACACCGCCACCGTCACCGACAGCGGCGTGCGCATCCGCAAAAAGGCCAGCACCGATTCCAAGATTTTGACCACCGTCCCCGAAGGGGAGATCGTCACCGTCCTCTCCACCGAGGACGACGAGGGCTGGATGAAGGTTCGGTACTACGACACCGAAGGCAAGAAGTACACCGGCTATATGTCCGGCGAGTACCTGGACATCAACAGCATTGGCTCCGGCGTCAGCCGGGTGGTCAACACCATCATCCGGGAATCCGCCGACAGCTCCTCCGCCATCACCGGCCTGGTGCCCATCGGCAAGAGCGTGGACATCTACGCCAGCGAGAACAACTGGTACAAGATCGAGTACCAGGACATGAGCGGCTGGGTCTACTGTGACTGCATCCGCACCGAGGCCGAGGACGACTGCATCGGCTACGGCACCTCCACCTCTGAGGCGCTGAACCTGCGGAAGAAGGCGTCCACCGACTCCGCCAGCCTGGCCAAGATCCCCGAAGGCACCACCTTCCAGATCACCGGCACCAAGAAGAAGGGCACCTGGTACGCCATCACCTACAACGGCATGAGCGGCTATGTCTCCGCCGACTATGTGGACGTGGAGGACTCCTGCTCCACCGGCTATGTACAGGTCATCGCCACCTCCCTGTCCCTGCGCTCCGGCGCGGGCAGCAGCTACGCCCGGCTGGCCGTCGTCCCCCAGGGGGAACTGCTGGAGGTCATCGGCACCGTGGACGCCTGGTATGAGGTCTCCTACGGCAAGTACACCGGCTATGTCAGCGGCGCGTTCGTCTCCGCCACCACCGAGGACGGCTTCCAGGCTTACCCCGACTACGCGAAGGTCACCGCCTCTGTGCTGACCCTCCGGGAGGACGCCTCCATCGAGTCCACCGCGCTGGATTCCATCCCCAACGGCACCATCGTGGCCGTCAGCGGCATTTCCAACGGCTGGTATAAGGTCACCTACGGCGGCCAGACCGGTTATGTGGACTCCGGCTATCTGGAGGACAGCACCGCCGACGCAGCAGCGGCCCAGGCCGCCGCAGCCGCCTCCGCCGCCGCAGAAGCCGCCGCCGCCGCAGAAGCCGCCGCCGCTGAGGAAGCGGCCAGCGAGAGCACTTCCAGCAGCGAAAGCACCACCAGCAGCTCCAGCGAGAGCACTACCACGACCACCTCTTCCAGCTCCAGCGGCAGCTCCATCCTGTCCTATGCCTCTCAGTTCGTGGGCAACCCCTACGCTTGGGGCGGCACCAGCCTGACCAACGGCTGCGACTGCTCCGGCTTCGTCAAGAGCGTGTTCGCCCACTTCGGCATCAGCCTGCCCCACAGCTCCTCCGCCATCCGCAGCTACGGCCGGTCCGTCAGCTACTCCGAGATGCAGGTGGGCGACGTGGTCTGCTACAGCGGTCACGTGGGCATCTACGCCGGCAACGGCCAGTTGCTCTCCGCCCTGGGCAAGAAGTACGGCATCACCTATTGCAGCGTCAACTACAAGAGCATTATCACCATCCGCCGGATGACCAGTTAAGCTCTGTTCAACCAGTCCCCGTCTCCTCTCCCTGGTTCCGCTTTTTGCGGGGCCGGGGAGATTTTTTGGTTCAATTTGCAATGTGCAATGAGCAATGTGCAATGGCCAGGTTTGCAGCCGCCCCTGCACACGAAAACGGATTTTTCCTTCGAAACCGTGCAAAGGAACGGTCAGAATTGTTTTACCCTTTTGACGCCGCCGGTTTTACATTGGAATCCTGCCTTATTTTACAAATACCATACAAAAAACATACAGAAAAATGGTGGAGAAATCCGTTCCCCTGTCGTAAAATAGAAACGATAACCGACAGAACACGCGATTTTGCGGTGTCGGTCCCAAACACAGGATTTTACCTTTTCCATACAAAGGAGCGACGACTATGAAAGACCGTATCCTTATCGTAGAGGACGACGACAGCATCCGCCGCCTGCTGGAGGTGGCGCTAAAGAGCCAGGGGTTCGACGTGGGCAGCTTTGACAACGCCGTGGACGCCCTGGAGGACATGGCCCGGCAGACCCCCTCTCTGGTGACCATGGACATCATGATGGACGGCCTGGACGGCATCGAGGCGCTGAAGATCATGCGGGCCTCTCCCGCGCTGAACCAGGTGCCGGTGATTTTACTCACCGCCAAGGGGCTGGAGGACGACAAAGTCACCGGCCTGGACGCAGGGGCCGACGACTACGTCACCAAGCCCTTCAGCGTGCTGGAGCTGTGCGCCCGCATTCGCGCCCTGCTGCGCCGAGTCAACGGCCTGGAGCCGGGGCCGGTGTACCAGTACCAGGGCCTGCGCATCAACCCGGACACCCGGGAGGTCTGGGTGGACGACCAGCTTGTGGAGCTGACCTTCAAGGAGTTCGAGCTGCTCAAGTTCCTGATGGAGCACCCCGACAAGAGCATCACCCGGCACCAGCTCTTAAAAGAGGTCTGGGGGGCGGACTACCCCGGCGAGACCCGGACGCTGGACATCCACATCGGCACCCTGCGGCAGAAGCTCAACGACCCCTCGGACAACAGCCACTTCATCAAGACGGTCCGGGGCGTGGGCTACCGCTTCATCGGCGCCCGGGAAGAGTGAGCCATGCGGCGCGCACTGACAAAGTCCTTCGTCCTGGTATTGACGGTAGGCATCTTGATCTGTGCCGTGGTCAGCGCGGTCATCTTCGACGTGGCGCTGACCAACACAAAGGAACGGGAGCTGTCCAACCTGGCCATGATTCTGGCCGATGAGTTCGACCCGGAGGAGGACCACGACGCTCAGGCCAAGCGGTGGGCCTCCCACGACAGCGACATCCGCGTCACCATCATCGCCTCGGACGGCGCCGTCACCGGCGACTCTCTGGTGGACTACACCACCATGGAGAACCACAGCGACCGGGAGGAGCTGCAAAACGTGGGCAGCCAGCAGGTGACCATCCGCACCAGCTCCACCCTGAACACCAAGATGATGTACGCCGCCATTTTGACGACGGACGGGTACTATATCCGCCTGTCCCAGCAGTACAACGGCGTGCTCACCGACCTGGCTGCCTTCGCCCCGGCCATTGTGCTGGCGGCGCTGCTGGCGCTGCTGGTGTCCGTGGCCATGGCCAACCGTATGATGGTCAGCATCACCGACCCCCTGCTGGACATGAACAAGAGCCTGACCCGGGTGAAGGACGGCACCGCCATGCTCAACGCGGAGCAGTACCCCTTTGATGAGCTGCGGGACATGGCGGAGAAGATCAACTCCCTGGCGGAGGACGTCAGCACCCAGATCCAGAACCTGCAAAACGAGAAAAACAAGCTGGCCTATATCCTGGACAGTATGCGGGAGGGCGTGGTGCTGCTGGACGAGCACCAGCAGGTCATGATGATCAACTACAGCGCCTGCCGCACCTTCAACTGCTCCAAGGAGGTCCAGGGCCGCTATCTGCTCCAGGTGACGCGGGACAAGGCCATTATGGACGGCACCGCCCAGGTGCTGGACGCGCAAAAGGACCACAAAGTCACCTTTGAGCAGAAGGGCCGCATCTGGGAGGTGTGCTTCACCGCAGTGGGGGCCTATCCCGGCCTGGAGCACGGCATGATTTTGACCCTGAACGACGTGACCGAGCACCAGCAGGCCACCCAAATGCGGCAGGAGTTCTTCTCCAACGCCAGCCACGAGCTGAAAACCCCCCTCACAGCCATCCGGGGCAGCGCCGAGCTGCTCTGCTCCGACCTGCCCCTGGACCGGGAGACCCAGCAGGAGCTGCTGGACCGCATCCTCAAGGAGACGGAGCGCATGACCACCCTCATCGAGGACATCATCATGCTCTCCCGCATCGAGAGCCGCTCCCTGGCCGACGATATGCAGACGGTGGACTTCTCCTCCATCGTCTGCACCGCGGCGGACGAGGTGCATCTGCTGGCGGAGCAAAACGAGCTGACCCTCCACCTGGACACGGAGCCGATCCTGCTCCAGGGCAGCCGGAAGAACCTCTACGAGCTGGCCAGCAACCTCATTGTCAACGCGGTGAAGTACAACCGGCCCGGCGGCAGGGTGGACATCCAGCTCCACCCCCAGGGGGAACAGCTTTGCTTCCGGGTCCGCAACGACGGCGACCCCATCCCCCTGAACCAGCAGGACCGGGTGTTCGAGCGGTTCTACCGGGTGGACAAGGGCCGCAGCCGGGCCGTGGGCGGCACCGGTCTGGGCCTCTCCATCGTCAAGCATGTGGTGGAGACCATGGGCGGCAAGGTGTCCCTCTCCAGCGACGCGCTCCACGGCACCACCGTCACCGTCTGGCTGCCTCTGTCGTCCCACTCGCTGCCGAATCCAATTAGCAATTAGCAATTAGCAATGCGTGACAATTTGCAATTAGCAATGTGCAATGTGCAATGAGCGCTTGCCGCCGCGTCAGCGCTTTTGCCCGGCAGAGTGCGGGTCAGCCGCGAAGCGCCACGGTTTCCCGCCTCTCAGTCGTAATAATCATCGAAGCTCGACAGGTTCCCCACGTCCCTGGCGGACTTCCGGGGGCGTCCCCCCTTCTGCCCGTTCAGGGCGTTGCGGGCGCAGCGCTCCTGGTATTTTTCCTCGTCCCGGTCAAAGGTGGCCCGGACGAAGGCGAAGGCCACCTCGACCATCTGGTCGCCTCCGTCGTAGTATTCGCCCCGCTTGATATAGGCGAACATGGCGGAGAACAGCTCCCCCTTTTGCTCGTTGCTCATCACGCGGAGGATGTCCTCCCAGTCCAGGTACACCAAAAAACTCTTGCGTTCGGCCATATGCCCCGCCTCCTTTTTGTTCTGTCCCTATTATAGCACATTTGTTCGATTTTTGCCAGCGCTGTTTTGCTTCACGCCCCGGTTTTTCCGCTTTTTTTGGGGATAAGTGTCGTTTGTGGTACACAAAATACACTGGTTATCATTGGCAATTAGCAATGTGCAATGCGCAGTGAAGCAACTTGCGAGGCTGTCCCCTGGGAGCAGCCGTGTCCGGGTTTTCCATGTCCGGCTTTTGGGGACGTGGTGATTCCGAAGGAGGGACGCATCCCCGCCGTTTTTCTTCAAACGGGCGGTAAACCCCTTGTTTAGCCGCGAAGAACGAACGATTTGCCGCTGAAAACGCAGCGGTGAGCAGGAGAACCTCCTGTAGTGAAGTGTTGTGTGCGGCGCGTCAGCGCAGATAAAAAATAGTATTTTGGTTGTTTTGATCGCCTATAACACTTTCTTTTTTTATTTCATTTCCCCTGTCTTTCTCATTCTCTTTCTCTATTTATCTATCTCTTTCTCTCTATCTATTTCTTTCTCTTTATCGGCTTTTTTGGGTTTCCAAAAAACCCAGTGGGTTTTGAACGTGTTGGATTTTCCCCAGCGGCAGGCAAAAACTCCACCGGTCCTCCAAAGACAAACCGGTGTTTTTTGTGCTGTAAATCACCGGTTTTTCCGGTAAAATCACCGATTTGCAGCGTAAAATAAGCCTTCGCCAACGGTACGCGGCAGCGTTGCGGACGCCCGCCGGGTTCCCGGTGCATATGGATGCAGATGCATCGGCTGCGTCCCGCAGATGCATTTGGATTCGTTTGTATCGGATGCATCCCGCAGAACCATTTGGATTCGTTTGTATCGCCGTCGGGTTTCCCCTGAACCGGCGGCAAAAACCACGCCCCCAGGCAAATACCTGGGGGCGCTTTGCGCGTTACGGGAGGAAGAACGCGGAGATCGGTTTTTATCAATGGGCGCTCAGACCCGTTTTACTGCCGTATTGTAGGGGAGGGAGCGTGGTCGCCCAGCATACTGCTGCGATTCCTCGTGCGGCAAAAGGAGGGATTCCCACATAATTGCACATTGCACATTGCTAATTGCTCATTTTATTTCCCCGCTTTCGCGGGGAAATCTCTCACCCACAGCTCGTCGGCGGTCCCGGCCCAGTTCTCGGCGTAGGGGGTGGTGCGGTCACAGAGGTCGTCCACGTTCTCCGGGCTTTCGTACTCGGTGCTGTGGGCGCCGCTCTCGTGAACCATCATCCGCAGCTTCTCCGGGTTTTCCAGCATGGGGCAGGGCCGCAGCAGGTTCTTGTTGAAGGGCTGGTTGTCGTGGTAGGCCATGAACAGGGGGTTCTTCAGGGCCTGGAGCAGAGAGACCTGGTGGATGTTGGAGTCGGAGTAGTGGATGAAGGCGCAAGGCTCCACATCGCCCTTGGCGTTGATGTGGAGGTACATCCGCCCACCGGCGATGCAGCCGCCCACGTGGGGGCCGTCGTTCTGGAAGTCGATGGTGAAGAGGGCCTTGCTCTGGCGGTAGTCGATGAGCCGCTGGCGGACGACAGAGCGCTGCTCCGGGTTGGGCAGCAGGGCGGGGACGGCCCCGGCTCCCACGGGCATATAGTGGAAGAACCAGGCGAAAAATGCGCCGCTGTCGATGACGTAGTCGATGAACGCCTCGCTGGTGACCACGTCATAGTTGGCGCTGGTGTAGCAGATGGAGACGCCGAAGGGCAGCCCGTGGGATTTCAGCAGCTCCATGGCATGGTGGACCTTCTGATAGACCCCCTGGCCCCGGCGGGCGTCGTTGGCCTCTTCGAAGCCCTCCAGGCTGATGGCGGGCAGGAAGTTCTTCACCCGCAGCATCTCCTGGCAGAAGTCCTCGTCGATGAGGGTGCCGTTGGTGAAAGAGAGAAATTCACAGTCCGGGTGCATTTCGCAGAGCCGGATGATGTCCTTCTTCCGCACCAGCGGCTCGCCGCCGGTGAAGAGGTACATGTACGTCCCCAGCTCCTTGCCCTGGCTGACGATGGAATCCAGGTCCTCCAGGGTCAGGTTCAGGCGGTTGCCGTACTCCGCCGCCCAGCAGCCGGTGCAGTGGAGGTTACACGCGGAGGTGGGGTCCACCAGCATGGCCCAGGGCACGTTGCAGCCCTCCCGCTGGGCGACCTCCTGCTGGGTGACGGTGCCGCTGAGGGTGGCGTTGATGAGGAAATTCTCAAAGGCCGTCTTGCGCACGCCGGGGTCCAACTGGTAGAGCCGCAGCATCAGTTGATACCAGTTGCCCTTCTCGTCGATGGCCTTGCGGACGGCGTCCCTGGCCTCCTTATAATAGTCGTCCGGGGAGAGCCGGTCCACCAGCGCCATCAGCTTGGGGATGTTCTCCTCCGGGTCATCCTCCAGATAGTTCAGCGCCTGCTTGAGAACGAAGGCCTGCATGGCCTCCTTGAATGACTTTTTCTTGCCCATTTGTTTGTACTCCTTTTCCGGCGGCGGCGCGATCTCGTCACCGTCCCGCCCTATTTGCTTTGTGTTACCAATTATAACGGGAACGGGTACAAAAACGCACGGTACAGCCGGGGGAAATAGTCGAAAAAGGGGACATTTGTCCCAAAACGCCGCATTTTGGGACAAAAAAGGAAGATTGTCCCCCTTGGACGAAAAATGCGGCGGTTTGTTTCCTTCGCAGGACGAAAGAGGGGCTTTTGCCGCGCCAAAGCCTTGCAAAAAACACAAAATAAGAATATAGTAGTAGCATACAACGTTTTTACAGCGGGGATACAAAGTTTGTGAACCTTTTTATCAGCTTGATACACCTATTTCTGCTATGTGTGTAGGGGCGGCCCGTGGCCGCCCGCAGGAACCACCTGCTTACCCAGGGCGGCCACGGGCCGCCCCTACAGGCGTGTGGAAACACTTTCGGGTCGTTGGCAGATTCAACAGCTAACAGACATACAAAAATGGAGGACAACCATGGAATACATCTGGTACATCATTGCGGCGCTGGGCGCGGGAGTTGGAACGGGACTGGCGGGCCTGTCAGCGGCTACGGTGATGGTGCCGATTTTGATCGTCCTCTGCCCCTCTTTCAGCGGGGAGTACGGGGCGTATCAGGCTACGGCCATCGCCCTGGCCTCGGACATCCTCGGCTCCGCCGTCACCTCCTCGGTCTACGCCCGGAACAAGAATATCGACCTGAAACACGGCTGGGTCATGCTGGCCTGCATCATCTCCCTCAGCGCCGTGGGCAGCTACGCGGCCTATCTGGTGGGCAACGTGGTGCTGGGGGGCTTCACGCTGGTGCTGACCTTCTGCATCGGCATCCGGTTCCTCGTCAAGCCGGACACCTCCAAGCCGGGGGCGGACGCTTCCAGCGTCCGGCTGGGCGTGAAGGAGGTCATCATCTCCCTGTTTTTCGGCCTGACCATCGGCTTTGGCACCGGCTTTGTTGGCACCGGCGGCGGCATGATGATGCTGGTGGTGTTCACCGCCTTCCTGGGCTACGACCTGAAAAGCGCCGTGGGCACCAGCACCTTTATCATGACCTTCACCGCCCTCATCGGCTTCATCAGCCACTCGCTCATCCACCCGGCCATCATTCTGGAGCGGTGGAACGTGCTGGTGGTGTGCATCGTGGTGGCGACGCTGGCCTCTCAGTTCTCCGCCCAGTTTGCCAACCGGGTGGACAGCAAAACGGTGGGCCTGACCACCGGCGTGATTTTGACCATTCTGGGCGGTTCCATGATCTACCTGAATTACTTCCGGGATGTGGTGCTGCCGCCCCTGGCGGCGGAGCTGCTGCACACCCTGGCGGTGCTGGTGGTCTTTCTGGCGGCGGCGGTGGCCCTCGCCCTGCTGTGCTTCTGGCGGCTCCACGTGGACGGGGAGGCCCGGCGGAAGGTGCTGCACACCATCGCCTTCCTGATTTTGCTGGTGGTGGTGCTGGCCTCGACCCACTGGTACGTCCCCGCGCTGGTGTGTCTGCTGTTCGCGGCGGCAGTTTACCCGGTGCTGCGGCTGTTTGAGGGCCGTCCCGCCTACGCCAGCCTGTTTCAGCAGCGGACAGGCGGCGAGGTGCGAAAAAGCCTGGTGTTGCTCTTCGGCTCCACAGCGGCCCTCATCGCCCTGTATTGGGGGGCGCTGGATTCCGAGCAGACAGTCGTGGCGGCGATTCTGGCCTGGGGCCTGGGGGACATGACCGCCGCCCTGGTGGGCAAGCGCTACGGACGGCACAAGCTCTGCATTCCCCTGGCGGACCCCAACAAGTCCCGTGAGGGCAGCGGGGCCATGTACGGCGTGGCGTTTGTGGCGGCGTTCCTCGTCCTGCTGCTGTGGGGGACCGATGGAACCAAGGCCCTGACCGCCGCCCTGCTGGGCGCGGCAGCCGCCACCTGCACCGAGGCCGTCACCCGCAACGGATACGACACCGTCACCACGCCCTGGGCCGCGGCGGTGGTGATTTGGGCGGCGTGCCTTTGACAATTAGCAATGTGCAATGTGCAATGTGCAATTCCGGCGAACCCTTTTACGCAACCCACTGGAAAATCCCCCGCGCCTGTGGTATCATACCACCATAGCATGACAACTTGATTCAACAGGAGGAACTCCCATGACCATCACCGCATCACCCTTCGGCGTCACCGCCTCCGGCGCGGCTGTCACCCTCTACACCATGACCAACGACAACGGCATGGCCGTCAAGGTGCTGGACCGGGGCTGCATCGTCCAGTCCATCCTCGTGCCGGACAAAAACGGCAACACCGTGGACGTGGCCCTGGGCTACGACACCGTCGCCGCCTACGAAGCCGGGACTTGCTTCTACGGGGCCTTTGTGGGCCGCTACGCCAACCGCATCGGCGGCAGCCGCTTCGTCCTGAACGGCGAGACCGTCCAACTGACCCCCAACGAAGGCCCCAACCACCTTCACGGCGTCTACTGCGGCAGCTTCTTCTATGCCCAGCCCCAGGGCAACTCCCTGGTGCTGCGCCGCACCAGCCCCGCCGGGGAGGAGGGCTATCCCGGCAAGCTGGAACTGACCGTCACCTACACCCTGACCGACGACAACGCCCTCATCATGGACTACCAGGCCACTGCCGACGGGGACACGGTGGTCAACCTGACCAACCACACTTATTTCAACCTCTCCGGCCACGACAGCGGCAGCGCCCAGGAGCAGGTGCTGCAAATCCGCGCCTCCAAGGTCACAGCCGTGGGGGAGGGGAGCATCCCCACCGGGGAGAATTTCGATGTGACCGGCACCCCCTTCGACTTCCGCACCCCCAAGCCCATTGGCCGGGACCTGGATCTGTCCGACCCCCAACTGGCCCTGACCGAGGGTTACGACCACAACTTCGTGCTGGACACCACTGACATGAGCCAGCCCTTCGCCGTGGCCTACAGCCCCGCCACCGGTATCGCCATGGACTGCTACACCACCCAGCCCGGCGTGCAGTTCTACAACGCCAACTTCGTCCAGGACGACCCCTCCATGGGCCAGGGCAAGGGCGGTGCGGCCTACGTCCAGCGGAGCGCCTTCTGCCTGGAGACCCAGCACTTCCCGGACTCCCCCAACCAGCCCGCCTTCCCCTCCACCGTGGTGAAGGCCGGGGAGACCTACCACCAGACCACAAAGTATCAGTTCTCCGTCCGCTGATTCACAAAAAAACGACAACAGAGCGTAATCTTCGACTGTGAAATTACGCTCTGTTGTTTTATTTGGGGGGATTTTAGTGGAAAGCGTTCTGCCGGGGCGGCCACAGGGAGGGGCAACGCCCCGGCCCCTCCCCGTCACAGAATGATGCAGATCAGCCCGCCGCTGCCCTCGTTGATGATGCGCTCCAGCGTCTCCCGGAGCTTTTTCCGGGCGTCCTCCGGCATACGGGTCAGCTTGCCCTGCAAGTCCTCGTTGACCAGCTCGTGGAAGGACTTGCCGAAGATGTTGGACTCCCAAATCTTCCTCGTGTCCCCCTCGAACTCCTGGAGCAGGTAGTTGATCATCTCCTCCGACTGTTTCTCGCTGCCCACGATGGGGGAGATCACCGTCTCGATGTCCGCCCGGAGCATGTGGATAGAGGGGGCGCTGGCCCGGAGGCGCACCCCGTAGCGGCCCCCCTGCCTGACGATCTCCGGCTCCTCCAACGTCAGCTCGTCGATGGCGGGGATGACGATGCCGTAGCCCTCCTCCCGCACGTCGGTCAGGGCCTGAGCCACCTTGTCGTATTCCCCCTTGACGTGGGCCAGGGAGGTCAGCAGCGCCAGCAGGTCGCCGTCGTCCTTCACCTGGAAGCCCGACTGTTCGCTGAGGGTGGCGTAGAACAGACTTCTTGGAATCTCCAGCGTGGCCTGGGCCACGCCGGTGCCCAGGCTGATGGCGGTCAGCTCCGCCCGGCTGATGGACGCGCACTGGCCCATGGCGGCGGTCACGTCTCTGGCCTCCCGGATGCGGTGGAGCTGCCCGGCGGTCTCCCGGATGACGGCGTACAGCTCCTCCTTGATGGGGTGGCCGTAGGGCAGCGCGTCCACCCAGCTTGGCAGGTACAGGTCCATCTCCTTCAGAGGGAACTCATACAGCACCGCCCGGATGATGCCGCTGACGTCCTCCTCGTCCAAAGTCAGGCAGTTCACCGGCAGGCAGGTGACGCCGTACCGGGCGGCGATGTCCCGGCCCAGGGCCACCGTCTGAGGGTCTGCGGGGTCGTCGGCGTTGAGCAGCACCAGAAAGGGCTTGCCCAGGGCTTGCAGCTCCCGAATGACCCGCTCCTCCGGCTCCTGGTAGTCCTCCCGCGGGATACCCGCCACGGTGCCGTCTGTAGTCACCACAATGCCGATGGTGGAGTGTTCCGCGATGACCTTCCGGGTGCCCACCTCCGCCGCCTCGGTCATGGGAATTTCGTGGTCGAACCAGGGGGTGGTGACCATCCGGGGCGCGTCGTCCTCGGTCTGGCCCACCGCCCCGCTCACCAGATAGCCCACGCTGTCGATGAGCCGGACGGAGAAGTTAGCGCCGCCCTCCAGCTCCACCTGTACCGCCTCCTCCGGCACGAATTTTGGTTCGGCGGTCATAATGGTCCTGCCGGAGCCGCTCTGGGGCAGTTCGTCCCTGGCCCGCTCCCGGCGGTAGACGTTGTCGATGTTGGGGATGACCAGCGTCTCCATAAACCGCTTGATGAAGGTGGATTTGCCGGTGCGGACCGGCCCCACCACCCCAATGTAGATGTCCCCGTTTGTCCGCTGGGCGATGTCCTCGTAAAGTTGCCTCTCCACTGCCGTTCCTCCTCTCACCGCTTCCGGGGGATGAGCAGCATCTGCCCCGGCGCAGCCGGTCCCCCCTCCAGGCCGTTGGCCTGTTCGATCTCCGCCTGGGTGGTCAGGTACGTTTTGGCGATCTCCCACAGGGTCTCCCCCTGGGCCATCTGCCGCAGGACGATGGAGGGCTGGCCCTCCTGGTCCAGGGGCTGGTCGGTGTTCAGGGCGAAGGCGGACAGGCCGAACACCCGGCTCTGCCGCAGCAGGAGCAGGTGGAAGTCCACCCCCAGCCGCATCTCTACGCCGCCGGGCGCGGCGGAAGCGTCCACCTCCGGCACGGTGCAACCCGCCACGCAGAGGGTGTCCGCCTCCCGCTCCACCGGGCACTTCACCGCCACTTGCCGGAGGGCCTGAGCGAAGCCGCCCTCCTCCGTCTGGTACAGCACCGCCAGCCGCAGTTCGGCGGTCAGCTCGCCGCCGCTGGTCGTCACCTGGCTGACATAGGCCCGCACGTCACAGATGCCCTGGGGCAGGGCCGCCGTCTCGATGACCTCCCGCACTGTCTGCCGCCGGAGGCCCCGCTCCACCAACTGGGGGAGAGCATACGTCTCGAACTCCGGCGCTCCCGGATGGCGGATGCTGTAAGCGTCGGTGACGACGGACAGCGTCCGGGTCTCCCGCACCACGATTTGGGCCAGCAGCTCCAGCTCCACCGAGAGGCCACGGCCCTCCCCGTCCAGGGGGTAAATTTCGCTGCCCGTGACCACACACTCCACCTGAAAGTCCGCGTCCTCCGCCACCGGCCCCACGTCCGCGATTTGGGAGAAGGGCAGCTCGAAGGCCGCCGTGCAAAGCTGCCCTTCCGGGCTGAGGTAGAGGAGCTGAATGGCTGTCCCCCCTTTGAACACCAGCTTGCCGCCCAGCAGACGGCTCTCTGTGCAAAACGGGCGGCACCGCGCCCGCAGCAACTCCTCCATCGGGGGCTTGCTGCCGGGGATTTGCACCTCGTCGGCGTAAGGGAACACCTTTTCCCCCACGTGGACGGCGAAGGTTCCGCTGTACTGCTCTGTCCGGGCCTCGATGCCCAGCGTCTCCCGGTCCTCCACGCCGGTGCAGCAGCGCAGCAGGGTGGGTTCGTAGGCGGTCAGGTCAAAGCACAGCCCCACCCGGATGAGGATTTTCCGGGGGTTGACGGCACGGGTCTCCGCCAGGGTGACCCGGGGCAACAGGACGCACCGGCTCTGCCCCGTGACCCCCTCCAAATCGGCGGTGAACTGAATGGGCAGCTCCGCCCGGAGCTGCCGCAGCCCCTGCTCTCCCTCCGGCTGGTAGAGCACGCTGCACAGCGCCGCGCCGTGGAGGGTGACGCAGCCCTCGGCGCACTCCTTCCCCCGGAGCTGAACGGCGGCGTCGGTGTCCACGATTTCCACAATGTCCGGGCAGTCGTCCGGCACGATCATCTCCAGCGTCTCTTCCCGCGTCAGGGCGGTGTGCAGTGCCAGCGCAAAGCAGGATATCTCGTCCCGCATCAGTGTTACGTTCAAAAGCGACCTCTCCTTCCTGCCCGGCGGAGAAGTCTCAGCCGGACATGGTTCTGGGAAAGGATATGAGACGAGGCCCGGTTCTATGCCTTATCGGATGTGAAAGATGGCCTTGAGCAGCCCGGCCAGCGCCCTGGGCGCGCGGACAATGACGATTTTCACGGCGATTCCCCCCTTTACCCCACGGAAATCAGGTTTGTGCATCAGGCACTATATTTTTCGGATATTTGTAATCGTTTAGGCGACATAAAAGCTGAAAACGCTGCTTTTCCAGTCACTTACCTGTAGGGGCGGCCCTCGGCCGCCCAGGGTGAGCAGGTGGTTCTCGCGGGCGGCCACGGGCCGCCCCTACAAAATGTGTAATTTTCCCAAGAGCTTTTCAAAATTGATTTCCGTGCCTTTATCCCTTCAAAAAGGTGCAGCCCAGCAAAATCAGCGTCAGCCCGGAGACGAACAGAATCACCCCCACCGGCAGCACCATGGCCAGCCAAATGCCAATGCCCACGGAAATCAGGCAGATGCCGCCGCTTCTACAGCGAAAATGGCCCAAAAAGACCGCCCCCCTTCGCGCTGAGCAGGTTTAGAGTGGTTCCTCTATGGCTCAGTATACGTTGGGAGGCGGCGAAATGTGCCTGTGGTTTTTGGTATCTCTTTTTGCTGTCGTATGTGTAGGGGCGGCCCTTGGCCGCCCGCAGGGTTCAGGATTCTTTTCGGGCGGCGGAGCGCCGCCCCTACAGGCACTTGGCTAACAGCTCAGCTCCTATTTCGTTTTCACGGATTTCTTGCTGCTCCAGGCCCCATAGGAGGTGGCGGTGGTCTTGTAGTAGGCCCGGACCCGGACATAATACTTCTTCTTGGACTTCAACCCGCTGATGGTCTTGGAGCTTTTGCTCTTGCCGGAGACAGTGACGGTCTTATAACTGGAAAAGCTGCTGGAGGTGGAGTATTGAATTTGGTAGCCGGAGCAGGTGGTGGTTTTCCACTTGACGGTGAACTTCTTCTTCCCCGCCGAGACCGAGGACAGCGTCACCTTCTTGGGGACCACCTTGATTTTGATTTTCGTGGTGGTTTTGGAATAGCGGTCATTCTTGGCGGCGGTGACGGTGATGTAGGTCACGCCCAGCCCCTTGACGGTGATTTTTCCCGAACTGGACACGGTGGCCACGGAGGTCTTGCTGCTGGAATAGGTCAAGCTGCTGCCGTACTGGGAGGCGTTCCGCGCCCGCAGGTAGAAGGCGCTGCTGCCCAGGGCCACGGTGTAGCTGCTCTCGGTGAGGGCGATGGTCTGGCTGGAGCGGATGTAGAAGGTGGTCGTGACCGCCCCGCAGTAGTTGCCCACCCCCGCGGCGGTGGCGGTGGCCTTGCCCCGGTTGATATTGTTGTTGGCGTAGAGGGTGTAGCCGCTGGAGGGGACGCTGAGGCTGCCCACCTTGAGGGAGGACACGGTGGGCGTTACCGCCGAGCCGGTGTAGGTCAAAGAGGTGCTTTTCAGCTTGAGGGTGGCGCTGGACAGGCTCAGCCGCTGCACCACCACCCGGATGGTCTTTGTGCTGGTGGAGCTGAGGGCCGAAGCGGTGGCCTCGCTCTCGTCGGCGCTGTCAGAGGCGGTCTCCTCCTGGGCCTCCGCTTCTTCGGCCTGGGCCGTCACCGTTTCTTCGGCTTCGGCTGCCAGAGCATCATTCTCATCAGCATCCGCGTCCTCGGCCTCTGCCGTCGCTTCGGTTTCTTCCACCGCTTCCGCTTCCACCGTCTCGGCGGCGGAGCTGTCGCCCTCGGCTTCGTCGGCGGGGTTGGTTTCCTCCGGCTCGGTGGATGCTTCGGGTTCCCCGGTTTCGTCGGCGCTGGAATCCGTCGTCTCGTCCTCCTGGACGGCGCTGGCAGAGGCAGTGGAGACCACCGCCGTCACGTCAGTCACGCCTGCGCCGTTGATGGCCGTCGCGCCGTCCTTGGTGACGGTGAGCACGGAATCAGAAAGCGCCTGATAGCTGGTGGGGCTGAGGGAGGTCTTGTTGTCCAGGTCAAAGGCGGAATCCCCGTAGGTGACGACGATGACCTCGTCCGGGTCGGTGCCCGACACCGTCACCTTGCACGTGGCGGTCACGTCGCCGCTGGAGGAAGCGGCGGTGATGGTGGCCGTGCCGCTCTGGACGGCGGTGACGGCGCCGCTGTCGTCCACATAGGCCACGCTGCTGTCGCTGGAGGACCAACAGACCGGGTCAGACGTGCCGGAGGGCGACACCGTGGCGGTCAGGGAGAGGGTTTTCCCCGGATTCAGGGTGGCAGAGGTCTTGCTCAGGGACAGGGAGGTGATGGCGGTGTCGTCATCCACCTCCACGCAAGGCTCCAGGTCATCGGAGTACCAGTAATCCAGATCCACGTTGCCGGAAATGCCGCTGACGGAGCCGGTGGAGGAATACTGCCAGTATGTATAGCCGCTGACGCTGTAGCTGGAATCGCTGGCGGTGGAGTTGTACCGGGCCACCCACAGCTTATAGCCGTTGTTCAGGATGGTGGTGGGGTTGTACTTGGCCCCGCTGCCGCTGAAGGTGGAGACGCTGTTGTAGACGCAGGCGTCGTAGCCCCCGGCTTCGATGGCGGCGCAGAAGGCCAGAGCGAAGTTGGTGCATTGGGTCTTGGTGAAGCTGGAGAAGGAGAAGCGCCCGCCGGCGTTCTCCGCGTCAAAGGCCACGGGCAGGTCCAGGTTGTAGCCGCTGAGCAGCTTCAACACATAGGCGGCCTCCTTCTTGGCCTCGGAGGTGGACTTGGCCTGGGAGAAGTAGTACACGCCCACCTGGACGCCGTACTTCTGGGCGTTTTTGATGTTGGTGGCAAACTGGGGGTCCTCGTTCAGCGTGAAGCTGCTGGAGGAGGTGTAGCCGCAGCGGATGAACACGAAGTCGATGCCCGCCGCCGCCACCTTGGACCAGTTGATGGTGCCCTGCCACTTGGAGACGTCGATGCCGTCGTAGATGGTGTAGCCGGTGTTGAACTCGCTGGCGTGGGTGTAGGCTTCCGCCAGGGGAGAGGCTGTCCCCACCAGCAGGGCGGCGGTCAGCACCAGGGAGAGCAGTTTGCGGAAGGTGCGGGGGAGGGAGTGCTTCATGGGGTTTCTCCTTTTTTTGCTTGGTTCAGGGGGAGTTACGGTTGGCGCTGGGGGTCGCTGCGCACCAGCAGGGCGCAGCCCTCTTTCACGGTGATCTCCGCCGTCTGGCCGGGCAAAATCTCGTTGCTGACGGCCAGGGTCGCGTCCCGGCGGAGGGTAGCGTCGGTGAGCTGGTACTTGACGCCCCGCAGGGTCACGCCCCGCAGCGTCCGGTCCAGGGGGATGATACCAATATAACAAAAAAGTGGAGTATTTGCAATGGAAATACTTCCCGGAGCCAGATAGCGGATTTCGTTGCGCTCGTCCAGCAGCAGGCCCTCCGCCCCGGCCTCGTGGATCTGCTCCAGCAGGAAGCAGTTGGCCAGGTAGTGGTCGGCCCGGCCCCCGGAGCAGCCGCACAGCAGCAGCCGCCGGTAGCCCATGCGCAGGGCCTGGTGGACCGCCACCTCCAGGTCGGTGAAGTCCTTCTCGGTGGGCAGTGTGATGGAGGGCAGGCCCTCCGGCCTGCCGCCGGAGTCCCCGTCCCCCACGTACCAGTTTGGCTCCAGCCCGGCCAGGGGGGCGCTGCTGCGGCCTCCGTCGGCGCAGATGACGAAGTCGTCCTCCCCCCGGTAGGGGGTCAGGTAGTCCCAACTGGCGCAGGGGGCCGCGCCGATGATGATGGCCTGTTTTTCTCCCACGGTTTGTTCTCCTTTTTTTGGGTTCTTCGGTGGTCCCGTTGCATCACCTCTGAAACACACCTGTGTTGCCGGACAACCTTTCTATGAGCAACATCTGTACTTTGTTGCGCAAATAAAAGTATGGCTTTTTCTGCTATCGTGTGTAGGGGCGGCCCGTGGCCGCCCGGAACAGGCAGGTGGCTCCCGCGGGCGGCCACAGGGAGCGAAGCGGAAGTACCGCTTGACGGTAAGGGCCGCCCCTACAGGCATGTGGAAACAATTTCAAGTCAAATTGTTTTAACTGATTCAAAGGGATAACCAGTTTTGCTGTTCGCTTGGCGGTGCCTGTCCTTTTTTGCGCTTTGCTTATGGTATGCAGTACCTGGCTAACAGCTAAAAGCCAATAGCTAACAGCTCACTTCTTCTCCCACGGCTTATACTCCTTCGCCACCTGATACAGCCGAAGGTAGCTGTCGTACCGGCTCCGGCAGATTTTGCCTTCTTTCAGGGCCTGGCGGACGGCGCAGCCCTTTTCCTTGGTGTGGGAACAGCCCACATAGCGGCACTGGCCCAAATAGGGGCGGAACTCCCGGAAAGCGTCTGCCAACTGCTCCTTGTCCAGCAGCTCCGGGGTCTCCGTGTCGAAGGAGGAAAACCCCGGCGTGTCCGCGACAATGGCCCCTTCGCCCAGGCGAAACAGCTCCACATGGCGGGTGGTGTGGCGGCCCCGGCCCAGCTTTTCGCTGACCTCCCCGGTGGGGATCTGCACGGTGGGGTCCAAGGCGTTGAGCAGGCTGGACTTGCCCACGCCGGAGTTGCCGGTGAACACGCTGACCTTGCCGTTCAAAATCTCCCGCAGGGCCTCCAGGCCCTGGCCGGTTTTGGCGCTGACCTGGAAGGTGGGGTAGCCCACCGCCCGGTAGATGTCCGCCAGCTCGTTGCCGTCGGCCAGGTCGCATTTGTTGACCACCACCACCGGCTCGCAGTGCTTCCCCTCCGCCAGCGCCGCCACACGGTCCACCAGGAAGGGGTCGGTGACGGGGATGGCCTCGGACGCGATGAGGATGATTTGGTCCATGTTGGCCACGGCGGGCCGCTGGAAGGCGTTCTTCCGGGGCAGGATCTCGTCCAGGCGGCCCGCTCCCGCCTCGGTGGGGGTGACGGACACCCGGTCCCCCACCAGAGGGGACTCTTTGGTGTAGCGGAACTTGCCCCTGGCCCGGCAGCGGATGACCTCGCCGCCGCAGTCCACGTCGTAAAAGCCGCTGAGGGCGCGAATGATAATTCCTGTCATTGTACTGTGTACTCCGAATAGCTGCTGCCGTCCACCAGCACCTCCAGCGACTCGATGGTGCCCTTGTACTCCACAGAGACCTGGCTCTGGTCGGCGGGGACGGTGGCAGAGTAGTAGTTCACGCCGTTCACCCGGATGGAGATGGTGGAGGTCGCCGTCCGGCCGGAGGGCATGGTCACCACGATGGTGTGGGTCTCGTCCTCGTCGTCGTCGTTGTGGTTCGTGTGGTTCGTGTTGTTGTTCTCCGTCTCCTGCTCATCGGTTTCGGGTTCCTCTTCCACCTCTGGCTCCGGGTCCTCCGGCTGGGGGCCGGAGCTGATTTGCAGGTTGACGGTGGTGCCAAGCTCCACCTCTGCGCCGGATTTGACGCTCTGGAACACCACGGTCCCCGCCGTCTCGCTGCTGGTGACGGTGGTGACGGTGCCGGTGGTCAGGCCCAGTTCCTCGATGGTCTCCTTGGCCTTGTTCTCCGTCATGCCGTAGAGGGAGACCATGGTGGTGGTGGTGACCTTCTCGCCCCGGCTGTAGGTCAGGGTGACGGTCTGCCCTTCGGTCAGGGTGGTCCCCGCCACCGGGTCAGTGGAGATGATAAGGCCCTCGTCGTAATCAGAGGAATATTGGGGGTTGTACTTCACGGTGACGTGGTAATCCTCGCTGAGGGTGGAGGCCCATTCCGTGTAGTCCTTGCCCACGATGTCCGGCATGACCAGCTCGGTTTCCTCCTCCGGTTCGGCGCAGAGCACCACGGTGATCTCGGTCACGTCCCCCTTGGTGGAGGTGCCGCTCTCCGGGTCCTGGGAGACGATCTCCCCCACGTCGTAGGTGGCGTCGTAGACCGTCTCCTCGCTGATGGTGACGGTGAAGTGGCCGTTCAGCTCGTCGGTGGTGAAGATATATTCCTCCGCCTCGGTGTAGGTCAGGCCCCGCAGGTCGGGGACGGTGTAGACCTCGCCGGAATCGAAGATACCGGCGAACAGGGTGGCCCACAGCATCCGGAAAATCAGGAAAATCACCAGCAAAATGGCCAAAATCACCCCGCCGATGATAAACGCGGTGCGTTTCCCGCCGCCGGTCTCCTCTTCGTCCTCTTCCTCGTCCTCCTCGGTGGATGCGGAGTTTACCTCCACCTCCTCCGGCTGGTAGGGAGTGACCTCCGGCAGTTCGGTGAGCATCCAGGGGTCCTGGTAGTCAAAGACAATGGCCGGGTCCTTGCGGAAGGCTTCCAGGTCGCTGAGCATGGCCTCCGCGTCCGGGTAGCGCAGCTCCCGGTCCTGGGCCATGGCCTTCATGATGATCTGCTCCATGCCGCGGGGAATTTCCGGGTTCAGCTCCCTGGGGGCCAGGGGGATGGAGTTGATGTGCTGGACCGCCACCGCCACGGGGGTGTCCCCCTCGTAGGGCAGGCGGCCGGTGAGCATTTCATAGAGCACCACACCGGCGGAATAGATGTCGCTGCGCTCGTCTACCTCGCTGCCCTTGGCCTGCTCCGGGGAGATATAGTGGACGCTGCCCAGGGCCTCTTTCGTCATGGTGCGCTGGGAGTCCGCGATGCGGGCGATGCCGAAGTCCGCCACCTTGACGCTGCCGTCCCGGAGGACCATGATGTTCTGGGGCTTGATGTCCCGGTGGACGATGCCCCGGCTGTGGGCGTGGCCCAGGGCCTGCATGATCTGGGTGCTGAAATGCAGGGCTTCCCGCCAATTCAGCACGCCGCCCCGCTTTTTGATATACTGCTTGAGGGTGATGCCCTCCACCAGCTCCATGACGAAATAGTCGATGTCCCCGTCCTGGTTCACGTCAAAGACGTTGACGATGTTGGGGTGGTTCATCATGCCCACGGCCTTGCTCTCGTCGTGGAAGCGGCTGCGAATTTCCGGGTCGGCGGCCAGCTCCGGCTTGAGGATCTTGACGGCCACCAGCCGGTTGAGCCGATGGCATTTGGCCTTGTAGACCACCGCCATGCCGCCCACGCCCAGCACGTCCAGTATTTCATATCGGTCGTTCAGCATTTTTCCTATGTACTGATCCATGGTACAAGCTCCCCTTTGTTCAGCCGTCTGCGGCCAGAATCACGGCGGTGACGTTGTCCGGCGCGCCCCGCTCCAGCGCCAACTGCAACAGCCGGTCACAGCAGTCCCGCAGGTCGCCGCTGCCTGCGATCTGGGCCAGTTCTTCCTTTGTCACCTCGTTGCTCAGCCCATCGGAGCAGAGCAGCAACCGGTCTCCCGGCTGGAGGTCCTCCCGGTAGAGGTCGCCCCGCACCTCTTTCTCGGTGCCCAGGGCGCGGGTGATGATGTTGCGGTTGGGGTGGTTCTGGGCCTCCTCCTCGGTGATCTGGCCTGCGGCCACCAGTTGGGCCACCAGAGAGTGGTCTCTCGTCACCTGCCAAATTTCGCCGCCGGAGAGGTGGTAGCACCGGCTGTCCCCGATGTTGAGGATGTGGGCCTCATCCGCCTTCGCAAAGGCCGCCACCAGCGTAGTGCCCATGCCCCGGCAGTTGATGTCCTGCATGGCCCGGTGGTAAACCGCGTCGTTGGCCACCGCCGCCGCCAGGGTCAGCCGCTCCTGCGGCGTTCCCATCCCGGCGCTGAGCGCCTGCACGAAGGATTGGGCCGCCATCGCGCTGGCCACGTTGCCGGAGAGCGCGCCGCCCATGCCGTCGCAGACCACGGCAAACGCCAGCGTCCCGTTGGTCCACTTGTAAAAAGCGTCCTGGTTCTGCCGGCGCACCTTGCCCCGGTCAGTGATGCCCCATATGTCCATAACACTCACCCTCTCTGCATCTTTTCAATGATGTTTCTGCTCTGCCGCTCCCATCGCCTTCCGCCGCAACTGTCCGCAGGAGGCGTCGATGTCCCCGCCCAGCTTCCGCCGGACGGTGCAGGTGATACCGTGGCCCTCCAGCCGCTTCTGGAAGGCGGCCACCCGTCTGCTGGGTTTCAGGGGGCTTTCCTCCACGTTGTTGAGCGGTATCAGGTTCACGTGGGCGCCCTGCCCCTTGAGCAGCGCGGCCAGCCGGTCGGCCTGCCAGTCGCTGTCGTTGACGCCGTCCACCATGGCGTATTCGTAGGAAATGCGCCGCCCGGTCTTGTCGAAGTACCGGCGGCAGCTCTCCATCAGCCGGTCCACGCCTACGGCCCGGTTCACCGGCATCAGCCGGGAGCGGGTGGCGTCGTCCGGGGCGTGGAGGGAGACGGAGAGGGTCAACTGCAACTGTTCCTCTGCCAGCCGGTCAATTTTTTCCACCAGTCCACAGGTGGAGAGGGAGATGTGCCGCATCCCGATGTTCAGCCCATCCGGGTCGTTGACGAGAGAAAGGAACCGCATGACGTTGTCGTAATTGTCCAGGGGTTCCCCAATGCCCATCATGACGATGTTGGAGATGGGCAGGCCGGAGTCCTTCTGTGTAAAAATCACCTGGTCGAGAATTTCTGCCGGAGTGAGCCGCCGCACCAGCCCGCCCAGGGTGGAGGCGCAGAAGGCGCAGCCCATCAGGCACCCCACCTCGGAGGACACACAGATAGTATTGCCATGTTTGTAGCGCATCAATACCGATTCCACACAGTTTCCGTCGGAAAGCTCCCACAAATATTTGATGGTGCCGTCGATTTTCGAGACCTGCTTCCGGGCCACTTGGGGAACCGTCAGCGTGCAGGTTTCCTTTAGCTGCTCCCGGAGGGACTTGGGGAGGTTGCTCATTTCGTCGAAGCTCTCCACCCCCCGGTGGAGCCACTGGAACACCTGCTTTTCCCGGAACCGGGGCTGTCCCAGTTCCGCGAGAAAGGCGGCCAGCTCTGGGCGGCTCATGGATTTGATGTCAGTCATGTTCTTTCCTCAGCTTTGCCATAAAAAACCCGTCTGTGCCGTGGAGGTGGGGCCAGAGAGTGACCATGCCCTCCGGCACGTCTCCCACCGGGCCGGGCAGACGGAACGGCTCCAGCCGGAAGGCCGGGTGGTCTGCCAAAAATCCTTCCACCACGTCCCGGTTCTCCCGGCGCAGGACGGTGCAGGTGGCGTAGAGCAGCGTCCCGCCGGGTTTCACGTACCGGGAGACGTTGTCCAGAATGGCCCGCTGCACGTCGGGCAGGTCGCCCAGAGAATCGGGGTTTTTGTACCGGATGTCGGGCTTTTTGCGGATGATGCCCAGCCCGGAGCAGGGCACGTCGGCCAGCACCAGGTCATATTTCGACCCGCAGTCCTCATAGAACGCCTTACCGTTGCGCACCTCCGCCGTCAGGATGGAGATGCCCAGCCGTTTGGCTCCGTCCCGGATGAGCCGCACCTTCTTGGGCTGAATGTCGCAGGAGAAAAGTTCTCCCCGGTCCTGCATCTGCACGGCGGCGGCGAAGCTCTTGCCCCCCGGCGCGGCGCAGGCGTCCAGCACCCGGTCACCCGGCTGGGGGTCCGCCGCCAGCACCGCCAGCTTCGCGGCGGCGTCCTGCACGGTGAAGTCTCCCGCCCGGAACTGAGGCAGTTCCTCCAGGTCGCCGGTGCCGGTCAGCTCCAGGCAGTCCGGCAGCCAGGGGTGCAGCCGCACCCCCACGCCCCGCTCCGCCAGGGCGTTTGCCAGCTCCTGGGTGGTGGTACGCAGGGTGTTCACCTGAATGGTGGTGGGGGGCTGGCTGTTGTCCGCCGCCAACAGCGGCTCTACGTCCCCGCCCGGCAGCTCTGCGGCCAGGGCGTTCACCAGCCACTGGGGGTGGCTGTACTGAACGGAGAGGGAAGGGGCCTGGGGCCAGTCCCCCTCCCGGCGGCAGAAGGCCCGGAGGATACCGTTGGTCAGGCGGCTGGAGTTGGGGTTGCGGCTGCTGCGCTTCACCAGCTCCACCGACTCGTTGACCGCCGCCCGCTCCGGCACCCGGTCCATCAGGGCGATTTGATACAGGCCCATCCGCAGGGCGGTGAGAACGGCGCTCTCCAGCTTTTCCACCGGCACACGGGAGAAGCAGGAGATCCAGTAGTCCAGCAGAAGCTGGTTTTGCTGCACGCCGTAACAAATGCGGCTGCAAAGGGCGCTGTCCCGCGGGGAGAGGGCATTGGAGCGGATGGCGCTTTTCAGGGCGCTGTCCGACCAGGCCCCGCTTTTGGCCCGCTCCAGCACGTAAAAGGCGGTCTCCCGTGCGCTTTTCGGCTGGCTGCTCATGGGCGGAGGCCCTCTCCGCCGGAATAATCAGAAAAATGATTCAAAGCTTGTGTCCTCTCAGAAAATCGGCGGCCTTCATCCGTTTTTTGCCGGGGGCCTGTAGCTCCGTGATGCGCAGCACCGTTCCGCCGCCGCAGGCGAACCGGATACCGCCCTTGTCGCCGCCCAGCAGCGCGCCGGGAGCGGCCTGGGTGGTCTCTGCCGCAACAATGGAGGCGTAAACCTTGAAGGTCTTGCCCTCCAGCTCGAAGGTGGCGGCAGGCCAGGGCACCAGGCCCCGGATTTGGTCGTGAATTTCCTCCGCCGTCCGGCTCCAGTCGATGGGGCTTAGCTCCCGGCTGAGCATGGGGGCGTAGGTGTGCTGCGCCTCGTCCTGGGGGGTGCGTCCGGCGGTGCCGTCCGCGATGTCTTTCACGGTCTGGGACAGCAGCTCTGCGCCCAGCTCCGCCAGGCGGGTGTAGAGGGCGGCGGCGTCCTCCTCCGGCCCGATGGGGGTGGCGGCTTGGGCGATGATGTCCCCCGCGTCCAGGGCGTGGGCCATATACATAATGGTCACGCCGGTCTCCTTCTCCCCGTTGAGGATGGCCCAGTTGATGGGGGCGGCCCCCCGGTACTTGGGCAGCAGGGAGGAGTGGACGTTGACGCAGCCGTATTTGGGCAGCGCCAGCACGTCGTCGGGCAGCAGCTTGCCGTAGGCGGCCACCACGATGAGATCCGGCTCCAGCGCGGCCAGCTCCGCCAACACCCCCTCGTCCCGGAGGGAGCGGGGCTGGATGACCGGCACGTTCGCCGCCAGCGCCGCCACCTTGACCGGGCTGGGGGCCAGCTTCATGCCCCGGTTTTTGGGCTTGTCCGGGTTGGTGTAGACGGCAACAAGCTGATGGTCGTCAGCCAGCAGCCGATTCAGCGACGGCACCGCGAAGTCCGGGGTACCCATAAAGACGATTTTCATTGCGCTTTCTGCTCCTCAGCCTTTTTCTCGGCCTCCATCTCGTCCAACTCCTCGCTGGTATAGAGCCGGTCACACAGCTCATCGAACATATGGCCGTCCAGGTGGTCGAGCTCGTGGCAGAAGCACCGGGCGGTCAGCTCGGTGTCCTCCACCTCGAACCACTCGCCGTTGCGGTCCTGGGCCTTGACCCGCACGGTCATGGGCCGGGTGATTTCCCCGTACATGCCGGGCAGGGAGAGACAGCCCTCATAGCCGGTCTGCTCCCCGGAGGTGGAGACGATCTCCGGGTTCACCAGCTCGATGATCTCCTCCTTGGCGTTCATCACCACCACCATCCGGCGGCAGATGCCGATCTGGGGCGCGGCCAGCCCCACCCCGCCGGACTCCAGCAGCGTTTCCCGCAGGTCGTCCAGCATCCGGCCCAGCTTTTTGTCGAACCGGGTGACGGGGTGGCACTTTTTGCTCAAAATGGGGTCACCTTTTTCTACGATTTCACGAATCATGGTATTTTATCCTTTCCGTTGTTAAGCTGTTAGCTGTTAGCTTTTAGCCGTTAGCCAGGCACTACTAGCCGCTAGCCACTCATCACTAACCACTCGTTCAGCACTGCCAAGCTAGGAGCTAATAGCTAAAAGCCAAAGGCTGAACTCACTCCACCGGGTTTAGCTCCACCGAGACGCCCACGCCCTTGTTGAATTTGTCCTGTTGGAACGCTTTCAGCAGGAACGCCAGCATCTCCCGTATCTTCTTGTGGTCCCTGCACACCACCGTCAGCCGGTAGCGGTAGCGGCCCATCACCCGCAGCACCGGGGCCTCCGCCGGGCCGTAGAGGGAGAAGGGGTGTTCCGCCATCTCCTTGCTGCTCTGCCAGGACTGGAGAGCGGTCCGCAGCCGGTGGGCGCTCTGCAAGACGTGGTGCTCCTGGGGGCCGCTGACCGTCAACTGGTACAGGTCCCGCACCGGCGGGGTCTGGCGGCTCTCCCGCAGCAAAATTTCGCTCTCGTAAAACGCGTCGTAGTCCTGCCGGGCGGCGCAGGTGATGATGTCGTTCTTGGGGGTGAAGGTCTGAATGACGGCCCGCCCGGCCCGGCTGCCCCGTCCGGCCCGGCCCACCACCTGGGTCAGCAGGGAGAAGGTGCGCTCTCCCGCCCGGTAGCTGCTGACGTACAGCCCCTGATCCGCGTCCAGCACCCCCACCAGGGTGACGTTTTCGAAGTCCAGTCCCTTGGCCACCATCTGGGTACCCAGGAGGATGGGGACTTTTTTCTGCTGGAAGCGGTTTAAAATGTCCGCGTGGTTGTGGGCGGCGGAGACGGAATCCGCGTCCATCCGCAGCACCTCCACGCCGGGAAAGTCCTTTTCCAACTGCTCCTGCACCATCTGGACGCCTGCGTCCACAAAGGACAGCTTGCCGCCGCAGGCGGGGCAGGCGGGGAGCATTTCCCGGGAGTAGCCGCAGTAGTGGCACATCAGCCGCCGGTTGTCCTTGTGATAGGTCAGCTTCACTGAGCAGTGGGGACACTCCGGCGTAGCGCCGCACTCGCCGCAGACCACCATCCGGCTGGTGCCCCGGCGGTTCAGGAACAGCACCGTCTGCTCGCCCCGGGCCAGGTTCTCCCCCAGCTCGGCCCGGAGGGGGGCGCTGAGACAGCTTGGGTTGCCGCCCCGCAGCTCCGGGCGCATATCCACGATGCGCACCTGGGGCATAGATTGGGCGTTGAAGCGGTTTTTCAGCCGGAACAGGTGGTAAACGCCCTTTTTGGCCAGGTACATGCTCTCCACGCTGGGGGTGGCGGACCCCAGCACCAGCACTGCGCCGGATTGGGCGCTGCGGTACTTGGCCACGTCCCTGGCGTGGTAGCGGGGGCTTTGCCCGGACTGGTAACTGCCCTCCTGCTCCTCGTCCAGCACGATGAGGCCCAGATTCTCCAGCGGCGCGAACACCGCGGAGCGGGTGCCGACGACCACCTTGGCGTCGCCTTTTTTGGCCCGCTTCCACTCGTCATACCTGGCCCCGGCGGAGAGAGAGCTGTGCAAAATCGCCACCTGGCGGCCAAACTGGGCCTCGAAGTGGTGGAGAAGCTGGGGGGTCAGGGCGATTTCCGGCACCAGCACCAGGGCGGTGCGGCCCTCCCCGATGACCTTGTGGATGAGCTGGATATACACCTGGGTCTTGCCGCTGCCGGTGACGCCGTAGAGCAGGGCGCAGGCGGGCTTGCCCCCGTCCAGCAGGGCGGAGATGCCCTCATAGGCGGCCTGCTGCTCGTCGTTCAGCACCGGCGGCGCTGCCTGTGAGACGGCGGCGGTGTCCGGGCGGCGGTAGACCTCCCGCTTGTAGAGGGCCACAAGCCCCTTCTTTTCCAGGGCGCGGACGGTCTGGGCGGCGGTGCCGGTGAAATAGTGGATGTCCTTCAGGGAGGCGCTGCCCACCTGCCCCAGCAGTTCCAGGACAGAGCGTTGGGCCTTGGCTCCTTTGCTGATTTGGGACAGGGCCTCTTCCAGCGGGACAGTCAGGTAGGCCACCTGTTCGGTCTTGTCCCCCACGTTGCGGGAGACGCTGGAGGAGACGGTGATCAGCCCCTTGTCCGTCAGGGCTTTCAGCGCCCCGGCGGGGCTTTTGTCCCCAAAGGCCCGGTAGATCTGCTCCCGCGTGGCCTGTCCCCCCTGGCGGCGGATGGCCTCCAGCGCCAGGGATTGCAGCGGCGCGTTTTTTACCTGCTCCGCCGCGCCCTCCGGGGAAACGCCCTCCGCGAGAGAGAACGTATCTCTTGCGGCGTAGTACAGCCCGGCGGGGAGCATGGCCTTCGCCGCCGTGTAGACGGTGCAGAAGTACCGGTCCCGCATCCACATGGCCAGCTTGAGGGCCTCCGGGCTGAGGACGGGCTGCTCGTCCAGCAGCACCCGCACCGGCTTGATGTTGGGGATGCGCTCCCCCTCCCACAGGGAGAGGATGACCCCCTCGGTGAGCCGGTTGCCCTGGGAAAAGGGGACCAGCACCCGCATCCCCGGCGCGGCGCGCTGGGCCATTTCGCGGGGAAACAGGTAGGTATAGGGCTTGTCAATGGCGTAGGTTGCGGCGGACACCGCCACCCGTCCATAGTAAACCGACTCCAAATGGGTCCCTCCATGATAAAAGCTGTTAGCTCTTAGCTTTTAGCTGTTAGTTGGCAACTGCTGGTTTTCAGGTGGTTCCTTTACACCAGCCGCGTCACCGCCCCCTCCACAGTCTAAAGGTGGCGGAGGGGTTTGGGGCACATGGCCGGACAAAAGGGACAAACAAAGACAAGCGGCGGCGCACGCCGCCGCTTGCCTACGGGTTAAAAGTGTAGAAAACGGTTATTCTTCCTTTTCCTTTTCCTTTTTGGAGGGCACCAGAGTGCCGGCGCGGGCTTCGTTCAGGGCGACGGTGACCGGCTTTTCCTCCATGGGTTCTTCGGACTCCTCCGCCTCCTCGGAAAGCTCCCGCGCCCGGTGAGCCACCAGGTTCACCAGTTCGTAACGGCTCTCCACGTTGGTCAGCAGCTCATTCATGGGATAAAGAATCATATCGAACAGACCATCCTTCCAGATAATAGATGATATTGCTTACAAAGTTATGTTTTCCCCGGCCAGCAGGCGTTCCACCAGAGGGGCGCGCTCCCCGGCGCGAAGGGCGTGGGCCTTGAGGCAGGCGTCGATCTCCGCCGCCGCTCGCTCCGCCACGTCGTTGACCACAATGTAGTCGAAGCGGGAGGAGCAGGCGATCTCCGCCCGGGCTTGGGCCAGGCGGCCCTGGATCGTCGGCTCATCCTCGCCGCTGTTGCGGCCCCGGAGCCGTTGCTCCAGCACCTCCATGGAGGGCGGCAGCAGGAAAAACTCGACGGCGTCGGGGAAGGCCCGGCGGACGTTTTTCGCGCCCTCCACCTCGATGTCCAGCACCACATCCTGTCCCAGAGCCAAGGCGTCCTCCACGGCGGTGCGAGAGGTGCCGTAGTAGTTCCCCTGATAGCAGGTGGTCTCCAGCATCAGCCCTTCGTCCACCAGCGCCCGGAACTGCTCCCGGGTGACATAGTGGTAACTGACATCGTATGTTTCCTTGGGGCGTTTCCCACGGGTGGTGTGGGAAATGGAGACCTGGAAGCCGCGCAGCTTCTTCAAATCTTCGATCACGGTGCCCTTGCCCACCCCGGAGGGACCGGCGATGACGATGACCCGTCCCTGTTTGGTGTTATCCATCTCTCTCTTCCTTCCCGGCAGCAGGTTCCTCTCCGGTCAGCCGGGCGGCCAGCACCTCCGGCGTCAGGGCGGAGAGGACGATGTGGTCGGAGTCCATGATCAGCACCGCCTTGGTCTTGCGGCCATAGGTGGCGTCGATGGCGGTGCCCCGCTCCTTGCCCTCCTGCACAATGCGCTTGATGGGGGCGGAGTCCGGGCTGACCACCGCCAGCAGCCGCTCGGCGGAGACCATGCTGCCGAAGCCGATGTTCAATAACTGCAAATAGATTCCCCCATCTGCTTTGGCTGAATGTGCAATGTGCAATTTGCAATGGTCGGTTTTCTCATAATTGCACACTGCACATTGCTCATTGCTAATTTTATTCCACGTTCTGAATTTGTTCCCGAATTTTCTCCAATTCGGCCTTCATGTCCACCACCAGCGTGGACATCTCCAAGTCGTTGGCCTTGGAACCGATGGTGTTGGTCTCCCGGTTCATCTCCTGCACCAGGAAGTCCAGCTTGCGCCCGATGGGGCTGCCCCCCTCCAGCATGGCCCGGAACTGGGCGATGTGGCTGTGGAGCCGGACGGTCTCCTCGTCCACGGCGACCTTGTCGGCAAAGACGGCGGCCTCGGTGAGGATGCGGCTCTCGTCCAGTTGCCGGTCCTCCAGCACCTCTTGGATGCGAGCGGTGAGCTTGGCCCGGTACTCGGCCACCCGTTCGGGGCCGCGGGCCTCCACCTGGAGGGTGTACTGCTCCAGGGTGTCCAGGCGGCTGGAGAGGTCGTCCATCAGCTTCTGGCCCTCTTTGGCGCGCATGGCGTCGAAGTCGGCCAGGGCCAGCTCCGCCGCCCGGTGGACCTCCTTGGTCAGCTCGTCCAGGTCCTCCGGCACCTTCTCCACCCGGAACACGTCGGGGAACCGGGAGAGCAGGTCAATGGAGACGGTATCGTTCAGGCCGAATTTGTCCGACATGGTCTCCAGCGCCCGCAGGTAACCCGCCGCCACAGCTTCGTTCAGGGTGACGGAGACGGCCTCGGCGGTGGTGGTCTCGATGGTGACGAACACATCCACCTTGCCGCGGGTGATGGTGCGCTTCACCCGCTGGGTGATGCCGTCCTCGGCGCAGGTGTAAACGCGAGGGATGCGGACGGTGCAGTCCAGATAGCGGTTGTTGACGCTGCGCACCTCCACCAGGTAAGACCTGCCGTTCCCCAGCGTCTCTCCCCGGCCGTAGCCGGTCATACTTTTCAGCAAAAGGGTCACTCCTCTATCGTTCAAACGTTCACAGAGAATATATTATACCAAAATTCCGGCGGACTGTAAAGAGATTCCGCGGGGAGAAATCAATTTTGCACAGGAACCAGTTTCATCCGTTCCCTGTAGGGGCGGGAGAGAGAACGGCAGCGTTTAACAAAAAATTTGTACTGTGCTGGGCAAAGTGCAGACCAAACAGCAAGCGCTATCCCCTCTTGCCTCCCCTGTGAAGCGCGGGCCGAATGGCCAATTCCGCTTTAGCGCAAATGCAGGCAGGGAGCGCAGCGGAAGTGCCGCTTGACGGCGGAGCTATGGCCCTTTTGGGCCATGCGAGTCGCAAAGGGGAGGAGGGCCGCCGCCTTTAGGCGGTGGCGGAGGGGTTTCTGACGTATGGCTGTATGAAAGGAAGGGGCAGATTCAAACGAATTTCGCCCGGCGCAGCACCGGCAGCAGCCGCTGCTGCACATAAGTCATGATTTGGGAAAAGGCGATGTCGTAGCACACAAAGACCACGTTCCCCACGGCCAGCAGCGCCCAGGAGCCGACGCCTCGGAAGGTCAGGGTGATTTGCAGCAGCTTTTGCAGCACCCAGTAGACCGCCAGCATCAGCACGTTGCCCACGGCCAGCTTCATGACCCACTCCAGAACGAGATTTTTCCGGGCCTCGATCCACGCCTTGACCACCGGGTAAACGCCGAAGCACAGGCAGTAGTAGACCGCCACCTCTTTGCTGGGGAGCAGCAGCAGCCCCAGCACGCCGCTGACCACATAGCAGCTCAGTCCGCCGCCGTAGCCCACGGCGCACACCGCCACGGCGACGGCCAGGCCGCTGACGGCGGAAAGGCCCATCCGACCGGAGGGGAGAAAACTGGCGATGAGCAGCAGCGTCAGGGTGACGGCGCTGAGCATGGCGCACAGCGCCACCTGCCGCAGTCGGCGGCGACGTTCTTCCATCTCAGCGCCCCCCGCACAGGCAGTTCAGGCACATCAGGGCGGTGCAGCAGTCCATCATGTCCATACCCATGCCCGCGCCGGTGTTGCGGTACATGGGTCCTGCGTTCTGCATCATGTTCAGCGCCTGCCGGTATTCGCCGTTGTTGGGGTCCATCGACACCGCCTGCTGGTAGTCGGCGCGGGCCTCGTCCAGCCAGCCCCGCCGGTAGGCGATGCTGCCCTGACAGAAGTACCACTCGGCGGTCTGGGGCTTCTGGTTCAGCATCTGGGCAGCCCGGTCCAGGTCGTTGGCGTTGATGGCGGTGCGCACGTCGTTGTAGAGGCCGCCGCCACTGTAGCCGTAATTCTGCTGATACCCCTGCTGGTAGCTCTGTTGATACCCCTGCTGATAGCTCTGTTGGTAGCTCTGACCGCCGCCGCTATTGCTCTGCTGGTAGGTCCCGGCCCGCATTTTGGTGATCTGGTCGTAAGCCTCGTTGATCTCCTTCATCTTTTCCTCGGCCAGGTCTGCCAGGGGGTTGTTCTGGTAGTTGTCCGGGTGGTACTTTCGGGCCAACTGGCGGTACGCCTGCTTGACTTCGCTGTCGGTGGCGGTGGGTTTCACACCTAACACGCTGTAAGGATCGTTCATCTCTTTTGTCTCTCCCGTAAGATTTTCTTTTGATTTTTCCACTTGCCGCTGAGGACAAGCCGCTGTACCAGGGGCAGTCCGCCCCATAAAATATTTTCCAAAATGGGTGTGTTTTCCGTCTCCTCCAGCAGGGGGAGGGCGGACAGGGCCAGGTTGACGGAGTGGGTCAGCGTCACACGCATCTGCTGTCCCTCCGGCCCGTCCGGGTCCGGGGTCTTGTCCAGCCTGTAGCGAAACAGGATGGGGTTGTAGCTGCCCTGAGCCAGATCTTCCTCCAGATCGTCCCAGGCGTCGGTCAGGTAGATCCACCGCCCCACGTGGTAGAGAAGCTGCTCAGTGGCCCGGTCCCGGCCCGTATCGCCGGTGGGCGGGACTGCTCCCGCCAAAATTTTGGCGAAGGCGTCCGCCGGACGGTCCAGAGAGGGGCAGCGCTCCGCCTCCAGCCGGTGCAGGTGTTCCAGTTGGCGGTCAGCCAGCCGGTCGAAGTCCGGCCTGCGGCGCTGGGCGCGGCGATAGGCCCGCCGGAACAGCCGGGACAGCAGCCTTGCGCCCAGTCCCTTGAAAAAAGGCTCGTCCTGCACTTGGTCCTGAAGCTTCCACCAGGTCAAAATCATGCACTCGTCTGCCGCCAGCTCCAGCGCGGCGCTGTTGGCGCAGCAGCTTCGCCCCCGGCAGGGGGCCACTGGGCAGCGGCACTTGTGTTGGTCGCCGCCCGCACCCAGCAGCAGGGCCAGAAACGTGAAGTCGTAGCTCAGCAGCAGCCGGGACAACTGGCCGCACTGCCTGCCCATGGTGTGGCACAGGCCGCAGTAGACCGCCCGGTAGCGCTCCCAGTCCTTTACCTTTAATTCTTCCCGGAGGGGCAGCACGTAACCGAACATTATCCCAGCTCCACCGTCACTTCGTAGTCGCCTACCGCGCCCACGTCGGACATCCCTGTCACCTTCACCGTGGCGGGGAGAGTGACGGTGCCCGTCACCTCGGAGGAGACGTCGCTCATGTCCACCTCCACGGTCACATCATCCTCCACAAGCAGCGACATGGTCTCCTTGTCGCCCCGGATGCGCACGTCCAGGCTCTCGGTCACCAGCGTGGCGGTGACATCACTGGCCTGATTGACCAGTTGGATGTTGGTGGTGGTCACCTTGGTGGTGGTCAGGCTGCTGTCGATGGTCAGCGTCACCGTTGCCACGGTGGTACCGCTGACGTTGGTGATGCCGTCCGGCAGGTCGATGGAGAAGCTCTGCCGCTCCGACGTGACCACCTGGGACAGGTCGATGGTGCCCACGCTAAAGGCGTCCAGTCCGTCCAGCGCCTCCTGGGTGCCGGAGACCTTCAGCGTCTCCGGGGAGATGGTGCAGGTCACGTCGTCCTCGGTGGCGCCGCCGCCCTCCACGATGGTCACGGCCAGCGAGATCTCCTTCACCAGCGACACCGGGAAGGTGGCCTCCACCTCGCTCTGGCTCAGGGTCAGCCCCGTCTGGTCCACCTCGTTGCCGTCGGCGTCCACCAGGGTCAGGGCCAGAGTGCCGGTCCAGGTCTCGGAGAGGTTCTGTTCGGTCAGGGTGGCCACCGCGTGGTCCACCTGCTCCACCTGGGATTCCTCTCCGGTGACGGTGATCTCCGTCACGTCGAAGGAGAAGTCGTTGGTGTCGTACAAATAACCCTCCGCCACCGAGCCGGTGAAGCTGCCCGCCACGCTGACGGTCTTGTTGCCCATCTGCACCACCGTCACCTCAACAGAGGAGACGCTGCGGGAGCGGATCTTCACGCTGGACAGATTGATGGTGTTGGGATAGGATACGGTGTAGTTCAGGGACTGGGTCCCCGCTTCGGTGACCTGGGTGGTCAAATCTACTGTGATGGTGATGTTGGTACGCTTGAGCTGGGAGACCACCGCACGGGTGCCCACCAGCGTCAGGGAGACGGTGGCGTCGCCGCCGTCGGTGATCATCAGCCCCTCTTCCTGTAGAGCCTCCTCCCCCACGAAGGTGACGGGGATGTTGCGGATGGTGACCCTGGTGTCGGGTTCCACCGTCACGTCCACATAGAGCCAGCAGAGGATGGCACAGACGATGGCCAGCAGGACATAGGGAAGGTTGATGTGCCGGAGTTTATTCAGCATGGTCGGAATCCTCCTTCCTATGCCGCACCAGATCGGTCAGGCGCAGGGAGTTCAGGCTGCGGAGCAGGCTCTTCCAGTTGAGGGAAGTTTCCTCGTCCTCCAGCGCCTGGGGCAGCAGCTCGTTGCGCAGCAGCCGCCGCAGGGTCTCCGGAGCCAGGTGGCGCTTGAGGGAACCGCCCACGGCCACGGAGATGGAGCCTGTCTCCTCGGAGACGATGGCCACCACCGCGTCGGTGTGCTCGGTGACGCCGATGCCCGCCCGGTGGCGGGTGCCCAGCTCCCGGCTGATGTTGGTGTTGCTGGACAGGGGCAGCACGCAGCCGCCCCCCACGATGCGCCCGCTGCGGATGATGACCGCCCCGTCGTGGAGGGGGGCCTTGGGCCAGAAGATATTTTTCAGCAGCTCGGAATCGACCTTCGCGTCCAGGGCGGTGCCGCTCTTGATGCAGTCGTCCAGGATGCTGTCCCGCTCAAAGACGGTCAGTGCGCCGATTTTGTTTTTGGACATGGCAGTATAGGCGTCCACCAGCTCGTTGATGGCCGCCTCGGTCTCGTCGGCGTGGTCCAGCCGCGTGTCGCTCCGGCCGAACATGCTGGAAAAGCCCCTTGTGCCCATCTGCTCCAAAAAGTGGCGAATTTCCGGCTGAAACACCACGATCAGCGCCAAAAAGCCCAGCTCCAGTGCGTTGCTCAAAAGAAAACTGATTACATGGAGGTTCAGCAGGCTGGACACCCACATGATGCCCACCAAAGTGGCGATGCCTCTCAGCACCTGCCCGGTGTTGGAGTTGCGGGCCAGCAGCAGCACGCGGTAGATGACATAGGCCAGGATACCGATGTCGATCAGGTCTGTGATTTGGATGGTCTTGATGTAGCCCAGGCACTGCTGGGCCACGCTGAGGATCGCTGTCATAGGTTCACCATCCCTGTTTCTCAATGTTCCGCGATTTAGCTCTGCCCTGCGCCCTGCCTCTGGCGGGGCGCAGGCAGCGAACTTGTGTCTATACAGAATCAGTATAGACGAATCACCGGCAAATGGCAAGAGAATATCCTTGAATTTTCTGTGACCGCACACATTTAATGGCCGGTCACGTCTGCCAGCGCCTCCGCCAGGCGGTGCACCTCCCATTCCCGGTTGAAGGCGGAGAAGCTGACCCGCACCGTCCCGGTGGCCAGGGTGCCGCCGCTCTCGTGGGCCAGGGGCGCGCAGTGGTAGCCCGCCCGGACGCAGATACCCCTGCTGCCCAGGGCGTTCCCCAGCGCCTCCACGTCGTGGGCCTTGGAGACCAGAGACACCACCCCGCTTTGCAGCGCCGGGCGGGGGGACTCGATGGGGTAGAGGTCGGGCACGTCCCGCAGCGCCCGGACGAGCTGCCGCCGCAGGGCCTGTTCCCGCGCCCCGATGCGCTCCACGCCCACCGACTGAACGAACGCCATCCCGGCGGTCAGCCCCGCCGCGCCGGGGACGTTGTGGGTGCCGGCCTCCAACCGGTCGGGCAGGAAGTTCGGCATTTCCTGGAGCTTGGAATTGCTGCCCGTCCCGCCGGTGAGAAGGGGCAGCGGCTCCATCCCTGGAGCGCAGAGCAGCAGCCCCGTCCCCTGGGGGCCATAAAGCCCCTTGTGGCCGGGCATGGCGAGGTACGCCGCCCCCAGCGCCTCCATGTTCAGCGGCACCGTCCCGGCGGACTGGGCCGCATCCACCACCAGCGGCACGCCGTATTGTTTGCACAGACCGGCGACCTCCTCCAGGGGGAGGATGTAGCCGAACACGTTGGACACATGGCAGCACACCGCGAAGTCCGCCCCCGGCAGCAGCCGCGCAAACTCCTCTGTCAGCTCCTCCGGGTAGAACAGGCGGCCCCGCGCCACGTCTACCTGCACCTCCGGCAGACTGGCCAGGGTGCGGGTGACGGCGTTGTGCTCGTAGCCGGAGATCACCGCCCGCCCGCCGCCCTGAGCCAGAGAACGGATGGCGATGTTCAGGCCGTGGGTGGCGCTGGTGGTCAACACCACCTGGTCCGGCCCCGCCGCGCCAAAGAGCCGGGCCGCCGTCTCCCGGCAGCGAAACACGGTCTCCGCCGCCTGCGCCGCGGCAGGGTAGCCGCCCCGTCCGGGGCTGGCCAGCGTCCCTATGGCCCGGGCCACCGCTCTGGACACCGCCGGGGGCTTTTGCAGGGTAGTGGCGGCGCTGTCCAGAAAAATCACAGGGCCACCTCCCGGTAGCTGCCGTCGCTCTCGGTGATGAACACCCGCGTGGGGGTCAGCCCCGCCCGCTTGAGGACGGTCAGCGCCGTGGTCAGGCTCCGCTGGGCGATTTTGACGCAGTGGCTGCACCCGGAGTCGGAGAGCTGCTGGGGGGAGCGCAGGATGTGCGCCCCGATGCCGGAGCGCTCCAGCGCCGCCTCCGTCCGCTGGGCGTAGGTCAGGCTCTTACAGACGATCAGATAATAAATCAAAACACCATCTCCTTTCAAAGCCCTTACCCCACTATATGCGCAGGTGGATTTGTTGTGTGCTGTCGAAAGGAGGGTGGTGAGCCTTACGGCTCTCGACCAAAATCACGGATTTTGGTCGAACATGCGGCCCCGGCAGCGCACGCGCAAAGCGCGCACGTTTGGGGCCTCCCTGTGTGCTTTTGCCGGTACACGCCCGGCTAAAAGCACAGATTTCATTTTATTTTGCCGCAAGCGGCAAAACTCCTGCGGAGGGCTTTTACAACTTCCTTCTACACCCGGTTCTTTTCACCCGTGGTTTCTGAATAAAACACAAGGCTCCGGGGGGGTCGCCCTCGGAGCCTTGTTGCGTTAAATTTTCTCAATCAGCGCCACGGCCTGAGCCGCCATGCCGGAGGAGTCTCCGGTGAAGCCCAGCTTTTCCTCGGTGGTGGCCTTGACGTTGACCCGGTCCGCCGGGATGCCCATGTGAGCTGCCAGATTTTCCCGCATCTGGGAGATATAGGGGGCCAGCTTGGGTTTTTGGGCAATGACGGTGGCGTCCACGTTCACCGGCTCGTAGCCCGCCGCCCGGAGCTGTTCCATGGTGCGGTCCAGCAGCAGCAGGCTGTCGATGCCCTCCAGGGCGGGGTCGCTGTCGGGGAAAGCCTTGCCGATGTCCCCCAGCCCGGCTGCGCCCAGCAGCGCGTCCATGACGGCGTGGGTCAGCACGTCCGCGTCGGAGTGGCCCAGCAGCCCCATCACCCAAGGGATGTCCACACCGCCCAAAATCAGCTTTCGCCCGGACACCAGACGGTGTACGTCGTAGCCCTGTCCGATTCTCAAACCTGTGCCTGACATTGCAAAATCGCCTCCCCCATCGCCAAGTCGATTGGCGTGGTGATTTTCAGGTTCTCATAGGAGCCTGTTGTCAATGTAACGGTCATACCCAGGGCCTCCGCCGCCGAACAGTCGTCGGTCAGGGGGATGCCCTGCTCCCGACAGCGCTGAAGCGCCCCGGCGATGAACCCCGCCTGGAACACCTGGGGGGTCTGCACGGCAAAGAGGGTGCTGCGGTCCAGCGTCCGCTGTACCTTGCCGTCCGCGGCCTGCTTGATGGTGTCCTTCACCGGGACGGCGGGGGCGGCGGCCCCGGTCTTGGCGGCGGTCTCCAGCACCTCCCGCAAAATCTCCTGAGAGACGAAAGGCCTGGCCCCGTCGTGGATGGCGGCCAGCTCCGCCTGGCGGGAGATCTCCCGCAGACCCAGGCTCACCGATTCCGCCCGGTCGCGCCCGCCCCTGACCACCTTCGTCACCTTGTCGATGGCGTACTGGGCGCACAGGTCGCTGATGGGAACAATTAAATCCTCCCGCGTGACGACAACAATCTCGTCGATGAGCGGGCACTCTTGCAGCGCCAGCAGCGTCCGGGCCAGGACGGGCATCCCGCCCAGGTCGGTCAAAATCTTGTCGATGCCCTGCATCCGGCTGGCGTTTCCCGCCGCCGGGACCACCGCCGCGCAGTAGGGGTGGCCCTCCGGCCCCCGGTGAAACAGTTTTGAAAACAAACCGGCCATTGCCATTCTCCTCATAAACCCGTTTTGCGGGGGTACGTTGTGTGGTGAAAAGCTGACAGGAAATGGGGGTTAATCCAGGTTACGGTACAGGACAAACTTTTTAAAAAGGCGCATTGTAAAATGAAACTGCAATAGTAAAAAGAATATCCATAGTGATGAATC
>JAJQCW010000058.1 GCA_021202515.1 Clostridiales bacterium | reverse complement strand
CCGCTGACCGCCCAGATGAACGAGAATCAGTTGTCGGCTCTGACCAGCTTCGCCTTCAACTGCGGACAGTCGAACCTGAAAATTCTGTGCGCGGACCGCACCATCGCGGAAATCGGGGAAGCGTTGCTGCTCTACAACAAGTCCGGCGGCAAGGTGCTGTCGGGCCTGGTGAGCCGCCGCAAGGCAGAGCGGGAACTCTATTTGACGGAGGTGACAAAGGATATGAGTACACTGCAAAAAGGCGATGAGGGCCAGCAGGTCACGGTGTTGCAAATCCTGCTGAACACCGCCATCCAGCGGAATCTGGACGCGGACGGCAAGTTTGGCACCAAGACCCTGACCGCCGTAGAGGACTACCAGGAGGCCAAGGGACTGACGGTGGATGGAATCTGTGGGTCGAACACCTGGGGCGCGCTGCTGGCTGATTGCGGCTGATTCTATCCATCTATCCACCCAAATGCGCGAGTGCATGATTAAGGCCACTCCGGGGTGGCCTTTTTGCTTTGTCGGATTTTGTTGATTTTTAAGATGTTTTGTCGAAGCGACACTAGTTTTGTCGAAAAGTACCAAATACGACAGAAAAGGTGCTATTATTATCCCGAAATGTTTTCAGGAGGTAATTACCATGAAAAAGACAAGCGTCGAATTGTGCCGCCTGGGTATCTGCCCCAACTATGTGGGTTATCAGGAAATGCACCTCGCAATCCAACTTGCGCTGGAGGACCCGACGCGACTGACCGCCCTAGTGCAGCAGATTTATACGCCAGTGGGCCAGACCACGGGGAAGAACTGGACAGCGGTGGAGCGGAACCTGCGGACCGTAGTCCGCCGCGCGTGGGAGGCGAATCCGGAGTATATGCAAGAGATTGCGGGGAGGCCGTTGGAGCGCTGGCCGGGGACAGGAGAGTTTTTGGCGATGATGTGGGGGTATTTGGCAAGCGAGGAAGGGGAAGGTGACGCGATGCAAGATTAAGGCCGCACCTTGCTTGGTGTGGCCTATAATAAACTATTCTCTAACCTTATTTCAAAATTTGATTGAAATATCAGCAAAAAAAACAGCAAAGAATAATACCTGTGGATCATCATTCTCATCATCATCCTCTTCTGCTGCTGCGGCGGCGGCTGGGGCGGCTGCGGCAATGGATGCGGCTGTGGCAACGGTTGCGGCTGCGGCAACGACTGTGGCTGCGGCTGCTGAGAAACTCCTGTGAAGCGTCTCTGGCAAGTGCTGGGGACGTGATAAACTGATACGAAAGAGGCGGGGCTTCGGCCCCGCCCTACGCGTTTGGATGAAACGCCTTACTACCCGTCCTGCCGGACGCAAACCCGCACGTTGTCCCGAAAGCGCTCTTCCGGCAGCATATGGCGGTAAAGGGCCTGATAGTCCCCAGCCACCTGCTCCGCCGAAGGCGCGCCGCCCAGGATCAGAAGCACATACTCCACGCCGAAGAGCCACACTGTCACAGAGGACAGCGCCGCCCCATTCCGACGGTAAAAGGCCACCCGCCGTTCCCGCGTTTTCCGGTCAGCGAAGTCTGCTGCGCCCTGGGGATTTTCCGACTCAATGAGGAGATACTGTCCCTCCGGCAGCGTCTGGCGCAGGTGCCGCAGCATTTCCCCGCCGCAGCCGGTCCCCCGGAACTGAGGCAGCACCGCGAAATAATCCAGCAGAAGCGCTGCGTTTCCGGGAGCCTGCGCCAGCACATAATAACCCGTCAGCGTCTCACCCCGGTATGCGCCCCAAAGGGTGTTGACGCCCCGGTCCTCAAGGACAGCCAGCAGTTCCTGGGATTTCAGCTCCGAAGAGGGGAAGTCCCGCTCCATCTGCTCGTGATAAAGGTTCGTCCACTCTGGACGGGTCAGGCGGCGAAAGCGCCAGGTCGCCGGTTCCGCTCCGCTGTTCATCGTGCCGTGGCTTCCAGAGAGGCGATTTTTAGCCCCACGCCGTTCTGCTGGGCCAGCTCCTCCGTCTTGTCGATGAGCTTCCGACTGTTGCCGTTGATGAGGTCTGCCGCCAACCGATCTTTTTGTTCCTGAGAGAGGGTGGAGAGCACTTTTTTCGCCATTCCGGCTGACATCCCGTTGGAGAGCAACATCCCCACCGGATTCCCGCTCTGGCGCAACTGCTCCCCCATCTGGGGCAGCAGATTCAGCAGCGTCTCATAGTCCACTTTGCTGATTTCCAATTCCAGTTTTATCATGGCAGTCCATCCTTTCCCGATTTCACAAACTGACCTGGATCATCTCATGGTGGACGGCGGGCAGAAATTTCTCCACCACGTCCGCCGTTTTCAGTTTCAGGCTGGAGGTGTTGATGCAGGGGTGACAGCCAAAGTACTCCTGCTCCAACACCGCCTGGTCCACCACAAGCTGCACCTGATTTTCCTGGTCATATTGCAGGCCCATCACCGAGACGCTGCCCGGCGTCACGTTCAGCAGTCGCTCCATGTCCTCCGGCGTGCCGAAGGACAGCCGAGCTACCCCCAACTGATGGGACAGGTCCTTGGTCTTAAAGGGCTTGTCGCCGGGCATCAGCATCAGATAAAACTTGGTCTTTTGCCGGTTGCAGAGGAACAGATTTTTACAAATGAGCACCCCCAGCACCGCGTCAATGACGTTACACACCTCCATCGTGTCCGCCGGGGCGTGGTCAGTCCGCTGGTAGGCAATGCCCAACCGATCCAGCAGGTCGTAAGTCTCCCGTTCTTTCTCCAGCCGACCTGTGCAGTCGGCGGGTCGTCCGTTGTAAAGCTCCATCGTATGTGCCACCTCTTAAAAAAGCTCGTTTGCGTCGTATTATCGTCCTTGCATGGACTGAACCGCAGAGAATACCGCCGTACAGTCCTCAACAGACATTATTATATGCATATCCTGCGGCGTTGGCAAGTCTATCGCTGCAAATTTCGTCTCGTAAGGGAATCACACTTGACGGAGGAGAACGGTTTGGCTATAATGAAACCTGCTTGAACACCGTAATACAGAGAAACCCAACGGAGGGCAGCAATATGAACGATATTCAAATCAGAAAGGTCGCCTTTGGGGGGTATCACCGAGGCGATGTGGAAAAAGTTCTCAGCCAGTGGCAAAACACCGCTGCGGAGCAAAAAGAGGCCCTCCGAGCGGCACAGACGGAGCGAGACGCTCTGGCGGCAGAGAAAGACGTTCTGGGGCAGGGGCGTGCCGCCCTCCAGACGGAACTGGACGAGAAAACCCGGGAAAACGCCGCTCTCCAGGAAGAAAAGGCGGCACTCCAGGCGGCGTTGGACGGAAAGGCCCAGGAGAACAGCAATTTGACCCGTATGCTGGAGGATGTGCAGCAGTCCTGCGACGCGCTGGCGGAGGAACTGCGCACCCAGGAGGCGGCGCTGGAAGAGCAGCGCCAGCTCTTCGAGGAACTGCTTCAGGAACACAACAAGCTGGAGAGCAAGCTGGAGCGCTGCAACCAGGTGGGGCGGCTGGCCAAGGAGGGCGGCAACAAGGCGGCCCAAGCGCTGACCGGCGTGGCCGCGCAGCTCCGGGAGATCCGCTCCCAGGTGCGGGAGGTAGACGCGGCGCTGGATCGGGACGGGCTTGTCGGCCAGTGAGACGGCCAGCGCATTTCCGGGCGAAGCGGGGCCTGCTCCGGTGAACTGCCACAAAACGGAATGTATGGTAAGAACGTGCAAAATTTCCCGCCGTCTGTGGCGAAATTTCTCAAAAAAGTTTGTCAAACCCCGTTGAAAATCCAGAGGCGAGCCGCTATAATAGGAACAGATGGTCATGGGGGCAGTCTGTGTCCCTTTTGTGATACGTCAACAAGGTTAAACAAACGGCCTTTTGGTAAGACTAAAATTAACTCGAAACTCAAAACTGTTCAGGAGTGTGGATAATGAGCGTTGCAAAGGACATCGGTATCGACCTGGGTACTGCTTCCATTCTGGTCTACGTCAAGGGGAAGGGCGTCGTCCTCCAGGAGCCTTCCGTCGTAGCCATTGACAAAAACACCGGCAAGCTGCTGAAGGTCGGCAGCGAGGCCCAGAATATGCTGGGCCGCACCCCCGGCAACATTGTTGCCATGCGGCCCCTGCGGGAGGGCGTCATCTCTGACTACGATATGACCGAGCGTATGCTGCGGGAGTTCATCCGCAAGGTGGCCCCGGTCCACTTCTTCAAGCCCCGTGTGGTCATCTGCGTTCCCTCCGGCATCACCGAGGTGGAAGAGCGCGCCGTCATCGACGCGGGCATCCAGGCCGGCGCCCGGAAGGTCTACCTCATCGAGGAGCCGGTGGCCGCCGCCATCGGCGCGGGCATCGACATCGCCAAGCCCGACGGCCACATGATCGTGGACATCGGCGGCGGCACCACCGATGTGGCGGTCATCTCCTTGTCCGGCGTGGTGGAGTCCGCCTCCATCAAGGTCGCTGGCGACGAGTTCAACGACGCAGTGGTCAAATACATCCGCCGCAAGCACAACGTCCTCATCGGTGAGCGTACGGCGGAAGAGCTGAAAATTTCCATCGGCTGTGTGTTCCCCAGAGAAGAGGAGCAGTCCGTGGAGATCAAGGGCCGCGACCTGATGACCGGTCTGCCCCGCACCTTCTCCGTCACCTCCTCCGAGATGATCGAAGCCTTCGAGGAGCCCACTCAGCGCATCCTGGAGTCCATCCACAGCGTTCTGGAGCGCACCCCGCCTGAGCTGGTGGCCGATATCTCCACCAACGGCATCGTCATGACTGGCGGTGGATCTCTGGTCTGGGGCTTCGACAAGCTCATCGAGTCCCACACCGGCATCGAGACACGCGTGGCGGACGACGCCATCTCCTGCGTGGCCTTCGGCACCGGCAAGAGCCTGGACGATTTGGCCTCCATGCAGGACGGCACCATGAACCTGTCCCGCCGGAAGCAGATGAATAGCTGATTTTTGGTAAAAAGTTTCTCCCCCGCCTGGTTGGGCGGGGGAGTTTTTTGCTTTCTGAGGAGGTTTATTTGAGACGAATCGGATGCCGAAGCACCGTTTTCTGCTTTTCAGGGGCGGTTTTGCGGGGGTCGCTGAGATAAATCTCGTGGTGGAGTCTCTGGTCACTGATGTCCAGCGCGTACCCCTGCTCCGCCATAAACTCGTGCATCCGCCGGACGGTGGTCGGTTCCTCATCGTAGGGGCCGATGTGCATACACTGGACGCACAGCCCCTCGTCAATAGTCAAAAACTCCACCGGGGAGAAGTCGGCCTTTTTCTTGCGGGTGGCTTCGGCCACGGCCCAGTCAAAGTCCGCCTTTGTGACGAAATCCGGCAGGCGAATGACCGAGATGAACCGGAAGTCCTCTTTTCGGCTGTAGTCGATGCCCGCGTCCTGGCCTGGCTGCTGCCAGAAGCCCTCTAGCGGCGGCACCACGTAGTCAAAATAACCCTCTATGGCGTGGCAGCCCTTCTTGCTCATCTTAATGGTATAAGCCACCCCGTAGAGCAGACCAATGGAGGCTTTGTAAGCGCCGTCCTCGGCGTTGGGGTTGCCAGCGCCCCGGACGGCCAGGTAATTCATAGGTGGAACAGTGACGATACCCGGCGTTTTCTTGGGCAGATAGTACTCTTTGTACTCCTTTTTGTAGTCAAAGGCCATAGTGGGCGCGCTCCTCTCTGTCAGATCCAGGCGTCCTCCACCTCATGGTTCTTCCGGCGGGTCATCAGGGCGTTGAACACCTCCGGCACGGTCTTGCCCTCGTAGAGGACCTCGTAGGCCGCCTGGGTGATGGGCAGCTCCACGCCGTACTTTTTCGCCAACTGCATCCCCGTCTCGGCGGCGTAGTAGCCCTCTACCACCGCGCCGATGCGCTTCACGGCCTCCTGGGGTTCCACCCCCTGGCCGATGAGGATGCCCGCCCGGTGGTTCCGGGAGTGGACGCTGGTGCAGGTGACGATCAGGTCGCCCACGCCGGTCAGCCCGGCGAAGGTCCGCTGGTGGCCGCCCATGGCGCTGCCCAGCCGGGCGATCTCCGTCAGGCCCCGGGTCATCAGCATGGCGCGGGTGTTGTCCCCGTAGCCCATGCCGTCCACCACTCCGGCGCACAGGGCGATAACGTTTTTCAGCGCCGCGCCGATCTCGCAGCCCACCACGTCGGAAGAGGTGTATACCCGGAACCGGGGGGACATGAAGATGTCCTGCACCCGCTCCGCGGCCTCCTTGTTCTCAGAGGCGGCGACAATGGCGGTGGGGATGCCACGCCCCACTTCCTCGGCGTGAGTGGGGCCGCACAGCACCACCACCGGACAGCTCGCGTCTACCTCAGACTCGATGACCTGGCTCAGCCGCAGGGTGGTGCCCTTCTCGAAGCCCTTGCCCACGCTGACCACGATGGTGCCGGGCTGCACCAGCTTTGCGAGCTGTGCGGCGGTGCTGCGCACCGCGAAGGAGGGGGTAGCCAGAATGACCACCTCGCTGTCTGCCACACAGGACATATCTGCGGTCAGCTCCAGCTCGTCCGGGAGGGGTACCCCCTTGAGCATGGGGTTTTCGTGGTTGGCCTGGAGTACGTCGCTCTCCTCCTGGCAGTAGGACCAGAGCACGACCTGGTTGCCGTTTTCCAGCAGCAGCAGCGACAGAGCGGTGCCCCAGCCGCCGGAGCCTAAGACGGTGATTTTCATGTGGTTCCTCCATTCCGTTTTGGCAGCTATTAGCTGTTAGCTATTAGTCAGGATAGTGCTTGCTGTTTCGTCAGGGGTTTATCCGGACTCTTTTTCTTGTCGATGTCGCTTTATTTCGCGGAGCGTTTTGGGCGAATGATGAATATCTATTTCGTATCCATCTTTACTTGTAATTACAGGGATAATCTCCCCCTCTGTAATTACATATACTTCACACCACGAAACTTCCTCATTTTCTTTGGTTACGAGAACAATAGTACCAGTTTTTTTAATGTGACGAAAGGCTTCCTCCAAATCCCTGCCACAGATGCGATTTCTGCATTGGTTTTCTCTGACATAGGCTCGTACCGCAAAAAGCAGATTTATGCGGTCACTCCCTCCAGCCTCACTATGGACACGCTTATATTCGGCAGAAGAAATGCGGAGTTCAGTTCCTATGCCAAGGGAAGATGTTGCATATTCAACTTTCATAATACCGGAACCTCTTTCTTTCATATAACATACTCATAGATGAGTGATTTTCTACACTGGGCAAGAATTTCGAGTTGTGCTATGTTGGACAAAAATATTGACTATAAATCAAGCATTATCCCCCCTTGCCTCCCCTGAAAGGGGAGGTGGCACGGCGTAGCCGTGACGGAGGGGTTTCCCGCCGCAATAATCGACAGCTTTTCGTTTAAGCTCGTCTCTTTTCGTTAGTAGTGCCTTACTAACAGCTAAGAGCTAAAAGCTAACAGCTTCTTACTCTTTTTTAAACTCGAATTTGTTCTCATTCCCCTGGGCGATACGCTTGGCGTTGTCCCGGTGCCGCACGACGATGAGCACCCCCGCGACACAGGCCAGCGCCACCACAGGGATGTTCCCATAGATGAACCAGCAGCAGATGGGGAACAAAATCGCCGCCACCATGGACCCCAGGGACACCCAGCGGGTGATGGCAACCAGAATCAGAAAGGCCCCCAGGCAGATCAGAGAGATGCGCCAGTCCATGCACAGGATGACCCCCGCGCCGCAGAGGACGCCCTTGCCGCCCCGGAAGCCGAACATGCAGGGGAAGGAGTGGCCCAGAATGCAGAAGATACCCCCCAGCAGCTTGCCGATGACCGGCCAGCCCAGGAAGGTCCCCAGCAGCGCCCCGCCCAGCAGAACGGAAATCACCGCCTTGGCGAGGTCGCCCAGAATCACAAAGACGACCTTCCTTTTGCCAAAGACACGGTAAAAATTGGTCAGACCGGCGTTGCCGCTGCCATGGTTGCGCACGTCATCGTGGAGGATATACTTGGAAATCATCAGCGCCGAGTTGCAGCAGCCCAGCAGATAGGAAACCACTGCGACAATGGCAATCAGACCAACGGTCATAGCGTTCATTAAGAATCCTCCTCCTTGTCCCCCTTTTGCCGGATGATGAGGCGAATCGGTGTGCCGTCCAGCCCAAAGGTGTTTCTAATTTGGTTTTCGATATACCGCTGATAGGAAAAATGGAACAGCTTGGCCTCGTTGCAGAAGCACACGAAGGTGGGCGGCTGCACCCCCACTTGGGTCATATAGTAGATTTTCAGGCGGCGGCCCTTGTCGGTGGGGGGCTGGACGCGGGTGGTGGCCTCCGCCAGCACCGAGTTCAGCACGCCGGTGCGGACCCGTAGCAGCGACATCTCGTGGACCCGGTTGATAAGCTCGAACAGCTTGTTCACCCGCTGGCCGGTCAGGGCCGAGATGAACAGGATGGGCGCGTAGGGCATATAGGACAGATCCCGGCGGATGTCGTCGGTCATGCGGCGCATGGTCTTGTCGTCCTTTTCGATGTCGTCCCACTTGTTGACCACGATAATGGAGGCTTTGCCCGCTTCGTGGGCCAGCCCCGCCACCTTAGTGTCCTGCTCCGTGACCCCTTCGTGGGCGTCGATGAGGATGAGGCACACGTCCGCCCGGTCAATGGCGAGGGTGGCCCGCAGCACCGAGAACTGCTCCACCCGGTCGTTGACCTTGGACTTTTTCCGCATCCCCGCCGTGTCGATGAAGCAGTATTTGCCGAACTGGTTCTCGAAGAAGCTGTCCACCGCGTCCCGGGTGGTGCCCGCCATGTCGGAGACGATGACCCGCTCCTCGCCCAAAATCCGGTTTACCAGAGAGGATTTGCCCACGTTGGGTTTTCCGATGACCGCCACCTTGATGACGTCGTTGTCCTCGTCCGTCTCCTGGTCCTCCGGGAAGTAGCGCACGCACTCCTCCAGCATATCGTCCACGCCAATGCCGTGGATGGCGGAGACGGCGATGGGGTCGCCCAGGCCCAGGTTGTAAAACTCGTAGATGTCGGGGTTCAGCGCCTTTGCGCCGGTGGAGTCGGCCTTGTTTGCCACCAGCACCACGGGCTTTCTGGAGCGGCGGAGCAGGCTTGCCACGTCCAGGTCGGCGGCGGTGACGCCGGTGCGGATGTCGCAGACCAGTACAATGACATCGGCGTTCTGAATGGCGATCTCCGCCTGTCCCCGCATGAACTGCAAAATCTCGCTGTTGTTCTGGGGTTCGATGCCGCCGGTGTCCACAATGGTGAACTGCCTGCCGCACCACTCGCAGTCGGCGTACAGCCGGTCACGGGTGACGCCGGGGGTGTCCTCCACGATGGAGAGCCGCTGGCCCGCCAGCTTATTAAAGAGCATGGACTTGCCCACGTTGGGCCGTCCCACGATCGCTACCAAAGGTTTTGCCATATCGTCACTTCCTTATCTCTGCCGCAGGCGCGACAGAGGCTCGTATTTGTTATTTGAGATTCTGAACGTCTCTTTTACTCCGCTCTATGAGTATCTCTTGATAGCCATTTTTAGCCCGGCGGCGCAACCTTCGAAGCGCTGCGTTTTTTGCTTGCAGCACCTGGCTAATGGCTAACGGCTAACAGCTCATAAATCCGGGTTATACCGGAAATACTCGTCATCTTCCGGGAAAAACTCTGCATCCTCCGGTTCTTCGGCGCTGTCCGTCTCCAGAATCGCGTCCAGCAGCTTAAAGCCGTCCTGGGCTACGAAGATGACGGGGACGCCCAGCGCCTCCTCCACCTGTTCCACCGTCACGTCGTCCAAAAAGACGTTTTGGTGGTAGCGGAGCATACAGTCGGGCAGCAGCAGCCGTTCTCCCAGCTCTTGGCCCTTTAGCTGGGCAATCAGGTCCCGGCCTGTCACCAGCCCGGCCACGGTGATCTCCGGGCCAAAGAAGTCGTTGCGGATTTCGTACACCTGGCCTTTACCGCCGAACTGAGCGGTGGCCTCCGCCGCCAACCGGGTGAGCAGGGAAGCGGCGGCTCGTCCTGTGGCCATGGAGAAGGGGCGAACATGGAACGTTTCCCCTTCCATCATCCGCAGCGCGCCGCGAAACTCCACCTGGAGCAGCCGCAGCATACCCACGCCGTTTTCCAACTGGCAGTAGTCCTCGTAAAACTCGTCGGAGGGCAGCTCCCGCTTCGCCAGCAGATAGAACTCGTCACTGCACCAGAACATCCGGCGGCCAAATTCCGCCAGGCACCGGTCGCCGTAAGCCTCCACCATGTCCAGCAGGGCGGCGGCCTCCGCCTGGGTGTAGGTGCGCAGGGGGTACAGCCCCTCCCGGTACTTGGTCAGACCCACCGGGACGATGGCGACGCTGGCGACCCCATTTCGCATGGCGGTCAGGTCGCTCATGGAGCGCTCCAGCGCCGGGCCGTCGTTGACGCCGGGACAGGCCACGATCTGGCAGTTCATCTGGATGCCAGCCTCAGCGAACCGGCGCATGATGTCGATGGAGCGCCCGGCAAAGCGGTTGCCCATCATCTTCACCCGCAGCTCCGGGTCGGTGGTATGGACGGAGACGTTGATGGGGGAAATGCGCAGGTCGATGATACGCTGGATCTCCCGCTGGGAGAGGTTAGTCAGGGTGATATAGTTGCCCATCAGGAAGCTGAGCCGTTCGTCGTCGTCCTTGAAGTACAGGGTATCCCGCAGGCCCGCCGGCATTTGGTCCACAAAGCAGAAAATGCAGTTGTTGGCGCAGCGGTGGCACTTGTCCATCAGGTAGGTCTCGAAGTTCAGCCCCAGCTCCTGGCCCTCTCGCTTGCGGACGCGGAGCTTGCGCTCCCGCCCGCTCTCATCGGCCAGGGTCAGCACCAGGCGGGTGTCGTAGGTATAAAATTTGTAGTCCAGCACGTCCACAATGGGATTGCCGTTGACCGTCCGCAGCTCTTCGCCGGGGCGGATGCCCGCCCGCTCCGCCGGGGAGCGGGCATCGACCGATGCAATTTTGGTACTCACTGACGTTCTTCCACTCCGCTCTCAGGTGATGTCCGCTGAAAAGATTCGTTCAAAGATAGTTTACCCCATTTCTGCGCAAAAGTAAAGAGCCTGCCAAACAGCAGACTCTCGACTTCGTATCCGGCAACACGGGGTCACTCCACCTCGGCGTTAGCCTCTGCCTTCGCGTAGGAGCGGCCGTTGTACATGCCGCAGGCGGGGCAGATACGGTGGGGCAAACGATACGCACCGCATTCGGGGCAGCGCACAAGCTGGGGAGCGGTCAGCTTCCAGTTGGCGCGGCGCTTGTCGCGTCTTGCCTTAGACACTTTTCTCTTAGGGACTGCCATTGTATGACACCTCCTCGTCCGTTTCTCAAGAAAAAATGGGAAAACTACTCGTCGTCCTGCTCCAGAAGCTGGGCCAGCACCGCGAACCGGGGGTCTAATTCCGGCTTGCAGGTGCAGGGGCCTTCGTTCAGGTCCGCGCCACACCGGGGGCAGCGGCCCTTACAGTCCTCTTTACACAGGTTTTTTGTATCGATGGCGAAAATCAACTCATCGTTCATCACCGGGTCCAGTTCCAGGACGGAGCCGTCCAGGAGGATAATTTCGTCGTCCTCCTCGTTCTCCAGCTCAGTGGCCAGCGTCCAATGAATGGGATGCTCCAGCAACCGCTGGAAGGGCTTGCCGCAGCTATCACAGTGCAGGTGCAGATTGGTGACTGCCTCCGCTTCCAGTTCCAGCAAGCCGGCCCGGTTGCGGACAATGCCCTCTATGCGCACCGGCTCCGCAAAGGGCCGCTCCCCATAGAAATCCAGCTCAGACAAATCCATTTCGTATTGAAACGGAAGGACTGAGCCGGGGACATGAATGATGTCTTTGAGTTCCAGTCTCATATGAAAACCTCGCATAACGATACGATTTGTATTGTAACGCAAGTTGTTGTACTTGTCAACCGCTTTTTTTACAAAGAATTGAGCTGCGCCGAAAAAACGCCGGCGCGCGCTGATATGTGCCGCCTTGTCAATTGTTTTTGCGGAACAGACGGCGTTTCCCTTGACGAACAGATGGAGATACGATACAATAACAACTGCAAAGAGAATGAAAAGAACCTTATTATACGAACAAGGAGGAACATTTATGAAAAAACTGCTGAGCCTGTTGCTGGTGTTGGCCATGGCGCTGGCACTGGTGGGCTGCGCCACCGCCCAGGCGGAAGAGCCGGAAGAGGACGCTGAGGTGTCCGTGGTCGAGGAAGAGCCTGTGGTCGAGGAGGACGAGTCCGAGCCGGAGGAAGAAGAAGCCTTCGACTGGAGCTACATCAATCCGCTGACCGGCGAGGCCACCGAGGAGGACATCTCCAACAACCGCCCCATCGCCATCATGCTCAACAACATCAAGCAGGCCCTGCCCCAGTACGGCAACAGCCAGGCCGATGTCTATTATGAGGTGCCGGAAGAGGGCGGCATCACCCGCATCATGGCGCTGTATCAGGATGTGACCGATGTGGGCGCCATCGGCAGCGTCCGCTCTACCCGCCCCTATTATGTCCGACTGGCCGTGGCCGCCGACTCCATTCTGGTCCACGCCGGAGGCAGCACTGCCGCCTATAACGTCATCAAGGACTATATGTATAAGTATGGCTTGGTGGATCTGGACTTCCTGAGCAAGGGCACCCGCACGGCGGATATCTTCTACCGGGACAGCGGCCGTCTGGCCTCTGGCTACGCCAGCGAGCACACCCTGTTCACCACCTCCGACAACATCCAGACCTATCTGGAAGAACATTCCGATGAGATCCGTCTGGAACACAAGGAAGATTATGAGTACGTTCACTACTTTACGGAGGACGCCACCCCGGTAAACGGCGACACCGCCGAGACCATTGATGTCAGTTTCTCCGGCTACAAGGGCACCACCTTCACCTACGACAGCGAGGCGGGCAACTACAAGGTCAGCGAGTTCGACTCCGCCTATGTGGACGGCACCACCGGCTCTCAGGTCAGCGTGGAGAACGTGGTGGTCATCCAGACCAAAATCGAGGCCCTGAACGACGCCAAGAACCATGTGGCGGTTTACCTGACCGGCACCGGCAGCGGCTACTTTGCCTGCAACGGCAAGTATGAGAAGATCACCTGGGTCAAGGAGAAGGCCAAGTACACCTATCAGTTCTATGATGAGGACGGCAACGTGGTGGACCTGGGCGTAGGCAAGACCTACGTCTGCATCGTTGGCACCGAGCGGGACATCACCGTGGACGGCGTGGTGCTGGAGAAGCCGGAGGACGCGGAGGAGACCGAGGACCTGGCCAACTTCGAGGTCACGGACGACGACGAGGACTGATTGCGCACTATTTGCGCTGATTTGAACAAACTGGGGACGTTGCAGCGGAACTGTTGCAACGTCCCTTCTTTGCTTTTTTTCGTCAGGCGCAGAACCGGTGACTGCCGATGACGGTAATCAGCGGCCTGGACCAGATCCAGGCGCTGGTGGCTGTGGCGGGGTTAAAATAGTAAATCGCGCCACCGGTGGGGTCGCTGCCGTTCAATGCGTCCTGGGCGGCGTGGTAAGCAGAATCAGCCACCGGCTCGTCGATTTGGCCGTCTACCATGCAGGTGAAGGCCCCCGGCTCATAGACCACACCGGCCACGCTGTTGGGGAAAGAGGGGTGGGCGATGCGGTTCAAAATCACTGCGCCCACCGCCACCTGGCCGGTGTAGGGTTCTCCTCTGGCCTCGGCGGAGATCACCTTTGCCAGCAGCGCCAGGTCGCTATCTGAGTGGGAGGCTGTGCCGCCAGAGGTGGAGATTCCCATGGCGGTCAGAGTGGCGTCACCGGCCACGCCGTCCGCCGTCAGGCCGTTGACGCTCTGGAAATACTGCACGGCGGAGACGGTGGCACTGCCATAGACCCCGTCCACAGGGCCAGAGTAATACCCCCAACGCTGGAGCTTGGTCTGAATGGTGGTAACGGTGTCGCCGGAATCCCCCTGGCGGTAGGCCGCAGCGCTGGCCGTCTGGACCAGCAGCAGGGTACACAGCAAAAGAAGCAGCAGAACAGCCATACGGGGCCGCTTGTGCGTAAGCATGATCGTATCATTCCTTTCAACTATCCCGGTCAAACCGGTGGGTTCGGATACGGGGATAGTTTGAGGCGGAACGAGGTCGGTTATGCGGTGCAGATTTTGGCAGAGGAAAACCGGCCTCTTTGCCGGACAGCAGGTGAATTTGTGTTATTTCGCCGGAACGATACAAATTATACACCAAAACACGCAGTTTGGTGTCGCAAAAAGAGACAAAGTATGTTATACTAAAAATTGATATAATTCCTCTCTACAGCGCAAGGAGGTTCTACATGGCTTTTAAAATCGGTTTTGCGGCAGAGCAGCCCCAGGAACAGCTCTCAGCTACATACACACCGCCGCAGCAGACAGCAACGCCCCGCAAGTCGGTGGTGCAGGTGATGTTTCCTGCGCGCGGCAACAGACTGGCCTATTACAACGACCAATTCGACCTGCACCCCGGTGACATCGTCTTTGTAGATGGCAAGCAGGAAGGGCAGCGGGGCCGCGTGGTCGAGGTCAGTTACAACTTCAAAATCAAGGTGTCCGACTACAGGCGGGTGGTGGCCGTGGCGGACACAGATGTTCACGGTCAGTTTTACATGGCAGGCTCCCACTTTATCACCTTCGACCCGGCGGTGCTGCCCCGCGGCAAAGTGGAGACCTGGTACATGGCGCCGGAGAATCCGGACGAATATATCAGCGGCTGTGACGACACCGGCTTTCTCCTGGAGGACCTCAAGGGTTTCCAGATCAGCGAGATGGTGGCGGAGCGCGGGCGCAAATACTACCTGGACAACCGGGTCGCCTACCTTTCCATTGACGGAACCAGCGGCTACTCCATTGTGGAGGGCGGCAACCCTTACGAGGTGGAATTTACCTACAAAGATGGGGAAATCAGCAGACTGGTTTGCTCCTGCTTTTGCAGCTACAACTGCAAGCATGAGGTGGCGGTCCTGATGCAGTTGCGGGAAACGCTGGCCCTGATGGAAAAGAACTATGGTTCCAAGTACAAGGCTGGCGGCTATTTCGCGGCGGTCAGCAAGAGCGTTCTGTTCAGCATGGCAATCGACAGCAAGGCGACCGGCAGCTTTACGTTATAATGTGCGTCATTCACGCAGGAAAATACCGGACGATTCGTTTTTTGTCGAACCGTCCGGTATTTTCAATTAGCAGTTAGCAATGTGCAATTAGCAATGGCTGGGTGTGCAGCCATGAAACCCCTCCGCCACCGCCGAAAGGCGGCGGCCCTCCTCCGCCGTCAAGCGGCACTTCCGCTTCGCTCCCTGCCCTTTCAGGGCGGCAAGAGGGGTGGTCAATTATCGAATGAAAGTTCTCTGTGGAAAATTGTACTATGCTGGGCAAAAAACGTTGACGGAACAGTACCCGCTATCCCAACTAACAGCCAACAGCTAACGGCTAATAGCTTGTTGTTAATTGCACATTAAATCAGCGCGTAGACTGCCTCCCGTGCGGCGGCGTCGGCCTCCAGCACCTGCTCAAGCGTGTCGGCAGGGCCGTTGGGCACTGTCTCCAGCGCACGGGCCACCAGCTCGCCGATCTCTAGGAACTTGATTTTGTCCTGTAAAAACAGGCCCACCGCCGCTTCGTTGGCGCCGTTCAGCACAGCGCAGGCCACACCGGGCTTCCGGGCCGCGCCCAGCGCCAGCTTCAGGCACTGGAAGGTCTCCATGTCCGGCTTCTGGAAGGACAGAGGCGGGCAGTCGAACAGGTCCAGCTCCTTCGCCACGCCTTCGGTCCGGGCGGGGTAAGTCAGGGCGTACTGGATGGGCAGGCGCATATCCGGCACCCCCAACTGGGCGAGAATGGCGTTGTCCCGGAACTCCACCAGGGAGTGAACGATGCTCTGCCGGTGAATGGCGATGGTGATCTGCTCCGGGGCCACCTGATAGAGCCGCATGGCCTCGATGAACTCCAGGCCCTTGTTCATCAGGGTGGCGCAGTCGATGGTGATTTTGGCCCCCATCTTCCAGGTGGGGTGTTTCAACGCGTCGGCCCGGGTGTAGTGGGCCAGTTCTTCCCGGCTCTTACCGAAGAAGGGACCGCCAGAGCAGGTCAAAATCAGCCGTTTCAGCTCTCCGTGGTCGTGGCTGCCCTGGAGACACTGGAACAGGGCGGAGTGTTCGCTGTCAACGGGGATGATTTCTGCGCCGTACTCTTTGGCAGTGCGCATGACCAGCTCTCCGGCGCAGACCAGGGTCTCCTTATTGGCCAGGGCGATGCGCTTTTTCTCCCGCAGGGCGGCCAGCGTGGGCCGTAGGCCCACCATACCCACCACGGCGGTGAGAACGGTGTCCGCCTCCGGCAGGGTGGCGGCTTCCAGCAGCCCCTCCATCCCGGAGGCCACCCGAACATTGGTGTCCGCCAGGCGAAGTTTCAGCTCTGCGGCGGCAGCGGGGTCGTAGCAGACCACCAGCTTAGGATGAAATTGCCGGGCCTGCTGCTCCAGCAGGTCCACGCTGCGGTTGGCGGTCAGGGCTGCCACCGACATGCCGGAGGCGGCAATCACGTCCAGGGACTGCCGCCCGATGGAGCCGGTGGAACCCAACAAAGAAATGGTTCTCATACACTCACCTTTCAAAACTGAAAGAAGGGGAACACCGTCACCATGAGATAAGTGAACGGCGCACAGAAAATGACGCTGTCAAAGCGGTCCAGGATGCCGCCGTGACCGGGCAGCAGGTGGCCGTAGTCCTTAATACCGGACTCCCGCTTGATATAGGAGAAGAACAGGTCCCCCAGTTGGGAGAGCAGACTGCCCACCAGCCCATACAGCACCAGTACCGGCAGGTTGGGGGCATAGCCCCAGAAGTATTGCACCACGAAGCCGTACACCACGCAGCACAGCACCGAGCCGAAGAACCCGCCCAGGCTGCCCTCCACCGTCTTTTTGGGGGAGAGTTTGGGGGCCAGCTTGTGCTTGCCGCAGGCCATGCCCACAAAGAGGGCAAAGGCGTCGCTGGTGAAGGCGGAGACAAAGGGCAGCAGAATGAAAAACTTCTCATGGTCCAAATCTGCTATCAGCACAAACACCGACAGCAGTGAGGGGATGACAAACGCCGCAAACGTGGCGATGCCGATCTGCCCAAAGGTCACCTGTCGGTCGCTGGCGATGGCAAAAGAGCCGGCGGCAACCAGGAAGCCGAACGCCAGGGCCATGCCCACAATGGGTTCCGCGCCGAAATAAAACCAGAAGGGGATGAGCATTGCCACCACCATAGAAGTGACGATCAGCCCCTTGTTTTTCACCTCGCCGGTGGCGTACATGACCTCATGGACGGTGATAGCGCACATCACCGCCAGGATGATGGGCAGGCACACCGGCGGACAGGCCAGCAGCACCGCGATCAGTACCGGGATGCAAATCACGGCCACCAGGATACGACTGAGCATGGGTCAAACACCTCCATAGCGGCGGGAACGCTTTTGGTAAGACGCGATGGCGGCCAGCAGGTCGTCCTTGGAGAAGTCCGGCCACAGCACGTCGGTGAAATAAAACTCGGCATAGGCCGACTGCCACAGCAAAAAGTTGGAGGTGCGGATCTCCCCGCTGGGCCGGATGATGAGGTCCGGGTCGGGGATGTCCTTCGAGTAAAGGTACTGGGAGAAACTGGCCTCCGTCAGCTCCGCCGGGTCGGTGCGGCCTGCGGCGCAGTCCGCCTGCCACGCCTTCATGCCCCGGATGATCTCATCTCTGCCGCCGTAGTTCAGGCAGACATTCACTTGATAGCCCTCGTACCGCTTGGAGATCTCCTGGGTCTCGGCGCACAGGGTTTGCAGCTCTGGGGAGAGCCGAGTCAGGTCGCCGAAGAAGTTCAGCTTGATGTGATCCTTCTCCATCGTCTCAATGGCTTCTCCCAGGTACTTTTTCAGCAGCGACATGATGGCGTTGACCTCCTCCGGAGGCCGTTTCCAGTTTTCGGTGGAGTAGGCGTAAACCGTCAGGTAGTCCAGGCCGATGTCCTTGCCGTAAGTGGCGATGGTGCGGAAGGTCTCCGCGCCCACGGCGTGGCCCGCCGTCCGGGGCAGGCCGCGCTTTTTGGCCCAGCGCCCATTTCCGTCCATGATAATGGCCACGTGGCGGGGCAGGTGGTCAAAATCTACATCAACAGTGGTTTCTTTGCTTTTGAATAGTGCCATAACGATGCTCCAATAATGACAGAGAGACCAGAAGTCTCTCTGCCACGATTTGCGTATGTTTGGGTTAAACGCTCATCAGTTCCTTTTCCTTGGCTGCGGTCAGGCCGTCGATCTCTTTGCACCGCTTGTCGGTCAGGGCCTGCAATTCCTTTTCGTAGTCCTTGGCCATGTCCTCGGTGATCTCAGACTTCTTCTTCATGGCCTTGATCTTGTCCATGGCGTCCCGGCGGATGTTGCGCACGGCCACCTTGCCGTTTTCGCCGTACTTGCGGACCTGTTTGGTCAGGTCTTTCCGGCGTTCCTCGGTCAACTGGGGGAAGTTCAGCCGGATGACGCGGCCATCGTTTTGAGGGTTGATGCCCAGGTCGGAGGTGTTGATGGCTTTCTCAATGGCCTTGAGCAGGGAGCGGTCCCAGGGCTGGATGAGCAGTTGCCGGGGGTCGGGAGAGGAGATGGAAGCCACCTGGTTCAGGGGGGTGGGGGTGCCATAGTACTCCACGGTGATGCGGTCCAGCACCTGGGCGTTGGCCCGGCCCGCCCGGACAGCGGCGAAGTCACCTTCCACGGAGCGGATGGTTTTCTCCATACGGGCGTCGTATTCTTTTGTAAAGTCGTTCATAGTTCTGCCTCCTTTGGCTGAAATTCAGGTTCGATCAAGCGCAATTAGCTGACCACCGTGCCGATTTTCTCGCCCATGACCGCCCGGACGATGTTCTTGGGGTCCTTCAGGGCGAAGAGCAGCACCGGAATGTGGTTGTCCATGGAAAGGGACGTGGCGGTGAAGTCCATGACCCCCAGGTGCTGGGACAGCACATCGTCGTAGGAGATGGAGTCGTAACGGGTAGCGGTGGGGTCCACCACGGGGTCGGCGGTGTAGACACCGTCCACATTCTTGGCCAGCAGGATGACGTCCGCGTCGATTTCCGCCGCCCGCAGCACTGCCGCCGTGTCCGTGGAGAAGAAGGGGTTGCCGGTGCCGCAGCCGAAGATGACTACCCGGCCCTTTTCCAGGTGGCGGATGGCCCTGGAGCGGATATAAGGCTCGGCGATGGCCTGCATCTCAATGGCGGTCTGCACCCGAACGGGAACGTCCTTCTGCTCCAGCACGTCGGCCACAGCCAGGGCGTTGATGGTGGTGGCCAGCATCCCCATGTGGTCGGCCCGGACCCGGACCATGTTCTCGCCACCGTCCTTTTTGCCACGCCAGAAGTTGCCGCCGCCGACGACTACGCCCACCTGGACGCCCAGCGCCACACATTCCTTGATGGCGTCGCAGACCTCGCCGATCACATCGAAATCCAAGCCCTGCTTTTTGTCCCCGGCCAGGGCCTCACCGCTGATTTTCAGGAGGACACGTTTGTATTGGGGTGTTGCCATGTTTACCAGCTCCTCAAGTATTGTTATTTTGGGTTCCGTTCTTTTTTCAAACACATCTGCGACAGCCGCAGATGCTTGATGTAACTATTCTAAACCATTTTCCCCTGTTTGGAAAGAGGGAACCATAAATTTTTTGAAAACTCCCAAAAATATGTCATTCAAACGCCTTTTCGCCGGTTGGCGAAGGACGTTTTTTCGCTCAGCGGTACTGGTTCAGGTACTCCTCCACAGAGCGGGTCATCTCCCTGGAAAAATCAGAGTTGTACTTGCGGTCACAGAACCGGGCGGTCCAGGTCTCGTAGTCCAGGGTTCCACGGCGCTGGTCCAGCATCCCCCGGCAGTCACGCTCCTGCGGGTAGGTGTTTTCGCAGACGGTATACCCCTGGTCGAATCGGAGGGGCTTGGGCCGCCGGAGCTGCTGCTCGGTGGGATAGCCAAAGACCACCATGGCCGCCGGGAGGACGTAGTCGGGCAGGTTCAGCAGCTCCCGGTGCTGCTCATATTGCTCCAGGATGTCCCCAATGTAACAGGAACCCACTCCCAGGCTCCAGGCGACGGTGACGGCGTTCTGGGCGGCGACAGAGGCGTCCACCACCGCCAGCATCAGGTCGCCCACTCCCGGCTGCCGGTGTTCGCACCCCGCCGTCTCGTAGCAGTCCAGCCACTTTTTGCAGTCCGCGCAGAAAATCAGCACCAGCGGCGCCTGGGCGATGAAAGGCTGGTTGTCGCAGGTGACCGCCAGCCGCTCTTTCAGCGCCTGGTCGGTGATGTCCAGCACCGTGTAGAGCTGCTGACACCCGGCGCTGGGGGCCTCCGCCGCCGCGCAGAGAATCAGCTCTTTGGTCTGGGGGGCGATAGGCCGGTCCTGGAAGGCCCGGACCGATTTCCGGTCAAAGAGTTCCTGTACCGCCGCAGGAGCGTCGGCGTAAAGCCGCTCTCTGGTCTCGCTGTAGTGTTCCATAAGTTCCTCCTATCACCATATCACGAAAATTCCCCTGGCAAAGAGGGCTTCGCCAGGGGAGGGATGGTTGTTTATTCGCTTTCCCCGTCAGAATCGGAATCAGAATCGCCGGAGCCGCCGCCGGAGGAACCGCCTTCCGAGCCACCGGAAGACCCGGAACCGGAGCTGCCGGAGCCGGATTCGCTGGAGCCGCCGCCGGAAGAACCGGAGCTGCTGTCATCAGAGGACGACCCGCCGGAAGAGCCGGAGCTGCTGTCATCGGAGGACGACCCACCGGAGGAACCGGAGTCGCCGGAGCTGCTACCGGAGGACGACCCACCGCTGGAGGACGAACCACCGGAGCTGCTGCTCCCGGAAGAGGAAGAGCCGGAGCTGCTGCTGCCGGAGGAACTGCTCCCGGAAGAGGAGTTGCCGGAGCTGCTGCCGCTGGACGAACTGCCGGAGGAGCTGGAACTGCTGCTGGACGAGTTGCCGGACGAACTGCTGCCCGACGACGAGCTGGTGCTGTCGTCAGAGGACGAGCTATCGGAAGAGCTGGAGCTGCTGCCCGACGCGGACTTCACCGTAATGGTGATGTTCTTGGTGGCCTGGGTGTAGGTCT
>JAJQCW010000070.1:55598-70699 GCA_021202515.1 Clostridiales bacterium | reverse complement strand
ATGCGAGTCGCAAAGGGCAGGGAGGGGCAAAGCCCCGGAAGTGCCGCTTGACGGCAGAGGAGAGCCGCCGCCTTTAGGCGGTGGCGGAGGGGTTTCGGGCAAACGGCTGAGTAAATAATCAGATTTTTTGTTCAATTTTCGTTCCGGGGCTTCCGGTGGAGCCGCGCCAGCGCCCAGTCCTGAATTTTGTCGCCGTAGAGCAGGCCCAACACAAAGAGGCACACCCCCACCGCCGCCACCAGCGGCAGCGCCCAGGTGGGGAGGGAGAACAGCGAGGCCCCCATAGCCGAGGCCACGAACAGCCCCCAGTGGCGGGTCAGCAGAACGATGAGGGCGAAGCGCCGGTGGGGGATGTCCGTCAGCCCCGCCAGGATGCAGATCAGGTCGTCCGGGAAGAAGGGGAACAGGAATACCATCACCAGAAAGCTGTCCCGCTTGCGCCCAATCAGGTCCAGGTATTTGGGGGGCAGCTTCCGGCTGGCGACTCTCATGGCCCAGTCCCGCGCCAGCGTCCGGGCCAGGGAGAAGGTGATGAGGCTGCCCAGGTTCACCGCCAGAAAGGTGATGAGGAACCCCCAGCCCAGGCCGAAGCAGGCCCCGCCCGCCATGGCGGTCAGGTTGCTGGGGATGGGCGCGATGATGACGCTGGAGAGCTGCAACAGGAAAAACACCAGATGGGACCAGGGGGCGGAATCGGACAGAAACTCCCGCAGGTTGTCCACGCTTTTCAGGCTGTGGAGCGCGCCGGTTTTCCACAGGAACAGGGAAAGGGCCAGCAGGAGGACGATGGCGGCGGCAATGGCGAAAAACCATTGTTTGGAATGTTTCGTGTTCAAAGAAGCCCTTCTTCCACAGGTTTTGTGAGTTTTGTGGTTGTATGGTATCATATCCGAAGGGAAATGAACAGGGTTTTTAATGAGTTTTAACAAAAGATTTGAAATATTTATGGAATCTTCCTGTTTGGGCGGCATAACCCCACACCCTTCCACATAGGATTCACCGGCAAAGGAGGGAATCAGGATGGAACAGGAGCTTCCACTGTACGAAAACGGCGTTTTGCGGGGACACATCCTCTGCAAGGATGAGGGCTGTTACATGACTTTTTCGGCAGATGCGCCCCTCCTGGGGGGCGGTGTGAAAAAGGTCTGGCTGTTCTCGGACAGCGGCGGGCGGCTGCTGTTGGGGACGCTGGTCCCGGAGGGGCAGAGAATGCGCCTCCGGCGGCGGGTTTCCCACTCGGACCTCCGGTTCCGGGGTATGGCCGCGCCCACCTCCGGGCAAATCAACCCCCAGGAGGCCGCGCCCGGCTGGAGTAGCCTCGCTACGCTGCGCACCCAGGATGGGTCACTGTCCGCCGCACTCACCGGCTTGCAGGGTAGCTGGCGCAAAGACGGGGACGGCGTGGAGCTGCGCTTCCCCTGGCAGGTGGGGCAGGCGGTGCCAGTGGTCAGCCGCTTTTGCCTGGGTCAGCCGGGGGACGGCTGGTGGCGGCTGCGGCTGAGTGCCGGGGAAATTGCCGGTGAGTAGCACTTTTCGCCGCAAAACAGAACGCCTCCGCGCCGTTGCAGACAGCAGACAGCGCGGAGGCGGTTTTTTGTGTTGTTTAGTGCTTTTGCTCTGTTCCACTCTCCTGCACCGTAGAGAGCAAAATACGGTCGTTGTCAAATTCCTTGCCCGTGCCCACGCTGAACTTCTCCAACAGGTCCTCCACGGTCATCTTGGCCCGCTCCGGGCCGGAGACGTCAAAGACGATGTGGCCGGAATCCATCATCAGCGTCCGGTTGCCCAGCTCCAGGGCCTGGTGCATGTTGTGGGTGACCATCAGGCAGGTGATGTTCCGCTCCGCCACGATGCGCTTGGTCAGGTCCAACACCTTCTCCGCCGTGCCGGGGTCCAGGGCGGCGGTGTGCTCGTCCAGCAGCAGCAGCTTGGGAGTGACGATGGTGGCCATCAGCAGGGTCAGCGCCTGGCGCTGCCCGCCGGAGAGAAGGCCCACCGGGTTCTTCATCCGGTCCTCCAGCCCCATGTTCAGCATGGCCAGGTGTTCCCGGAACATCTCCCGCTCCTTGGCGGAGACCCGGCTCAAAAAGGCGTGTCTGCCCTTGGAAGCCCGGAGGTAGGCCACCGCCAGGTTTTCCTCGATGGTCATGTTGGGGGCGGTGCCCTTCATGGGGTCCTGGAACAGATGGCCCAGATACCGCGCCCGCTCATACTCCGGCTTGTAGGTGATATTTTCCCCGTCCAGAGCCACCAGTCCCTCGTCGATGTAGAAGCCGCCGCAGATGGCGTTGAACAGGGTGGATTTTCCCGCGCCGTTGGAGCCGATGATGGTGATGAAATCGCCGTCGGGGACATCCAGCGACACCCGGTCCAGGGCGGTTTTCTGGTTGACGGTGCCGGGGTTGAAGGTCTTGGAGACGTTGGTCAGTTTCAGCATACTTTACCACCTCTTACCTTTCGGTCAGCCAGGGCGAACCACACCGCCGCCGCCAGGCACAGAACGCCCAGCAGCACCGCCAGCGCCCGGGAGACGGGCAGCAGCACCGCCCAGACCACACAGCCAAGGGTCAGTATAGCCAGGAACAGCGTCATTAATCGGTAGAAGCTCCTGCCGGAGAGGGCCATTTTCTTCTGCTGGAAGTCGATGAGCTTTTTGATCTGGGGGGAGGCGATGGCCACGGCCACGATGAGGGCGGAAACCAGCTTCAGCGCGGAGGCGGGCAGGTTGAACCGCAGGGCGATGGCCACGATGACCCGGTACAGGCAACTGCCCAGCACTACGCCGATGGCCCGCAGGGGGATGGTCCCCCGGTTGCCCACCAGGGTCTCGCCGATGATGAGGGAGGCCAGGGCGATGGTCACCATGCCGCTGCCCATGTTGATGTCGCAGGATTTCTGGTACTCCCCCAACAGACAGCCCCCCAGCCCGGTGATGGCCCCGGAAATGCACAGACCCACCGTGGTGGTGAAGGCGGGGTTGATGGAGGAGGACTTGACCATGTCGGCGTTGTCGCCGGTGGCCCGAATGGAGAGGCCCAGCCGGGTGTTTAGGAATTGCAGCAGCAGCACCAGCACGACAGCCGTAAATAACAGCCCCACGATGAGCTTGTAGTAGTCCGCCAGGGGGGTGGCGGCGAGGGCGGATTTCATCATGGTGAAAACCGTCTCGGTGCTGTTCAGGCTCAGGGTGGACTTGCCCATAATGAGGATGTTGACGGTATAGAGGCCGGTGTTGACAATGATACCGGCCAAAAGGCTCTCGACCCCCAGCCGGGTCTGGAGGAACGCCGTTACGAAGCCGGAGAGCATACAGGCTCCCATGGCGGCGAACAGCGCCAGGATGGGGTGGCCCGCGATGGCCACCACGGAACCCACCGCGCAGCCCAGGGTAAAGCAGCCGTCGGTGGACAGGTCGCAGACGTTCAGCATGGAGTAGCTCAGGAACAGTGCCAGGGCCACCAGCGCGTAGATCACGCCCAGTTCCAGCGCACTTTGGATGATGCTCCAGGTGATAAACATGGCAAAAACCGCCTCTTTTCGCTCAAAAAGTCAGATAAGGGTATCCCTTTTACTCAGCCTAATCAGTAGTACCAACGGGAAACCCCTCCACCATGCTAACGCATGGTCCCCCTCCCCTTTCAGGGGAGGCGAGAGGTGTGGTCAATTACCGAACGGCAGTTCTTCGTGGAAAATTTGTGCTATACTGGGCAAAATCGCTGACCAAATAGCAAGCACTATCCCCCTTGCCTCCCATGCGAGTCGCAAAGGGGAGGAGGGCCGCCGCCTTTAGGCGGTGGCGGAGGGGTTTTTAGTACAAGGCTGGGTAAATGGGACAGCCAATAAAGTCAGATAGTACATTGGGGATAAGGGCGAAAGCTCTTATCCCCAAAAAGTGTCGGAAATGGGAGGACAGGGGAGCTTACTCGAACTCCTCCGCGGTCTGGATCTCCACGACCTCGGTGCAGAGAGGCGCGAAGGTCTCCTTGATGGTGTCCAGGTCGAAGCCGATGGCCTCGCAGGTCTCGGTGTTGATGGTGGCGATGCCGTTGTCGAAGGTCATGACGGGGGTGGTGGCGGGGTCAGCGTCGTTCACCAGCAGGTCCACCACCATGTCGGCGGTCATGACGCCCAGGTTGGAGTAATCCACGCCGTAGCCGCAGAATGCGCCGTTGAGGGCGAAGGAGTCCGCGCCGGCGTAGTGGGGGATCTGGGCCTCCTGGAGCAGCTCATAGATGGTCAGCTCGGCGGTCATGACGGTGTTGTCGGAGGGAGTGAAGATGGCGTCCACGCCATCGGTGATCAGGCTCTGGGTGGCCAGCAGGATGTCGTCGGTGGTGGAACCGGTCTTTTCCTCGTAGGCGATACCGTTCTCATCGCACCAGGCTTTGGCGTCCTCGATGGGCTGGGTGGAGGAATCCTGGGCGGTGTCGTACAGCAGGCCCACCAGTTCCAGGTCGGGGTCGGCGGCCAGCATCAGGTTCATAATGGCGGTGGTGTCCAGCGCGTCAGAGGTGCCGGTCACGTTGCCGCCCGGCTCATCCATGGACTCCACCAGGCCCGCGCCCACAGGGTCGGAGACAGCAGAGAACACCACGGGGATGTCAGTGTCCTCGGTAGTGGCCTGCATGACGGTAGCGACAGGGGTGGCCACGGCCACGATCACGTCCACCTGGCTGGCGACCATGTCCGCGCCGATCTGGTTCAGCACGGTGGCGTCGGCCTGGGCGTTGTCGTAGTTCACTTCAAAGGTGCAGCCCAGCTCTTCGCCCTTGGCGGCCAACTCGGTCTGGATGTTCTCCACGATCTGGTTCAGGGAAGCGTCGTCCACCCAGTTGACGATGCCTACGGTGTAGGTCTCGCCGGTGGCGGCGGCAGTCTCCGCAGAACTGTCGGCGGTCTCGTCAGCGGCGGCGTCCTCGGTGGCGGCGGAGGACGTGGTATCCTCCGTAGTGGTGGTGCTGGAGCTGCTTCCGCAGGCCGCCAGGCTCAGGGTCATTGCCAGAGCCAGCAGCAGGGCAAACATTTTTTTCATCAATAAGGACCTCCTCGATCTTTTTCAGGACGATTGCGGGAACAGAAAGAAAAAGCACCCCTCATCCCCACATCGGGACAAGAGCTGCTGCTTTCGCGGCGGCACCCAAACTGGCAATCATTGCCGACGGGAAGTACGTTGCTCCCGCAACGGTTTACCATCGTTTAGTATAGCGGGGTTTTTGGTGTTTGTCAATGTTTCCGGCGGGGATTTGTGAGGAAATGCGGGATTTCAAGGATTGCATTTGAGGGTGTTATCGGATATGGTTCGGTTTCGCTCATCGGCGTGCATGACAGCGGGGAGGATATACTGTTCACCGCCCACGATGTCCACGGTGGATTGATAGGCGTTTGAATAGAATTGCCTGGCGTACTTATAGCCGCCGTGATTGTGGAAGTAGGCGGAGTTGACATCGAAGATCTGCTCCCCAAAGAGGCAGGCGCCTGCTTTCAATCCATGGGTGGAGATGACCTTTTCCTCGACCATAAAGGCGAAAAGGGAGCGTTGCAGAGTGGGGTTCTGCAACGCTCCCTTTGGGCGTCCTGGGAGTATTCTTACTCACGAACCAAATCAAATGTTAATTTGATTTGCCAAGATTACATTTAACCTATAATTTACCTAAGGAACCTCTGATTAAGTAACTCCCAGCGTCTGAGCAGTATTTTTACGCAGCTCTTTATTGTAAAAAAATCGGAATACACAAAGTGCGCCTGCGATTTTGCATCTCAATTTGCGCAAAATATGCTTGCCCAACTATACGAAGCCATTTAGTCAATGGGTTCCCCAATCCAATTTTGCTATCTGAATCTCCCGGCCCATCCCCATCACAGAGAAACTTGATAGGAAGATGTACTGTCATAATATGGAATAAAAGATTGTTTTAATCCATGCAAAGTTTGCAAAATTTCTTCCCCATTTCACTGAGCAAATACATACTTTTTTTCTCAAACAAAAATTCACATTTTTGCGGCATATATTGACTAAAGTCTGGATGCTTGCGTAACTCCTCGTAATACGAATCCTCCACCAAATAGCTATCATAGTGAATTTCTACGAGTCCCAATCTGTGAAGGTTATCCAAATACTCCGGAAATTTTTGAGGATGCTCACAATTTGCCTTATAGCAGATATCACTAAAATAAGGTGATATATCTGTTGCGCCGCCAGAATCTACCTTCAATCGAAGTTTTAACATCGGCATCTTTGGATCATCATGAAGAATGGCAAGCATCTTACATTCATCTGTGCAGAGCTGTTTAATAATTTCCACAAACGCTGGATGTTCGTCATAAACTTCGCTGTTCATCGATGCACCAAGCAAATTGACAAACATTTCTCTTAATTCTGGCTTGTGAGATGTATAACGCATGGCTTCAATCAGGGGGACAGCGATCGTAGGATCTGGCGTGGCGATATTTTCCTTTTTTATTTTTCTTTTGGCAAAGTATTCCGGTATCGCAACATCCAGGTATTCTGCAATTTTATCATAGCCCCAAACCAAGGCCGTAATCGGTGCTAATGCAATTCTCGTAGTACCTTGAAGGGCTTGCCCGACAGTACTCAGCGCTGGATGTGCTAAATCAGCATATAGTTCCTTCACTGGTAACTGTTTTGCAAGTTCTCCCCCAAAACTTTCTTTACTTCCGTCGGACATTTTGCTCCTCCCATCTTTTTGATTTTTCTGGCTGCTGGTATTACAATATGACCTGCGCTTAATGGAATAGATGCTGTTTGTTTGGTATATGCGACATATAAAAGGAAGTAAAATGGGATTTTATTATTCCCACTCAATCGTCGCTGGTGGCTTCGACGTAATATCATACACCACCCGGTTGATGCCCTTCACCTCATTGACGATGCGGGTGGAGGCGGCGTCCAGGATCTCATAGGGGATGCGCGCCCAGTCCGCGGTCATGAAGTCGGTGGTGGTGACGCCTCGCAGGGCCAGGGTGTAGTCGTAGGTGCGGCCGTCGCCCATGACGCCCACTGAGCGCATGTTGGTCAATACAGCAAAATACTGGTTGATGTTGCGGTCCCAACCGCCCTTTGCGACCTCCTCCCGGAAAATGGCGTCTGCCTCCCGGAGAAGGTCGGCTTTTTCTTTGGTCACGTCCCCGATGATGCGGATGCCCAGGCCGGGGCCAGGGAAGGGCTGGCGCATGACCAGATACTCCGGCAGACCCAGCTCCCGGCCCAACTGACGCACCTCGTCCTTGAAGAGCATCCGCAGCGGTTCGATGATCTCCTTGAAGTCAACGTAGTCGGGCAGCCCGCCCACGTTGTGGTGGCTCTTGATGACGGCGGCGTCGCCGGTGCCGGACTCGATGACATCGGGGTAGATGGTGCCCTGGACCAGATAGTCCACCGCGCCGATCTGCTTGCCCACCACTTCAAAGACCCGGATGAACTGCTCTCCGATGATCTTCCGCTTCTGCTCCGGGTCACTGACCCCGGCAAGGGCGGTCAGGAACCGCTCTTCTTCGTTCATGCGGATCAGGTGGATGTTCCACTTTTCAAAGGCTTTTTCGACTTCGTCGCCCTCGTCCTTTCGCATCAGGCCGTGGTCCACGAACACGCAGGTCAGTTGATCTCCCACTGCCTCCGCCAGCAGAGCAGCGGCAACGGAGGAGTCTACACCGCCGGACAGAGCCAACAACACCTTTCCGTCTCCCACCTTCTGACGGATGGAGGCGATGGCGGTCTTGCAGTAATCCCCCATGGTCCAGTCGCCCTTGGCGTGGCAGACCTCATAGAGGAAGTTGTGGAGCATCTTCAGGCCGTTTTCCGTGTGGTTGACCTCCGGGTGGAACTGCACACCGTAGAACCCGCGCGCCTCGTCCGCGATGGCCACGTTGGGGCAGGCGGCAGAGTGGGCCACCAGTTGGAACCCTTCGGGCACTTTGGCCATGTAATCACCGTGGCTCATCCAGGAGATGCCCGTCTCCGGCAGGCCCTGAAACAGCCTGCAGGAGGTGTCGTAGAAGGTTTCCGTCTTGCCGTACTCCCGGGCGGAGTCGTCTACAGCGGGAGTGACCAGCCCGCCCAGGCTGTGGGCGATGAGCTGGCAGCCGTAGCAAATGCCCAGAATGGGCACGCCCAGTTGGAAAATCTCGCTGGTGTAGTGGGGAGAGGCCGGGTCGTAAACGCTGTTGGGTCCTCCGGTGAAAATGATGCCGATGGGGTTTGCGGCTTTCAGCTCCGCAAGAGGGGTGGTGTAGGGCTTTACCTCGCAGTAAACGCCGCACTCCCGCACCCGGCGGGCGATGAGCTGGTTATACTGTCCGCCAAAATCCAGGACGATGACGAGTTCGTGTTCCATATGTGTGAGCCTTCCTTCCTTTGTGAACGAAAAAAGAGTGGGGCACGCAAAATTGATGTTGATATTGTATCGAATCCCGCCGGGGTTGTCAACTGGAAGGTCCGACAGAATCCCGGAGCGTAGCTGGTCGCTTTCTGACAGGGGGAAAAGTGTATTATGTGGTACACAAAATACACTTTTCCGCGAAAAAACCGAAAAAAACGCGGAATCTGAAAAAACAATGCTGGCAGAAATCGAACAAATGTGCTATAATGCGGTCAGCAAGAAAGGAAGGGGGAATGTGAATGGCAAAAATCGAGGACTGGCTGACCGAGGCCCGGCTGAGCAAGCTGGCAGGCTGGCGGCGGGAGGGCAGGAGCGAAGCGGAGATCGCGGAGGGAATCGGGATCAGCGTCCGGGCGCTGGCCCGGTGGAAGAAACGCAGCGAGGCAGTTCGCCAGGCGCTGGAGACGGACCCGGAGGCGGTGGACTTCCAGGTGGAGAACGCTCTTCTGCGCAAGGCCCTGGGCTACGAGAGCGTGGAAAAACGGGTGGAGGTCAGCGCCAAGGGCGAGCGGAAGGAGGTGGAGACCACCAAACAGGTGGGGCCGGACATGAGCGCCATTTCCCTGTGGCTGAAAAAGCGCAAGGGGGACAAGTGGGGCGACGGCGTAGCCGGGCCAAAGCCGGAGAACAACCTTCTCCATTTGCTGGACGAGGAAGGAGGCTTTGACACCGATGCAATACCAGAGCTTCAGCCCCCGGCAGAGGCTGGCGCTGACCTGGTGGCGGCGGAGTGAGTTCGCGGACCGGGATGGGCTGCTCTGCGACGGCAGCGTCCGCAGCGGCAAGACCCTCTCTATGACGGCGGGGTTCCTGCTGTGGAGCATGAGCCGGTTCAACGGGGAGAAGTTCGCCCTCTGCGGCAAAACCATTGAGGCCCTGCGGCGGAACGTCACCGACGGGATGCCCCAGTGGTTGGAAGGCATTTACGACTTCCAGGAGCGCCGGAGCGAGAACCGCATTACCGTCACGGGCGGCGGCAGGCGCAACACCTATTACCTGTTCGGCGGCAAGGACGAATCCTCCTACGCCCTGATTCAGGGCATGACCCTGGCGGGGGTGCTGCTGGACGAGGTGGCGCTGATGCCCCGGTCCTTCGTGGAGCAGGCCCTGGCCCGGTGCAGCGTGGCGGGCAGCAAATTTTGGTTCAACTGCAACCCGGCGGGGCCGGAGCACTGGTTCTATCGGGAGTGGGTCAAACAGGCCGAGGAACGGAATCTGCTGTACCTGCACTTCACCATGGAGGACAACCCCGCCCTGGCCCCGGACATCCGGGCCAGGTATGAGCGGCTGTACACCGGCGTCTTTTATGACCGGTACGTCCGGGGGCTGTGGGTGGCGGCGGAGGGGCTGGTTTACGACGGGTTCGACCCCCGGCGGCACGTCCTCCCTCAGTTGCCGGAGACGGCGGGGGATTGCTACGTCAGCGTGGACTACGGTACCCGCAACCCCACGGTGTTTCTGCTGTGGCAGAGGGATCGGGCGGGGCGGTGGGTCTGCCTCCGGGAATACTGTTGGGACGGGCGACAGCGCCAGCGGCAAAAGACAGACGGCGAGTACGCAGACGACCTGGCGCTTTTTTTAGCCGGTTGTTATCTCCGAACGGTGATAATTGACCCGTCGGCGGCTAGTTTTATCACCGAATTGCAACAGCGAGGGCTGCCAGTTCAGGCGGCGGACAACCGGGTGCTGGACGGGATACGGAACGTCAGCCAACTGCTGCGGGAGGGGAAGCTGCTCTTTTCCAGCGGATGCACCCGCACCATCAGCGAATTCCGGGCCTACGTCTGGGACGAGACCGCCGCCGCCCAGGGGGTGGACAAGCCCGTGAAGGACCACGACCACTGCATGGACGCGGTGCGGTACTTCGTTTCTACCGTAGTCAGCCGGGGGAGCGCGAGAGCAGGGCGGCGGCCCAGAGGGATGTGAAACAATTAGCAATTTGCAATGTGCAATGTGCAATGGGAGGAAAACGCGGCGTGAGTGGGGGATTGCCGGAACTCATCACTTGCCCAGTGCAAACCCCTCCACCATGCTTCGCATGGTCCCCCTCCCCTGAAAGTGGAGGCGGGCCGCCGCCGCAGGCGGTGGCGGAGGGGTAAAAGCGCAAGACTGAGTAAAAGGGATAACCAGTATTGCAAATTACACATTGAACAAAGGGAGGGGAAAACGAATTGATTTGCTACTTAGACCGGGAAGAAGTGCCTGATGTAGAGGACATACGCCCGGAGGTGCTGCGCTACCTGGTGGAGCGGGCGGAGGAGGCCGCTGGCCGCTACCAGCGGCTGGACGACTATTACCGGGGGCTGCACCCCATCCTGCGCCAGCGGAAAACCGCCGATGAGATGCAGGTGGCGGTGAACTACGCCAAGTATGTGGTGGACCTGGTCCTGGGGTACTACCTGGGGGAGCCGGTGAAGTACGACGGCAACCCCCGCCGCCGGAAGGAGAAGGACCCCTTCGGCGGGGTGGAGGTCAGTCTGGGCCGCCGGAGGGAGGCGCGAGAGGCGCTGGACCTCTCGCCGCTGCTGGACTGCTTCGATAGGCAGCACATCAGCGAGGTGGACCAGGAGATCGGCAAGGGGATGGGCATTTTTGGCGAGTGCCTGGAGCTGTGCTACGCCTCCAGCGAGGAACAGCCCCGGCCCCGGAGCGCAAAAATCGACCCCCGCAGCGGGATCTTGGTCTGCGACTCCACGGTGGAACACAACAAGCTCTTTGCCCTGGTGTGGGAACGGCGGGAGACCACCGCACGGGAGAAGTACTACTTTTTGACCGTCTACACCGACCACACCGAGCGTGATTTCCGCAGCGACGACCTGAAAACGGCGGTGTTTCACCAGGTAGGGGAGACGCGGGAACATTTCTTCGGAGAGGTGCCCGTCATCGGCTACGAGAACAACGGCGAGCGGCAGGGGGACTTCGAGCAGATCATCAGCCTCATCGACGCCTACGACCAGTTGATGAGCAGCCGTCTGACTGACAAAAAGAAGTTCGTAGACGCGCTGCTGGTGTTCTTCGGCATGACCCTCCGGGAGGGGGACGAGGGCCGTCTGGCCAGGGAGAAGTTTTTGGACGGCGCGCCATTAGACGCACGGGTGGAGTACATCCAAAAGACCTTCGATGAGCAGAGTGTGCAGGTGCTGGCCGACGCGCTGGTGCGGGAGATGCACAAGATGACGCTGACGGTGGATATGTCCGACGAGAAATTCGCCGGGAACGCCAGCGGGCAGGCGCTGAAGCTCAAACTGCTGACCATGAACCTGATGGTGAAGAACAAGATTCGCCGGATGGAGCGGGGCCTCAAGGAGCGGTTTCGGCTTTACAACCGGTGGCTCTACACCATGGGGGAGATGGACCTGGTTGGGACCAACGACGTGGACGTGGTGTTCACGGTGAATATGCCCATCGACGAGGGAGAGATCGTGGAGATGGTGACCCGTCTCCAGGGTATTGTGGACGACCAGACGCTGCTGAGCCAGCTCTGGTTCATTCGGGACCCGGCGGAGGCGCTGGAAAACATTCGGCGGCAGCGGGGAGAGGAGGTCAGCAAGCAGCGAGCAGAAAACAAGTGATTTTTTGAAGTGGCTTGTACGTACTTGTAGGGGCGTGAGCATGGCCGACAAGGTAGGCAGGTGGTTCCTGCGGGCGGCGGAGCGCCGCCCCTACAGAAGCGCGGGGAGACAAGAGCCGTTTCAGCAAAGCAAGGAGGGAAAACCATGAACGAGGAAGAACGCAGAGAGGAGCAGCAGGAGCCGATGGAGCCGCCTGCGCCCCAGCCGGAGCAGGGGCCGGTGCTGATGCGCCAGGCGCTGGAGGCCGAGCGGAAGGCCCTGGATGAGGAAAAGGCGGCCTTTGCCGCCCAGCGGCTGGAGGACGCGGTGGGCCGGGAGCTGGCCAGCCGGGGCCTGCCCACCGCCTTCGCCCGGTTCCTGACCGGGCAGGACGAGGCCCAGGCGCTGGAGCAGGTGGAGCTGTTCGAGGCCCTGTTCCGGGAGAGCCTGGCTCAGGCCGTCACCGAGCGGATGCGGGGCGCCTGCGTCCCCAAGGAACCGGCCCGGAGCCGCAGCTACAGCCGGGAGAGCCTGCGGGGGATGTCCCGGAGGGAGATCAACGACCACTGGGAGGAAATCACCAGGGCGCTGGCCCGGTGAGGGTCGGAAGGAATCGGCCATTAAACTATTTGAAAATCCTTTTTGTTGAGCTTTGCGGGAAAACCCCTCCGCCACCGCCTAAAGGCGGTGGCCCTCCTCCCCTTTCAGGGGAGGCAAGAGGGGGAATCAGTTCCGGTAGGACGGCGCTTCGTGGAAAAGAAGTGCTATACGGGCAAGATGGAGAGCTTCCCGCCGGACTCACTGACAATTCTGATTCAAAAGGATGCTACAACACACAATTATTTTAAGGAGAGAGGGATTCTATGGCATTTGACAACTTTATTCCTGAGATCTGGTCCGCACGGCTGCTGGACCACCTGGACAACGTCCACGTTTACGCCAGCCTGATGAACCGGGACTACGAGGGCGAGATCCGCGCCTATGGCGACACGGTCCACATCAATCAGCTCGGCAATATCACCATCCAGGACTACGACGGCAGCGACATCGCTGACCCGGAGGAACTGGACGGCGAGCAGCAGAACCTGGTCATCGACCAGGCCAAGTACTTCAACTTCCAGGTGAAGGACATCGACAACGCCCAGTCCAACCCCAAGCTCATCGACGCAGCCATGCAGCGGGCCAGCTACGGCATCAACGACGTGGTGGACCAGTACCTGGCCAATCTGCTGCTGGAGGGCTGCGCGGCGGACAACGTGCTTTACACCGACAGCACCGCCGTTACCCCCACCGCGTCCAATGCCTACGACTACCTGGTGGACCTGAGCACTGCCCTTTCTGAGGCCAACGTGCCCATGATGGGGCGCTGGGTGGTGGTGCCGCCCTGGTTCCATGCGCTGCTCCTGAAGGATGAGCGGTTCGTGGGCAACGGCACCGGCTACAACCAGGCCATCCTCCAGGGCGGTCTGGTGGGCGAGGCCGCCGGGTTCCAGATCCACCTGAGCAACAACGTCCCCAACACCAACGGCACTAATTACAAGATCATCGCTGGGACCAACGCGGCTGGCTCCTTTGCGGAGCAACTGGTGGAGCTGGAGGCGTACCGGTTGGAGAAGAATTTCTCCGACGCGGTGAAGGGCCTCCACGCCTACGGCGCCAAGGTGGTGCAGCCCAGCGCGCTGGCGGTGATGACCGTAAATAAGTAATTGGCAATTAGCAATTATGTAGTCGAGCGCTTGTTGCGGACTGCTGGACGCGGTGCTGACACCAACCCCCTGCGCCACCACTTGAAGGCGGCGGAATCGAGCCTGTTTCCGTCGCCTGATGGCGGGGAAGGATACATCAAGCCATTCCGGGAAAAGACGCAACTGGGGTAGAGCTTCATTGCACATTGCAAACTGCACATTGAAATAAGGGAGGGATACTATGACAGATGAAGTAATGGAAACGCTGCTGGTGCAGCTAGAGCGGAAGCTGGGGATGGACGCGCCGGAGGACGACGAAATCGCCCTGCTGGAGGACGAGCTTTCTGACGCGGAGGCGGAGCTGCTGCTCTACCTGGGCGTGGACGAGCTGGACAGCGGGATGCTCCACAAGGCGGTGGAGCTGGCGGCGCTGTTCTACCGGCGGGACATCTCCGAGGCGGAAGGACGTAAGAGCAGCGCCTACACCGAGGGGCAGGTCAGCCAGAGCGACACCTATCTGGGGCCGGAGGAGTACCAGGAGGCGGTAGCCGACATCCTGGACAGCCTGGCCCGCTACCGGAGGGTGGGATGCTGACCCGGCAGACCCCGACAGACTGGCGGCGGGGGTACGCCCTCCACCGGCGGCGCACCAGGCTCGACAGCTACGGGGAGACAGTCCGCTATTACGACATGGAGAACCCCGACCTGGAGGTGGCAGACGGGGAGGCAGACGGCATCTGTTGGCAGGAGGCAAGGGCCTGGCAAACCGGTGGGAAGCTCAGCGGCGGCAGCGCCGTGGAACCCCAGGGGGAGACCGCCGACAATGTGGTGCAGGGGGCGTACTTCGGGGCGCTGGAACTGTATCCCTTTGACCGGTTTGTCATCGATGGGCAGGTCTATGAGCTGCGGACGGTGCAGCAGTGGCTGGGATACCGGCTGCTGCAATTACAGCGGCTGTTCTGAAAGGGGGCGAGGACATGACCGAGGCGGAACTGACCCTGGTGGACGCCAGAGCCCAGGTGAAAGCGGCGCTGGAGGGGATAGAGAGCGACATTTCGTTTTCCGTCCGGCAGAGCTGCCCCAGAGAGGCGGTGGAGGGCGTGGTCGTCACCTACGGGGAGTACGACAACCGTTCCACCGACTGCCCGGTAGTGGATGAGATCGTCTACCAGGTGGACATCTGGGCCTTTGACCGGGAGACGGCGGCGGCGCTGGCGGCCCTGGTCAACCGGGCCATGCTGAGCATCGGCCTGAAACGGACCTATATGGGGCCGGATACGGTGGAAAACAGCACCTATGAGCGAAAAACCATGCGGTTTGGGCGCAGGGTGGATAAAAGGACCATGCGGCTTATCAATTAGCAATTTGCAATGTGCAATGAGCAATGATATGGCCGACAACGGAGGATGAGAAAGGAAGGATAAAATATGGCAACGCAGGGTGAGCCCGAAAAAGAAACGTGCCGGTGG
>JAJQCW010000070.1:0-55588 GCA_021202515.1 Clostridiales bacterium | reverse complement strand
GGAAGGATAAAATATGGCAACGCAGGGTGAGCCCGAAAAAGAAACGTGCCGGTGGCACGTTTCCGGGCGAGTGGGATAAACGCCGCAGGCGCTCCTTTCCTGTACAGTTGCCGTGGTCGTTCCAACAGTGCAAGAGAAAACACATAACGATGAAATAAGAGAAGGGAAGGATAAAATATGGCAACGCAGGGTGAGCCCGAAAAAGAAACGTGCCGGTGGCACGTTTCCGGGCGAGTGGGATAAACGCCGCAGGCGCTCCTTTCCTGTACAGTTGCCGTGGTCGTTCCAACAGTGCAAGAGAAAACACATAACGATGAAATAAGAGAAGGGAAGGATAAAATATGGCAACTGTACAAGGCCTGTCCAGCATCGGCATCACCGTGAAGGTCAACGACGTGGAGATGAACTACGTGCAGGAGATCAGCGACATCGGCGGCGCACCCTCCGAGCTGGACGCCACCTGCATGAAGGACAGCATGAAGCATTATGTTCCCGGCGTGCAGGATACCCAGGCGTATGAGATCACGTACCTGTTCGACAACGCCGACGCCAGCTCCGACTACCGGAAGCTGAAAGCCCTCCAGGATGCCAAGAGCGTCGTTCCCGTGGCGGTGACGCTGCCGGACGGCACGGTGTTCGCCTCCACCGGCTACGTCAGCACCTACGTGGTGGGGGCCAAGGTGGACGAACTCATCACCGCCATGCTGGTGGTGATGCTCCAGAGCGACTGGACGGTGACAAACCCCGCGTGACAATCAATTAGCAATTTGCAATGAGCAATGTGCAATAAGTGACCGCCCGTCCGCCCTGCCCGGCGGCGTGAAACCCCTCCACCATGCTTCGCATGGTCCCCCTCCCCTTTCAGGGGAGGCAAGAGGGGTGGTCGATTTTTTACCGATGTTCTCTTTGGAGAGCGCTTGCTTTGACGAAAAAAACACATTTATGTCATTCAAAAGTACTCCACTAGCTACGAATCACTCAAACAGAAGGAGAAGGAAAACAATGAAACGAACCTATACTCTGCGGCTGGACGGGCAGAAGTTCCGGCTGCGGCTGACTGTGGCGGGACAGCGGGCGCTGCGGGAGAAATTTGGCGAGGAGCCGCTGCAAATCATTTTGTCAGCGGCCACAGACGGCGAGCGGATGGCCGCTCTGCTGGAGGAGGCCCTGAACTGGCGGGGCAATGATAACGGCATCACCGACGGGGAGGCCCTTTACGACCTGCTGGTGGACGAGGGTTGGAGCGGACAGGCCCGGTTCGGGGCGCTGGCCTTCGACATCGCGGCCCAGTCGGGCCTGGTCAGCGAACAGCAGGCCGAGCAACTGAAACGCAGCGTCGCCCAGGCGGTGGAGCAGGCGTTCCAGATGCTGGAGGACGACCAGGAGGCCCCTGAAGAGGCGGAGACGGAGGCGCGCCCTTTTCCGGCGGAGTGACACTGGACGAGCTGGTACAGGAGGGGGAAATTGCCGGGCTGTCGCCCTGGGAGGTGGAGGACCTGACCTGGGGAGAGGTGGCCGAGGTCGTCCGCGCTCACCGGGAGCGGGAGCGGCGGGTGGCCCAGCGGCAGGCAGTTATTGCCTGGCAGCAGGCGGGTCTCATCGCCCAGGCCCTGACGGAAGGGCGGCTGGACGAGGTCTATGAGGTGTTTCCCTACTGGAACGAAGAGGAAATTCGAGTGCGGAAGGTGGAGAAGTACCGGCGGATGATGGAGCGGCACGCCGGTTCACAGACGAAAACACAGAGAGGGGGCAACAATGGCGGAAGAAACGTATGAATTGACCAACGGCACGAAAAAGCTCAGCGACGTATCCAACGCGCTGACCAAGCTGACCCAGGCCACCCGCGCCGCCACAGCCAGCGTGACGAGCCTGAAAAAAGCCGTCCGGGACGTGTTGAACTTTGATGAAATCAACAAGCTCAGCAAGGCGGCGACAGGTTCCAGTTCCAGCGGCAGAAAGAGCAGCGGCAACAGGAAAAGCGGCAGTTCCGGCTCTGGCGGGAAATCTCGGTTGACGATGTTGCAGCGGCTGGCGAAATGGCTGGAAAAGGTGCGGAAAATCGCCAGTCGGCTGCTGTCGCCGCTGAAAAAGCTCTGGGCGCTGAAGGGGTGGAAGGTGGTGACGGCCTTCCAGGACCTGAAAGCGGTGGCGGAAAAGCTGGCGAAGCAGCTCAGCGGCGGGCTGAAATGGGGGTATGAAAACGTCCTCAAGCCCCTGGCGAACTGGGCGCTGGACGAGGCGGTTCCGGCGGTGATTGAGGCGCTGGCCGGGGCGTTTTCCCTGGTTTCGGCGGCGCTGGACGTGCTGGCCCCCATCGGGCAGGCCATTTGGGACACCTTTTTGTCGCCGCTGGCGGCTTGGGCCGGTGAGGGTATTGTGGCAGTCATCGAAGGGCTGGGCGAGGGCTTCACGCGGCTGGCGGAGCAGATGGAGGGCGTAGCTGATGGCGTAAACGACCTGCTGCAATCGGATTTGGCGGTGAGCATCAGTGTCACACTCTCCAAAACGGCCAGCGAGGTGTGGAACGCCTTCAAAACGGCCTGGGGCAAGCTCTCCGGTGTGGCAGTGAGCATCGCCAACAGCCTGAAAAGTACGGCAAGCAGCCTGTGGAGCAGCTTCAAGGACGACTGGGGCAGCCGGGCGGTTTCCATTGTCAACAGCCTGAAAACCTCTGCCAGCAGCCTGTGGAGTACGTTCAAGGAGAAGTGGGGGACCCGGTCGGTGAGCATCACCAACAGCCTGAAAAACACAGCGGCGGACCTCTGGAGCAAATTCAAATCCGGCTGGAAAAACAAGACGCTGAGCCTGACCATCACCTACTCCACCAACGTGGGCGCGGTCAAAAAGGCGGTCTACAAGGCGCTGGGGCTGAAAGGCTGGCCTACTATCAAATTCGCCGCCCGCGGCGGCATCGTGGACCGGGCGACCCTGTTCGGGAACACCGTAGCGGGCGAGGCCGGGCAGGAGGCCATCGTGCCGCTGGAGCGCAATACCCAGTGGGCGGACATCGTGGCGACACAAATCGCCAACAAGCTGGCCTCTTCCAGCGGTGGGAATCAGACCGTCACCATCAACACCTATGTCACCCTGGACGGCAAGGTGGTGGGCAAGGCGTCGGCGGACTACGCCATCAGCCAGGCCAGAGCCACTGGGGAGCTGCCCTGGGCGGCGTATACGTAAGGGGGGTGGGCGCATGAGTATTACCGTATCTGAGCTTTACATCGGCGGGGTGCAAATGCCCACCCCCGCCCTTGAGGGTGTGACCATCACCCGGGAAAAAGTGTGGTCCAGCGACACGGGGCGTAGCTCCAGCGGCAAAATGCTGGGCACCATCGTGGCCATCAAGAGCAAGATCACCATCAAGTGGCCGGTGCTGACCTTCGACCAGGTCCAGACCATCGAGAGCGCGGTCAGCGATGCGGACGACCCCTTTGTGACGGTGAAATACACCGACATGACCGGCACCACCGTGACCAAGACCATGTATTTTGGAACGCCGACGTACACCCTCTACAGCGGGGCAGACGGGTTCCAGTACGTGAAGGACGTGACCGTGGACGGCATTGAGCAGTAAACCAATTAGCAATTTGCAATGAGCAATGTGCAATTTGGCGAAAAACGGTCAATCTGCCGTCGCTTGATGGCGAGGGATGGCAGATGATGCCCTGACGTGTAAGCGAATACCGCCAGGGCATTAGCGAAGGGGGAATGTTATGTACGATAAATTGACGAACGAAACGGTAGCAGGGCGGAAATACTACGCCAAATTGGAACTGGACGACGGGACCGTATTGACCAACTACGGGGACGACGCGGTGGGGATTACCAGCATCAGCATCTCTTCCACCCTCTGCGGGTCGGAGAGCGTGTCCATTGGGTGCGTCAACGCCGCCTGCGCCACCATCGTTCTGGAGTCGGGGACAGCGCTGGAAAATCGGCGCTTTACCCTGTACCTGGGGCAGGAGTTTGACGGCGCGGTAGAGTGGGCGCCAATGGGTATCTTCACCGGCACCAAGGCGGAAATTTCCGAGGACAAGCTGACGGTGGAGGCGTGGGACGATTTGTACTTCGCCGGGGGGAGCTATACCCCGGACAGCAGCGTAACTGGGACATGTACCTTTTATGATGCGCTGGCGGATGTGTGCGACAAGCTGGAGTGGGGGTTCCACGGAAATGCCGCAGCCCAAACGGTCAATGGCATCGACGTGAGCGGCTTGACCATTGCGGGAATGCCCACGGGGTTGACCTATTCCACTGCCATTGGGTATTTAGCGGCTTTGCTGGGAGCCAACGCCTGTATAGACCGGGACGGGTGCCTGGCATTCCGGCAGTTCGAGGAGAGCGGCCAGGTGCTGGGGACCGACGACTGTTACAGCGGCGGCATGGTGTTCAAAACCAGCGACTTCACCGTGGCAAGCCTGACCAACACGCTGGAGACTGAGACCACTGGTGACGACGGGGAGACCACCACCGAGACGACAGAGGTGGAGCGCACCACCGGGGCCTCCGGGGGCAGCATCGCCCTGACGAACCCGCTCATGACCGAGGACAACATCGACACGGCCTGGGACGTGGTGAAGGGCTTCACCTACCGCCCGGCCACCCTGACCGCAGTGGGACAGTTGGCGGTGGATGTGGGAGACGTGCTGCGGGTCCCCACGCTGACAGGCGGGCGAAACTACTTGGCTGACACCCGGACAATGGACGGTTGGGGTAAAGCCATCAACGTGACGCTGGAGGAGGACGACGAGGGCTACACGGTGGCGACCTGGGCGGCAACGTCCACGTTGGGGTGGAACGCGATAAACACCACAAACGCTCCCATCCAGTTTAGCCTTGTACGAGGCCAGTCCGTAGTGCTGTCATTTGATGTGCGCAGCGACGACTATGAGGCGCTGAATGCCCTGACAAACCGGGGCCTTGCGGTAACTGTCAACCTCTGTGGTCCGGACAACGCCACCCGCACCTTGTACCGCTTCTGCTCCCTTTATACCACAGTACTGACGGATGACTGGCAGAGGATCACCGTTACAGGGACGCTGTCTGACGATTATTTTTCTTCCGGAAGCGGCGATATCGACGATGATACCCGGCTTTACATCGGCATTTTCGACTACAGTCTGTATTCCATGCAGGTGCGCAAAGTTAAGTTGGAACTTGGCAGTACTGCCACCGACTGGACCCCCGCACCGGAGGACGACGACGAGAGCATCTACCTGGTTCCCGTCATGACCCACACCCTGGAGTATGACGGAGGCCTGAAAAGCACCATCACGGCGGCGGGAGAGAGCGAGAGCCAGCAGAGCGCGGCGGTGTCCGGCCCGGTGGCCCAGCAGATCAAGGAGCTGACCACCAAGGTCGCCGATACCAAGGTGCTGGCTCTGGGTAAAAACGCCGTTTACTACGCCGCCGCCGCGCCGTCCGCCGACGACTACACCCTCAGCGTCAATGACCTGTGGTTTGATACCAGCGGCGGGGACTACGCCATGTACTACTGGGACGGTGATAAGTGGGTGGCTGCGCCCTTCGGGACAAGCGCCCTGGGGGACGGTATCATCACAGCCGCAAAGCTCGTAGCCGGGGCGGTGACGGCGGAAAAGCTGAATGTGTCGGAGCTGTCCGCTATTACTGCGAACCTGGGGACTGTGACCGCAGGAGACATCACGGGAACAACCTTTACTACGACTGGAGCGCTTGGCTATACAAAGCTGTCCGGCGGGATCGTGACCAGCCTGGGAAATACTGCCGTAATGGCTGAAATCCCTGATTTTGAGGGGGATGGCAGCTCTTTAGAGGTCACTGGCCAGCCATATTTCGATATGGACGGAGGAAACATTGACCTCTACGCATATGAAACGGCCCTGCGCGCCAGTCAGTTGGGCGGCCTGCACCTTACAGCAACCGGAATATATGGATATCCCGGCACCCTCGACGCCAGCGACGGACCTTGGTTCCGTCTTTATAACCCGTCCAAGGCCGTCACCATCAACGGCACATTGGATGTGACCGGAGAAACCACCGTCAACAACTTCCGAGTGCCGGAGGTCCAGCACGGTTATGTCGATGTGACCCCCAGCGCGGCGGGCGAGAGGACCAGCGCAGAGGTCACGTTTGATACGGTGTTTTCCGGCACTCCCACCGTTACAGCCACGGTGCAGACCAGCGTACCGGATAACCGGGCCGTTGGCGTGCTGAGCATCAGCACGACTGGGTTCACTGTGTATGTGTACAGCAGCGGAAGCGGCACTGTCCGGGTGCATTGGATCGCGGTTTATTGAGAAAGGAAGAAAATCATGGAATATGACACGAAAAAATACATCGTCACCGGCGAGTCGGCCAACGTCCGCAAGTTTCCGGACAGCAGTTCCGGGGCTATTGTCACCACCCTGCACAAGGGCGACATCGTGGAGGCGGACAGCTCCGGCGTCTATACCAACACGCGGGGCGGCACCAGCACTGTCTATCTGCCCATCGTGGTGGACGGGGTGCGCCGCTGGGCGGCTGCGGGCAACTTTGCGGAATACGAGGAGACCCCGCTGGGGTTGGCGGCGCTGGACCTGGAGGATGTGTATGCAAGCTGCATCGGCTGTCGGCACGTCTCCGGTTCCTACAGTTGGGCTGCGGCCATGAGCGACAAAAAAGTCAACTGCGCCATCCCCGCGTCCCGCGTGGCGACCCTGGCTGGTATCCTGCCGGACGGAAAGCGCATCAGCCACAAAGCCGCCGTATCCACCAACATTTTGACTACCAAGACCACCATCGCCAAGTCCATGAACGGGTATGATGATTTGGACCTGACCAAGTGTACTGTGACCTATGTGGGGGCGAAGAACTACGCTGCTCTTCCCGGCAGGTATAAAAAAGCCGGGGCCATCTTCGTTCAGGACAGCAACATCGCCGTCTGCGGCGGCGACGGCTCCATCTACGCCTGCCACAACTGGTCAAAGCAGATGAAAAACGGCAAGTACGACCAGGTGCGGCTGACCTCCGGGTACTGTTTTAACAGCCCCATTCTGGTGGTCATCCTGCCCAACGACAGAAAGGGTTGATGTTATGATTTACCTTATCACCTGCGCCTTTATTGCGCTGGACTTTATCACCGGGCTGGTGCAGGCCCTCGCTACCAAAACCTTCGCGTCCTCCGTCATGCGGGAGGGGCTGTTTCACAAGGTCGGAATTGTCCTTATCATCTTCCTGGGCGTCCTCATTGACTACGCGCAGGGGTATGTAGATATGGGGGTCACAGTCCCAGTCGCCGGGGCGGTCTGTGGTTATATCTGCGTGATGGAGACGGGAAGTTCTGTTGAAAACATCTGTAAAATTGCCCCCGACCTGATGCCGGATAAGCTGGTGGCGCTGTTTGGCAACCTGAAAGGCGGTGGGGGCGATGCGTGACACCATCAACGACGCGGGGCTTGCCCTCATCAAACGGTTTGAGGGCCTGCGTCTGACCGCCTATCAGGACAGCGCGGGGATTTGGACCATCGGGTACGGACACACCGGGAAGGTGGACGGCAAAGCGGCCTGTAAGGGTATGAAAATCACCACGAGCAAGGCGGACAGTCTGCTGAGGGATGACGTGGCGAAATTCTGGGCCTACGCCAACAACAGCGACTATGTGCCGCTGGCGGTGCAGATGAACGAGAACCAACGTTCCGCTCTGACCAGCTTCGCCTACAACTGCGGACAGGACAGCCTGAAAACCCTGTGCGCGGGCCGCACCATCGCGGAAATCGGGGAAGCGTTGCTGCTCTACAACAAGGCGGGAGGAAAAGTGCTGTCCGGCCTGACCAGCCGCCGCAGGGCGGAACGGGAACTGTATTTGACGGAGGTGACACACGATATGGACACGCTGCAAAAGGGTGACGAAGGCCAGCAGGTCACGGTGTTGCAAATTCTGCTGAATGGCGCGCTGGGGTGTGACCTGGACACGGACGGCAAATTCGGCAACAAGACGGAAGGGGCCGTGATGCAGTACCAGGAGGCCCAGGGGCTGACCGTGGACGGCATTTGTGGGCCGAACACTTGGGGCGCGATTTTGAGCGAGTAGAGCCGCAGACATAGAAAAAACGACCACGCCGGAGACGACGTGGTCGTTTTTTGTCATTGGAACGGGTCATTCCTCTTCTTTCAGCAGATAACCTGCTTCGTTGAGCGCCTTACAGACCCGCTGGTAGGCGTCCTCGCTGGGACAGCGGAGGGTGTGCAGGTGGATGCCATCGGTCAGCTCGGACAGAGAGTGGGCGCTCTCCTGTTTCACTCGCTGGACGAATTGCTGGACATCGTACCGGGAGTGAAGCTGGAGCTGACCCACCAGTTGTCCGTAAACCGGGTGTTCTACGATGACATCCAGTACGCTGCACCCCTGATCGACACAGAGGTTCAACTCGTCCTCCATCTGGTCCCCTGTGTGGAGGCAGGCCACTTGCCGCAGCAGCCCGCTCTGGCGTTGGGCGAGCAGATAGCCCCTGGGGGTGGCGGAGATGGTGGCGCCCCCCGCCCGGAGCAACGCCACGTCCCCCACGATGATCTGGCGGCTGACGGAAAACTGCCGGGCCAGGGCGGAGGCGCTGACGGGAGCGGTCTGGTGCTGAAGATAGGATAAAATTTGCTCCCGACGTTCTGTGGCTTTCATGGGTTCGCCTCCTTGAAAATGCGGTTTGGGTGTCCAACACCCCTTGTGCTCAGCCGTGGGCTGGAATGATTGATAAGGCTGATTCAAAGGGGCAGAATCTATTATAGTCGCTTTTTAAGTGTTTCGTCAAGGCACCGGAAAACCGTCACTTGATGAACTGGTCGATGGCCTTTTCCAGGTCCAGAATGGCCTGGGTGTCCCCTTCCTCCACAGCGTCCACAATGCAGTGCTCGATGTGGTCCTTGAGGATGACCTTGCCAGTGCTGGTCAGAGCGGCACGCACCGCCGCCAACTGAATCAGCACCTCAGAGCAGTCCCGCCCGTCCTCCACCATCTGCCGGACGGCCTCCAAGTGGCCGATGGCTCGGGAGAGGCGGTTCAGCACCGCTTTGGTTTGGGTGTGGTTGTGTTCATGTGCGTGGGGCGTACCCGCACTGTGGAGGGCCTCGTGTTCCTGCTTGTCCATGAAGGGGACACCTCGCTTTTTCGCTGGTAGCTGTTAGCTGTTCGTTAGGTTCCGTTTTGTATGGTGCAAAATGTGACGGAAATTGGTGAATCCGACGCAAGGGAACCCCTTATTTTCGCTGTTGTCCGTTCACGAAAAGCAAACAGCTAACACCCATAGAATACTCAAAAAAAGGCGTTTCGTCAATGCGTTTTTCAGCCGTGCCCTACCTTTCCGGTCATTTTCATGGGAGAACCCCTTCGCACCCCGCAGGAATTGGGGAAAACCACCGTTGACAAAAGGCGCAAAGGGTCTATAATATGCTTTACAGATGTCAAGACACCTGTAAAGCATACGATACATCCCATACATCTCGAAAAGAGGACGGAGAAAAATGGAAAACTTCAAAGCCTTTCTCAAGCGGAAAAACATTGTGATTTCCGCCAAGCGCTACGGCGTGGACGCGCTGGGCGCCATGGCCCAGGGCCTGTTCTGCACCCTGCTGGTGGGGACCATCCTGAACACCATCGGCACCCAGTTCCACATCGCTTTTCTGACTGACAGTTTCATCGTGCTGGACGCCACGGCTGGTGTGTCCTACACCATCGGCGGCTGCGCCTCGGCTATGGTCGGCCCGGCAATGGCGGCGGCCATAGGCAACGCCCTGGGCGCACCGGCGCTGGTGCTGTTCTCCCTGATCCCGGTGGGCTACGCCACCAACCTGCTGGGCGGAGCGGGCGGCCCGCTGGCCGTGCTGGTGGTGGCCATTGTCGCCACGGAGTTCGGCAAAGCGGTCTCTAAGGAGACGAAAATCGACATCCTTGTCACCCCCATCGTCACCATCTTTGTGGGCATCGGCCTGGCCGCGCTGGTGGCCGCGCCTATCGGCGCGGCAGCTTCCGCCGTGGGCCAGCTCATCATGTGGGCCACCGACCTGCGGCCCTTCCTGATGGGTATTTTGGTGTCCGTGCTGGTGGGTATGGCGCTGACCCTGCCCATCTCCTCCGCCGCCATCTGTGCCGCCCTGGGGCTGACCGGCCTAGCCGGCGGCGCGGCTGTGGCGGGCTGCTGCGCCCAGATGGTGGGCTTCGCCGTCATGTCCTTCAAGGAGAACGGCGTGGGTGGCCTGGTCTCTCAGGGCCTCGGCACCTCTATGCTGCAAATGCCCAACATCGTCCGCAACCCCCGCATCTGGATCCCCCCCACGCTGACCGCTGCCATCACCGGCCCCATTGCCACCTGCTTCTTCAAGCTGACCATGGACGGTTCCGCCGTTTCCTCCGGCATGGGCACCTGCGGCCTGGTGGGTCAGATCGGCGTCTACACCGGCTGGGTCAGCACCGGCCACGTCATCACCGCCTTCGACTGGGCGGGGCTGATTTTGATTTGCTTCGTGCTGCCCGGTCTGCTGTCCTGGATCTTCTGTGAAGTCCTGCGGAAAATTGGCTGGATCGGGGAGAACGACCTGAAATTGCCGGATTGATGAGTTATTACCGTCAAGCGGTACTTCCGAAGCTGCGCTTCTCCTGTAGCTGTTAGCTTACGACTGCTGGCTCATGCGATGTCCTTTTTAACCAATCCATATTGCAAACCCCTGCGCCGCCGCTTGTTGTGACGCAGGGGTTCCTTGTATATGTAAGGGGAAAGTCAAAACAGCTAACACCCCTTGACCTGAGGCCCCTTTTGTGCTATTTTTGTGTCAAATAATTCTTAGCTTATCGCTCTTAGCGCTTGGCAGGGAAGTGCGTTACTAACAGCCAACGGCTAATAGCGAACAGCTCAAAAACGGAGGCCCCCTATGAGAAAAATCACAGAAGTTATCTGCCCCTGCTGCCCCAACGAGTGCCATGTGCTGGTGGACGAGACCAATGGCAACGCTGTCACCGGCAACGGGTGCAGCAACGGCGAGGCGTTCGCCATCCACGAGCTGACCAACCCCAAGCGCCGGGTAGAGGGGGAAGTCCGGGTCACCGGCGGGATTTTGGACCGCTGCCGGGTGAAAACCGACCGGGTCATCCCCATGGAGACCCTGGGGAACATCGCTCAGGCCCTCAGCGAGCTGGTCATCAAGGCCCCGGTCACGGTCAGCCAGGTATTGGTGCGGGACCTGGCCGGGACGGGGGCCAACCTGCTGGCCTGCCAGACCATCCCCGCCGCGGAAGCGGAAAGTGAATAACAGATTTGACCCCCTCCGCTGGCGTTCTGCCGGTGAAGGGGGACGTTTTGCCTTTGTTCGACAGCACAGCTCCGATAGCGAAGGGAGTGGCGACGAGGACGGCCCGCCAGGGGCCGACGCCGGCTTTTAGTTTTCCATATGCCGTCCCAGAAAGCCGGACACGGTCTGAGCCAGCTTGTACTCCGTCTCTCCCATGGGGCTGTCCGCCTCTTTGCCGGAAAACACCACGCAGCCCAGCACGTCTCCCTCGCTGAGGATGGGGGCGGCGGTGAATACTGCGGCCTCCGGATAGCTGTCTGTCAGGGGCAGTCGGGCCTCCCCGGGGCGGTACTGGTAAATCTGTCGTCCCTCCATGATGTTCTCCAGGGGAAGGGAGATGCGCTTGTCCATCAGCTCCCGCCGGGGCAGGCCGGAGACGGAGATCACCGCGTCCCGATCGGTGATGACCGCCGGATGGCCGGTGGTTTTGTACAGTGTCTCGCAGAACTGACCGGCAAAGTCGCTGAGACCGCCCATCAGGGAGTATTTTTTGAAGATCACTTCACCGTCTCGGTCTGTATAAATCTCCAAGGGGTCGCCCTCCCGGATACGCATGGTCCGCCGTATCTCCTTGGGGATGACCACACGGCCCAGGTCGTCGATTCGCCGCACAATTCCTGTCGCTTTCATATCTCTCTACCTCCAAATTGGGATCATGGCGACGACGGTTTTACCGCGCCGCCGGAACGATGTCGTGGAGGTAGTATTTGCGCTTCCGGGAAGATTATGAAAAGGCAGAAAAAGAAGGTTTTACCAGCAGCCGTTGGCGAAAAGCTATGTGAGCAGGGTGTACCCCGCGTCGGCGGTGACGGAATCCTCCAACCCTGCGGTGACGTAAATTTCGCTGTCAGTGGTGATGAACACGGCCTGAAATTCGTCGCTGTGGGCCTGCCAGTAGGCGGTCCCCTCCTCCAGGCCCATGATGAACAGGGCAGTGGAGAGGGCGTCGCCCAACGCGCCGTCGTCGGTGACGATGGTGACGGAGATCAGGCCACTGTCCGCCGGGTAACCGGTGGCGGGGTCGATGATGTGGTGGTAGGTCTCGCCGGTGGCCTCATCGGTGAAGTACCGCTCGTAAGAGCCGGAGGTGATGACCGCCTGGTCCTCCACCTCGATGACCGCGACGATGGCCCCTTCGCTGCCCACCGGGTCCTGGATGCCCACCCGCCAGAGGGAGCCGTCGGGCTTGGTCCCAAGACACTGGATGTTGCCGCCCAGGGAGACCATGGCGGAGGTCACGCCCATCTCCTCGAACAGCTCCATGATACGCTGGGAGGTGTAGCCCTTGGCGATGCCGCCCAGGTCGATGGACTGGCCTTCGCCCAGGGTGACGGTGGAGGTGGAGCTGTCATAGGTAACGCGGTCCGCGCCCACAAGGGCCAGGGCGGCTTGCAGGTCGGACGCCTCCGGCACCTGATAGTCCTGGGTGGTGAAGCCCCACAGCTCCATCAGGGGGTAAACGGTGATGTCGAAGGCTCCGCCAGTGCTGTCGTAGATCTCCAGGGCGCGTTCGACCAGGGCGGCGGTGTCCTCCGAGAGGACGGCGGTCCCCTCCCGGTTCAACTGGGAGACCTCGCTGTCCTCGCTGCCCACGGACCACAGGGCCTCCAGCCGCTGAATTTCCTCCACGGCGGCGTTCAGGGCGTCGTCCCGGTTGCTGCCGTAGGCGGTCAGGGTCATGAAAGTGTCCATGGCGTCCATATACTGGGTACTGGACTCCGCCGCCTCCGGGTCAGGCTCTGCTGCCCCGGCAGAGCAGCCGGCCAGCAGTAACATTGAGAGCAGGCAGCAGAGAAGCTGTTTGCATTTTTTCATTTTAATTCTCCCTGTTTTAGCGCTTTGTGCCAACGGTCAATGACTTTCACATCGCAATCACTTTCAACTTTGTCATCAATCAGCGTTTCCCTAAATCGACAAAAAAGAATAAAAGAAACCAGAAAAAGACGGCAAATTTGACAAAGCCTATTGACCTGTGTGTTACACTCAACTTTATAATACATCTGTTAGTAATATTTAAAGTGGCGGCGTAGGGGTTTGACTCAAATGGGGATGCTCGCCTGGCAGTAATAGTAAAAGCTCCCGGCCTCCGACGCTTCAAACAGGTGCCGGATCAGGATCGGCCCTGCCGCCGTCAGGTTTTGCGCCTCCAGCGCGGCCAGCGCCGGGGGGAGCATTTTCTGAATTTCCTCCTCGTCGGTGTTTGCCTGACCGCCGATGGTGGAACGGGGAAATTTCAGGTAGTAGCAGAAGGTGCGGCAGGCGGGGAGCTGCTCCACCTGACTGCCATGCAGCCCAAGCAGCCGGGCCTGCTCCGCCGAGGCGGTAAAACCGAAGATCACCTTGCCATCTCGGATCAGCCTGCAATACTCCACCGCTGGGGTGGCGTCGGTCCAGTTCGCCATGGCGTCGATGTCCTCCGGGGAGAGGGGCAGGAACTCGTTCATCCCGGAGAAGGGGAAAAAGACCAGGCCGGGCTGATCATTCAGTTCCCAACTGCCTAGCAGCGTTCCCTCCAGCGCTTTCTGCTGGCAGGCGTAGACGAACCGAAGGTTCTCCAATGCCATCTCCCGAAGCAATTGCTCCCGCTCCAGCGCGGCGATGCGCCCGGCGTTTTCGTCGGTGTATTCCTCCAGGCTGGCCTCGTTGAGGAGGTGGCCGATCTCCCGCAGGGAGTAGCCCGTGTTTTGCAGCTTCTTGCTGATGAGAATGGCCGGATATTGCGAGTGGTAATAGTACCGGTACTGGTTGCCCTCCTCCCGCCGGGAGGTGAGGATGCCCTGCTTTTCGTAGTGCTTGATCAGGTCCCGGGTGACGCCCAGCCGTTGGGAAAATTCGCCCATGCGATATGTTTTTTGCTTTGCCATAGGGGTTCGCTCCTGTTTCGTTTTTATTTATCCCTTTGTTCCTATAGTTTAGCGGAAAGAGAGACGCTTTTCAATCATTTTTTTCGATTTTTACCGGAATCAGACGGTTCGCGCCGTGCATCCGGTCCTGCTGCCGCCCGGCCCGGGCGGACAGCCCTGTGAAAGGAGAGACAGCACATGAAAATTGGCTTTATGGAACTGGTGGTCATCTTCATCGTGGCCCTGGTGGTCATCGGGCCGGACAAACTCCCGGAGTTCGCCAAAAAACTGGGCGCGGGCCTGCGGGCCTTCCGGGAGGCCACCAACGACCTGACCTCGGAGATCCGGGAGAACGTGGTGGAGCCTCTGGAGGAGGCCCAGGCTCCCATCCGGGAGGCCATGGAGCCTCTGGAGGAGATGGACAAGGAGATCAAAGACAGCGTCAAAGAGGTGAAAACCTCTCTGAATAGCATCGGAAAGCCGAAGAAAAAGCCCGCTGCGGAAAAGACGCAGCAGGCTCCTGCCGCCGAAGCGCCGGAGACCCCGGCAGCGGAGACGGCGGCGCCGGAACCGGTGCAGGCCCCGGAAGCGGTAACCGCTCCCCCGGCTGTCGCGCCCGATGCATCAGAGGAGCCGGAAGCGGTTCCTCCAATGGCGGAGGACGCCACGTTAAACCAAAATAAAGGAGGAGAAACCACATGAAAATCGGTACAACTGAGCTGATCGTTGTTCTGCTGATCGTAGTGGTCTTGTTTGGCCCCACGCAGATCCCCAAGCTGACTAAAATGCTGGGCAGCAGCATCAAGAACTTCCGGGACGGCATGAAGGACGACGACAAGTCCGAGCAGCAGGAGGAGAGCAAGCCCCAGGATGAACAGGCGTAAGAAAAAAGCCCCGTCCGTGCCCGACAACGGGGAGATGAGCCTGAGCGGACACCTGAAAGAACTGCGCAATCGCATCGTCATTTGCGTGGTCTTTCTGGTGGCCGCGGTGCTGGTGTGTCTGTTTTTCGCCCCCCAGTTGGTGGAGCTGTTCACCGACCTGGGCGAGGACTACGACTACAAGTTCGTCTACATCGCCCCCCAGGAGCTGCTGACGGTCCAACTGTCCATCGCCGCCATCGGCGGCCTGGTCATCAGCTCGCCTGTGATCTTCTACCACATCTACGCCTTTTGCGCCCCCGGCCTGAAAAAGCGGGAACGGCTGTTCTTCCTGCTGGCCGTGGGCTTTGGCGCGGTGTGCTTTTGCGTGGGCGTGCTGTTTGCCTACAAAATCAGCGTCCCCTTTATGCTCTACTTCTTTATGGACCTGAGCGTGGGGACCGACGTATCCGCCGCCGTCAGCATCCAGAGCTATGTCAACTTCCTGCTGACGGTGTTCGTGGTGTTCGGCGCAGTGTTCGAGCTGCCGGTGGTGTCCGTTCTGCTGACCCGCATCGGGCTGCTCAAACCCCAGTGGCTGGCCAAGTCCCGGAAGGTGCTGTTCGTCCTCATCTTCGTGCTGGCCGCCATCATCACCCCGCCGGACATCCTGTCCCAAATCATGGTTGCGTTCCCCATGATGGCTCTGCTAGAGCTGAGCATCTTCCTGTGCAAAATTTGCACAAAGCTGTGGCACCTTGACGAGGAGGACGAGGAAGAATCCGCCGGAGAAGCGTGACCCCCATTCATCTTATCTATCCTGCGGCCACAGGTCGGGCCGCTGGAATAAAACCCCTGCACAAAACCAGAGACTTTATTTTTGGGAGGAAATTTTATGGCAAAAAAACAGCCCATTTCCCGCCGGGACTTCATCAAGGGCATGGCGGCAGGCGCAGCCAGCGTCGTGACCCTTGGCGTACTCCAGGCCTGTGAGAGTGGCATGTCCAGTACTACCGCCTCGACCAGCAGCTCGACGGCTGCTTCCAGCGGCGGCACTACCGCTGCCAGCTCCATGAGCTACACCCCCGGCACCTACTCCGCCAGCGCCGCCGGTATTGCCAGCGACGTCACCGTCACCATGACCTTCGACGAGACCAGCATCACTGCGGTGGAGATCGACGTTTCCGGCGAGACCGCCGACATCGGCGGCGCGATTGGCGACGATATGGCCCAGGCCATTCTGGACGCCCAGTCCTGCGACGTGGACGGCGTCTCCAGCGCCACCGTCACCAGTGACGCCATCAAGACCGCCGCTGCCGACTGTATTTCCCAGGCCAGCGGCACCACCGTCACCGTCAGCGAGGAAGAGGACAGCGGTTCCTCCGACTGGCTGGGCGAGGCCCCCGAAATCTCCGAGGACGAGATCACCGAGACCCTGGACACCGAGGTTCTGGTGGTGGGCTGCGGCTCCGGCGGCTGGATCGCCGCTATGACCGCCGCCGAAGAGGGCGCGAAGGTGCTGGTGGTGGAAAAGAACGAATCCCCCACCAGGCCCCGTGAGGATATCGGCGCCATCAACTCTAAGCTCCAGTTGGCATCCTTCGATGAGTATCCTGAGTTTGAGATCGACAAGATGGAAGCCCTTCAGGAAATCGTCCGCTACGGCGCGGGCTACGTCAACTCCGACCTGATCCGCTGCTGGGAGGACAACAGCGCCGAGATGATCGACTGGCTGACCGATTTGCTGGAAAGCACCGGCGACTGGTACATGAGCCTGGAAGGTGGCGTGGGCGACACCAGCGACCCCGGCCGTGACAAGGCTTACGCCACCGGCCACAGCCCCCACCTGACCGATACCGCTCCGGAGGACACCAGCCTGAACTCCACCTTCCAGGCCCACTGCGACGACCTGGGCGTGGAGTGGAAGCTGTCTACCGCTCTGGTCAAGCTGGAACAGGACGACACCGGCAAGGTCACCGGCATCATCGCCCAGGACCAGACCGACGACCACTATGTCCGCGTCAACGCCAGCAAGGGCGTTATCATGTGCACCGGCGGCTACGCCACCAACACCGAGATGATGAAGGCCCTCCAGCCCCAGACCCTGGACATGAAGGTCAACTACACCATCGGTTCCACCTGCGACGGCTCCGGCATCAAGGCCATGCTGTGGGCGGGGGCCAAGTTCAGCCCGGTCCACGCCTCCATGATGTTCAACCGCTGCTGCGTCAAGCCCGACGAGACCGCCGGCTACAAGACCACCGGCAAGTGGTTCTGGTTCGGTGAGCAGCCCTTCCTGAAGGTCAACCTGAACGGCGAGCGGTTCTGCAACGAGTCCGGCCCCTACGAGTTCATGCTCCACTCCATGTGGATGCAGCCCTACCACACCTACTGCGACATCTTCGACGCCAACTGTGAGGAGTACGCCGAGCAGTTCGACGAAGTGGGCTGCTGCCGCCTGTTCGCCTTCCCCAACGGTGCGCTGTCCAACAACACCTTTGAGGCGGTCTGGGAGTCCAACGAGGCTCTGATGGAAGAGGGTTACATCCAGAAGGCCGACACCCTGGAGGAGCTGGCTGAGAAGCTGAACATCCCCGCCGAGACCTTCGTGGCCACCGTGGAGCACTACAATGAGATGTGCGAGGCCGGTGAGGACACCGATTACGGCAAGGAGAAGCACCGCATGACCCCGGTGGACACCGCTCCCTTCTACGGCGTCCGGACCACTGCCTGGCACCTGACCACCCTGAGCGGCTGCCTCATCAACACCGATATGCAGGTCATCCGGGAGGACAGCACCCCCATCGAGGGCCTGTACGCCACCGGCGACTGCTCCGGCGGCTTCTTCGGCGACACCTATCCCAACCTGATGACCGGCCTGGCCTGCGGTCGTACCATGACCTTTGCCCGCCGTGCGGCGCAAATCGTCGCGGCTCTGTGATTTGCCGCGCAAGGCTGTAAAACCGTCCCGCTGTGTGGAGACCCCTGCGCTCTCCGCACAGCAGAAAGGAAGAGAAACTATGGCAAATAAACCTATTTCCCGCAGAAACTTCCTCAAAGGTATGGCTGCGGGCGCTGTCAGCGTGGCGACGATGGGCGCGCTCGGCGGCAGCGAAATCGCTCTGGCCAGCGACGCGGACACCAGCGCCGCCAGTGCCGCTGGCTCCCTGACCTATACCCCCGGCACCTACTCCGCCAGCGCTGCCGGTATTGCCAGCGACGTCACCGTCACCATGACTTTCGACGAGACCAGCATCACTGCGGTGGAGATCGATGTTTCCGGTGAGACCGCCGACATCGGCGGCGCGATTGGCGACCAGATGGCTCAGGCCATTTTGGACGCTCAGTCCTGCGATGTGGACGCGGTTTCCAGCGCCACCGTCACCAGCAACGCCATCAAGACCGCCGCCGCCGACTGCATTTCCCAAGCCAGCGGCACCACCGTCACCGTCAGCGAGGAAGAGGACAGCGGTTCCTCCGACTGGCTGGGCGAGGCCCCCGAAATCTCCGAGGACGAGATCACCGAGACCCTGGACACCGAGGTTCTGGTGGTGGGCTGCGGCTCCGGCGGCTGGATCGCCGCTATGACCGCCGCCGAAGAGGGCGCGAAGGTGCTGGTGGTGGAGAAGAAGGACTCTCCCACCGGTCCCCGTGAGGACATCGGCTCCATCAACTCCAAGCTCCAGCAGGAATCCTTTGAGGAGTACCCGGAGTTTGAAATCAATAAGATGGAAGCCCTCCAGGACATCGTCCGCTATGGCTCCGGCTACGTCAACTCCGACCTGATCCGCTGCTGGGAGGACAACAGCGGCGAGATGGTGGACTGGCTCACCGAGCTGCTGGAGAGTACCGGCAACTGGTACATGAGCCTGGAAGGCGGCGTGGGTGACACCAGCGACCCTGGCCGGGACAAGGCTTACGCCACCGGCCACAGCCCCCACCTGACCGACGATGCGCCGGAGGACACCACCCTGAACTCCACTTTCCAGGCCCACTGCGACGACTTGGGTGTGGAGTGGAAGCTGTCCACCGCCCTGGTCAAGCTGGAGCAGGACGACAGCGGCAAGGTCACCGGCATCATCGCCCAGGACCAGACCGACGACCACTATGTCCGCGTCAACGCCAGCAAGGGCGTTATCATGTGCACCGGCGGCTACGCCACCAACACCGAGATGATGAAGGCCCTCCAGCCCCAGACCCTGGACATGAAGGTCAACTACACCATCGGTTCCACCTGCGACGGCTCCGGCATCAAGGCCATGCTGTGGGCGGGGGCCAAGTTCAGCCCGGTCCACGCCTCCATGATGTTCAACCGCTGCTGCGTCAAGCCCGACGAGACCGCCGGCTACAAGACCACCGGCAAGTGGTTCTGGTTCGGTGAGCAGCCCTTCCTGAAGGTCAACCTGAACGGCGAGCGGTTCTGCAACGAGTCCGGCCCCTACGAGTTCATGCTCCACTCCATGTGGATGCAGCCCTACCACACCTACTGCGACATCTTCGACGCCAACTGTGAGGAGTACGCCGAGCAGTTCGACGAAGTGGGCTGCTGCCGCCTGTTCGCTTTCCCCAACGGGGCGCTGTCCAACAGTACCTTCGAGTCCTGCTGGGCGTCCAACGAAACGCTGATCGAAGAGGGTTACATCCAGAAGGCCGACACCCTGGAGGAGCTGGCCGAGAAGCTGAACATCCCCGCCGAGACCTTTGTGGCCACCGTGGAGCGCTATAACGAGCTGTGCGAGGCCGGAAAGGATTCCGATTACGGCAAGGAGACCCACCGCATGACCCCGGTGGACACCGCTCCCTTCTACGGCGTCCGCACCTGCGCCTGGCACCTGACCACCCTGAGCGGCTGTCTCATCAACACCGATATGCAGGTCATCCAGGAGGACGGCACCCCCATCGAGGGCCTGTACGCCACCGGCGACTGCTCCGGCGGTTTCTTCGGCAACACCTATCCCAACCTGTTCACCGGCCTGGCCTGTGGCCGCACCATGACCTTTGGCCGCCGCGCGGCCCAGATCGTGGCGGCCCTGTAATCCTTTCGTATTCCAGCGGTGCGTCTTGTCTGGGACGCGCCGCATGAAATAACAACCCTCGAAACAGCCTGTTTTTTACAGCGTTGTTTCAAAATCGTCTGCGGCAGAAGGTTCGGAACGTAGAACTTCGTTTCTGAACCGCTTCCGGCCCTTTTGCCGTGGACGGCTGCAAATTCTACCCGCTGTGTGGGGAACCCTGCCCTCCCTGTGCAGCAGAAAGGAAGAAAAGCTATGGCAAAACAACCGATTTCACGCAGAGACTTCATCAAAGGCATGGCTGCTGGCGCGGCCAGCGTCGCCACGCTGGGCATCCTCAACGCCTGTGAGTACTCTACCTCCAGCAGCACCGCCGCCGCCAGTACCGGCGACACCAGCGCCGCCGCGACTGCTGCCAGCTCCGGCGGGTACACCCCCGGCACCTATTCCGCCACTGCCACCGGCCTGGGCGAGGTCACCGTCACCATGACCTTCGACGAGACCAGCATCACCGATGTGCAGATCGACGTTTCCAACGAGACCGCCGACATCGGCGGAGCCATCGGCGAGGACATGGCCGCCGCCATTCTGGAGGCTCAGTCCGCCGACATCGACGGCGTCTCCGGCGCGACCCTGACCAGCAACGCCATCCGCACTGCCGCCGCCGACTGTATCGCCCAGGCCCAGGGCACCGCAACTGCCGCCGCCGAGGAAACTTCCACCTCCTCCAGCGACGACGACTGGCTGGGCGAGGAACCCGACATCACCGACGACGACTGCTCCGAGACCCTGGAGTGCGAGGTGCTGGTCATTGGCTGCGGCGTCGCTGGCGTGGCCGCTGTCCGCGCTGCCGCCGAGGAGGGCGCGCAGGTCATCTCCATCGAGAAGGCCGACAGCCCCCAGTGCCGCAGCGGTGAGTACGCCGTCATCAACGGCAACGTGCAGGCCAACTGGAACCGGGATTATTGGACGAAAGAGCAAATCAACGCCATTTCTGATTTCCATGTGCAGGAATCCTGCTACAAGGTCAAGCAGGCCATTATGACCAAGTGGGCCAACAACATCGGCGATGTTTTTGACTGGTGGGTGGAGCCCAACACCAGCCTGTACATCGCCCCGGAGACCCGTTCCGCCATTCCCGACGAGAGCGCGGATAACTTCCTGATTCCCATTTTCTATCCCCTGCCCGAAGCCTACGACTGGACCCAGGAGCGGTTCCCCTGTTACCCCACCTCTGTGGAGTTCAAGCCCGACCAGAGCGTCAACTTCAACGCCAACATGGACGCGGCTGTCGCCACTGGCAACGTGGACGCCCACTATGGCTGCTTCGCCGAGAAGCTCATCATGGAGGACGGCAAATGTGTGGGCGCGTACATCCGCGACGCCAACGAGGGGACGTATTTCCGCGTCAACGCCTCCAAGGGCGTCATTCTCGCCACCGGCGACTACTCCCAGAACGAGGCCATGGTGCAGCACTTCTGCCCCGATGTCATTGAGAACGGCATCACCCGGATGTTCACCAACGTGGACGTGGAGGGCAACTTCACCAACATGGGCGACGGCATCAAGCTGGGTATGTGGGCCGGCGCGCAGGTGCAGCAGGCTCACGCGCCGATGATCCACCACATGGGCGGCGGCGCGGACCTGGAGGGCGTCGGTGTCATGGGCATCGCCGGTTTCCTGAATCTGGATTTGAACGGCAAGCGCTTTATGAACGAGGACCTCCCCGGCCAGCAGATCGAGAACCAGATCGAGCTACAAAAGGACCGCAAGTCCTGGCAGATCTTCGACGCCAACTGGCCGGAACAGTTGCCCTATATGCCCGCGGAGCACGGCGGCGCCTGCTACTACGAGGACTACGCCAGCGAGGACGAAGGCCCCGCCAACAACACCACCTACCGGAACTACAAGAGTCCCTATCAGCTCCAGGCCGCCATCGATGACGGACGCTGCGTCACCGCCGACACCCTGGAGGAGCTGGTGGCCCTGATGTACCCCGACGATGAGGACGCTCAGGCCACGGCGCTGGAGTCCATCGAGCGGTATAACGAGCTGGCAGAGGACGGCTTCGACGCCGACTTCGGCAAGACCGCCAGCCGGATGTGGCCGCTGGAGAACCCGCCCTATTACGCCGACCAGTTCGAGACAGCCCTGCTGCTGGTCATCTGCGGCGGCCTGGAATCGGATGAAAACTGCCACACCTTTGACGAAAACCGCAACATTATCCCCGGCCTGTATGTGGCCGGCAACGTGCAGGGCAGCCGCTTTGCCGCTGAATATCCCATCACGCTGAAAGGCGTGTCCCATTCTATGGCTATGTATTATGGCTACGTAGCCGGAAAGGAAGTTGCCTCCCTGTAAGCTTCCATTTCTGCTTTAGGAAAGTGAGGGAAAGCATTTATGCCAAAACTGACATTCCGGGGCGGCGTACGCTTAAAGGGCTATAAAGACCTGAGCGCCAATGTGCCGATTGTGTTCCATCAGGCGAAGGGAGAACTGGTGTTCCCCCTGAACCAGCACGTTGGCAAGCCCGCCATCCCCATTGTAAAACGAGGCGAAGCTGTCCTGGCAGGGCAGATCATCGCCAAGGCGGACGGATTCGAGTCCGCCAACATCATCACCTCCGGTTCCGGCAAGGTCAAGGCCATCGAATCCCGCATGACCTCCGCCGGCGTCATGGCCCCGTGTATCGTCATCGACAACGACGGGCAGTACAACCTGGCCCCCGGCGTGGGAGAGCCTTGTGACTACACCAAGCTGACCAACGAGGAGATCGTGGCCAAGGTCCAGGCCGCAGGTGTGGTCGGTCTGGGCGGCGCAGCCACCCCCACCCACATCAAGCTCTGCCCGGAGCAGCCGGAGGAGATCGACCACATCATCGCCAACGGCGCGGAGTGCGAGCCGTACATCACCTGTGACGACCGTCTCATGCAGGAGCAGCCCGGCTGGATCGTCAGCGGACTGAAGGTCCTGATGCAGATGTTCCCCGCCGCCGACGCGGTCATCGCCATCCAGGACGACAAGCCCGCCGCCATCGCCGCCATGCAAAAGGCCATCGAGGGCGAGCGGAAGATGTCCGTCATGGTCCTCAAGACCAAGTACCCCCAGGGCAGCGAGCGCAACCTGGTCCACGCCGTCACCAGACGGAAAATGACCTCGGACGATACCCCCGCCAACCTGGGCTGCATCGTCAACAACGTGACCACCCTGGCCGCTATCTATCACGCCGTCTGCCTGAACGAGCCGCTGATGGAGAAGGGCTTCACCGTCACCGGCGACGCGGTGGCAGAGCCTCATAACTTCCTGGTGAAGATCGGCACCTCCTGTAGTGAAATTCTGGAGGCCGCCGGCGGCCTGAAAGCCGAGCCGAAAAAGGTGCTCATCGGCGGCCCCATGATGGGCATGGCCATCACCGACTTGGACATCCCCATCGCCAAGAGCTACAACGCCCTGGTCTGCATGACCCACGACCCGGTGGAGGACTGCGAGATCAAGGAGACCGCCTGCATCCGGTGCGGGCGGTGCGTCCGGGCCTGCCCGGTGGGTCTGGTGCCCCAGATGATGGCTCAGGCCGCCACCGCCAAGGAGTACGAGCGCTATGTGAAGCTCCACGGCCTGGACTGCATTGGCTGCGGCTGCTGCGCCTACATCTGCCCGGCCAAGCGCCCGCTGACCCAGATGTTCAAACAAACCAAGCCCATTGTGCTGGACCTCCAGCGCCAGGGCAAGCTGTGAGGAGGGATCAGGAATGGAAAAACTGCTTAACGTCTCCTCCTCTCCCCACCTGAGAGAGCCTTACCTGTCCACCGGTCACGCCATGTACGACGTGGTTCTGGCCCTGATGCCCGTCACCCTCTTTGGTATCTGGCATTTCGGCTTCCACGCCTTCATGATTCTGGCGGTCAGCGTGCTGACCGCGGTGATGACGGAGTTTATCTTTGACTACATCACCCACCGGGAGAACACCGTCAAAGACGGCTCCGCCGTGGTCACCGGACTGATGCTGGGCCTGTGCCTGTCCCCCACGGTGCCGCTGTACATCCCCTATCTGGGCAGCCTGTTCGCCATTTTGTTCGTCAAGTGCGTGTTCGGCGGCCTGGGCCAGAACTTTATGAACCCCGCTCTGGCGGGCCGCTGCTTCCTGCTGATCTCCTTCAGCACCGTGATGTCCGACTTCGGCATCGACGGCGTCTCCAGCGCCACCCCCCTGGCGGTGCTGGCCAACGGTGGCACGGTGAACATCACCGAGATGTTCCTGGGCTTCACCGACGGCACCATCGGCGTTAGCTGCGCGGCCATGCTGGTGGGCGCGGTCTACCTGCTCATCGTCGGCGGCATCACCTGGCACATTCCCGGCTCCTACCTGCTGAGCTTCGTGATCTTCATGGGGCTGTTCGGCGGGCAGGGCTTCGACCCCCTGTTCCTGCTGGCAGAGCTGTGCGGCGGCGGCCTGATGTTCGGCGCGCTGTTCATGGCCACCGACCCCGTCACCAGCCCCATCACCTCCCGCGGCCAAATCTACTACGGCGTGGTGCTGGGCCTGCTGACCGCCATTTTCCGCACCTATGGCAGCTCCACCGAGAGCGTCAGCTACGCCATTATCCTGGGCAACCTGGTGGTCCCGCTGATCGACCGGATCTCCATTCCCAAGCCCTTCGGCGTGGGCGACAACGCCAAGAAGCCCAAGCCCAAGATCCCCAAGGCTGCTGTTGCCCTGACGGTCATCACCCTGCTGGCTGGCCTGGCCCTGGGCGGCGTCAACGCCATGACTGCCGAGACCATCGAGCAGCAGGCCATTGCCGCCAACGCCGCTGCCTATGCGGAGGTCGTGCCGCTGGCGGAGGAGTTCGGCTACGACGACGCGATTTCCGCCAACGTGGAAGAGTTCGCGGAGGATGTCTATGGCCGTGGCACCTACGGCAATGTCTACATCAATGACGTGGTGGTCGGCACCGACGCCTCCGGCAACGTGGTGGGCTACGGCATCAACGTGACCACCGCCGACGGCTTCGACGGCAACATCACCATGACGGTTGGCATCGACACTGACGGCACCATCCTGGGCATCGCCTTTACCGAGCTGAACGAGACTGCGGGCATGGGTATGCGCGTGGATGAGGACAGCTTCAAGGAGCAGTTCGTGGGCGTCCAGGTGGAATCCTTCACCCTGAACAAGAGCGGCGGCTCCACGGCGGACGATGAGATCGACTCCGTCTCCGGCGCTTCCACCACCTCCGGCGCGGTGGTCAACGCGGTCAATGCCGCCATCGACTTCTACGCCAACTACATTCAGTGAGGAGGGGAATATTGATGAACAAATATACAGAGCGTATTTATAACGGCGTCGTCAAGGAAAACCCCACCTTTATCATGATGCTGGGCATGTGCCCCACCCTGGCGGTCACCACGTCGGCCATCAACGGCTTCGGCATGGGCGTCTCCACTCTGGCGGTGCTGATCCTCTCCAACCTGATCATCTCCGCCCTGCGGAAGGTCATTCCAGACCAGGTCCGGCTGCCGGCGTACATCGTCATCGTGGCCTCGCTGGTGACGGTGATCCAGTTGCTGATTCAGGCGTACATTCCCTTCCTCTACGATGCGCTGGGCATTTACATCCCGCTGATCGTGGTGAACTGCATCATCCTGGGCCGGGCGGAGGCTTATGCCGCCAAGAACCCGCCCCTGCTGTCCGTCATGGACGGCCTGGGCATGGGCCTCGGCTTCACCCTGGCCCTGACCCTCATCGGCATCGTCCGCGAGCTGTTCGGCGCGGGGACCCTGTTCGGTGTGCAGGTCATGCCCGGCTTCTATGAGCCGGTGGCCATTCTGACCAAGGCGCCCGGCGCGTTCCTGGTGCTGGCCATCATCATCGCCATTATGAACGGCGCGCAGATCGACACCGCCGCCAACGACAAGGTGGAGAGCTGCGACGGTTGCTGCGCCACCTGCGGCCAGCCCTGCGCCACTCCCAAGCAGGAGACCGCTGAGACAAAGGAGGGTGAAACCGTATGACATCGCTGTTTATGATCGTGATTACCGCCGCCTTCGTCGATAACGTGGTGCTGAACCAGTTCCTGGGGCTTTGCTCCTTCCTGGGCGTTTCCAAGCAGATCGAGACGGCGGGCAGCCTGGGCGCTGCGGTCATCTTCGTCATCACCATCGCCTCCGGCGTGGCCAACCTGCTCTATGACTTCGTGTTGGACCCCCTGGGCCTGAGCTATTTGCAGACCATCGTGTTCATCCTGGTCATCGCAGCCCTGGTGCAGATGGTGGAGATGTTCCTGAAAAAGGCGGTCCCCGCCCTCCACAGCGCGCTGGGCATCTACCTGCCCCTCATCACCACCAACTGCGCGGTGCTGGGTGTGGCGCTGAACAACGTCACCGACGGCTATAACTTCATCCAGAGCGTTCTGGCTGGTTTTGGCACCGCCGTTGGCTACACCATCGCCATCGTCGTCCTGGCTGGTATCCGGGAGCGGCTGGCGTACAACGAAAACATCCCCAAGGCGTTCCAGGGCGCACCCATCGTGCTGCTCAGCGCCGCGCTGATGGCCATTGCGTTCTGCGGCTTCAGCGGCCTGGCTTGAGAAAGGGAGGACTGAACGATGACATTGATTGTTTCCAGTATCCTGATCCTCGCGGTCATTGGCCTGCTGGTGGGCCTGATGCTGGTGTTCGTCAGCGAGACCTTCCACGTGGAAGTGGACGAGCGGGAAGCCGCCGTCCGGGAGTGTCTGCCCGGCAACAACTGCGGCGGCTGCGGCTACGCTGGCTGTGACGCGGTGGCGGCTGCCATCGTCAAGGGCGAGGCTCCGGTCAACGCCTGTCCGGTGGGCGGCGCGCCTGTGGCGGATAAGATTTCCGAAATCATGGGCATCAGCGCCGACAGCACCGAAAAAATGGTCGCCTTTGTCAAGTGCGCGGGCACCTGCGACGTGATGAAGGTCAAGTGCAACTACTTTGGCATCGAGAGCTGCGAAGCGGCAGGCTCCCTGCCCGGCAAGGGCGTCCGCGCCTGTCAGCAGGGCTGCCTGGGCTACGGTAGCTGCGTCAAAGCCTGCCAGTTCGACGCCATCCATGTGGTCAACGGCGTGGCCGTGGTGGACCGTTCCAAGTGCGTGGCCTGCGGAAGCTGCGTGAAAGCCTGTCCCCAGAACCTCATCGAGCTGGTGCCGGACCGCAGCACTTACGCCGTCCGGTGCAGCAGCACCGAGAAGGGCAAGACGGTCAAGGCGCTGTGCGACGTGGGCTGCCTGGGCTGCGGTCTGTGCGTGCGTCAGTGCGAGCAGGGCGCTATCACCCTGAAGGACAACGTCGCCCACATCGACTACAACAAGTGCATTGGCTGCGGCAAGTGCGCGGAGAAGTGCCCGGCGAAGATCATCCGTCTGCGGTAAATCGGTAGCGACAACAAAAAACACAAAAGGGCTGTATCAGAACCTCGGTTTTGATACAGCCCTTTTCGACGTATGAAGTGTGGGAGTTTAGGGGGCTAAATGCCCTGCAAATGGCCTCGCATAGCGGCGCTTTGCCCGTTCAATCGGTATCCTTCTGCCTGGCCCACAGACGGAACGTCTGCACATAGGCGCAGTCTTTCGGCAGGGAGGGGTTGAAGAGCGCCGTGAACAAATTGACCTTACCGCAGTAGCGACACTTCCGAAATCGATCCTCATAGATCCTGCACAGGTGGGTTTTGGTATCCAGATGCTCGCAGGGGTCGTTGTAATGGATGATGACCCTTCCGCCGGTGCCCACAGAGCGGGTGTAACAGCACTTTCCGCAGCAGTGACACAATGAGTCCCAGTCCTTGCGCCACTTGAGCCAGGCTTTCAGGATGCGGAACCACATTCTGTACACCTCCCGACGGTCTTACGCCCAATGAAAGTTTTCTTTTCCTGCGCCAAGCTCAAAATGATATTTGCAAATGCCGAGGTCGGCGCCGGAATAGGAGCCGTTGTTGCAGGTCATGCTCACCTGATTGCCTTTTCCTTGGATGGTAAACGCCTGTTTATTCATCGCCGTTGGCGCTAACAGAGCGGCGGAGACGCCCGCCTGGAACCATTCCGGGGCAGTCCCGTCATAGGAGGATACGTCTGACGCGGCTTTGGATTTGTGGGGGACCCCCTGGTCTTCCCCATAGCCAACAACGACGATCCCGATGATTTTCGCGTCCTCTCCTGCGACAGAGTTCTTTCTTGCTCCCTTGCGGCTGTACATTCCGCCGATCCACCAGCTATTCAGCCCCAGCGTCTGCGCGTAAAGCATCAAATCGGCGCTGCTGTACCCCAGCTTTTCGTCAACGTCCGGTGTATCAGGGCCTGCGAGAATGATGAAGTTCTGAACGCCTTTGGACATCAGCTTCGCGATGATCCCCGGCATCGCATCCTTGCTTTCCGTTACAAGCTGGATGTTCAAGTTATATTCCTCATTCTGCGCCTTGATCCTGTCGTTGAGCTGCTGAATCACATCCGCCGGCAGCGGCTTGTTCTGGTATTTGCTCACTTTATGCCGTGCGTGCATTGCTTCCTGTAATGTCATCATGACCTCCTGATTCCCTTACACGATTTTGATATAATCCGGCTTGCGCTGGGCTGGCTGCGGAGCCTCTCCGACGCCATATCCCAAAACGCAGTTGGCAACGCCAACGTAGTTTTCATTGAGGCCCCACTCCTTCAGCAGAGCAAGCCCCTCCCTGGAAGAAAACACTTCCTTTGCCCGGTAGACGAAGCAGGAATCCACGCCGACTGCGTGGGCGGCGTTCAAGAGGTTTCCTGCGACAAGACAGGCGTCCTCAAACCAGGTCGGCACAGACGCCTTGTTGCCAAACACCACCGCTACCGCCGGCGCGCCATAGAAGGGGTCGGTTTCCCTGCCGATCACCCTGGCGTTCAGCTTGCTGATTTTTTTCACCATTTCCGGCGACTGGACAAGCACGATCACCGGGGATTGACTGCCCATTCCGGTCGGCGCATAGGTGGCCGCTTCCAGGATCGCATCCAGCTTTTCCTGCTCGACCGGTTTGCTGCTGAAACTGCGGACGCTTCTGCGCGTTTTCAGGTTTTCCAATGCCACATTTTCCATTTGACAAATCCCTCCATTTCAAACATCCGAGTGTGTTGCCTGCTGACACACGACAGGTGTTGTTTATATAGTATACCGCACAGGACTGACAGAATCAAGCAACAGTATTCGACAAGTGTTGCACGGTGATCCTTCGCCATCCGTCTGATTGCGTTGCCCCACAGCCGCAGCGCTCAGCAGGCGGCTTGTGGGGCGGTTTCGTGAAAATAAACAATACAATTTTGGGAGAACGTTTTGGATAGACCTATACAAATTAAGGGATGACTTGTCGGCGGACAGCGGCAGAACAGGGTCTCCGCCGGAGGGGACAGACAGGCGGGGGAGGGGAACAGCGGCAGAGAACTGGCAATGCTTCCTGCTGGCGGCGGTGGTGCTGGTTGGCGCAGTTTTTATCTGCCAGGTGTGAAAAAACAGCGGTTTTCCGGGAAAATGACGCTCTTTTTCGACGGCGCGTCAAATCGACCCTGCGCGGGACAGAGAACAGACGGCAAATGCAGGGGCGACGGTCCCTTCCTTCGAACCGTAAAAGGGCCGTAGGCAGTTCCTTACAATCACGTCTTTGCGGAAAGTGACGCAAAAGTTATATGGAAAAATGGAAACAGACATGGAATTTGTTTTGTTCTATCCGCCGAATTTTGTGTTTCAAGGAAAAAAGAGTTGTCTTTTCGACAAAAAGGTTGTACAATTTATACAAGTGAAATAGGAAGAGACTTGTAGCTAAATGGTTTGACCTTTCGGAAAAGTGCGGGTAAGGATTGCAGGATGTCTGCCGTCTCTTTGCAATCTTCTTTGGAAAGGCGTTCCGTTGGTCCCAAGTCGGTTTATTTCATCTCATCGCCAGAGCCTGCCCGTGTCGGACAGGCTGTAAGTCCCATTTAACCGATTCAAGGAGGAAAACACATGAAGAAAAAACTCATCGCGCTGTTCCTGGCGCTGGCCATGGTGCTGAGCCTGGCTGCCTGCGGCAGCTCAAGCAGCAGCAGCGGAGACAGCGACTCGTCCACCGCCACCGACAGCGATAGCACCACTGTCGAAGCCACCGATATCAAGATCGGCGTCTCCATCTGGAGCTCCACCGACGTGCTTGGCTCTCTGAGCGCCGACATCATCCAGACCGCCGCCGACGCTCTGGGCGTGGAAGTGGTCTTTGTGGACCAGGGTCACGTTTCTGAGCAGGTCACCGCCTCCGTCGAAACCCTCTGCGCCGCCGGCTGTGACGCCATCATCATCTGCAACTCCGCCGACTCCGAGATGACCTCCGCCATCAACACCTGCGACGAGTACGGCACCTATCTGGTGCAGTTCTACCGCATCATCAGCGAAGAGAACAGCCCCGAAGTCTATCAGACCGCTGTCAACTCCAGCTATTATGTGGGCGCTGTCCATGAGGACGAGTACGGCAACGGTTACACCCTGATGAACCTGCTGCTGGAGAACGGCGACCGGAACATCTGCCTGGAAGGCTGGACCGTGGGCGACGCTACCTTCCAGCAGCGCTGGGAAGGCTATCAGGCTGCGCTGGCGGACTGGAACGAGGCCAACCCCGACGACCAGGCGACCATGACCGATCCCGTCTATGCCAACACCTCCTCTGAGGAAGGCGCGCAGGTCACCACCAGCTTTATCAACACCTATCCTGATATGGACGCTCTAATCGTGGCCGGCGGCGGCGGCGATCCCCTGGTTGGCTCCATCGGCGCCATTGAGAACCTGGGCCTGACTGGCACCATCGACGTGGTCTCCACCGACTTCCTGGAGGACCTGGGCGACCAGTTGGAGAGCGGCGGTATGTTCGCTGAGTCCGGCGGCCATTTCTGCGACCCGCTGTACGCTTTCCTGATGGCTTATCAGGCTTGCACCGGCGACCTGACCGTCACCGCTGGCGAGTTCGGCTATGAGATCGAGTTCCCCTATGTGTACGTCTCCTCCGCTGAGGACTATGCCAACTATGAGACCTACTTCGTCGATGACTCTCCTTACACCACCGACGAGATCCTGGAGCTGGCCACCTATGACTTCGACGCTCTGAAGGAAGCTGCCACCAGCCTCTCCATCGAGGACGTTATGGAGCGCCACGCCAGCTAAGTTACGGAAAACCCAACCGCACGAGAAATCGAGTAATCTTTTACCGCTCGTATATGCAGGGGGAAAGGGACATCTCGCATGTCCCTTTCTCCATACCAGCCCCCGCTGGGCAGAGACATATACGCAGAAAGGAGAACTATGAAAGAAAAATTTGACAAGTTTAAGACATCACAGTGGTACGGCCTGGTTTTGCTGGCTCTGCTGCTGCTGGTGTTCTGGGGGTTCTTCAAGATTCTGCGGCCCGCCACCTTCGGCACGCCCCAGAAGCTGATCCTCTACGCACAGACCGCCATCATCTACGCGGTGGGCGGCTGCGGCCTTTACTTCATCGTCTCAATGGGCCTGTTCGACTTCTCCATCGGCGCGAATATCGTGCTGTCCGCCGTCATCGCGGTGTCGGCCAGCCAGTACCTCGGCTACGTGGGCCTGATTTTGGCCCCCATCATCAGCGGCACCCTGATGGGCGTCATCAACGGCATCGTCTATGTCAAGCTGCGCATCCCGTCCATGATCGTCACCACCGGTCTGGCGCTCATCTATGAGAGCCTGAGCGTGTTCGCCGCCGGTGGCTCGGAGAAGATTTTGGACAGCTCCCTGCGAGCCTTCGGCTCCTATCCCTATAACCTGATCGTCGCCGTCATCGCCTACCTGCTGTGCGCGGGCCTGCTGAAATACACCAAGGTCGGCACCTACAGCAACGCCATCGGCAGCAACGAGTTCGTGGCCAAGAACATGGGCGTGGACGTGAACAAGTACAAGGTCATCTCCTTTACCCTGTGCGGCATGTTCGCGGGCATCATGGCCCTGCTGACCATCAGCTATGGCACCTCCATGACCTCCGCCTCCAACATGAGCTCCATGAGCCGGAACTTCACCCCCCTGATGGGCGCGTTCTTCGGCGTGGCCTTCAAGAAGTACGGCCATCCCGTGGTCGCCGTAGTGGTGGGCCAGATGGTGGTCTCCCTGCTGTTCAACGGCTTCGTGGTGCTGGGCGCACCGACCACGGTGCAGAACATCGTTACCGGCCTGACCCTCCTGGTCATCGTCACCATGACGACCAAGGCGGTCAAGGGCGCGGTCGTCAAGTAAAGGGGTGAGAAGAATGGGAGAACTGTTATTAAAAGCCGAAAATATCGACAAGTCCTTCGGTCTCACCCACGCGGTCAAAAACGTGTCGCTGGAGTTCAACAAGGGAGAAATCCACGCGCTGATCGGTGAAAACGGCTCCGGCAAGTCCACCTTCACCAACATGCTCTGCGGCATCTACACCATGGACGGCGGCACCTTCACCCTGGATGGGGAGGAGGTCCACCCCAAGAACCAGGTGGACGCCAACCACCACGGCATCGCCATTATCGTGCAGGAGCTGGGCACTCTGTCCGGCCTGACGGTGGCGGAGAACATCTTCCTGGGCAACGAGGACCAGTTCATCAAGTTCGGCATCAAGAATACCGCTGCCATGAACAAAAAGGCCCAGGAGCTGTTGAATGAGTACGGTTTCAGCCGCATTTCGGCCACAGCCGTCATCGACAATTACAACTTCGAGGACCGCAAGCTCATCGAGATCGTCAAGGCCACTTACTTCCACCCGAAGATCGTGGTCGTGGACGAGACCACCACCGCCCTGAACCAGAGCGGCCGTGACGAGCTGTTCAAGCACATGCTCCGCATCCGGGACGAGGGGAGCTGCGTTATCTTCATTTCCCACGATCTGGGCGAAGTGCTGCATTACTCTGACCGCATCTCCATCCTCCGCGACGGCGACTTCATTGCCACCGTCAACGCCGACGACGTGAACGAGGACGAGCTGAAGCGCCTGATGGTGGGCCGTGAGCTGGGCGACCGCTACTATCGTACCGATTACGGCGAGAAGGTCTCCGACGAGGTGGTGCTCTCCCTGAAGGACGTTTCCGTCCCCGGCGAGCTGGACCACGTCAACCTGGACCTGCACAAGGGCGAGATTTTGGGCATCGGCGGCCTGAGCGACTGCGGTATGCACGAGCTGGGCAAGGCGGCCTTCGGCGCGTCCTATGACCGCACCGGTACCGTCACCCTGGGCGACGGCACCCCCATCAACGACATCAACACCGCCATCGACCACAGCGTGGCCTACGCCTCCAAGGACCGCGATAACGAGTCTCTGGTCATCAACGATACCATCCAGGACAACATCACCCTGCCCTCCATGCGGGACATGGGCAAGCTGCTCTCCGGCAAGAAGATGAAGGAGTTCGCCAACAAGTATGCCAAGATGATGAGCGTCAAGATGGTCAACGTGGACCAGTTTGTCTCCAATCTGTCCGGCGGCAACAAGCAGAAGGTGGTGCTGGCCCGGTGGATCGGCAAGGGGTCGGACATCCTGATCCTGGACAGCCCCACCCGCGGCATCGACGTGATGGTGAAGGCGGACATCTACGACCTGATGGACCGCATGAGAAAAGAAGGGAAGTCAGTGCTGATGATCTCCGAGGAGATTATGGAGCTGCTGGGCATGAGCGACCGCATCGTTATCATGCGCGACGGAAAGGTCAGCGGCGAATTTACCAGAAGCCCGGACCTGTCTGAAGAGTCCCTGATCGACAAGATGGTTTAAGGAGGCGGGGACATGAAAAACAAAATCAATCGTTCAACGATTCGGGAAATCCTTCCCGTAGCCGGGCTGGTCTTCGTCATCGTCCTGTTTGCCATCCTGACAGAGGGACGAATCGTCAACCCCACCAACCTGAAACTGCTGTTGAGCCAGACCTATATGCTGGCTATCGCCTGCATGGGCGTGTTCTTCGTCATGAGCATGGGCTGCCTGGACTTCTCCCAAGGCTCCCTGATGGGCGTGACCTGTATCGTGGTCTGCTACCTGTCCAACATCAACCTGTTCCTGGCCATCATCGGCGGCATCGTCGCGGGCGGTCTGCTGGGCGCGGTCAACGGCTACTTCCATGTGGTCCGTAAAATCCCGTCCTTCATCGTTACCAACTGTATGATGTACGCCCTGCGCGGCGTGGTGGCCTACCTGACCACCAAGTCCCCGGTGTACGCTGTCAGCACCATCTCCAACCTGAACACCATGCCCTTCATGCTGACCATCACCCTGGTGGTGCTGGCCATCGGGTTCTTCTTCTACAAGTTCACCAGCCTTGGCTCCAACCTGAAAGCCATCGGTGCAGGCGAGAAGGCGGCCCGTTTTGCGGGCATCAAGGTCGAAAAGACCAAGTTCCTGGTCTATGTAGCGGCTGGCTGCATCACCGGCTTCGCGGCGTTCATCAACGCCATCAAGGTCGGCTCCGTCACCTCCACCGGCGGCAACCAGTTGGAGACCCAGATCCTCATCGCGCTGGTGCTGGGCGGTATGCCCATCTCCGGCGGCGCGAAGTCCCGGTTCACCAACATCATCGTGGGCGTCCTGCTCTACAAGTTCCTGACCACCGGCCTGGTCATGCTGGGCTTCACCACTGCTATGCAGCAGTTGATCCAGGGCATCGTGTTCCTGATCGTGGTGTTCCTGTTCAGCGACCGTGAGTCCATCCAGGTCATCAAGTAAACTGCAAGCATCTGTTTATACATCCTGGCAAAGCCACCCGTTCGACGGGTGGTTTTGTCATTTTGTGCCGGACAGAGGGGACAGATGTTTTCCGCTTTTGCCGCCCATCCGGCAACTATGTTCGACGAATGTTGCATCATGTCATTTTTTCGCTTGCCAAAAAGCGACACTTGTTGTATAATTTGTCTTAGAGATGTATTGCAGCGGAAACGTCATTCCACTGGAAAATGCTGCGCATCAGGGAGGAAAAACATGAAAAAACAACCGGAGATCACAGACGCAACCAGAGAGGCATTCGTTACAGCCTTCTTTCGGCTGGCAAAAATCAAAAACATCCAGCAAATCACCGTTCGGGAGATCACCAACCTGGCCGGGTACAACCGCACGACTTTTTACCGTTATTTTGAAGATATTTACGCCTTGATTGAATACGAAGAGGATAAAATCTTGCAAAATACACGGATAGTAATGGAAGAGCAGTATGGACCAACGGCCACCGGGGAGCGGCAGTTTTTCGAGACAGTCATCAAATGCTTCCAGGAGAACAGGGAGCGAGTCTCTATTTTGCTGTCGGAGCAGAACCGTTCGCATTTTTTACGGCGGATCGAGGAAAATATCGCAAACCATCTCCAGCGATTTGGCAACGACACGCCAAAAAAGCGGGTCGTGCGGGACATGTATTTCTACGGCATTTTCCACGCCATATCGGTCAACCTGCAAAGCAGAAACGCCCTTTCGGATGAAGATCTGTTGGACATCATCCAAAAGCTGTTTGACAACTGGTATCGCCCGCAGATGATGGAGGAGCAATGAGCGCTTGACGAGGAGAGGATCAAAATGCCTGCGGCCTTTTGCCACGGGCGCTGCGCTTGCCGTTCAGAGATGCGGGGCACAAAAGGCGCCCGGCTGACAGAGCGCAGGGCGGGGAATGTGGAGTTTGCGACGACAACGCCCGGCCATCCGGCGTCATTGTATGAGAGCTTTCTCATGTAAAAACCGTGCAAAACTGCGGAAATGTGACGGAAAAATGTGTACAGAATGTTAAAATTGCAAGTTATCCGCCCGAAAGTTTCAGTTTGCAATTGACTTTTGGGTGACGCTTTCCTATAATAAAGATTAGCGGCGTTGTCGCTTTGGGGGTTCTGCGCAAGACTGCGGAGAATCTCCCGCCGCAGGAAGAGGCAAAACGCAATACGTACGTACATTTTCCAAAATAAAACAGGTTACTTCACGGCAGTGTTGCCCTGAATGTTGCGCCCGAAGGAGGACAGAACGGCGTTCTGCGTCTCCTGCGGGCGCTGTTGTTCCCGTGTCGAAAAGGTAGGAGGTTTGTTATGTTTGAAGTATTGGTCTGTACGGAATCGAATGGTGAATGTAAGCAGCAGGTGGCAGAGGAGATTTTGGCGCGGTTTCAGACGCTGATTCGGGAAAACAACCTGACCGAGCAGGTGACGGCGCTGCCCTCTCCCTGCCTGGGGCTATGCAGGGTGGACGGCGTCACCGTCCAAATCGGGGCGAATCTGTATACGGGCGTAACCCCGGCCAACGCGGACTATGTGTTTCGGGAATATATACTCTGTATGTTCCCCGGACGGGAGAAAAACAGCGCCGGATAGGGACAAAATCCGCAATCATGCCAGGGTTTCATCACTTAAATCTCTTGACTAATAGTAAAAATTGATTTATCCTATATACGTAAAAGAGGGCTTGAGATCGACAGGAAGAGAGACGAGATATGACGCTGAATCAAATCATCTATTTCGAGAAAACAGCGGAGCGAATGCACATGGCCAGCGCTGCCAGGGAGCTGATGATCGCCCAGCCCAGCCTGAGCATGTCGCTGAGCAAGCTGGAGGACGAGCTGGGGGTCCCCCTGTTCGAAAAGCGGGGGCGGGGCATTGCCCTGACCGCCGAGGGGGAGGTATTCCTCTACCACGCCCGACAGATTATCCGGGATGTGGACGCAGCCACCCGGGAGATGAAGCGCCTGAAAGACCAGGCGGAGGACACGCTGACCATCGCTTACATCAACCCCCTGTCGGAGCATTTTTTGCCCCAACTGTTCCGGGCGTTCCAGGCTTCTGGCCGGGCCGCCTCCGCCCATTTGAAATCCGTGGAGATGGACACCGGCGAAATCATCCAGGCTCTGCAAAACAACACGGTGGATTTGGCGTTCAGCTCCGCCATTGACGGCCACAATGAGCTGACCCAGATCCCCATTCTCCGCCAGCCCCTGGTGCTCATCGTCCCAAAAGGCCACTGGATGGAGCAAAAATACCGGCAGGAGGGGGTCCCCCTGGCGGGGATCGAGATGAACGGCACGCCGATGGTGACTTATTTTGAACGCTCGCCCATGCACAAGCCCATTATGGATTACCTCCAGCAGCAACATGCCCAGCCCGACCTGTGCCATTACGCCTACAATGAACCGGCCATTGCAAACCTGGTGGCGGAGGGCATGGGAGTGGCGATTTTAGCCCGGGTGGACGACCTGCCCTGGGACCGCATTGCGGAAGTCCCCCTGGAGGGGCTGACCAGCAGCCGGGACATCTTTCTGACCTACCGCACCAACCGGAAGCTGTTCCGCACCGCCCGGCAGATGGTGCAGTTTGTTCATCAGGAATACCGGCTGGAGGGCGGGCAGTGAACACCCCGCAGCGCGTCGTTTGACCCGGCAAAAAGACAGAAATGACCAACAGGAGGGACCGCCTTTGAACGGTCCCTCTTTTTTTGGAAGTCTGTTCCGCTTGCTTGGTCCCCGCCGCCCTCACTGCTGGCTCGTTCCCGGCCTCTCTCTTTGTCCGGTGTAAGGAGGCGGTAAACCGCTGCCCCTTCGTCGGAAAAACCAAAAATCACAGTGCAGAGCCGAGACGAAGCCGGTAAGCTGTGGGAAAACCTGCGTCTGCGCGCAAAAATTCCGCTTTGTAGTTTGTGAAAAGAAGTTTTATCTCATTTCGTTCCTTCTTTTGGATTTTTTGCTTGTGTTTCTCCCTGCTCTGTGGTAGAGTATAAGAGGTGAGCTGTATTACTCAGACAGTACGCTTTAGACACAGACAGAAGGTGAGAGCATGGAGCAGGCACCCAAACGGGCCGCAGTTGTCAAGCGCAGAAAGAAACGGAAAACCGGACCAATGGTCTATGTGCTGATCGTGGCGCTGTTTCTGGCGCTGTTGGCCTTTTTCTACGCTCTGGCCGCCTGGTACTACACAGATCGGTTCCCCAACAAGACCACCATCAACGGCGTGGATGTCAGCAACCTGACCGAGGCCAACGCGGTGGCCGCCCTGAACCGCCAGGTGCAGGAGTACACCCTGACCGTTGTGGAGCGGGACGGCGTCACCGAAGTCATCCGGGCCAGGGACATCGACCTGGCCTACGACGACACCGGCGATGTGGCCCGTCTGTTGGAGCAGTATGATCCCGCTCTATGGGTCACCTATTACTTCACAGAGGACGCGCTTACCGCCTCTGACGACACTACATACAGCCAGACCAAGGCGGAGCAGGAAATCGCCGACCTGAACTGTTTCAGCCCCCTCTTTGTGACCAAGGTGCAGGATGCCTGCCTGCAAAAAAATGACCAGGGATTTTACATTCAGGCGGAGGAGCAGGGCACAGAGTTGGACCAGGAAAAGACCACCCAGCTCCTGCTGGACGCCCTGACCACCCACCAGACGGAAATCGACCTGGATGCAGAGGGCTGCTATCTGGCCCCCACCGTCCTCCAGGACGACGAGACACTGAACCGGGAGCTGGAAAAAATTGATGGCTGGCTCCAGGCGGAGATCACCTACGACTTTGAGGACGGGCGGCTGGAGGTGGCGGACAACACCGTCATCAAGGACTGGGTCGCTCAGCAGGAGGACGGCACCTATGCCCTGGACTACGACCTGGTGTTTGACTGGGTCAAGACCACTCTTGCTTACCAGTACGACACCTTTGGCCTGACCCACGTGGTCACCACCCACAGCGGCGAGACCATCACCCTGACCGGCGGGGACTACGGCTGGTGCATTGACCGGCCCACCACCACCGAGGCCCTGATGGAAGCGGTGGAGGCGGGGACAGTGGGCGAGCTGGAACCCGCCTACCTCTACACCGCCCAGGAGCGGGGAGTGGACGACATCGGCGGCACCTACGTGGAGGTCAGTATCTCTGAGCAGACCATGTGGTGTTACAAAGACTATGAGGTGGTGGTGGAGACCCCGGTGGTCACCGGCAACCCCAACAAGGGCAACGGCACCCCCAGCGGCAGCGTCTGGGCCTTTGACTGCCACAAAAGCCCCGCCACCCTGGGAACCTATGTCACCATGGGCTACAGCTCTTACGTCAACTTCTGGATGTCCTTCACCGGCAACGTGGGCATCCACGACGCCAGTTGGCGCAGCAGCTACGGCGGGGACATCTACCTGACCAACGGTTCTCACGGCTGCGTCAACACCCCCTATGAGGCGGCAAAGAAGATTTACGAGACGGTCAACGTGGGCGTGGCGGTGTTCGTGTATTGAGCGGCGGAGCCGCCGAGCTGTTAGCCTTTAGCTTGAAAGTGCTGGCTTTTTTGTGTTGCGCTTACCGTTTGGATTTCTTAACAAACGGCCAGTTTTTCTCTCAGCTTTCTTTTTCGCTGTTCGCGTTAGACCGGCAGCACCTGACTAATAGCTAACGGCTAATGGCGAACAGCTTTCACCCGGCCCCATCCTCGGAAGAAAGGCAAGACAATGAACAAAAAAGAGCTGTCCTATCGGTCCGCGGACGGGAAAACCCCCATCCACGCAATTATTTGGTTGCCGAAGACGCAGCCGGTGGGGATTTTGCAGATTTCCCACGGTATCACGGAACACATTGGCCGGTATGAAGAACTGGCGGAAGCCTGCACCGCCCAGGGGCTGCTGGTCTGCGGCAACGACCACATCGGTCACGGCCTGTCCCTGCCGCCCGACAACCCCATCCGCACCTACTTCGGGCCAAAGGGAAGCTGGGACTTTCTGGTGAAGGACGCCAAAACACTGAACGATACCATTCGGGGGCAGTATCCCGGTCTGCCGCTGTGCCTGCTGGGGTTCTCCCTTGGCTCCTTTGTGGTGCGGGACTTTCTGACCCAGTATCCCGCGGACGCGGACGCCGCCGTTCTGGTCGGCACGGGGCAACAGTCCGCTGCGGCCCTCTCCATCGCGGCATATATCGCGGACCGGGAGGCGGCCAAACACGGCTATGACGTGCCTACCGAGCGCATTACTCAGTTGACCTATGATGGGTACAACAAAAAATTCGCGCCAAACCAGTCCAAGTTCGACTGGCTGCTGGCGGACGAGCAGACCCGCGGGGAGTTCCTCACGGACGAGCTGCGGGGCGAGGATTTCACTGTGGGAGCCTTCCGGGAGCTGCTGCGCGGGATGCGCCGCTGCATCGACCCCAAGCGGGTCCGGCGCATGGACCCGGAACTGCCCATGCTGCTGCTGTCCGGAGCGGATGACCCGGTGGGGGACTTCGGAAAGGGCGTCACCCGGACCCAGCGGTTTTTGGCCCGCCAGGGGGTGCGCCGGGTCAGTGTCAGACTGTATCCCGGCCTGCGCCACGATGTCCTCCGCGAAGCGCAGCACGAGGAGATTTATCGTTTTCTCATCGACTGGATACTCCAGACCAACGGCGCGGCGGCGGAAAACACCGCAGAATCACACGAATGACCGGTTGCATCCGGTGAAAAACTGTGCTATCCTGAAACCAACCGGACACTGTCACAGAGCAGAGACCTGGAGCCTGCTGCCATCAACAGGAAAGGACGAAATGTTATGCCTGAACAGTATTATAAGGACGCTCAGCGGCTGGCGCAGCGGGAGCAGCGCGCCTGCATCGCCAAGGGGATCAGCCCCTATCTGCCGATTTTGGACGACCTGGTCCCCCAAGAGCGTGTGTCGATGGGGACCGACCTGGGTGTTATTCAAATCCCGGTAGAGTTCATCATGGGCACCCGGACGGCAGGCCGCACCACCTCTTTTGCCCGGAATTTTATGCCGCTGCTGCCGGAGAACACGGAGTTCGCCCTCAAATGGAAAAGACTGTGCAACGCCCACCTGAAAGAGGGCATCCGGGACCCCATCAAGGTCTACGAGTACAAAAACCGCTTCTACGTGGAAGAGGGCAACAAGCGGGTCAGCGTGCTGAAATACTTCGGCGCAGTGGCCATCCCCGCCCAGGTCACCCGCATTTTGCCGGTGAAAGACGGCTCGAAGGACGTGGATATCTATTACGAGTTCGTCAGCTTCTACAAATACAGCAAAGTGAACTTCCTGGAGTTCAGCAAGCGGGGCAGCTATGCCATGCTCCAGTCTCTGCTGGGCAAGGCCCCAGAGGAACCCTGGACGGACGAGGAACGCAACGCATTCAGCACCACCTATCACTATTTCCGCAAGGCATACCTGGCCAACGGTGGCCAAAAGCTGCGCTCCACCGTGGGGGACGCCATGCTGGCCTATATGCGCATCTACGGCTACCAGGCCCTGCGCGCCCTGAACGCCGAGGAGATGAAGCGCTCCGTGGCCAAGGTCTGGGAGGAGATCACCCTCCAGCAGGAGGAGCAGCCCATCGACCTGAAGTTGGACCCCAGCGGGGAAAAGAAGCGTCTGCTGCCCAAGCTGGGCGGCACTAAGGTGCTGAAGGCGGCCTTTATCCACGACAAGACCGCCCTGACCTCCGGCTGGACCTACAGCCACGAGCTGGGCCGCCAGCACGTCCAACGGGTGTTCAAGGGGCAGTTGGTTACCACCGCCTACGAGAACGCTGTGGCCGAAGGCGCGGACGCAACCATTGCCCGCGCCATCGCCGAGGGGAATACCCTGCTCTTTACCACCTCCCCCCAGTTGCTGCCCGCCAGCCTGCGCCAGGCGGTGGACCACCCGGAGGTCACCATCCTCAACTGCTCCCTGAACAAATCCCACCGCTATATCCGCACCTATTACGCCCGCATCCACGAGGCTAAGTTCATCATCGGGGCCATCGCCGGGGCGCTGGCCGAGGACGACCGGGTGGGGTACCTGTGCGACTACCCCATTTACGGCATGATCGCCGGCATCAACGCCTTTGCCCGGGGCGCACAGATGGTCAATCCCAGGGTCAAAGTCTACTTGGAGTGGCCCTGCGTGGGCGGCGCGGCAGCCGCTACCCAGCGGCTCACAGACCGGGGCATCGACCTGATCTCCTCCCAGGACATGGTGAAGCTGGCGGACGACGGCAGGCCCAACTTCGGTTTGGCCCAGGTCAGCAGCGACGGCCAGGTGAACCTGGCCATGCCCGTGTGGCACTGGGGCGTCTACTACGAGAGCATCATCCGCAGCGTATTGAAAGGAAACTTCCAGGATGAGGACGAGGTCACAGGCAAGGCTCTGAACTACTACTGGGGTATGACCGCCGGTGTGGTGGATGTCATTTGCTCCAAAAAGCTCCACAGTGGCACCCAGAAGCTGGCCAACGTGCTGAAAAGCGCCATTTGCGCCAACATTTGTCAGCCCTTCTACGGCCCCATCGTCACCCAGGAGGGGTGGACGGTGGACGGCGCCTGCGACCACTCTCTCAGCCCGGAACAGGTCATCAACATGGACTGGCTGGCGGAGAACGTCATCGGGTCCATTCCCACCTACGACCAGCTCGGCCCGGAGGCCCAGGCCACGGTGGATGTGGTGGGCATCGACCGAGCCAGAAAAAAGTAGACAATATCAGTCAGAATTTGTGGAAAAACGGTTTTGGTAACGGTTTCGGTTGCATCTGACAGAAAATTGTGTTATCCTATGGGTGATTTTTCTGAGGGCTGGGCGCTTTCCGATAGCGATTTCGTGAATTTTATTTCGTTCGCATTCAAAAAGGAACCGCTCCGGCTTCAACCGTGGCGGTTCCTTTTGATGCGTTCATGAGGGATTTGACGACCATAGACACAGGGAGAGAGAATCATGCGGATCTTGGCGGTGGCGGATGAAGAGGCAAAATACCTCTATGACTATTATGCGCCGGGAAGACTGGACGAATACGACCTGATTTTGGCCTGTGGGGACCTGCACAAGTCTTACCTGGAGTTTCTGGTCACCCTGGCCCACTGCCCTGTGCTGTATGTCCACGGCAACCACGATGACAGTTATGACACGGACCCGCCGGAGGGCTGCATCTGCATAGACGACAAGCTCTATGTCTACCAGGGGGTCCGTATCCTGGGGCTGGGCGGCTCCTATCGCTACCGGAATGGGAACCATATGTACACAGACCGGGAGATGGAGCGCCGAGTGCTGCGGCTGAAATTGCAGATGTGGTGGCACGGCGGCTTCGATATCCTGGTGACCCACGCCCCCGCCTACCACATCAACGACATGGACAACCGCACCCACCGGGGGTTCAAGGTGTTCGTCAAGCTGCTGGACCAGTACAAACCCAAGTACTTTGTCCACGGACATATCCACAAGAATTACGGCGTAAAGATACCCAAAAAGACCCAGTACGGGGAGACCACTATTCTCAACGCCTATGATTATATTGCGTTTGATTACTGAACGGCCTTTGCCCAAAATCACGGATTTCAATTTATTTTGTTGCTTACGCAACAAAACTCCTGCGGAGGGTTCCTGTAACTTTTCGCGCTGTTGTATCTCTTTGAAAGCGTTTTTTTGACATTTTGAGGGCGCGCAACCAATTTTTTCGGGTGCGCGCCCTTTTGTGTCGAAAACTCGTATCAGAGGGGGATATTCCCGTGGGTGGGCTTCGTCTTGGGGTCCTGGAAGGAAATCAGCGCCTCCAGCGTCTGCTCCAGCAGGCGGCGGGTGTCCTGGGGAGCGATCACATCGTCGATATAGCCCAGCTTGGCCCCCACGAAGGGGTTCAACTGCGTATCCTGATAGGCTTTGACCTTCTCGTCCAGCACCTTTTTGTAGTCGTCTCCGGCGGCCTTCAGGTCCTTGCGGTTGATGATCTTCACCGCGCCCTCAGCGCCCATGACGGCGATCTCCGCCGTGGGCCAGGCCCAGCACACGTCCGCGCCCAACTGCTTGCAGCACATGGCGATATAAGCGCCGCCGTAGGCTTTCCGCAGCACCAGGGTGATTTTGGGCACCGTGGCCTCAGAGTAGGCGTACAGGACCTTCGCGCCGTGGCGGATGATGCCGGAATACTCCTGGTCGGAGCCGGGGAAGAAGCCAGGCACGTCCACAAGCGTCAGCAGGGGGATGTTGAAGCAGTCGCAGGTGCGGACGAACCGGGCCGCCTTGCAACTAGCGTTCACGTCCATGCAGCCGCTGATGACGGCGGGCTGGTTGGCCACCACGCCGATGGTGTGGCCGTTGACCCGGGCAAAGCAGGTGACCACGTTGGCGGCGAACTCCGGCTCGATCTCAAAGAAGGAGTCGGTGTCCACCAGGTAGTCGATGACCCGCTTCACATCGTAGATTTTCCGCTTGTTTTCGGGGACGATGTTCTCAATGCCCCGCTGCCAGCGGGATTTGTACTTAGCCCGGGGGATGGGCAGGCTCTTGTTGTTCTGGGGCAGGTAGGTCAGCAGGTTGCGGATTTTGTCCAGGCAGTCCTGGTCGTTGGCCGCCCGGACGTGGGCCACGCCGTTTTTGCGCATATGCACATCTGCGCCGCCCAACTCCTGCATGGAGATGTCCTCGCCGATGACCTCCTTGACCACGTCGGGGCCGGTGACGAACATCTCGCCGGTGCCCTCCACAAAGAAGATGAAATCCTGTAGGGCGGGGGAGTAGGACGCGCCGCCTGCGCAGGGACCCATGATGGCGGTGATCTGGGGGATGACGCCGGAGGCGTTCACGTTGTTCTGGAAGATGGTGCCGTACTGGGCCAGGGCCTGGATGCCGTCCTGAATCTTCGCGCCGCCGGAGTCCATCAGGCCGATGATGGGTGCGCCGGCTTTCAGCGCCGCCTGCTGGCATTTGATGATTTTCCGGGCGTTGGAGGAGGACAGGCTGCCGCCCTGGACGGTGAAGTCCTGGGCGTAGGCGTAGGCGAACCGGCCGTTGATTTTGCCGAACCCAGCAATGACGCCGTCCCGCTTGGGGGGCTTGTCAACGGACTGCCCCCGGTTCTGAAAGACGTTCAGCTCAATGAAGGTGTCTTTATCAAACAGGTAAGCCAGGCGCTCGTCGGCGGTGAGCTTACCTTTGGAATGCTGCCGGTCAGCGTTGCTGCTGTTTTGCAGAATCCGGCGCTGTTGTTCAAGTTCTTGCAGGGAATCCATAACGCAAATGCTCCTTCATAAAAAGCAGGGCGAAGCCGCGTCGCAGCCTCCTGCCGTAGCATAATTTTCATCAGTACTACATTATAGCATAGGAAAACGGGAGATGTAAAGGGCTTTTCCGGGGAGCGGATGAAATCTGTGTGCAAAACCGAAAAGAAAACGCAAAATCCGCCTCAATATGGGGAGATTCCCCCATTTGGGCGGATGGAGAACGGTCTCTGCGCAAATTTATGGATGGAGCTACGCCAGGCCCATGCGCATGAGCTGCCGGGCGACGCCGTCCTCCTGGCAGCTCTCACAGACCAGGTCGGCCTGCTCCTTCACGTTCGGGGCGGCGTTGCCCATGGCTACGCCTATCCCGGCGGCCAGAAGCATGGGCAGGTCGTTGCCGGAATCGCCGAAGGCGACAGCGTCCTCCACGCCCACGCCATAGTGGGCGCAGACCTTGCGGACGGCGCTGCCCTTGTCCACACCCCTGGCCATGGTCTCGCCGTTCAGGGCGAAGCTGCCGGGCACCAAATTCGTCACCGTGAAATAGTCGTCTCCCAGCTCGTCCGCCGCCGCCTGCAATTCTTCCACAGAACCGGCGGTGAAGCAAATCTTGTACACCGGCTGGCCATGAAAGCCCTCCATGGGCAGCACCCCCAGCCCGTCGATGAGCTGGAGCATCAGCCGCCGCTGCTCGCTGTTGGCGTCGGACATCCCCCGCGCCCAGGCCGCCAGGCACCGCTCACGGTCCGCGAAGGTCCCCTCGGCGGTTTCCAGCATGTAGCTCATGTCATATCTGCCCAACACGGCCAGCGCCCGCTCCAGCAGCGCAGGGGGCATGGCCCGGTCCTCCAGCACCTGGCCGTCTACGATGACGTATCCCCCCGCGCTGGCGATGATGCCGTCAAAACCGATGTCCCGGATGAAAGGGGGGATGATGGGGACGTTGCGCCCGGTGGCGATCAAAATCTTGTGTCCCCTGGCCTGCGCCCGGTGCAGCGCGTCCACCGTGGCCGGGGAAACCTGCTTGCCCGGCTCGCAGAGGGTGCCGTCGATGTCTAAAAAGATGATTTTGGGCATAGCGCCCCACTCCTTTTTTTACTCTGTTTGGTAATATCATATCTGATTTCACGGCGCTTTGCAAGCGGTATTCCGTAAACGATTCCACTATTTCATGTAAACGATCCTCTGCTGTTCACGAAAGATTCACACTTTTGTTGCAATTTGTTGACTTCTTTTTCCTGGCGGTGTGGTATCTTAGGGGTGGACATTTAGAACATCTTCTTTTCTCTCTCTCTCTTTTCTTTTTTTGTTGACAGGCAGCCGCCTGCGGTTTTCACCGCAGGCGGCTGTGCTTTTCGGGCAGTCTTTGTCCTGATGTGAAAAACGCTGAGATTCTGGTTTTCCCGGAACCTCAGCGTTTTTGTTAATTACGTTGTGCTATGCGCTTAGCTGGCGTCGTGGGACGCGGCGATGGCCTCTTCGGTCTCTTTCCGGCGCTCCTCGATGCTCTCGGCCAGCATCATATCCTTGACCTTCATCAGGCGTATGGTGTTGTTGCGCTCGTTCTCGTCCAGCTTCATGGAAATGGACTTGATTTTAGCCTCGCAGTCGGGGATGACCACGTACTCCAGGGCGTTGACCCGGCGGCGGGTCTTTTCGATCTCCTCGGCCAGCAGTTGGCAGGCTTTTTCCATCTGGGCCAGCTTGAGCATATCTTCAAACACGGAGGACAGGGCGTCCACCGCGTCGTCCAGCTCGCAACTGGTGGTGGCGAAGCCGTAGGGGTAAATCTCCCCGGCGTCGGAGCTTTTGGTGGTGAAGTGGTACTGCGGCACGTTGACCGACATGATGTTCTGGAACGTCATATCCAAATCGACGCTCTGCTGGGGATAGAGCAGGGACTGCTCCATCATCTCGGAGCTCATCAGAGCGCTGGCCACGGTAAAGCTGCCGTGGGCGCGCATCAGCGAGTCCTCCACCCGTTTGCGGAGGGCACGGTTCTCCCGCACCATCTCCAGGAACTGCTTCATCAGCTCGTCGCGCTTGTCTTTCAGCAGCTTGTGGCCGCGGACGGAGGTGCGCAGCTTTTTCTTCTGCTTGGTCAGCTCCATGCGGGTGGCGTTTACGTTAGCGGAAGGCATTTACGATCCCTCCTTCCCTCAGGTCTTATCCTTCTTGGGCAGATACTTCTCGATATATTCGGGCTTGATCCGCTTCAACTCGGTTTCGGGCAGGATGCTCAGCAGCTCCCAGCCCAGGTCCAGCGTCTCCTCGATGGAGCGGTTTTCCTCCGGCCCCTGGGCCACATAGCGCTTTTCGAACTCGTCCGAGAACTTGGCGTACAGCAGGTCGGTGGGGGACAGCGCCGCTTCGCCCAGGATGGACATCAGCTCCTTGTTCTCCTTGCCGGTGGCGTAGGCTGCGAAGAGCTGGTTCATGGTGCCGGAGTGGTCCTCGCGGGTCTTGCCCTCGCCGATGCCCTTATCCTTCAGACGGGACAGGGACGGCAGCACGTCCACGGGGGGCAGGATGCCCTTCCGGTACAGCTCCCGGTCCAGAATGATCTGGCCCTCGGTGATATAGCCGGTCAGGTCGGGGATGGGGTGGGTCTTGTCGTCCTCAGGCATGGTCAGGATAGGGATCATGGTGATGGAACCGGGCTGACCCAGGTGACGGCCCGCCCGCTCGTACATGGTGGCAAGGTCGGTGTAGAGGTAGCCGGGGTAGCCACGCCGTCCGGGGACTTCCTTCTTGGCGGCGGAGACCTCACGCAGGGCCTCGGCGTAGTTGGTGATGTCGGTCATGATGACCAGCACGTGCATCCCCAGGTCGAAGGCCAGGTACTCGGCGGCGGTCAGCGCCATACGAGGAGTGGAAATACGCTCGACGGCGGGGTCGTTGGCCAGGTTGATGAACAGTACGGTGCGCTCCAGGGCGCCGGTGCGGGTGAACTCCTGGGTGAAGTACTCGGACTCCTCGAAGGTGATGCCGATGGCGGCGAACACCACGGCGAAGTTGGACTCCCCGTCCAGCACCTTGGCCTGACGCGCGATCTGTGCAGCCAGTTGGTTGTGGGGCAGGCCGGAGCCGGAGAAAATGGGCAGCTTCTGGCCACGGACCAGGGTGTTCAGGCCGTCGATGGTAGAAATGCCGGTCTGGATGAACTCGTTGGGGTAGTCACGGGCAGCGGGGTTCATGGCCAGGCCATTGATGTCCCGGTAAGCCTCCGGCAGAATTTCGGGGCCGCCGTCGATAGGCTCGCCCATGCCGGAGAAGACCCGGCCCAGCATGTCCTTGGAGACGCCCAACTGGAGGGGGTGGCCCAGGAAACGGACCTTGGAATCCCGCAGGTTGATGCCGGCAGAGGCTTCGAAGAGCTGAACCACGGCGTTGTCGCCGTTGACCTCCAGCACCTTGCCCCGGCGGATGCTGCCGTCCGGCAGCTCGATCTCCACCAGTTCGTCATAGGTGACGCCAGCGACCTTGCGGACCACCATCAGAGGACCGGAGATCTCTTCTATCGTCTTATACTCTTTGATCATCAGTCATCTTCTCCTCTCTCGGCCACCTCGTTGATCTGGGCTTCCATGTCGGCGAAGATCTTGGCATAAACTTCCTCGTACTGGTCCTCCGGCACCGTCTTGGCCCGGCCAATGCCGTTGCGGGCGTCGATGGCGAAGAGGTCGTAGAGGTTGGCGCCCTTTTCCAGTGCGGCGCGGCACTTGGCGTCGTAGTCCTTGATCATTTTCAGCATCAGGTACTGACGGCGATAGGTGGAGAAGGAGTCCACGTCCACAAAGGCGTTCTGCTGGAGGAAGTCCTCGCGGATCATCTTCGCCGTCTCCAGGGTCATCTGGTCCTTGGCGGAGAGGGAGTCCTTACCGACCAACTGGACGATTTCGTTCAGGCTGGCCTCCTCCTGGAGGACGGCCATGGCCCAACTGCGGTTTTTGATATAGTCGGGGCCGAGCTTTTCATCGTACCAGGGTTTCAGGGAGTCAATATACAGGGAGTGGGAGCTGAGCCAGTTGATGGCGGGGAAGTGACGGCGGTAGGCCAGGGAGGAGTCCAGAGACCAGAACACCTTGACGATACGCATGGTGCCCTGGGAGACCGGCTCGGACAGGTCGCCGCCGGGAGGGGAGACCGCGCCAACGGCGGTCAGGGAGCCGGTGCGGGTGCTGTCGGAGCCGACGCACTGCACCACGCCCGCCCGCTCGTAGAACTGAGCCAGACGGGAGGCCAGGTAAGCGGGGTAGCCTTCCTCGCCGGGCATCTCTTCCAGACGGCCGGACATCTCACGGAGGGCCTCGGCCCAGCGGGAGGTGGAGTCGGCGATGACGGCCACGTCGTAACCCATGTCACGGAAGTACTCCGCGATGGTGATGCCGGTGTAGACCGACGCTTCACGGGCGGCCACGGGCATATCGGAGGTGTTGGCGATGAGGACGGTCCGCTTCATCAGCGTCTCGCCGGTGCGGGGGTCGATCAGTTCGGGGAACTCCCGCAGAACGTCGGTCATCTCGTTGCCGCGCTCGCCGCAGCCGATATAGACCACGATGTCCACGTCAGACCACTTTGCCAGGGCGTGCTGCACGACGGTCTTGCCGGAACCGAAGGGGCCGGGGACGGCGGCGGTGCCGCCCTTCGCCACCGGGAACAGGGTGTCGATGACACGCTGGCCGGACTGGAGAGGGGTCTTGGGCGGGAACTTTTTGGTGTAGGGACGGCCAACACGGACGGGCCACTTCTGCATCATGCACAGCTCTTTGGTCTCGCCGCTGTCGGTCTCCAAGGTGGCGATGGTCTCGGTGACGGTGAAATCGCCGCCGGTGATGGACTTGATGGTGCCGGAAACACCCACGGGGACCATGATGTGCTGCACCACGGAGGGGGTCTCCTGCACGTCGCCCAGGAAGTCGCCGCCGATGACCTTGTCGCCTACCTTGGCGGTGGGGACGAAGGTCCACTTCTTTTCACGGTCCAGAGCGGGGACTTCGATGCCGCGCTTGATGTTGGAGCCGCAGACGGCCATGATGCCCTCCAGGGGGCGCTGGATGCCGTCGTAGATGTTTTCCAGCAGGCCGGGGCCAAGCTCTACGGAGAGCTGCGCGCCGGTGGTGACGACTTCCGCGCCGGGGCCGAGGCCGGAGGTCTCCTCATAGACCTGGATGGAGGCGGCGTCGCCGGTCATGTTCAAAATTTCTCCGATCAGGCGGTCTTCGCCCACTCGGACCACGTCGGACATGTTGGCGTCCAGCATACCGGTAGCCACCACCAGCGGGCCGGAAACCTTGACAATTTTGCCCATAGGGTAACCTTCTTTCAAAACAGGATGGGGGGAACCCCGCCGCACCTGAACAGGCTGCGGGGGGAAAAATCAGATAATGTCGGCGCCCACCGCTCGTTCCACCGAGTCGGTGATGTTCTGCATCCCGATGCCAAGGCTGCCGGCCTTGCCGGGGATGAGGATGATGGCGGGGGTGACCTCGTCCTTGTAGCGGGCGATCTCGTCGGGCATTTCGGCGGCGTACTGCTCCGTCAGGTAGATGATGGCGGTCTCGCCGTCGCGGGCCAACTGATGGAGGATCTTTTTGGCCTCCGCAGGGGTCTCGGCGGAGTGGACATCCAGACCCAGCGCCTTGAAGCCCAGTACGCTCTCCCGGTCGCCCAGCACAGCGATTTTATACATAAGCCTCACGCAGCCTTTCTCGGATCAGGTCGGTGCTCAGCCCGGCCAGGCGGCCGGTCATGATGATCCGCACCGCCGTAAACTCGTTGTCTCTGGCCACCAGGTAGCCCACCACAGGGGCCTCGCCAAAGGAGACGTACTTCGCCGCGGACACGTAGTCCATGACGGCGTTGTCGCAGTCCTTTTCGAAGGTGGTCAGCGACCCGCCCTTGATGGCGGCTTCGCCCGCCTCGGCAGCCTGGGCCAGGGGGGTCACGCCGTAGATGGCGCCGAACTCGCCGCCGGAGGTGGCCGCGTTCAGCAGCGGGCGGACGGCCACGGTGCCGCCGTCAAAGAGGACGTTTTTCAGGTAGTCCTCGTTCTTGCCCATGCGGAGCACCCGTACCAGACTGCGCAGGTTGGCTACGTCGATGAGCAACTGTACATAGCCCACCAAGAAGTCGGAGCCGGTGTCCTTAGCCAGTTGGAGCATCTCCGCGAAGTACGCCCGGTCCAGCGCAAAGTCGCTGAGCTGGGGGTTGTGGGTGGTGCTGAGGATCTCGCGGGCCTCCCGGATAGCGGCGGCGAAGGTGGGGGTCAGCGCGGAGAAGTTGCCGTTGGTCAGGCTCTCCGCCACCACCGTGGACGGGAACCGTCCCGCCTCCACCAGCAGCCGGGCGGGGTCGGTCTTCATGGCCTCGGCTTTCAGCAGGGTTTTCGCGTTGTGGTAATCGTATTTCAGTTTGAACACGTCGATCAGCTTGGGATCGGGCGCGTTGTTGTTCAGGTCCCGATAAAGGTTGTCCCTCACGGTGGCCAGGGCGGTGTTGATGCTATCCACGTCCACAACGGGCAGTTCGGGATAGCCACATTCCACCAATACCTTGGCGGCCTCTGCGTCGGTGGGGGCTTCCAGCATCCGGTCCATGCGCTCCTGGGTCAGCAGGGCGCGCTGGAGGACGTGGATGCGGGTCGAGAGGAACAGATAATCGGTGTCTTTGATTTGGTTCGCCATTTGTTCCTCCTTGTCACAGGCGGGCGGGGCAGGCAGCCCATCCGCCAGAACTCGGAGCGCGGCTGGCTGTGGACTCAGGCAAAGAGGACCTCTGCCACCTGGCCCGCCAACTCGCTCCGGGTGAGCCGCACCAGCGTCTCAAAAGTGCAGTTGACCTCCACGTCTCCGTCGCTCAGCAGCAGACCGCCCTCAAAGGAGCCGGTCTGGTCGCTGAGGGTCAGCTTCGCGGGTTTGCCCGCCGCCTTCAGCAGCTTGTTGGCCTGGGCCACCACCTGAGCGCCACAGGCGTCCCGGTCCCTGGCGGAGAGGATCACCTGCTCCGCGCCGGTGCTGCTGGCCCGGACAGCCAGATTCGCCAGCAGGTCGGTGTTGGCGGCGGCGTCCAGCCCCCGCAGCTCCTGCAACGCCTGACCGAAGGCGGCGTCCAGCATCTCCTGCTTGGCGGCCAGGGTCATTTTCCGGGCCTCCATCTGGGCGGAGGAAGCCAAATGCTCCTCCCGCTCCTGGGCGGCGGCCTGGCCCTTCCGGGTCAGGTCCTCATAGGTACGCCGGGCCTCGGCGTCGCCCTTGGCGGTGATGGCGGCGGCGTCCTCTTTGGCCTTTGCCAAAATCGCGTCGATCTCCACCTGGGCGTCGCTGCGGATGCGGCTAGTGATTTTTTCAATACCTTGCATCGTTCAATCCATCCTTTCTGCAATGGTGGGCAGGATGGGATCAAGCCATGAACAGCAGCATCAGGAAGGAGGCCAGCAGGCACAGGATGGCGTAGAACTCGACCATGATGGCCATGATGATGCCCTTAGACATTTCTTCCGGACGGCGGGCCACCAGGTTGACACCGGCGGCGGCGCAGCGGCCCTGGGCGATTGCGGTGACGTAGCCGCCGATGCCCATGGGCAGGCAGGCGAAGCAGTAACCGATGCCCTGCGCGACGGTCAGGGTGGCGGGGGTGCCGCCGATGATGCCCAGGGTGAACAGGGCGTAGAACCAGACGACCAGACCATACAGGCCCTGGGTGCCGGGCAGGATCTGCAAAATCAGGCAGGACGCGAACTTGCCGGGGTCCTCAGAGATGACGCCCGCAGCGGCCTCGCCAACCGTACCAACGCCGCGGCCGGAGCCGGCGCAAGCCAAACCTACGGCGAGAGACGCGCCGATGACAGCGATATACAGACCGCCGTTAGCCAGTAATTCTTCCATGTTCAATTTTCCTCCTTGGTGAGAATGTCGGTGTATTTGGTGTCGTATTTCAGGGGACGGAAGGGAATACCGCCCGAAATATAGAACTTGTTGAAGTACTCCAGGTACTGGAGACGGGCCGCGTGGACATAGGTGCCGATGAGGTTGACGGCGATGTTGAACGCATGGCCGATGAGGAACACGATGATAAAGACCAGGATGTTCCGGGGGAGCGCGCCCAAGGTGTTGAACACCTGCGCGATGACGCTGGTGGCCAGCATCAGGGCCATCAGACGGGCGTAGGACAGCACATCGCTGAGCCAGCTTGTGATGTCATACAGGCTGGAGATGCCGCCCCAGAGCTTGCCGAAGAAGCTGGCGGCGTGACGGCCCTGGGTGCAGATGAGGACGACAACGCCCGCGATGAGCACAACAGGGGTGCCGACCAGCACGATTGCCCCGATGCCCACAAAGACGATCCACCAGGGGACCACGTCCAGCAGCGCGTCCACCGGCGTTCCGTCCCGGAAGCCCATATAGATGTGGATGCACTGGCCCATGAGCAGGTGGAAACAGCCGATGACGATGGCGATGATCAGCACCGTCATGGGGTCGTTCACGGGGTTGACGATGATGCCGTTGCAGAAGGTCACCAGCCAGCCGGGCATGGCGGCGGTGCCGCCGGGGATAAAGTTCTCGTAGATGACTTCCAGCGCGTTGCCGAAGAAGCCGCCCACGAACAGACCGCAGAAGGCGGTGCTGCCTCCCAGCCAGACGCCCAGGTGGAACATCCGTCCCATGGTCTTTTTGGGGTCAAGGACTTTGATGATGGCCAGACATGCCGCCAGGATGATGATACCGTATGCTACGTCGGCGAACATGAAGCCGAAGAAGAACACGTACCAGAAAAAGTACAGGGGGTTGGGGTCGATGCCGTTATAGGCGGGCAGGGAGTACATCTCCGTGACCATGTTGATGCAGTCCATCCACTTGGGGTTGTCCAACTGGGTGGGGATGTCGTCGCCCTCCTGCGGGTCCCGGAAGGAATAGGCCGCGTCAAAGGAGTCCAGCACCTTTTGCACCTTGTTCAGCTTGGGGGCGGGGACCCAGCCCTCCAGGAAGATGACGGTGCCGTCGGTCATGGCCCGCTCCCGGGCGGCTTCCCGGGCGGCGTCCTGGTTCAGGCGGTCGGTGATCACCTGTAGGGCGTTGAGGCAGTCGGAATGAGTCTTGATTTTTTCGATTTCGGCCTGGCGCTGGGCGGCGACCTCCGCCAGCTCCCGGTCCACTGCGGCGATGTTTTCCGTCGCCGTCCCGGTCATGTTTTTATCAAACCGGGTGGCGGTGAAGGAGTAGGGCTTCATCGCCGCCTGAGCGTCAGCCCACTGGGATTTGTGGCACAGGAGCAGGATGTACTGCTGCTCCTTGTCCGCGCTGACTGAGATGACCTGAGACAGCGGCGCAGCCTGGTCCAGTTCCCCCCGCAGGTCGTCCAGGGAGGAGGTGGCGGGCAACGCCCCCATCACGATCTCCACGTTTTCGGTGGAGCCGGTCTCCAGCGGCAGATCCAGCGTTGTCCAGGGAACCAGGCTGGCGCGCTGGGCGTTGAGCTGGTTCTCCCGGGAGTTGAGCTGGGTGATAGCGGATACGCTGTCGTTGATCGCCTTGGCATGGCCAAGGGCGTCCTCCATTCGGTCTGGGTCGAAGAGGTCTTGTTCCTGGATCTTGGTGCGGGGTTTCAGGGCGCTGCCCTTGACGCCTGCGTACTTTTTCAGAGCGTCCAGCGCGGCGCTCAGCTCGTTGAGCTGGCCCTTCACCTGGCCCAAGCCGCTGGTGTTCCGGCCCAACAGGGCCGTCCAGTCCGGGTCAGCCAGCTTGTCCGCCGGTTCGGAGATCTCCACGCAGCCCAGCCGCTCCAGTTGGGACAGAAGCGCTTCCTGGTCGCAGGCCAACGCCAACAGCTTGACGCGCTTCATCTTGACGATGGACATTAGCCATCCACCACCCTTCTGACAATCAGTGACGCTGCTTTTTCAAGCCGTCCTTGGGCCTCGGCACGAAGCTGATCGCAGGCACCCTCGGTTTCCCGGACCACCGCCGCCAGATGGGCCGCAGCGTTCTGTTCCGCCTGGGTCATCCGCGCCGCGTTTTCCGCCCGGGCCTTCTCCTTGGCCTGGGCCAGCTTTTGGGCGCTGGCTTTTTCTGCGTCAGCAACGAGCCTGCGGGCATCCTGAGCGGCCTGGGCCTTTTGGACCCTGGCATCCTCTTCCGCCTGGTTCACCTGTTTGACTGCTTCCAGAGACATCGTCTCACCGCCTTTCGTTCTTAAGATTTTTCCGCAAATTGCTTCGATGGACCCACAAATGGGTATGCTACATCTTGTGTGTACCACTCAACATTTCGCCTGTTCTTATTGTACCTCAATTTGTACCCTTTGCACAAGGACAATTTTTGTTCTTTTTGGCACATTATCAAAAAAAGTGTTGTGCAAAAAAAGCCATTGGCAAGCGCAATGGGCAAAATGGCAAAAGAGGACAGGTTATCCGCGGTTACTATTGGGTAGTATACCACCATATTTTATAAAAATCAACATACTACGAAAATTAAAACTAATGAATCTTAAAAAAAGTCGAAGGAATGGAAAAATGAATTTTTTGATGCAAAAAAAGCGGCGCTTCTTTCACGAAGCGCCGCTTCAGATTGTCAAAAAAGTCATTTCCAGCAGAATTAAGTGTAACGAAAAGTTATAGGAGCCCTCCGCAGGAGTTTTGTTGCGCAAGCAACAAAATA
>JAJQCW010000026.1 GCA_021202515.1 Clostridiales bacterium | reverse complement strand
GGAGAACCGTCCTTTGTCAACAGCTTTTTCGCGTTTTTTCGGGGTTTGTGTACACCGAGCCGTGCGTGTTATAGTTTTAACATGTAAAATGTTCGATTCAATCGTTTATAATCGTCCCGCGTTCCAAATTGGGCAGCAAAAACTGCTCCTGCGCGTACTTCCACAGCGTTTCCGCCCCCTCCGCCGTCCGCTGGTTCCGTTTCAAAATCTGACTGAGATGAACGCCATGCTCCACCCACGCCTTGCCGTCGCTGGCGGCGTTGAGCATCATGGGCTGGAGGTTGTCCATCGTCCGGGCGAATTTCGCCTCCGGCGTTTCCTGGGCCTCGAACTCCTCCCAGAGCAGCCGCAGCTTCTCCCCCTGGTCCTCCGGGAGCAGCCCAAACAGCCGCCGGGACGCCGCTTCCTCTCTGTCCCGCTGGGTCTGCTTGCCCACCTCATCATAGGCGTAAGTGTCCCCTGCGTCGATCTCCACAACGTCGTGGATCAGCACCATGGTCACGGTTTTCAGCACGTCGATCTCCTTGTTGGCGTACTCGCTGAGCAGAATCGTCATCAGCGCCAGGTGCCAGGCGTGTTCCGCATCGTTCTCCTTCCGCTCCCCGTCCGAAAGATAGGTCTGACGACCAATGAACTTCTCCTTGTCCGCTTCCAGAATAAAGTCAAACTGTTGCTGTAGTCTGTCCATCCCAAGCCCTCCGTTTCAAAGCATTTTCTGCATCCTGAACGCCACGTAAGCCGTTGCGCGGCCTGTTGGGTCAGTTTGATTATACCATATCCCGCGTTGAATTACAATGGACAGAAAAGACCGGCCAACCATCGGGTCAGCCGGTCTTGGAACGGTGTACAGTTTTAATCTTCGGCGTCGGTCTCCGTCTCCTCCGGGTCACTGTAGAGGTAATCCCACAGCAGGGCGCGGGTCTCATCCCAGTCGTTGGGAATCAGCACCTCCATACCGGCGCCCAGCGTAGCATTATAATAGGTGTTATCAGCCGGGATGCGATAGCTGTTCATCTCGCTCAGGTCCATTGTGTAGGCGGAGTACGCAATGCTGATGATCTGGGTGTTGTTCATGTCCGTAGTGATGTTGCTCGCCACGCTGTCATAAACCTGGAGCAGCTTCAGCCAACTGGCGCCTTTCAGCTCCTCATAGATGATCTCCAGCACCCGGCGCTGGCGCTCTGTCCGCTCGAAGTCGGAATTGCCCACCTTCCGGGTCCGGCAGTACCACAGCGCCTCTTCTCCGGTCAGGTGGTTGACCCCTTCCACCAGGGTGTCCTGGTTCAGCTTGCCGTTGATATACTCGGCCTCCGCCGCTGTCAGCTCCACGTCGATGCCGCCCAGCGTCTCGATGATGTCCTCAAACCCTTCGAAGTCCACCTCTACGTTGTAGTCGATGACGATGGCAAAGTTTTCCTCAATGGTCGCGTCCAGCAAATCGAAGCCGCCGTACTGATAGGCGGCGTTGAGCCGGTTGTTGCTGTAGCCGGGAATCTGCACATACAGGTCACGCATCAGGGAGACCATGGTGATCTGCTCCGTATTCTTGTTGACGCTGAGGATGATCATGGTGTCGGAGCGTTCCCGCTCGCCGGTACGGGTATCCTGCCCCACCAGCAGCACGTTCACCACGCCGTCCACGCTGGTGGCGACGCCCGCTTCGCCCCAGTCCACGGCCTCGATTTGCGTGATGTCGGTGCTCTCGTCTGCATAGTTGTTGGAAAACACCCGGCTGATGGCCCCCAGCTTCACCTGGATGAAGATGAATAGCCCGCCGGCGATCAGCACCAGCACCAGCAGAACAACCAGCAAAATTCTGAGGACCCGGTTTGCAGGGTTGTTTTTCCTTCGTTTGGCTGACATAAACGATCCCTCACTTGTCTTTCTATTCCGACGCCTCTGCGGACGACGTCTCCGCAGAGCTGTCCGCGTCCGTCCCGCTGTCCTCGCCATAGAGATAGTTCCACAGCGCCTGCTGGTTGGCCGTCCAGTCGTCGATGACCAGCGGATCGACCACGCTGCCCACAGAGTCCTCGCTGTGCCAGGTGCTGTCGATTGGCAGCCGGTAGCTGTTCAGCTCGTTTTGCCCCATGCTGTAGGCGGAAAATGCGATGTTCAGGATCTGGTTGTTGGTCATGTCGGTGGTGACATTGTCCGCCACGCTGTCGTAGACCTGGAGCAGCTTCAACCAGCTAGCGCCCTTGAGGTCCTCGTAGATGATCTCAAGCACTTCCCTCTGGCGCTCCGTCCGTTCAAAGTCGGCGTTCCCCACCTTCCGGGTCCGGGCGTACCAGAGCGCCTCTGCCCCGGTCAGGTGGTTGACCCCCTCGGTCAGGGTGTCCTGTTTCAGCTTGCCGTTGATATAGTCGGCTTCCTCCTGGTACAACTCCACGTCGATGCCGCCCAGGGTGTCCACGATATCCTTAAAGCCGGTAAAGTCCACCTCGACATTGTAGTCGATGACCACGCCGAAGTTGATGGAAATGGTCTCGTCCAGCAGGTCACAGCCTCCCAGCAAATAGGCGGAGTTGAGCTTATTGTTCTCGTAGCCGGGGATCTGCACGTAGATGTCCCGCATCAGGGAAACCATGGAGATCTGGTTGGTGTTCCGGTTGATGCTGAGGATGATCATGGTGTCGGAGTTGCTGCGCTCTCCATCGCGGGTGTCCTGGCCCACCAGCAGCACGTTCACCACGCCGTCCACGCTGGTGGCGATACCCGCCTCGGCCCACTCGGTGGGTTCCCAACTGCTGACGGCGCTGGTACTGGAGTCCCCGTCGTCAGACGTGCCGGAGGAGAACCGGTTGATGGCCCCCAGCTTGACCTGAACAAAGGCATACAGCGCCCCCACAAGCAGCGCCAGCACCAGCAGGACGACCAGCAGCACACGGACGATCCGTTTGGTTCTTTTGGAAGGAACGTTTGGAATTGACATAAAAACGGCACCCCTGCTCCAGATTGGTTCGTGTGAACAAATCAATTGGAAAATAAACGATGTCTTTTTCTCGCTTTGCAGGCAAATACTGTGCCTAAAAATCCAAAACTTACCACAAAACAGGTGTATTTCAAACCATTTTGCTTTCAGTTTTCCCTTTTTGCAAAACAAGCGACACGCAAATTCAATTTATTATATCCTTTTTCCTGTTTTTCGTCAATCCGTTTTCGGCAAATTGCAGGATTTGTGTAAAAAAAGTATCACACTTCGTCCCATCCCTCCGCCGCATTGGGCAATGGGCGGAAAAAGCTGAGAATAAGCCGCAGGCCGTGGGCGCTCTGAAGTGCCCCACAGTCTGCGGCTTTGCTCTGTCACAGGTGCAACTTACACACCGCTGTCCTTCGCGTGCCGCTTGGCGTAGTTGAAGGAGGACGGGTGGTTCCTGCCCCAGAACACATAGAGGACAATGGAAATCACGGTGGCGGTGGACTGGATGAGGAACATATTGTGATACCCCACCCCCGCAATCAGGAACCCGGCCAAAGCGCCGCCGCCGCCGATGCCGATGTCATAGGCGCAGAGGAAAGTGGAGTTGGCGCTGCCCCGTCGCTCCGGCGGCGCGATATGGATTGCCATGGACTGCAATACCGGCTCGATGCCGCCGAAGGCGTACCCGGCAAACACCGCCGCCAGGAGGAAGGTCACCGTGTTGGGGGCAAAGGCCATCAGCATATAGGCGATGAACATGCTGATGTTACAGGTGTAGACAAAGATCCCTTCGCCCAGCCGGTCCGCCTGCTTGCCGATGGTCACCCTGGTCAGCACCAGCATCACGGCGGTGATGGCAAAAAACAAACCGCCGCTGGGGAGATCGTACTTGATGGCGTATTCGGAGAGGAAGTTCTCCAGCGCGCCCCAAGTCATAAAGGACACCAGGCAGATGACGCTGGCAGGGATGGCCGTTTTCTCCAGCAGATCGCCCACCCGGAAGGGCTGCTTTTCCACCACCAGATTCTCTTTGATGTGCATATTCACCAGAAGGACCAGTGCCAGCAGGATGAAAAAGCTGGCCACCGCAAACAGCATCTGGAAGCTGATATTCATCAGGGTCAGCCCCAGGGCGGGGGCGCAGGCCGTCCCCAGGGCGGTAGCCATGCCGAAGTAGCCCATGCCCTCCGCAAACCGGTCCTCCGGCAGAGAGTCGCTGGCCACCGTGGCTGTGGTGGTGTTGGCCACCGCCAGGGCCACGCCGTGTACCATACGGCAGGTCACCGTCAGCGCCACCGCCGCCACCACGGCCAGTCCCAGACCCAGTATCGCAATGGAGCAGATGTATCCAATGGGCATCAGCAGCATCCCCACCAGACCAATGACCAGGAACAGCCTTCTCCGGCCCTGATTCAGCAGATAGCCGAATCCCATCCGGAACAGCACCGAAATCACCGACCACGCCAGGATGACGGCCCCGGCAAAGCCCTCGTTCTGGCCCAGCTCCTGCTCCAAAAACAGGGGAAAGGTGGCCAGGATCATAATGTGATTCATAAACACCAGAAAGTTGATGACGATAATGAATACAAAATCCTTTGTCCACAGCTTACTTGCTTTCTTTTCCATATAGATATCTTCCTTTCTCAGCATATTATCGCAGAAAAAAGCGCAGGTCCGGTCTGCCCGGACTTGCGCTTTCGCTGCTCGACGTGTGTGTATTGAAGCATAGATAAATTTTTTTGTCAAGAGGGAATTGCTGAAATCAGGCTCTTTTTTCAGCCTTACCCCAGCGCCACGTCCAACGCCATCATCAGGGTAAACCCGGCGGCGAAGGCCAGCGCCCCCACGTTGGAGTGTTTGCCCTGGGACATCTCCGGGATCAGCTCCTCTACCACCACATAGAGCATGGCTCCGGCGGCGAAGCTCAGCAGATAGGGCAGGGCGGGGAGTACCAATCCCGCAGCCAGCAGCGTGGCCGCCGCGCCCAGCGGCTCCACCAGGCCGGAGAGCACGCCGCTGAGGAACGCCCTGGACTTGCTCATGCCTCCTGCCGTCAGGGGGATGGAGATAATGGCCCCTTCCGGGAAGTTCTGGATGGCAATGCCCAGGGACAGGGCCAGCGCCCCCGCCGCGGAGATCTGCACGTTCCCCGCCAGAAATCCGGCGTAGACCACGCCCACGGCCATGCCCTCCGGCAGGTTGTGGAGCGTCACCGCCAGCAGCAGCATGGTGTTGTTTTTCAGGTGGCTTTTCGGTCCCTCCGGGTCAATGCTGTTCCGGTGCAGATGGGGCGTGATGTGGTCCAACAGCAGCAGGAACAGCACCCCCGCCCAGAAGCCCACCGCCGCCGGGACGAAAGACCAGGTCCCCAGGTCCTCCGCCTGCTCCAGCGCCGGAATGAGCAGGCTCCAGATGGAAGCGGCCACCATCACCCCGGAGGCAAAGCCGGTCAACGCCCGCTGAATGCTGTCCTGCACCGCGTCCTTCATCAGGAACACACAGGCGGACCCCAGCGTGGTCCCCAGCAGGGGGAGCAGCAGGCCGTATGCAACGTTTGCAGTCAAAACTCATTTCCTCCGTTTTCAGATGTTAGCTGTGACTGGTTTCATCATACTTGGCAACGGGCAGCTTGTCAAGTTTTTCGCTGTTCATTGGTTCAACGCGAGCGAAAAGCTAACGGCTAACAGCCAACAGCTCAACTATTGCCCAAACCGTCGAACCTGTGTTATACTGGGGGCAGAAACCCACACCAACGGAAGGAAACAGGTATCCCATATGAAAAATCAACCGAAGTACAAGATCCTCTTTGTCTGCTGGGGCAACATCTGCCGCTCCCCCATGGCGGAGTTCATCTTCAAGGACATGGTGCAGAAGCGGGGCTTGCAGGACCAGTTTCTCATCGAGTCCGCCGCCCACTCCAGCGAGGAGATCGGCAACCCGGTCTATCCCCCGGCCCGGCGGGAGCTGGCCCGCCACGGCATCTCCTGCGACGGCAAGCGGGCGCGGAGAATCACCCGGGCAGACTATGACAAATTCGACTGGATTCTGGGCATGGAGCAGTTGAACCTGCGCTATATGCTCCGGCAGTTCGGCGGCGACCCGGACCGGAAAATTCGCCGCCTGTTGGACTTCGCGGACTACCCCCGCGACATCGACGACCCCTGGTACTCCGGCGAATTTACCTCCACCTATGCCGACATCGTGGAGGGCTGCGAGGCGCTGCTGCGCTACCTGCTCCCAGAGGGAACGCCATGAAGCTGGCAGTCGTTTTCCCCGGCATCGGCTACCATGTGGACAAGCCCCTGCTCTACTACAGCAAAAAAATTGCTCGCAGCCAGGGCTATCAGGTGGCAGACGTGCCTTACGGCGGGTTCCCCGCAAACGTCAAAGGCTCGCGGGAGAAGATGGAAGCCTGTTTCACCTCCGCGCTGGCCCAGACGGAGGAGCTGCTGCGCGGGGTGGACTTCGCCCAATATGACGAGGTGTTGTTCCTCTCTAAGAGCATCGGCACCGCCATCGCCTGCGCCTACGGCCAGCGGCACAGCCTGCGCACCCGCAACGTCTATTTTACCCCGGTGGCCGAGACGTTCCTCTTTCAGGAGCAGCCGGGCATTGTCTTTCACGGCACCGGCGACAGTTGGGCGGACACGGCGGTGATAAAGGCGGAATGTGAAAAGCGGGGTTTGCCCCTCTATCTGGTCCCCGACGCAGACCACTCTCTGGAGACCGGGGACGCGCTGCATGATTTGTCCACCCTTCGCTCCGTCATGGAGACGGTGGAGCGGTACATCACCCAACAGGAGGAATCGAAATGACCCACGAGGAGTATCAGGCGGCGGCAGCCTACTGGACCGACAAGGAGCCAAACGCCGCAAAAATGCCCCCGGACCGCCTGTGGGCAGCCATCGAGGGCTATCTGCTGGACAACAACACCTGTGCGCTGGCCACCGGCAGCGGGGCCTTTGTCCGCTGCACCCCCATTGAGTACGCCTGGCGCAGCGGGGCGCTGTGGATGTTCTCCGAGGGCGGGCAAAAGTTCGTCGGGTTGGAGACCAACCCGGCGGTGTGCGTCGCGGTTTTCGACAAGTACGAGGGCTTCGGCAAGCTGAAGGGGATGCAGGTCACGGGGACGGCAGAGTTGGTGGAGCCGTTCTCCGCGGAATATTTGCAGGCGGCGCAGCACAAAAACATCCCCGTGGAGGCGCTGCGCAAGCTCCCCTCCGTCATGCACCTTATTAAAGTGGTCCCCACCCGCATCGACTTCCTGAACTCCGCTTTCAAGGCGGAGGGGTTCGACAGCCGCCAGCACTGGGAGGCGTAAAAAAAGAGGGAGGGTCTGCGCCCTCCCCCAGTCTTTTACAGCCGATCCCCGCTGGCCTGGTACTGCTCCAGCAGGTTTTGCAGCGTGATACCGTCCAAATAGTCGTTGATGACCCGGTTCAGCCCCTGCCAGATGGGGAGCGTGGGACAGACGGCGCTGCGCTCGCAGACCTCCGCGTTCTCGTCCACGCAGGGGACCGGAGAGAGGCCGTTTTCCGTGATGCGGAGGATCTCTCCTACGGTGTACTCCCCCGGCGAGCGGGCCAGGCGGTAGCCCCCCTGGAACCCCCGGCTGGTTTTCAGCACGCCGGAGCGGTTGAAAATCAGCACGATCTGCTCCAGGTACTTTTTGGAGATGCCCTGCCGCTCCGCCACGTCCCGCAGCGAGACATAGCCGTCCTCCTGGTGCTGGGCCAGGTCCACCATCATGGAGAGGGCATAGCGCCCTTTGGTCGAAATTCTCAAACAAAGCCCCCCTTTGCCGCGCAAACAAACCATATGGCGGTTTGTTCAGCAGACAGTATTATAGCACAAGCCGCCTGGGCTTTCAAGCGTCCCAGGCGGCAGTTTTGGGAACGGAGCTTTAGCTCTGGGGGCTGTAGGTCTCACCGGAGATCTGCGTCCTGGGCGGACGAGGAGCGGGGTAATCCTGCGTCAGGCGGAGCTGGGTCACGGTGACGCCCCAGGCGTTGACCGTCACCCGCAGTTCCGCCCAACCGCCGGGCAGCTCCATCTCCCTGGCCGGGACCACGCAGCGCAGCCGCTGGGACTTACCGCTCTTCCCGGAGGCCAGCCGCAGGCGGTAGCTGGCGCGGGCCAGACGGCGGCGCAGGGCGTCGCTGTGGTTCAGGTATCGGCGCACCGCATAGCGGACGGTGTCGTCCGCCAGCTCCTTCCCGCCCTCCTGGGCGGACCAGGTGAAGTTCGGGGCAATAGCAAAGCTACAGCCGATGGTGGAGAGCTTGTTGTTCTGATAGATGTCCATAACAGTTCCTCCTTGGAATGATAGGGTGGTTCTTCCTGCAGGAACTGACGCAAAAAAACACCGGCCCCCGCGCAGCCCGCAGAGCCAGTGAACCCCAAAAAAAGAAACACTATCCCTGTCGAACTACATAAAATTCATCCGAAGATAGTGTTATGTCCTTTTGTAAGAACATTTGTATTGTACCACGGCTTCAATGATTTGTCAATCGGCGCTGCTGTTTTTCTTCGGTGGACAGCCACAAAAGCGATACAATACAACAGATACCGGCAGGAAACCAGCCTGCCGACACATCCCTTGAGGTGATCTCCATGAACAAAACCGAACTGCTCCGCCGCCTGGCCGCTACCACCGAGGAACGGCAGCTTTTGTCCCACGCCCTGGACCTCCTCCAGGCGGCGGACACCCACTCTGTCCCCACCCAGACGGCCTTCCTCTCCCCGGCGGAGCGGGGGCTGCTGCTGGCGCTGCTGGACGCGGTGGGCGGGGCAAAACACGTCTTTTCCGGCGGCTACGCCGAGGCGGAACGAGTGCGCTGCGCCTTCCTCCCCCAGTGGCAGGAACCGGAGGACCTGGACCCCAGCGAGCTGACCGCCGCTGTCCGGGCCACCTGGTACGCCGCCCACCCGCTGACCCACCGGGATTTTCTGGGTTCGCTGATGGGCCTGGGAGTCAAGCGGGAGGCCATCGGGGACATTCTGGTGTCGCCCGGTAGCTGCGACATCCTGCTGCTGCCAGAGCTGGCGCCCTTCGTGGCGGAGAATCTGACCCACGCCGGGCGGGAAAAGCTCCATGTGTCGCCGGTGGCGCTGGACAACCTGCACTTCCCCCAGCCGGAGATGAAAACCCTCCACGACACCGTCCCCTCTCTCCGGCTGGACGCAGTGGCGGCGGCAGGGTTCTCCGCCAGCCGGAAGGCCGCGGCGGAGGCCATTTCCGCTGGGAAGGTGGCGGTGAACTGGCGCACCGTCACCAAAACCGACTGCCCCGTGGTGGAGGGGGATCGGCTCTCCTGGCGGGGACAGGGCAAATGCAGGCTGGTTTCAGTGGGGAATTTGAGCCGAAAGGGGCGGATCAACGTCACTTTGGAGCGGTATCTCTGACCAAATACAGCAGGAACAGCAGTGATGAAACCGTTTTCAAAAGTAAATTTTTAAAGTTTTGTTGATTTTCGCAGTTTTACCCATTGCATTAGAAGCGAATTTAAGGTATAATGACTAACGGACTTGCCCCGGGCATGATGGGACATGACTTGAAACGGAACTCCCCCGGCACAGAATCCCCAAGTTGCTCCTTTTGCGGGAGTATGACTTGAAACAACATACATTTTAAGGAGAGAACAAGCTATGAGCTACACCGCCAAACAAATCCGCAATGTCTGTCTGCTGGGTCACAGCGGCTCCGGCAAGACCATGTTGACCGAAAGTATGCTGAATGTGACCGGTGTCACCCAGCGGCTGGGCAAGACCACCGACGGCAACACCGTTTCTGACTATGATCCTGAGGAGATCAAGCGCCAGGTCTCTATCTCCGCCTCCATCATCCCCGTGCAGTACGAGGGCTGCCTGCTGAACATCATCGACTGTCCGGGCAACTTCGACTTCGACGGCGAGGTGGTCGAGGCCCTGACCGTGGCCGACGCGGTGGTCATCGTCCTGCCCGCCAAGGGCGGCGTTCCCGTCGGCGCAGAGCGGGCCTGGAAAGCGGCTCGTGCCCACGACCTCCCCACCATCATCTACGTCTCCAAGACCGACGAGGAGAACGGCGACTTCAACGCCGTGGTGGACGAGATGAAGGAGAAATTCGGCAGCCAGGTCACTCCTGTGGTCTCCCCCCTGTGGGACGACAGCAAGGCGGTTTACGGCGTGCTGGACGTGCTGAACAAGTGCGCTTATGGCGTCACCGGCGGCAAGAGCAAGGCCATGGACGTGCCCGCCGACAAGGAGGACTTCCTGGCAGAATCCTATGACGCCCTGATGGAGAACGTGGCTGAGACCAGCGAGGAGTTCATGGAGCTGTTCTTCGACGGCCACGAGTTCACCCCCGAAGAGGTCGCCCAGGGTATGCTCACCGGCGTGAAGGAGCGCACCATCACCCCCGTCTACTGCGGCAGCGCCCTGACCGGGCTGGGCACCGAGGCCCTGCTCCACGGCCTCATCACCATGGGCCCGTATCCCATGAACACCGACCCCATGAACGGCGTAGACGCCGACGGCGAGCCGGTGCAGGTGGCCGTCTCCACCGAGGGCAGCACCGTGGCTTATGTGTTCAAGACCGTCTCCGACCAGTATGGCAAATATTCCTATGTGAAAGTGCTGCGGGGCAAGCTGACCCCCGATATGACCCTCATCAACGGGCGCACCGGCGACAACGAGAAGATCGGCCGCCTGTACTCCATGTGCGGCAAGAAGGCCACCGAACTGAAAGAGCTGAACGCCGGCGACATCGGCGCCATCTCCAAGATGGATAAGCTCAAGACCGGCGACACCCTCTCCGTGGACGGCATCCGTCTGGACCCGCCCGCCTTCGCAGAGCCGGTTTACTCCAAGGCCATCTCCCCCGTCAAGCGGGGCCAGGATGACAAGGTGGGCATGGGCCTGAACCGTCTGAACGAAGAGGACCCCTCTTTCAGCGTGGAGAACAACGCCGAGACCCATCAGGTGGTGGTCTCCGGCGCGGGCGACATCCAAATCGACGTGCTGTGCGCCAAGCTCAAGAGCCGCTTCGGTGTGGAAGTCAACCTGGAGACCCCCCGCGTCCCCTACCGCGAGAAGATCCGCAAGACCGTCTCCAAGCAGGGCAAGTTCAAGAAGCAGACCGGCGGCAGCGGCCAGTACGGCGACGTTTGGGTGCGGTTCGAGCCGAACGACGAGTCTGAGGATATGGTCTTTGCCGAGGAAGTGTTCGGCGGCAGCGTGCCCCGGAACTACTTCCCTGCCGTGGAAAAGGGCCTGCGGGATGCGTGCCTCCACGGTGTGCTGGCCGGTTATCCCATGGTCAACCTGAAAGCCACCCTGTACGACGGCTCTTACCATCCGGTGGACTCCTCCGAAATCGCCTTCAAGACCGCCGCGCAGTTGGCGTATAAGGCCGCCTTGCCCGACGCCAACCCCGTGCTGCTGGAGCCGGTGGGCGAGCTGAAGGTCACGGTGCCCGACAACTACATGGGCGACATCATGGGCGACCTGAACAAACGCCGTGGCCGCGTCATGGGCATGGACCCCGTGGAGGGCGGCAACCAGGTCATCAGCGCCGAGGTCCCCATGGCCGAGATGGGCAACTACGCCATCGACCTGCGGGCCATGACCCAGAGCCGTGGTTCCTTCACCTTCCATTTCGTCCGCTATGAGCAGTGCCCCGCCGCCGCCCAGGAGAAGGCCATCGCCGAAGCCAAAGCGCTGAACGAGTAAAACAATTTGCAATGTGCAATGTGCAATGTGCAGTGTGCGATGAACCGGCGGGGAACGCCTGCGGTCCATTGCCACGCACACAGCTTCCATAACGTAAACAAGGGCTGTACCGATTTCCCTCGGTACAGCCCTTGTTCCATGGATGTTGTACGATTTTTGCTCAAACAATGGCGGTTTTCCCGATGAAGCGGGTACCCACCGGCTTGCCCTCCACGATATCGTAGAGGTCGGCGGGGCGGCTGCCGTTGGAGATGACCATGTCGAAGCCGTTTTCCATGGCGGTTTTCGCCGCGTTGAGCTTGGTGGTCATGCCGCCGGTGGCCAGTTCGCTGCCCTTCTCCCCCGCCAGAGCGTAAATTTCCGGCGACAGGTAGGTGACGAAGGGCAGCAGCCGGGCGGAGGAATCCCGCCGGGGGTCGGCGGTGTACAGCCCGTCGATGTCGCTGAGCAGCACCAGCAGGTCGGCGCTGGCGCACTTGGCGACGATGGCCGCCAGGGTGTCGTTGTCCCCCAGGGATATTTCCTCCGTGGCCACGGTGTCGTTTTCGTTGACGATGGGCAGCGTCTCCATCTCCAGCAGCCGGGACAGGGTGTTTTGGAAGTTGGTGCGCCGGTTCTCGTGGTCCAGGTCGGCGCCGGTCAGCAAGATCTGCGCCACCACATGGTTGTACTCGGTGAACAGCTTGTCGTAGATGTACATCAGCTCACACTGGCCCACGGCGGCGGCGGCCTGCTTGGTGGACATATCTTTGGGTCGGCTGGTCAGGGACAGCTTGCCCACTCCCATCCCGATCGCGCCGGAGGACACCAAAATCACCTGATGTCCGGCGTTTTTCAGGTCGCTGAGGACCTTGCACAGCTCCTCAATATGGCGAATGTTCAACCGCCCGGTGGAGTGGGCGATGGTCGATGTGCCGACCTTGACAACGATTCTCATGTTGATTGTTTCCTTCCGTATTTTTCCTTACTGTTTCCCCAGCGCCTTGGTCTTTTCGTAGGCGGCGACGACCGCCTCAGTCGCGGCGCTGCGGAACCCGCCCTGCTCCAGTGCGCGGACCCCCGCGATGGTGGAGCCGCCGGGGGAGCAAACCGCGTCCTTCAATGCGCCGGGGTGCTGGCCGCTCTCCAGCACCAGCTTGGCCGCCCCCACCAGAGTCTGGGCGGCGTACTCCTGAGCCTTGGCCCGCGGCAGACCGCAGGCCACCGCGCCGTCAGCCAGCGCCTCGATGAAGGGGTAGACGAAGGCCGGACCGCAGCCGGAGACGGCGCTCCCCGCGTCGATGAGGCTCTCCGGCAGGGCGTCAAAGCGTCCCGCCGCCGCCATGTTGTACAAAAAGCGCTCCAATTCCTCCCCGGTGACGCCCTCGGCGGCGTAGAGGATCATCCCCTCCCCGATGGAGGCGGGGGTGTTGGGCATGATGCGGATGACGGGGTAATCGCCCCCCGCCATCTCCCGGATGCGGGCGATGGTCAGCCCCGCCGCCATGGTCACCAGCACAAAACGGTCTTTCCGCTCTGCCAGCACCGGAGCGATGCCGCTCAGCATGTCCCCCATCATCTGGGGCTTGACCCCCAGGAAAATGGTCCCAGCCCGGCGGGCTACGTCGGCGTTCTCCCCCACCAGACAGCCCAGTTCCTCCGCAAGGGCCTCGGCCTTGCTGGGGGTGCGGTTGGCCAGCATGATCTGACCGCCGGACAGGGTTTTTGCCGCGGCCCGCGCCAGGGGCGCGCCCATGTTGCCGCAGCCGATAAATCCATAGAACTCACACATGGTATCTCTCTCCAGAAAATAGTGATTTGAGTATTCCTTCTGCTCAACTCCCTGAAAAAACCACCTTCTCTTGTGCAAATAGACACGCAGTTCTTTTTTATTACGGCGTGTGTAGGGGCGGCCCTTGGCCGCCCGCATCCAGCGAGTAGTTTTCCGGGCGGCCAGGGGCCGCCCCTACAGGAGTTTGGGGAAACTTTTGAATGAAAACTGTTGAAGGTGAGTCACCAGGATGACCAGTAATAATTCTCACCAGCTCACAGTGACGTCATAGCTCAGCGTCTCCCCCTGGCCGGGCTGGAGCAGACGGATGCCCGCTTTCTCCGCCAGCTCGCTGCTGACGAAGGTACACTCTGGCAGGGTCGTCCACGGCTCGATGCAGATATAATTGGTGTCGAAGTCTACCGGCTTGGTCCAGATGCCCAGATAATCGAACTCCGGAAAGTCCACCGTCACCCGGACGCTGTTCTTCCGGTTGGCCAGCGTGACCTGATGCACCGGCAGGTTCTCCAGTACCACGGTGTCCAGCCCGCCCACCTTGGGGGGCAGGGGCAGCGCGCCGTCTGTCAGGGCATAGTCCAGCTTCTCCGGGGTCAGGAAGCAGTGCTCGTCCATGCCAAAGGGGTGGATGGCGGTCTGACCGGGGAACTCCACATAGTAGTCGGACATCTCCTCGCCGGGGAGCAGGGAGGTGCGGTAGCCGTCGTGCCCGCCGATCTCGTAGGGCAGCACCTTGTCGGACCGGTTGACCACGGTATGGCGCTTGGTCAGCGTGTTCCCGGAGAGGGTGTAGGAGACGGTCAGGGAGAAGGCGAAGGGGTAGACCTTTCGGCTGCTCTCCGAGTCCTCCATGGTGAAGGTTGCGGAGGTCTCGTCCTGCTGCACCAGGGTAAATTCCGTGTCACGGGCGAAGCCGTGCTGATGGATGGAGATGACTTCTCCGTCCAGGGTGTACTGCTGATCTTTCAGCCGCCCGATGATGGGGAACAGCAGCGGGGCGTGGCGGCCCCAGATGGCCTTGTCCGCCTGCCACATCAGCTCCAGGCCCTCCGCAGTGGTCATGCTCTGGATCTCCGCACCCAGGGTGCTGATGACGACGGTGAGCTGATCGTTTTTCAGGGTAATGTTCATGGATGACGCTCCTCTCTGTGAAAATGTGCAATTAGCAATGTGCAATGTGCAATTCTGGCTATCTCTTTGAATCAGCCTTGTCATTGATTCCAACAGGAAACCCCTCCACCATGCTTACGCATGGTCCCCCCTCCCCTTTCAGGGGAGGCGAGGGGGGATAGTACTTGCTGTTTGGTCAGCAATTTTACCCAATATAGTACAAATTTTCCGCTGAGAACAATCGTTTGACAACTGACCATCCCTCTAGCCCCCTAATGGGAACCCAGGCAAAGCCCCGGAAGTGCCGCTTGACAGCGGAGGGGTAAAAGCGCATGGCTGCGTAATGGGATACCAGTCATGACAGTTGTTCCGCAAAAACGGGTCTCCCGACGCCGTGGGAAACCCGCTTTGTTCACCTCTGGTAAGCCGCCCGCCCCGTCCGGTACAGGTTCCCGCCGTGGCAGTCGATGGCCACCGTCAGGGGCAGTTCCCGGACGGTCATACGCTTGATGGATTCACAACCCAGGTCGTCGAAGGCGATGACCTCCGCTTTCTCGATGCACCGGGCGATCAGCGCCCCTGCGCCGCCCACAGCGGCGAAGAAGCAGCACCCATTGCGCTGCATGGCCGCCTCCACCTCGTCACTCATCTGGCCTTTGCCGATGATGGCGCCCAGGCCCAGGTCCAGCAGCCGGGGCGCAAAGCCGTTCATCCGGCTGGCGGTGGTGGGGCCGCAGGCCCCCACAGCCATTCCCTGCTGGGCGGGGGTGGGACCGGCATAGTAGACAATGGCGTCCTGCAACGGGAAGGGCAGCTCTTTCCCCTGGTCCAGCAGGGCGAAGATACGCTTGTGGGCCGCGTCTCTGGCGGTGTAAATGGTGCCGCTGAGTACCACCCGGTCTCCGGCGTTGAGCTGGGGCTGCATGGCCCGCAGTTCCTCCGAACGGAGGTGGTAGGTTTTGCTCCCGCCGCTCTGCACGTTCCGGTCACTCATTGGCAGCTTCCGGGAACGGCAGGGGTTCCTCCGGCAGCGCTTCCGCCACCGGCTCCTCCTGCGGGGTGGGTTCCTCACCGGCGTACTGGTTCATGTACCCGTTCAGGCCCTGAATCAGCGCCTGCACTTCGCTGACATCGCTCAGCGCCTTCGCCACGGCGTCGTTCACGCCGGAGACCAGGTTGTTCACTTCGCCCTGGAGCTGCCGCAGTTGGGTCTCCACCCGCAGGCGGGCCTCCTCCGCGTCGCCGGTGGCGTTGGCCAGGATGGTGTCATAGGCGGACTGGGCCTCGGCCATCTTTTCGTCGTAAGCCTGCTGAGCGCTCTGCTCCAGCAGGGTGGTGCGGGACTTCGCGTCCAGCATGATTTGCCCCACGTTGTCACACAGGACATGGTAGGCGTCGGAATCGCCCTGCATCTTCTCCACCTGGGCCTCCAAATCGGCAATGCGCTGGGCCTTCTCGTCGTTGGCGGTCTGGACCCGCTGGATGGTCTCCCGCTGCTGGTCGCCGGTGCGCAGGAGAGCCTGAATTTGCTGCTCCATCTGCTGCATCTTCTGGTCCATGACCTCCATCTGATCCACTTTGTCCTTCAGGCTGTCCCGCTCAGCGACGATTTTCTGGATCTCCGTCTGGAGGGTGTACATCTGGGCCTTGACTGTGACCTGCTGGCTCTCCAGTTGGTTTTTCAGCTCTGCGTTCAGCCGGTCCAGTTCCTCCGCCTTCTCCTGGGCCGCGGCGGCCTCCGCGTGGGCCGCTTCCAGGGCCTCGGTGTTCTCACGGACAGATTTCTCAATATAACTCATCACGTCGCTGCGGTTGAACCCGCCAATTGCGGCGCTGCGAAACGCTACATTTCCGACCATCTTGTTGCCTCCCTAACATGAAGTTCTTTTATTTTACCACACATTCTCTTTGGTGACAATGCTTTTTCACGGCGTTTCACCCAAATTTCCCCGGAAATTGAGACGCGGCTCACCGGTCCCACTTCTGGATCAGGGCGCGAATTTGGTCGGCGAACTTTGCCAGATCCTTGTTGGTGCCGCCCTTGTTCTTGCGGATGACCTCCATGAGCTGGCGGCCAACCTCCTCCAGACGGCGATAGGCGGCAGAGCCTTCCTGCCAGCGGGATTCCTTCTTTTTGACGGGAGCGACACCCTGGCGGGTCACAGCGCCCCGGAGCAGGTCGTACTCCTCCCGGCAGAGAGGGGCGTGGGCGCGGTAGCCCAGACCGGTCAGCTCCGCGGCGAAGCCCTCGCTGACTGCGCCGTCTCCGTGGACCACGAAAATCTCCGTGGGGCTGTCAAACTGCCGCGCCCAGCGCACCAAATCGTCGTGTCCGGCGTGGGAGGACAGGCCCCGGAAGTTGATGATCTTGGCGTTGACCATCACGTCCTCCCCGAAGAGGCGGACGAACTTCTTCCCCTCCAGCAGGGAGCGGCCCAGGGTCCCCTGGGCCTGATAGCCCACGAACACCACGGCGCACTCCTTCCGCCAGAGGTTGTGCTTCAAGTGGTGGCGGATGCGCCCGGCGTCGCACATACCGGATGCGGAGATGATGACCTTGGGCGTGGTGTCCTCGTTCAGCGCCTTGGACTCCTCGGTGCTCTCGCACAGCCGCAGGTGATCCACCTGGAACAGCGACACCCCGTCGTCAATGAGCGCCAGCGCCTCCTCGTCCAGGTAGCCGGTCAGGTCGCCGGAAAAGATTTGGGTGGCCTTCGTTGCCAGGGGGCTGTCCACCACCACCTGGAAGTCCGGGCGGGAGGTCACCAGCCCCTGCTCCTGAATCTCCCGGAGGAAATACAGCAGCTCCTGGGTGCGGCCCACGGCGAAGGAAGGGATGACCACGTTGCCCCCTTGGGCAAAGGTGTCGTTCAGAATCTCCGCCAGGGCTGTGGTGTAGTCCCCCTCGCCCTCGTGGTTCCGGTCCCCGTAGGTGGACTCCATCACCACATAGTCCGCGCCGGAGATGGGCTGGGGGTCCCGGATGATGGGCTGATTCGTGTTGCCGATGTCGCCGGAAAAGACAATTTTCTTCTCCGCAGCTCCTTCTCTCACCCACAGCTCCACATAGGCGCTGCCCAGCAGGTGGCCCGCGTCGGTCATGCGGAACCGGAACCCTTCCACCGGCTCCAGTGTCTGGCCGTAGCTCACCGGCACCAGCCGCCGGATGGCTTCCTCCGCATCCGCGACGGTGTACAGCGGCTCCACCGGCTCTTTCCCGGCCCGCTTGCCCTTCTGGTTCTCCCACTTGGCGTCGCTCTCCTGAATGTGGGCGGAGTCCAGCAGCATAATTTCCAGCAACTGACAGGTCAGGGCGGTGGCGTAAATCGGCCCCTGATACCCCTCCTTCACCAGCAGGGGCAGGCGGCCGGAGTGGTCGATGTGGGCGTGGGTCACCAGCACCGCGTCGATGAGCGCCGGGGAGAAATAAAACCTCTGGTTGTCCATCTCATCCTTGCCCTGCTGCAACCCGCAATCCACCAGGACGTGTTTCCCGTTGGCGGAGACGCAGTGGCAGGAGCCGGTGACGGCGTGGGCCGCTCCGTAAAAGCAAAGCTCCATTCGTGGCACCTCTTTCCTTCGTTTTTCGCACATTTTCAGCAAAATGTCAAACGTGTCCGTTTTCTTGCCTCTATTTTAGTACAAAATCCCCTGTGCTGTCAATCGAAACCGACGGCAGTTTCCCCTTTTCCGACAAACGGGGCGTTTTGCGACAGACTGCCGCGTTTGTTTCCAACGGTTCAAATTCAAAATTGACACGTTCCGTACTTTCTGGTATAATAAATTGATTTTGTGAGTATTCCGCATTTTTTTGAGCCTACATTCCATATACGAAGGTGAAGCATATGAGTTTTAAAATCATCGGCACAGGCAGCTATGTGCCGCCCAAGGTCGTCACCAACGACGACCTGACCGTTTTTCTGGACACCAGCGACGAGTGGATCTCCACCCGCAGCGGCATTAAGGAGCGCCACGTGGTCACCAACGAGACCACCTCGGAGCTGGCCACCAAGGCCGCCCAGAACGCCCTGGAAAACGCCGGTATCTCTGCTGACGAGCTGGACATGATCCTCTGCGCCACGGTCAGCAGCGAATACATCAGCCCCTCCATCGCCTGCCTGCTCCAGCGGAACCTGGGCGCGCAGTGCCCCTGCCTGGACCTGAACGCCGCCTGCACCGCCTGGATCTACCTGATGGACACCGCCGCCGCCTTCTTCTGCAAGGGTGGCATCCGCAAAATGCTGGTGGTGGGCGCGGAGTCCATGTCCCGCATCCTCAACTGGCACGAGCGTTCCACCTGCGTCCTCTTTGGCGACGGCGCGGGGGCTGCGGTGCTGGAGGCCGGTGACAACTACCTCGGCTCTTCCTTCGTCACCGCCGGGGGCGACGACGTGATTGCCATCCCCACCAAGAAGGGCATCTCTCCCTGGTATGACCGGGAGGAGCAACTTCCCCTGGTGCATATGAACGGTCAGGAGACCTATAAGTTCGCCGTCAGCAACTTCCCCAAGCGGGTGGCAGAGGTGGTCGCCAAAGCCGGGCTGGAGGAAAAAGACCTGGACTGGGTCATCCCCCATCAGGCCAACAAGCGCATCATCGACGGCGCGGCCCGCCGGATGAAGGCCATCCCCGCCGACCACTTCTGCGTCAACATCCAGAAGTACGGCAACACCTCCGCCGCCAGCATCCCCCTGGCGATGGACGAGTGGAACCGGGCCGGGAAGTTCCAGCGGGGCGACCTCATCGCTATGGTCGCTTTCGGCGGCGGACTGTCCAGCGCGGCGTGTCTGATTCGGTGGTAACTGTCAGTGGTCAGTGGCTAGTGATTAGTAGCTAGTATTTGCCAAAGGACGTTTCCCGCCCTACATAACGAAACAAAACGCTCGAACCCAGCCACAAACTGGATTCGAGCGTTTTTCTATCCCGTCCGCCGGTCAGGGCGCGCACGCCCTGGCCGGACTTAGAGGGGACGAGAAGGAGTTGTTTGTAAGGTTACGGATTACTGCTTACGCATCTCAGCCAGCTTAGCAGCGTTGGCATCGACGGTCTTCTTGTCCAGCGGATACCAGAAGGCCAGAATCACGACCAGCAGGCCGAAGCCGATGGCGGGAATCAGGGTGGAAATGGTGTAAATGCCGTTGACAACACTGGTGTCGAACGCGGTCTCAGCGGTGTAGCCGATCATGGTCAGCAGAGCGCCGGTCAGACCGGAGGACAGCGCCTGGCCGATCTTACGGGCGAAGGAGTACAGGGAGTAGATGGTGCCGTCGGAACGGGTACCCCGGCGAATGTTGTCCTCGTCGATGACGTCGATGATCATGGCCCACACGCAGGTATTGAAGAAGGCAACGCCGAAGTAGCCCAGTGTGTAGAACACAATGTAAACATACATGTTCTGAATGCGGAGAACGAAAGCAGCGGCAAACGCGATAACGGCGACCACGTTGCCGGCAATGGCAACCTCCTTTTTGCCAACTCTTTTAGAGAGCGGCGGGATGACAAACGCAGCCAAAATCAACATCATCACACTGCCGACGAGAGAGGCGATAGACGCGCCGGTTGCGTTGTTGAAGTAGTTGGGGTAGATATAGTTGTTCATGCCCTGCATGGTCAACTGGGCCAGCAGCAGAACGATGGCGGCGGCGATGATAGAAATCAGGGCGCGGCTGGAACCCAACTGCTTGAGCAGAGCGCCCAGGCTGAACTTTTCGGTCTTGGTGGGAATCTTGACGCGCTCAGTGCAGAGGCTGGTGCAGAGCAGATAGCAGATGACAGCGCAGATGGAGCAGACCAGAGCGGCCATGGTCATCTTGGTGCTGGAGAGCTGGGTGTTGCCGTTGGCGTCGGTGTAGTAGACCACCAGGGGCAGGACCACGCCGATGACGGTACTAGCCAGAGTCGCGCCGATGTTCCGCCAGCTGGACAGCTGGGTGCGCTCGTCAGGCTTGTCGGTGATGGCGGAAGCCATGGAGCCGTAGGGGATGTTGACGCCGGTGTAGCAGACGCTGCCCCAGAGCAGGTAGGTGAAGAACATCCAGAAGATCTTGAACGCCATGGGCATATTCTGGAACCAGGAGGCGTACAGCAGGAAGGAGGCCAGGGCCACGGGACCCATGAAGCGCCGCATCCAGGGGATGAAGCGGCCCTTCTCGGTGGGCTCGCTGCGGTCCACGACCTGGCCCATAGCGGTGTCGGTGAAAGCGTCCACGAAACGGGCCATCATCATCAGCAGGCCGACCAGACCGGCGGAGACGCCCATAACGTCGGTGTAGAACTTCAGCATGAAGCTGGAAGCCAGGATAAAGGTAAAGTCGTTGCCGAAGTCGCCCATGGCGTAGCCGATTTTATCAGCCCAGCCAAACGGCTTCACGGCAGTGGTGTCTTTTGTTGCCATTTTTCTCAAGCTCCTTTTCTAATAAGTTTGACAGGTTCCGCCGTGGCAATCCGGCGGAATGGGTATGAAAACTGCCTTGTCCGCGCCCCGTTGGGAATAGCGGGGGAGATATTTCCTCCTTCCTTTGGACAGGCAAATATGCTGGTTCCCCGCCGCGGGACCCCGCGGCGGGGGCAGGAAACCGGCGAACCGGTTTTCTACGGAGTAAAACAAGTGGTGAACTTACACCTTCTTGATTTTGATGAGCTGGCCGTTCAGACTCTCCATAAAGCCATCGGGGATAGTGGGCATCATAGAGGTCATGCTTTCGGGAGACATCGTCCTCATCATATCCCACATACCTACGCCGGGGGCCACGTCGAAGTTGGTGGCCAGCTTGATGGCTTTACGGGTAATCTCCATGGCCTCCTCGCTCCCTGCAATCACCTCTATGGGGTCCTTGATGCTGTAATAACCTTCTGGGAACTCCATGGGGGCCTCCAGGTCCATGTCGCCCACGGAACTGAACCAGTTGGCGACACCCTCGCGGCGCTCGTTGACTTCGGGCAGGGTGTAGATGGCGGGTTCGGTCTCCACCTTCTCCAGGGTGGTGGAGTCCTTCACGCCGCCCGCTTCAGCGACCAGGATGTTGAAGCCATCGGCCAGCGCCACGGTGAAGGCGGCGATGTGATCCACAGCGGCCTTGCCCTCCACCAGCTCGCCGTTCAGGTACAGGCAGACGCTGGGCTGGTTGGTGTAAACCTTGATGAGGGTGGTCTCCCCGGCGCGCTGGGCGTAACGCTTGCCCGCGATGTGAACCATGGGGGCCTTGGTCCAGTACGCCTGATAGATGTAATAGGAATCCTTCTTGGTCTTGCGGTCCATAGTGACCAGGCCCTTGTTGTTCCGGCCCGCTACGCCGCCCTCGTTCCGGGCCGCACAGCCGAAGTCGAACATGTTCCAGACGTGGGTGGACCACATCCAGGGCCGCTCGTCGAACACCTTCGCCAGATGCTCGTGGTACATGGCCTGATACTCCTCGCTGTAGTCCTTGCAGGCGGGTTCGGGACCGTGGTTGCTGATAACGCCCTCGCAGCCGTACTCGCTCATGCCCAGGCTCAGGTCGGGATGGAGCTTGTGGAAGTCATCCAGCCAGGGTCCGTTGTCCTCGAACTTGCCGCCGTACCAGCCGAAGTAGTGGTTGTAGCTGATGACGTCGGTGATGTGGTGCATGGGGCTTTCCACAGGGGTCATGGTAACGTGGGCGATGGTGGTCAGACGGGTGGGGTCCATCTCCTTGACCAGCTTGTTCAGCTCCACATGGTTGTCCACCAACTGCTGGGAGATGCCGCCGATCAAAATCTCGTTGGAGATGCCCCAGAAGCAGATGGAGGGGTGGTTGTAATTCTGCACGATCAGCTCTTTCATCTGGCTGATGCAGTTCTGATGAGCGGCGGGGTCCTTGTTGAACACGCTGATGAAGGGGATCTCCGCCCAAATGATGAAGCCCAGCTCGTCGCAGGCGTCATAGAAGTCCTGGGAGTGCTCATAGTGGGCCAGACGGATGGTGTTCGCGCCCAGCTCCTTGATGATCTGCGCGTCCTCGTAATGCTCTTCCTTGGAGAGGGCGTTGCCCTTATACAGGCGGTCCTGGTGGCGGCTGACGCCCCGCAGGGGGGTCTGAACGCCGTTGATGATGAAGCCGTCGTCGGGGGTGACGGAGAAGCTGCGGACGCCCGCCTTGCAGGAGACCTCGTCATAAGCCTCGTTGCGGCGCTGGAGCAGCGCGGTGACGGTGTAGAGGTTGGGGCTGTCGATGTCCCACAGCTTGGCGTCGGGGACGTACAGGGTGACGGCGGTGCTGTCGGAGGGACGGCAGGCGTAAGCGACTTCCTTGCCGTCGGGGTCCTTGATGGAGTAGAGGACGGTGAAGTTCTCGTCGGGGTTGGTGACGTAGGTCTCCAGCTCGAAGGTGGCGCCGCCGCACTTCTCGCAGGGCTTGGGGGTGACTTTCAGGCCGGGGCCGCCGTAGTAGTCCAGATCAAAGTGGGCGTTGGGGACGGAAATCAGGTTGACGCCCCGGTACAGGCCGCCGTAGAAGGTGAAGTCGGCGGACTGGGGATAGACGCTGTCCTTGTACTCGTTGGAGCAGTTGACCACCAGCAGGTTGTCCTCGCCGTCCTTGCACAGGTCGGTGATGTCCGCCCGGAAGATGGAGTAGCCGCCCTCGTGGTAGGTGACCTTTTCGCCGTTGACATAGACGGTGGCCTGCTGGCCCGCCGCCATGATCTCGACGTAGACGCGCCCGCCAGCCAGCGGCTGCTTGGGCGTGGGGAAGGATTTAGCATACCAATAGCTGCCCCGGTCATAGCTGCCGTTGCCATCGTGCCCGTCCACGGCGTTCCAGGTGTGGGGCAGGTCAACGTCCTGCCAGTCCGTGGGGTAGGCCGCGGGCAGTCCTACATCCTGCTGGATGAATTTCCACCCTTTGTTTAAGTTGATGACATTCCTCATAATGCTTGCTCCTTACTCAGATATTTACCTTCACCGGTCAACGCCGGCAGACGTAACAAAAATGCCCTCCCCAAACGGAAAATTTCTCCGGTTTTCCGCTCATTTTCTCACAAAAAACAACAGAAATAAATAAATTCTTCTTTCTCCCTATCTTTTACCATTTTGCATAATGAAGCGCACTTTTCAATTTCACTTTTTGTACATTGTTATTATATTTCCAAAAGACCTTGATGGATAGGAATAATTTTTGTGTGTTTTTGTATTTTTTTTAGAACCCCTTGCAACTGCCTAAAGAATGTGCAATAAATAATGAAAAAAATATCTTCCGTTTTCCCCTTTTGAATCGATTTGCGCTTTTCTCGAACTGTTTTTTCCAACGAGGTGCCTACTTTATGACCCAAGAGTTATCGGATTTCATTCAAAACCTGTTTTCCATCAACAATATCCCCATCCATGCCGTCACGCTGCCCTGCGATGACTTCGACTGGCTGGACCGCGGACTGCGCAGCACCATCCTGGGCGACCATCGTCTGACGGAGTCCTGCAACGCGGAACTGAAAAAAATGCCCAGCTTCACGGTGCGATACTTCAAGGACGTGTTTCAGTGCAACTATGTGATCATACGCTACGGCGAAGAGGACGATTTTCTGCTGGCGGGACCGGTGCTGTACGAGAACATCACCGGCATCCGGTTTGAGGCGCTGTTCGCCCACCTGAACCTGCCGGAACGGCTGCGGGAGCCTTTGCAGGCGTATTATTACTGCCTGCCGGTCTTTACCGACCAAAACTCTCTTGAGACCCTTTTCACGCTGCTGGCCAACTACCTCTGCGGCGAGGGACAATATGAGGTCCAGCGCACCAGCGAGAACGACCTGGACGACTGGTATCGCATGTACAGCAACTACCTCCAGGTCCCCGACCGGCCCTTCCAGGGCATCCAGTATATTGAGGAGCGGTACCAGGTAGAAAACGACCTGCTCCAGGCAGTGGCCAAGGGCAACGAAAACCAGGCTCTGGAACTGGTTGCCCGGTTCAACACCATTACCCTGCCCCAGCGGTTGTCTGACGCCCTGCGGGACCAGAAGGATTACACTATCACCCTGAACACGCTGCTGCGCAAGTCGGCGGAACAGGCCGGGGTCCACCCCATCCACATCGACGCCTATTCCAACCAGAACGTTCAACAGATCGAGGCCATCACCAGCCCGGACCAGATCAACCAGTTCCGCCGGAAGCTCGTCCAGGGCTACTGCCGCATGGTCAACGAGTACAACCTGAAAGACCACTCCCTGCCTGTTCAGAAGATCATCAACTATGTCAACACCGACCTGACGGCGGACCTGAGCCTGAAAGCCTTCGCCTCCCGGCTGAACATCAACGCCAGCTACCTGTCCTCCCTGTTCAAGAAGGAGATGGGTATCCCCCTGACGGAGTACGTCAACCAGCACCGCATCGAACACGCCCAGCGCCTGCTGCTGTGTACCGACCTTCCCACCAAGTCGGTGGCGGTGCAGTGCGGCGTCTCCGATATGCACTATTTCAGCCGCCTGTTCAAGCAAATCGTGGGCGTTACCCCCAAGGTGTTCCGGGAGAACACCTCCATGGCGGACTTCTACCAGACGAGCCAGGCTTCCTCCCCCGCCAGCCCCATCGACCACGCCGCCGGGGAAAAGTCCGGCTGAGGAACTGCCGGAGGCCGAAGCGTGCTTTCTTCGGAAATCCAAAAATCCGGCACGCAAAACAGCAAACAGCCCCTTGCAAATCGCACATCATCTGGTATACTAGATGGTACAAAACTCGTCTGATTTGCAGGTGATAATGTGCCAATGGATAATTTGACTGCCAACAAAAAGGCATATGAACACGTATTCGACTATTTTTCCCGGCTGATCCTCAGCGGGGAGTTAAAACTCAACGACCGCATCCCCACCGAACGGGACATCGCCGAGCGGCTGGGCGTCAGCCGGAACTCTGCCCGTGAAGCCCTCCATGTGCTGGAAATGATGGGGCTGGTGGAGTGTCTCCAGGGCAGCGGCAATTACGTCCGCTGTGACCCTCACGACTATATGTTGAAGTTTTTCAATATGTTCATGGTGCTCCAGCAGGCCAGCTACACCGAGGTGCTGGAAATGCGCCGCTGGTATGAGGCCGGCGCCATCGAAATGGCCATGAACTGCGCCACCGCTGAGGAGTTAGGCTCCCTGCGGCAGATTTTGGTCTCTATGGACCAGACCGACAGCCCGGAGGAAAGCTCCCGGCTGGATCTGGCCTTTCACAACTCCCTGGTCCTGGCCTCCCACAACCGGCTGTTGTCCTTCTACACTTCGCTGTTCAACGAGCTGCTGAACCAGTTCATCCGCAGTCTGCGCACCACCATCCTGCTGGACGGCGCTCAGGTCCAGCAGTTGCAGCAGTCCCACTGGGCCATTTACAACGCCCTGATGGAGAAGGATCTGGACGCGGGCCTGGCCGCCCTGGAGCAGCACTTCGAAATTGACCGGGATTACATCGCTCAGGCAGAGCGGAGCCGGTAAACATCGCACTTTTTCTCAAATTTCTTCAAAATCCTCTTTTCAATCTGTGGACAATTACCAAAAAGTCATGTATACTATAGTTACTTCTTGCCCGCCGTCGGCGGCAATCAGTTTTGTTTAGGAGGTACTTTATGAAAGCATTTATGGACCAGGATTTCCTGCTCAGCACCGAAACCGCCAAAAAGCTCTATCACGAGGTGGCGGAGCAGTTGCCCATCATCGACTACCACTGCCACATCGACCCCCGGGAGATCGCTGAGGACCGGAAATTCGACAACATCACCCAGGTCTGGCTGGGCGGCGACCACTACAAGTGGCGTCAGATGCGCACCTGCGGCGTCACGGAGGACTTGTGTACCGGCGACGCCCCTGACCGGGAGAAGTTCCGCGCCTTTGCCACCATCCTGCCCCAGCTCATCGGCAACCCCATGTACCACTGGAGCCACCTGGAGCTGCAACGGGGCTTTGACATCTACGAGCCTCTGAACGCCGACAACGCCGACGAGATCTACGACAAGTGCAATGAGATTTTGAAGAACTACTCCGCCCGCCAGTTGATGCGGAAGTTCAACGTCAAGGCCATCTGCACCACCGATGACCCCGTGGACGACCTGTATTGGCACGGCGTCATCGCCGACGACCCCACCATGGAGATCAAGGTCCTGCCCGCTTTCCGGCCCGACAAGGCCATCGCCATCGAGAAGCCCGGCTTCGACGCCTACATCCGCAAGCTGGGCGAAGTGGTGGGCCGCGAGCTGACCTCCGCCGAGGACGTGGCCGCCGCGCTGGTGGAGCGCATCGACTACTTCAACAGCAAGGGCTGCCTGTGCGCCGACCACGGCCTGGATTACTGCATGTACGCCGAGCCGGACTCCGCCGCCGCCAACGCCGCCTTCCAGATCGCCATGACCGGCAAACAGCCCCCCAAGGACCAGGGCGACGCCTTCAAGACGCTGGTCACCATCGCCTGCGCCAAGCGCTACACCGAGCTGAACTGGGTCATGCAGATCCACTTCGGCTGTCTGCGCAACAACAACAAGCCCGCCGTGGCCCTGATGGGTCCCGACCACGGCCATGACGCCATCAACAGTCAGTCCGGCGTGGAGAACCTGGCTCCCCTGCTCAACGCCTTTGTGGAGAACAACGGCCTGCCCAAGATGATCCTCTATTCGCTGAATCCCATCGACAACGCCGCCATCGTCACCATCATGGGCTGCTTCCAGGGCGGCGGCGTGGCCGGCAAACTCCAGCAGGGCAGCGCCTGGTGGTTCAACGACACCCGTCCCGGTATGCGGGAACAACTGACCACCCTGGCCGCCGACGGCGCACTGGGCCAGTTTGTCGGTATGCTGACTGACTCCCGCTCCTTCCTGAGCTACACCCGCCACGAGTACTTCCGCCGCATCCTGTGCGAGCTGGTCGGCGAGTGGGTGGAGAGCGGCCAGTACCCCAACGACGAAAAGCAACTGAAAAAGCTGGTGGCCGACCTGAGCTTCAACAACACCAATAACTTCTTCCGGTTCGGCATCGAACTGTAATAGGAACCTTCCCCGCCCGGACGCGTTCGCCGCGTCCGGGCGCACTTTGTAGTTGAACTGTTCTATATATCAAATCGTCAAAAAATCCAAAAGACAAAAACAAAAATTGTGTCCGCGACCCATTGACAAATTCGGACGGGTATGGTACCTTTACCTTACCATACGACTGACGGAAGTGGAATCGACCACGGGGAGTATGGGATTTGAAGTGCCGACCGTCTGGGCCAGTGAGGGACCCAAGCGTGCGGTTTTTTTATTGGTAAATAATTGGTAAAACGTTGAAATCCACAAGAGAAAGGAAGATTTGCGGTATGAAAACGGACATTGAGATCGCACAGGAGACTCCCATGCTGCCCATCGCGGAGGTGGCCCGGAAAGCGGGCATCAACGAGGATCTGCTGGAATACTATGGCAATGTGAAGGCAAAGCTGGACATCACCTCCCTGAAAGACGCCCCCCGGAAGGGCAAGCTGATTTTGGTCACGGCTATCAACCCCACCCCCGCTGGAGAGGGCAAGACCACTACCTCCGTGGGCCTGGCGGACGCCCTGGCCCTGCTGAATAAAAACGCCCTGCTGTGCCTGCGGGAGCCGTCCCTCGGCCCCGTGTTCGGCATCAAGGGCGGCGCTGCCGGCGGCGGCTACGCCCAGGTGGTGCCCATGGAGGACATCAACCTCCACTTCACCGGCGACTTCCACGCCATCGGCGCAGCCAACAACCTGCTGGCCGCCATGCTGGACAACCACATTCAGCAGGGCAACGAGCTGGACATCGACGTGAAGAACATCACCTGGAAGCGCTGCGTGGACATGAACGACCGCCAGCTCCGCAACGTCATCGACGGGCTGGGTGGCCGCCTCCAGGGTGTGCCCAGAGAGGACGGCTTCGACATCACCGTGGCCTCGGAGGTCATGGCAGTGCTGTGCCTGGCCTCCGACCTGAAGGACCTGAAAGCGCGGCTGGCCCGCATCATCGTGGCCTATGACCGGAAGGGCAACCCCGTCACCGCTCACGACCTGAAGGCCGAGGGCGCCATGACCGTGCTGTTGAAGGACGCCATCAAACCCAACCTGGTGCAGACCCTGGAGCACAACCCCGCTCTGGTCCACGGCGGCCCCTTCGCCAACATCGCCCACGGCTGCAACTCCATCTCCGCCACCGACACGGCGCTGAAACTGGCCGACTACGTGGTCACGGAGGCGGGCTTCGGCGCGGACCTGGGCGCGGAGAAGTTTTTGGACATCAAGTGCCGGGCGGCGGGGCTGGACCCCTCCGCGGTGGTCATCGTCGCCACGGTGAAGGCGCTGAAATACAACGGCGGCGTTCCCAAGACCGAGTTGGGCCACGAGAACCTGGAGGCCCTGGAAAAGGGCCTGCCCAACCTGCTCAAGCACGTGGAGAACATCACCCGTGTCTTTAATCTGCCCTGCGTGGTGGCCATCAACCGCTTCACCCAGGACACCGACGCGGAACTGAACCTGATCCGGGAAAAGTGCCGGGCGCTGGGGGTCAACGTGGTGCTCTCCGAGGTCTGGGGCAAGGGCGGCGCAGGCGGCGTGGAGCTGGCCAAAGAGGTGCTGCGGCTGTGCGAGCAGCCCCACAACTTCCAGTTCGCCTATCCCCTGCACACCCCCATCAAGGCCAAGCTGGAGACTCTGGTCAAGCGGGTCTACGGCGGCGCAGGCGTGACCTATTCCAAGGCCGCGGAGCAGTCCATCGCCAACCTGGAGAAGCTGGGCTACGGCGACCTGCCCGTCTGCGTGGCCAAGACCCAGTATTCTCTCTCCGACGACCCCACCCTGCTGGGTCGGCCGGAAGGCTTCACCGTCTCCGTCACCAAAGTGAAGGTTTCCGCCGGAGCGGGCTTCATCGTGGCCCAGACCGGCGACATCATGACCATGCCCGGCCTGCCCAAGGTCCCGGCGGCGGAGCGCATCGACATCGACGAGAACGGCAAGATCGTGGGCCTGTTCTGACCCCTCTCTCCGTTCCCGGAAGAAGAACAAACGCCCCGTTTTTTGTGAATCAACGGTGAACTCACTATTAAAATCCACTAAAAAATCAAGTTCTGCCCTTGCTCTTTGGGTGCAAATCCGCTACAATAGAGGCACAGCGTACATTTCCCGCAAGTTGTACCCATTTTTTAGGAGGAATTTATCATGGCATTTATCGACGATTTGAAAAAGAGAGCCAACGGTCTGGCGCAGCAGGCCAGCGACCTGGCCCAAACCGGAGCCGCCAAGTCCCGTCAGCTTGCCGCCATTGCCAAGCTGAAAGCCGCCAACCTGGGCGAAGAGGACACCATCCGCAAGGCTTACGCAGAGCTGGGCAAGCAGTATTTCGCCAAGTACGGCGAGAACCCGGAGGACGAGTTCGTCGCCGCCTGCGCCACCATCCTAGAGGCCCAGGCCGCCATCGCCGCCAACAACGCCCTCATCGAGGAGATGTCCGCCAAGCCTGAGGCCGAGGAAGTCCCCGTTGACGAGGAAGCTCCTGCTGAGGAAGAGGCCGTCGAAGAAGAGGCTCCCGCCGACGAAGAGGCCGCTCCCGCTGAGGAGGCTCCCGCCGAGGATGAGGCCGCTCCTGCTGAGGAAGCCCCTGCCGAGGATGAGGCTGCTCCCGCTGAGGAGGAACCCAAAGAGGAATAAGCTCCCCTCTCCCCTGTCCATCTAATAATATTCATCCCCACGGGCATTTGTCCGTGGGGATTTTTCGCATATTTTTCACGTTTCGGGTCATACTGGAACCATCAACCGCAAAGGAGATGGAACCATGGCAAATCTGACCAGCAAGGAGCTGTCCGCGCTGAAAGACCAACTGGATTTCGAGCACACCTGCATCGTCAAGTACCAGTGCGCCTCCCAGGAGACCAACGAGAACGCCCTGAAACAGTGCTTCGACCAGTACGCGGGGCAGCACCAGCAGAATTTCAACACGCTGCTGACCTTTTTAAAGTGAGGAGGGACCCAACATGACCGACAAGGAACGGATGACCGATTTGATCCTGACCGAGAAGAAAATGACCACCAACTACAACACCTTCGCCTCGGAGTGTACCAACACCCGGCTGCGGGACACCTTCGTGAACATGATCCGCAGCGGTCACAACACCGCTACCCAGCTCTTTGACGAGGCCATGAACCGGGGCTGGTTCACCACCACCCCCGCCGACGGCGCGCAGATCGCCCAGGCGTATCAGACCTATTCTTCCATGAACTGAGAGAGTGCAAAAGCCCCCGCCGTGGAAACGGCGGGGGCATGGTTTTGGTTCAAAAAGTTACCGCACAGAGTAGTTAGGCGCTTCTTTGGTGATGTTGATGTCGTGGGGGTGGCTCTCCTTCAAACCGGCGGAGGTGATACGGATAAACTGGCCGTTCTGCTGGAGGTAGGGGATGTTGGGCGCGCCGCAGTAGCCCATGCCGGAGCGGATGCCGCCGATCATCTGGAAAATGGTGTCGGACAGAGTTCCCTTGTAAGGTACGCGGCCCTCCACACCTTCGGGCACCAGCTTGCGCTTGCCAGCCTGGAAATAGCGGTCCTTGGAGCCGTTGTTCATGGCGGCGATGGAGCCCATGCCGCGGTAGACCTTGAAGGAACGGCCCTGGTAGATCTCCGTCTCGCCGGGAGACTCCTCGCAGCCCGCCAACAGGCTGCCCAGCATGACCACGTTGGCGCCAGCGGCCAGGGCCTTGACGATGTCGCCGGAATACTGGATGCCGCCGTCAGCGATGACGGGGATGCCGTACTTCTCGGCCATGCAGGCGGCGTCATAGACGGCGGTGATTTGAGGTACGCCGATGCCCGCCACCACGCGGGTGGTGCAGATGGAGCCGGGGCCAATGCCCACCTTGACGCAGTCCACACCGGCCTTGATGAGGGCCTCGCACCCGGCGGCGGTGGCCACGTTGCCAGCGATGAGCTGCACGTCGGGGTACTTGGCCTTGACCTGTTCCACCGACTTGAGGATGTTGCGGCTGTGGCCGTGGGCGGAGTCCAGATTCAGCACGTCTACACCGGCCTCGACCAGGGCGTCCACCCGATCCATCAGGTCGGCGGTGACACCGATGGAAGCGCCGCAGAGCAGACGGCCCCGCTCGTCACGGGCGGCGTTGGGATAGGCCACGGCCTTCTCGATGTCCTTGATGGTGATGAGGCCCTTGAGCTTGCCCTCGCTGTCCACGATGGGCAGCTTCTCCACCTTATGCTTGCAGAGGACCTTTTTGGCCTCATCCAGAGTGACGCCCTCAGAGGCGGTGATGAGGTTGTCCTTGGTCATCACCTCGTCGATGGGGCGGCTCATGTCGGTCTCGAACTTCATGTCCCGGTTGGTGATGATGCCCACCAGCTTGCCGCTCTTCTCGCAGATGGGCACGCCGGAGATGTGATACTTGGCGCAAAGCTCGTCGGCCTCGCCCAGGGTGTTGTGAGGCTCCAGCCAGAAGGGGTTGAGGATGACGCCGTTTTCGGAGCGCTTCACCTGGTCCACCTGCTCGGCCTGCTGCTCGATGGACATATTTTTGTGGATGATGCCGATGCCGCCTTCCCGGGCGATGGCGATGGCCATCCGGTACTCCGTGACGGTGTCCATGGCGGCGCTCATCACGGGGATGTTCAGGCGGATTTTTTTGGTGAGCTGGGTGTGCAGATCGATGTCCGCAGGCAGCACGTCGCTGGCGGCGGGGATCAACAGCACATCATCAAAGGTCAGTCCTTCCTTGACAAATTTTTCAGAAGCGTTGGTATTGATCATGTCAGCATCTCCTTTAAAAAAATTTGGTTTATTTATGGCAGCGCCGGAAAACCCAAACAGGCTCTCCGGTGCTTTTTTAACTATTTTACCTGCCGCTGGGACGAATCAGCAGCTTGTCCCGGCAGCACAGGTCGTTCAGGTCGTCCAAGGTGGCGGCAGGCAGGCGCAGGGAAGCGCCGCAGTGGGCGCAGACCACTTCCACGCTGGAGTAGTGGACCTTCAGCGTCCAGTCATGGCTGCCGCAGGCGCAGGAAATCCCGCCGCGGGCGGCGATGTCCTTCAGCTCCCCCAGCACCTCCGCCATGACCACGTCGTTGAGGAAGGAACTCTCCTCCTGCTTTTCGTCCAGCTCGTCCACCGCTTCCTCCAGGCGCTTGACAGCCTGATAGACGGCCTCGTCCTGGCCCACATAGCAGCAGTCCAGGCCGGTCTTGCCGCAGGAGAATCCCAAGGCCTTCTGGTGCAAGAAGTTCTTCTCCGGGCAATAGGCAATGTGCTTGCCGCCGCAGGCCACGCAGGGGGCCTCCACCCGGAACCGGTCGCCCTCATAGTCGATTTTGACCTGGGAACCTCCGCAGGGGCAGGCGATTTTGGTGGGGGCGGCAGTCAGGGAGAACGCGGAACGCTCCACGATGACGCTTTGGCGACACTTGGGGCAGAGAAAGCCAATCGAACGCATTTCATCAGGCATGAAACATTCCTCCCTCTTTGGCGGCTGATTTCAGCTATTATACCAGCCCAACTTTGAAAAAACAATAGCGGTTGCGTACAATTTTCTCCGTTCCGACGGGACTGTTTTAGAATATTTTCACCCCTTCCGCGCAGACTATCCCCATATTGAACCACAAACGGAGGTGCAGCTATGACAGCAAAAAAACTGGGCGGACAGACCTACGCTCTGGCCACTCCGCCCTCCATCGCGGGCCACGCCAACGTGGTGGGCAAGAAGGAGGGGCAGGGGCCGCTGGCGGACAGCTTCGACCTCATCAGCCAGGACGCCACATTTGGACAAAGCACCTGGGAGAAGGCGGAGACTGCCATGCAGAAGCTGGCGCTGACCCACGCCCTGGAAAAGGCGGGGCAGCCCCTTTCCGCCCTGGATTTCCTCTTCGCCGGGGACCTGCTGAACCAGTGCATCGGCTCCGGCTACGCCGCCCGTGACCTGGGCGTGCCCTACTTCGGCCTGTACGGGGCCTGCTCCACCATGGCGGAATCCCTGGCCCTGGCCGCCATGACCCTGGACGGGGGATTCGGGGAGTGGGCGGCGGCAATGGCCTCCTCCCACTTCTGCTCCGCCGAGCGGCAGTACCGCACACCGCTGGAGTACGGCGGACAGCGGACCCCTACCGCTCAGTGGACTGCTACGGCGGCGGGAGCGGCGGTGCTGGCAAAAGAGGGGCCAGGGCCGTATATCACCCACGTCACCGTGGGCAAAATCAACGACAAGGGCATCAGGGACGCCAACAACATGGGGGCGGCCATGACCTGGGCGGCCTACGACACCATCTCCTGTCACCTGCGGGACACCGGGCGCGCTCCCTCCTACTACGACCTCATCGTCACCGGCGACCTGGGCAAGCTGGGGCGGAGCCTGCTGGTGGAACTGTTCCGGCGGGACGGAGTGGAATTATCCGGCAACTACAACGACTGCGGCTGCCTGCTCTACGACTGCGAGACCCAGGACGTTCACTGTGGCGGCTCCGGCTGCGGCTGCTCCGCCTGCGTCCTCACCGGCTACCTGCTCAACGGGATGCGGGAGGGCAAGTGGGACCGCCTGCTGTTCTGCGCCACCGGCGCGCTCCACTCCCCCACCGCCGTGGGACAGGGGGAATCCATCCCCGGCATCTGCCACGCTGTGGCCATCTGCAACAGCCGGGAAGGATAAGCCAGTCAGAAAGGAGATTTGAACATGGAACTGTTTTGGCAATTCGTCCGGGCGTTTCTCTGCGGTGGATTGATTTGCGCCGTGGGGCAGGTGCTCATCGACCGCACCTCCCTGACCCCGGCAAAAATCCTCACCGCCTACGTGGTGGCGGGGGTGGTGCTTGGAGCGCTGGGCCTCTATCAGCCCCTGGCGGAGTGGGGCGGCGCAGGGGCCACGGTGCCGCTGACCGGCTTCGGATACAATCTGGCGAAGGGCGTCAAGACCGCCGTGGCGGAAAAGGGCCTGTTGGGGGCCTTCACCGGCGGGACGACTGCCGCGGCGGGGGGCATTGCCGCGGCGGTGCTGTTCGGCTGGCTGGCGGCGGCGGTGTTTAAGCCGGGGGACAAAAACTGAGCAGAACAATTAGCAATTAGCAATTAGCAATGTGCAATGTGCAATGAAACCGGATAATCCCACTCTGTTTCACAGGGAATCCCCCCTGCTATCCTCTATAACCTGCTGCACCAGATACGCAACCACTTCTTCCGGGGTCGGTATGTCTCCCCTTTTGGGAAGGCTTCTCCAATGGGCCTGCGCTGTTGGCTCCTCGCTTTTCAGTGCGGCCTCGATAGCAGCTTGCATTTCCCGAAGTACCTCATCCTCTCGGACGCCGTTCTTTTGGGCAATTATTTTTATGATAGTGTTAAACTCCATGCTCATTCTTCTTTCTTTAGAATATGTATTAATTCTATAGAAATAGTTTAAGCTATGGAACAGGTCGAAAAAGAGCGAAAAAAATGTTTTCTTGATAATTTTTGCCTGAACGTGAAAAAAGAGAGCCACCCGGCTCTCTTTTCCTCGTTTAATCCGCGACCAACGCTTTGACCGCGTTCAAAATGCGCTTTTGATACTCCCGGGGCTGCTCTGCAATAGCGGAGGACAACTCCGTGGCTACTCCCTGCGTCGCGTGGTCCACCACGTCAATCAGCAGCTCATCCGCAGAAACATCCAATGCGTTGGCAATGGCCACAAAGGTGTCCAACCGGGGCGCTTTGACCCCGCGCTCAATGACGCTGATATGCGGGGCGCTCAGTCCGACTTCCTCCGCCAGACTTTGTTGGGTCAAATGTTTTGCCTCCCGCGCCACGCGGATGCGTTCGCCCACCGCCTGCATATCCATTGCGTCACTTCCTTTAGAACGAGTTGTGATTCTAAAGAAAAGTATAACCGGTGCAAGGTTTAGAATACATAATTGATAGAACATATCTATATTCTATAGAATGATTTTTGGCATTTCAACAAGAAAACACCGCCGCAAACCCTCCTCACAAGGCCTGCGGCGGCTGATTTCATGTAATATCGGCTGTCTCCGGCTTCTTCGCCTGGTAGTGCTTACAGCTCCGCTGGGCGTAGAGCTTGCCGCCATAGCGCCGGTTGCCGTAGCGTTTGGCGTCGGACAAATGCTCCACGTAGACCTCGCCGGTCTCCGGGTTTTGCCAGGGGGCTTTGGGGTTGGTGACGCTGCCGCCATGGTATGCCTTGGGCAGCGGGGGATACTCCCAGCCCGAACCGTAGCGGCGCTGACTGCCCCAGGGTTCCTTGTAGCTCATGGGCAGCTCCACCACTACCTTCGACTCCGGCACAGGGGAGCCGTCCATGCGGATGGAGAAGGGGTGGGGAATGGCGGTGATTTTTCCGTAGCGCCGCTGACTGCCCCACGGCTCTTTGTAGCTCATGGGCAGTTCCACCACCGCGCGGGAGCGGGGCGTTGGCGACCCGTCCATGCGGATGGGCAGGCGGAACCGGACGCCGGTGTACCGGCGGCTGCCGCCCCAGGGTTCTTTATAGCTCATGGGCAGCTCCATGGCCGTCCGGGCGGGCATGGGTGAGCCGTCCATGCGGATGGGCACCGCCAGCATAACGCCGGTGTAGCGCCGCTGGCTGCCCCAGGGGGCTTTGTAGCTGGGAGGCAACGCCTGGAGAGGCTTGCCCACGCCGGCCACGCCATAGCCGCCCTTGTAGCTGTCCACCGGGATGCACCAGGTTTTTCCGGTCAGGCGCTGGCCGTTGAACCGCCGCCGATGGGTCTGAGGGGCCTGGCGGGTGAACCCCGCTGCCTTCGCCGGGGCAAAGCTGCCCTTGTAGCTGGGAATGGGCGCGTCCAGCCGCCACGCGCCAAAGCGCAGGTTGGACAGCCGGAACCCGGTGTGTCTGGCGGGCTGGTGGGTGGTGGGGACTTCGCCGGGGCCTTGGGCGAATATGCCGCCCTTGTAGCTGGGCAGGGGCAGGTCCGGCTGCCAGCCGGTGAACTGCTTCCCATTGATCCTGCGCCCGCTGTGGCTGCTGGGGGTGTGGGGCACCGGAATGGCTGCCTCTCCCGCCGCGCCTCTGCCGTTGCGGTATCTGGCAGGAGTAGTGGTGTAGAGCTTCGCAGCTCTGGCCGAGGACGCGCCGCCCTTATAGCTGGGGGTGGGCAGATCAGGCCGCCAGCCGGTGAACTGCTTTCCGTTCCCCCTGCGCCCACCGTGGCTGCTGGGGGTGTGGGGCACCGGAACCACGGCTTCTCCCGCCGCGCCCTTGCCCTTGCGGTAGCTGGCGGGTGTGGTGGTGTAGAGCTTCGCGGCTCTGGCCGAGGACGCACCGCCCTTGTAGCTGGGGGTGGGCAGATTGGGCCGCCACCCGGTCATCCCCTTGGGGTCGCTCCTGCGCCCACCGTGGCTGCTGGGGGTGTGGGGCACCGGAATGACCGCCTCTCCCGCCGCGCCCTTGCCCTTGCGGTAGCTGGTGGGCATGGTGGTGTAGAGCTTGGCCCCCCGCGCCGAGGACGCGCCGCCCTTATAGCTGGGGGTGGGCAGGTTGGGCCGCCAGGTGCTGTCCGGCCCCTTGTACCGCCGGACGCCGGTGTGACTGCCGGGCCGGTGAGCGGTGGGGACGCGGGCCTCTCCTGCGGCGGACTTACCGCCTTTATAATGCGAAACGGCGCTGCCATACCGGTAGGAACCGTAACGTTTCGCGCTGCCCCGGCTCTCCTTGTAGCTGTTGGGCAGCGTCCCCCGCAGGTCGGCGGCAGAGGCGGAGGATTTACCTCCCTTATAGCTGGGAAGCGGCAGGGGGAACCGCATCCCGCCCAGGGAGCGGCGGCCCTTGCGCTTTTCGTAGCTCTTGGGCTGGTGGAGCGTGGGAACGCGGGCCTCTCCTGCGGCGGACTTGCCGCCTTTATAGAAGGGCAAGAACGCGCCGAAGTGGAACTTGCCATAGCGTTTCTGGCTGCCCCAGCTTTCCTTGTAGCTCAGGGGCAGACTGCCCTTGAGGTTGGCGTTCTCCGCGCTGGACTTGCCCCCCTTGTAGTTGGGCAGCACCCGCCCCAGAAAGCGGCTGCCATACTGCTTGTCGTTTCCGCGTTTTTTCTTATAGGACGGGACGGAGACGCCCCGCAGCTTGCCGCCCTCGCCATAGCTTTTGTCCCGTTTGGCCCGGTGGATGGCGGCGCGGGTGGTGGCGTAAATGATCAGAATCAGCGCCAGCGCCAGGGAGACCAGTCCCACGGTCATGCGGACCGGGTGGTGCTGGAACGCCTGGGTGTCGATCTCCAGCGCGGCGGCCCGGCCGGAGAGCAGAGGCATATTGATGCACACGGCGCAGCAAACCGCCGCAATGCGCTGTTGAGGGTTCATGCGTGTCCTCCTCCCGGACAGACTTTCCAAGATAACGCCGCACAGGTCGCAGTCCGGCATTGTCTAAGTATTATCTCACATCTTTCCCCAAAAAGAAAGAGGCACCTTGTACGAAAACGGGTTTTCTCACCCTGAAAAATCAGGAAGGAGGGCGCATCCTTCCACGCCGCCCCAACCGCTGGCGCTTTTCCGTTCTTTTGGGGGGATTCCCGGCGGTACCGCTCCGGTTTCCGGCGTTTTCTCCATTGCAAAAGGGTATCGCACTGTGCTATAATAGAAGTGTGACAAAATGAAACCAAACGGTAACAAGAAGTTACAACCCAGGTGCAACACATGAAAGAATTTACCATAACCCCCAACGACGCGGGCCAGCGGGTAGACCGCTGGCTGGCGAAAACCGTCCCGCTGCTGCCTGCGGCGCTGGCCCAAAAGTACATCCGCCTGAAGCGGGTCAAGCGCAACGGCAAGCGGACCGAGCGGGACGCCAGGCTGGAGGTGGGCGACACCCTCCAGCTTTACATCAACGACGAGTTTTTCGACGCCCCCACCCCGGAGAACGCCTTTTTGAAGATCGCCAGCCCCAAGCTGGACATTCTCTATGAGGACGACCAGATCCTGCTGGTCAACAAGGCCCCCGGCATGGTGGTCCACGCCGACGAGACCGAACAGGTCAACACCCTCATCAACCACATCCTGGCCTATCTGTACCAGAAAAAGGAGTGGGACCCCCGCCAGGAGAACGCCTTCGCCCCGGCCCTCTGCAACCGCATCGACCGGAACACCGGCGGCATCGTCATCGCCGCCAAGACCGCCGAGGCCCTGCGGGTGATGAACCAGAAAATCCGGGACCGGGAGCTGACCAAGCGCTACCTCTGCGCGGCAGTGGGGCAGCTTCGCCCGCCTGACGGGACGCTGAAATCCTGGCTGCGCCGGGACGAGAAGAAAAAACAGGTCTACGTCACCGCCAAGCCCACCCCCGGCGCACGGACCGCCATCACCAAGTACCGCACGCTGACGGTACGGGATGGCCTCTCCCTGGTGGAGTGCGACCTCATCACCGGGCGCACCCATCAGATCCGGGCGCAGCTATCCTACGTGGGCCACCCCCTGCTGGGGGATGGCAAGTACGGGCAGGAAGCGGTCAACCGCCGCTGGCACCGGAAGGGGCAGGCCCTGTGGAGCTGGTATCTCCGGTTCCAGTTCACCACCCCGGCGGGAGAGCTGGAGTACCTGAACGGCAAGCACTGGCAGGTAAACCACATCGACTTTGTGGAGGAGCTGTTCCCCGGCTTCGACCTGTCCCGCATTTCTTCCCGTTTCTGAGGAAAAGGAGCAAATTTTATGAGCAAACCCCTGAAATTTCCGCTGCTGCTGGCGCTGACGGCGCTGCTGTGCGCCTGTCTGACCGGCTGCGGCGAAAAGCACACCTTCACCGTCTACGCCGACGGCGATTACATCTCCCAAAGCGTCCTCGACGCTTTCACCGAGGAGACGGGCATCGAAGTGACCTATGTCACCGGCTCCCGCACCCCGGAGGCCGAGGAGGAGACCCTGTTCGAGGACACCAGCACCCAGACCGCCGCCTCCGCCGTGGAGGAGGCCCTCTCCCCTGCCAGCGACGACGAACGAGACCCCTACGACGACGCCTACAGCGGCATGACCCTGGTGGAGATTTTGCAGTCCACCCGCGACGCCTCCATCGCAGAGGCGGAGGAAAAAGCCGCCAAAAAGGGCGACGCCAGCATCGGGGAAATCGAGTATGACCCCGCCGTTTACGATGTGATTTTGACCGACGGGGCCACCCTGGGCGAGCTGGTCGAAAACGACCTGCTGCTGCCCCTGGACGCCTCTCTCGTCACCAACGGGGACAACATCAACGAGGAGTTCACTGGCCTGGACTACGACCCCGACAGCCGTTACACCGTCACCACCATGTGGGGGATGCTGGGCGTGCTGTGGAACACCCAACTGGTGGAGGAACAGTTGACCTCCTGGGACGACCTGTGGAACGAGGCTTATGCCGGGCAGATCATTATGCCGGACAGCCTGCGGGACTGCCTGAGCGTGGCCCTGCTCTCCCTGGAAAAGTACCCCAACGCCACCAAGGAGTCCACCCTGAACGCCGCTTTTGACAAGCTGGAGGAACAGCAGCCACTGGTGGCGGACTACTCCAACCGGGACGCCTTCATTCTGATGCAAAACAACCGGGCCGCCCTGTACCCCTGCTTCTCCGGCGACGCCCTGTCCATGATGGGCGAAAACGCAAACCTGGCCTTCCTCATCCCCTCCGGCGGCACCTGCCGCATTACCTTCGGCTACGCGGTGGCGGCGGACAGCCAGTACAGCGAGGAGGCCATGGAGTTTATCAACTACATGTGCAGCGCCACCAACCTGGCCAAAAACGCCGTCTATTCCAAATACTCCCTGACCTCCGACGCAGCAAAGGAGCAGTTGGACGACTACTGGAGCACCAACCCCGTGGCCTACCCGGACGAGAGTATTCTCACGGGGACGCAAATCATCACCACCTTCTCCGCCGAGAACCGGGAACTGGTCAACCAGCGCTGGGCGCAACTGACCGGCCAGACCACGGATAACGACACAGACACTGAAACCGAGGAAGGAGACGCATCCGCATGAGCATCGAATTGGGTTTGAAGGGCCGGGCAGAGACCGTCGTCACCCCGGAAAAGACCGCCGCCGCCTGCGGCTCCGGCTCCCTGCCCGTCTACGGCACCCCCTGGATGCTGGCGCTGATGGAAGAAGCCGCCTGCAACAGCCTGAAAAACGCCCTGGCGGAAAACCAGGGCAGCGTGGGCATGGGGATGGAGCTGACCCACGTCTCCCCCACCCCGGTGGGCATGAAGGTGTGGGCGGAAAGCGAGCTGGTGGCCGTGGAGGGCAAAAAGCTGACCTTTTCCGTCACCGCCTACGACGAGGCCGGGATCATTGGCCGCTGCAAGCAGCAGCGCTGCCTGATTTGGAACGACCGCTTTCTGAGCCGATGCCAGAGCAAAGGGCAGCAGTGACCCCAACATTTTTTGCACAAGTAAACGGGACGGGATACTGAAAATGGTATCCTGTCCCGTTTTGTATCGTTTCTTTGGTGTTGTAAGCGAAAATCAGTCCTGATCCCAGTTGTGCCAGACGTTCTGGACGTCGTCGTCCTCCTCCAGCAGCTCCAGCATCCGCTCCATGTTCTTGATGTCGCCCTCTTTTTCCAGCTTGACCATGTCGTTGGGGATCATGGCCTCTTCCGCGGACTCGAAGGTGTAACCGGCGGCTTCCAGCGCCTCGGAGACGGCCACCAGGTCCTCAGGGGCGCAGTAGACCACGAACACGTCGCCCTCGTTTTTCAGGTCGTCCGCGCCGGCCTCCAGCGCGTCCATCATGACGGTGTCCTCGTCCAGTTCTTCGTCCTCGTTGTTGATGACGATCTGGCCCTTGCGCTCGAAGTTCCAGGACACGCAGCCGGTGGCGCCCAGGTTGCCGTTGTACTTGTCGAACAGGTGGCGGATGTTGGGGGCGGTGCGGTTGCGGTTGTCGGTCAGGGCCTCCACGATGACCGCCACGCCGGAGGGGCCGTAGCCCTCAAACTGCAAGGTCTCGTAGTTGTCGCCGCTGCCAGAGGCCAGCGCCTTGTCGATGGTGCGCTTGATGTTGTCCTTGGGCATATTCACGGCCTTGGCCTTGGCGATGACCGTAGCCAGCTTGGAGTTGTTCTTGGGGTCGCCGCTGCCGCCGGTCTTAACGGCCACGATCATTTCGCGGGCGATCTTGGTGAACGCCTGAGAGCGCTTGGCGTCGGCAGCGCCCTTCGTTTTTTGAATGTTATGCCACTTGGAATGTCCGGACATGAGTGATTCATCCCTTCATATGAGTATGTTGCTGCGGTTTCCTGTCATTCCCCGCCGGGGATCGGCAAAACTGCATATAAACCTATTATTCAGCTATTATAGCACGTGCAAAACTCAGTTGCAACCCTTTTCGGAAAGAAAAATGGACGCCTGGGCGTGAATCTGTCCATCGAACGCACACCCCGCCGGTCAGGGGAATAAAATAGGTCGAAGGCAGCGGAACGCTGTCTTTGGGTCGGTCCGGTAAAGCGGCGCAAGGCCGCTCGCCCGGTCCCCCAGTTCTTCCAAAGGAGGAATCCGTTTGTTTTCTGAAACGACTTTACCCAAGAAGTCCTGCCCGCTGAACCAGTGCGCCGACGGACAGGGGAAGCTGCCCTGCTGCGGTCAGCTTGCGGTGCCCTATGTGCCCTTCCAGCCGGAGGACCCGGAGGTCTACCAGCGCAGCGAGGCGCTGGCCCAGGGTACCCTGTTTCCGGGGCTGAATCTGCCCTTCCACCTGAAGCCCAACGGCGACCCGGTGCCCCAGACCCCGCTGAGCGAGTTACAGGCGCTGGAATTTGTGCTGGTGGAACTGGGGCTGTATCTGGACAGCCACAAGGACGACGAAGAAGCCTTTGCCCTGTTCCAGCAGTACGCCGCCCTGGAGAAGGAAGGCCGCCAGAAGTACGAGGCCCAGTACGGCCCCCTCTGCCGGAACGACGCGGCGGAGGATGACAAGTTCACCTGGGTGAACGGGCCGTGGCCCTGGGAACAGATGGGAGGGAAATAACTGTGTTTGTGTATGAAAAGAAGTTAGAATACCCCATCCGCGTCAAGAATCCCAACCCCCGGCTGGCCAACATCATCATCACCCAGTACGGCGGGCCGGACGGCGAGCTGGGCGCGTCCCTGCGCTACCTGAGCCAGCGGTTCGCCATGCCCAACGACGAGGCCAAGGGGCTGCTGACCGACATCGGCACCGAGGAGCTGTCCCACCTGGAGATGGTGGGGACGCTGGTCTACCAACTGACCCGCAACCTGACCGACGAGCAGATCAAGACCGCCGGGTTCGACACCTACTTTGTAGACCACACTGCCGGCGTCTACCCCACCGCCGCCAGCGGCTACCCCTGGACCGCCGCCACCTTCAATTCCACCGGCGACGCCATTGCCGACCTGACCGAGGACCTGGCGGCGGAGCAGAAGGCCCGTCTCACCTACGACAACATCCTGCGGCTCAGCGACGACCCCGACGTGAACGACGTGATCCGGTTCCTGCGGGAGCGGGAGGTGGTCCACTTCCAGCGGTTCGGAGAGGTCCTGGAGCTGACCAAGGAGAAGCTCAACCGGAAAAACGTCTATTTCTACAACCCGTCCTTCGACAAAGGAGCCATGAAAGCGTAAACCAATGAGCAATGAAGCGGAATAAAACGCCCTGCGCCTTGTCGAATACAAAATGAGATGCCCCCACTGTCACCTCTGCGCGGCACAGGGAGAAGCGAAGCTTCGAAAGTGCCGCTTGACGGCAGTGGGGGCTAACACATTGTAAGTAATCAGCGGGCAAAAAAACTTGCAAACAATTTACGAATCGCTGTGAGAGATTTTCCTCTTTCGGGATAGAGGGCTTTACAAACCCCCTGCTATAATGGCCTCACCGTCAAGGAAACACCGCGCAAATTCTGCGGCAAATCCGTTCAGACGGAATCATACATCCTTCCTTTTATGGAGATTAGGAGATCGAAACAACATGAAGAAACTGATTGCTTTGCTGATGGCCATGGCGATGGCGTTCAGCCTGGTGGCCTGCGGCAGCTCCTCTCAGTCCAGCACCGACGAGGACACCACCACGACCGAGGCCAGCACCACCGAAGAAGAGACCACGGACGAAACCGAAGAGACCAACACCACGGAGGAGACCAGCACCGCCGACATCAGCGGCAGCGTCTCCACCAACGGCTCCACTTCGATGGAAAAGGTCATGTCCATCCTGATCGAAGCCTTCGAGGAGCAGTACCCCAACGTCACCGTCACCTATGACGCCACCGGCTCCGGCTCCGGCATCACTGCCGCCATCGAGGGCAGCGCCGACATCGGCCTGGCCAGCCGTGACCTGAAAGAGGACGAAACCGGCCTGACCGCTTATGTCGTGGCCCTGGACGGCATCGCCGTCATCGTCAACCCCTCCAACGGCGTGGAGGACCTGAGCCTGGAGCAGATCGCCGGTCTGTTCAACGGCACCATCACCAACTGGAGCGAAGTCGGCGGCGAGGATATGGAAGTCGCTGTCATCGGTCGTGAGGCCGGCTCCGGCACCCGCGACGGCTTTGAGAGCGTCGTCGGCGTGGAGGACGCCTGCGTCTATGACCAGGAGCTGACTTCCACCGGCGCGGTCATCACCGCTGTGGCGCAGAACCAGTACGCCATCGGCTACGCCTCCCTGTCTGAGGCCGCCGAGGACGAGTCCGTGAAGATGGTTACCGTTGACGGCGTCGCCGCCAGCGAGGAGACCGTCAAGGACGGCACCTATTCCATCCAGCGTGACTTCAACATGGTGGTCAACGACTCCACCACCCTCAGCGACGCGGCCCAGGCGTTCCTGGACTTCTGCCTGAGTGAGGACGTGGCGGACTACATCTCCCAGGCCGGCGCGATCCAGCCCTGACCGGACCACAAACCGTTTCGCTTAGCCCAATGACAGCCGGGGCGGGAGAAGCTCCCGCTCCGGCATTTTAGATGAAAGCATGGGGGATTCCCTTGATGTGGCTATATCTCCCATAGTCAGCGATAGCAGGACAGCATTTGGCGGTCAACGAATCTACTTGATTCACAGAGGTGTTTGTTCCGCAACTGACCACCCCCTCTTGCCTCCCCTGAAAGGAGAGGAGGGCCGCCGCCTTTGGCGGTGGCGGAGGGGTTTCCTGTATATAGCTGTTTCAAAGGGATTTCCCGAAAACACAAAAGAAAGGGTCAAAAACGTGAAACTCAGAGACGCAATCGAAAAGTTCATGAACGGGCTGTTCTTTGTCTGCGGCATGGTGTCCATCGCAATGGTGGCCCTCATCACGATCTACATGATCGCCAGCGGACTGCCCGCCATTATCAAAATCGGCCCCATCAACTTCCTGTTTGGAACCGAATGGGCCAGCACAGCGGCAGACCCCAAATACGGCATCCTACCCTTTATCCTGGCCTCTGTCTACGGTACCTTCGGGGCCTGTCTCATCGGCGTGCCGGTGGGATTGATGACCGCCATTTTCCTCTCCAAAATCGCCGGGAAAAAGACGGCGAGCGTGGTCCGCACCGCAGTGGAACTGCTCAGCGGCATCCCCTCCGTCGTCTACGGCCTGGTGGGCGCTATCATCCTGGTGCCGCTGATCATGAGCGCTTTCTCCCTGAAAAACGGCACCTGCCTGCTGGCGGCTATCATCGTGCTGTCCATTATGATTCTCCCCTCCATCATCAGCGTCAGCGAGACCTCCCTCTCCGCCGTTCCAAAGGAGTATGAGGAGGGCAGTCTAGCCCTGGGCGCTACGGAGATGGAGACCTACTTTAAGGTGTCCCTTCCCGCCGCCCGGAGCGGCGTGGCCGCCGGTATCGTGCTGGGCATTGGCCGGGCCGTGGGCGAGGCCATGGCCGTCATGATGGTGGCTGGCAACGTGGCGAATATGCCCGGCCTGTTCACCAGCGTCACCTTCCTGACCACTGCCATTGCCAAGGAAATGAGCTACTCCAGCGGCCTCCAGCGGCAGGCGCTGTACTCCATCGGCCTGATTCTGTTCCTCTTTATCATGATTATCAACACGGTCATGGGCCGCCTGTTGAAGAAAGGGGACGACGATAAGAAATGAGCAGTTCAAGAAAGGCGTGGAACACCGCCGTCAAAGCCATTATCTGGGTCTGCGTGATTATCACGGTGGCGCTGCTGGTGGGCCTCATCGGGTACATCATGGTGCGGGGTCTCCCCTACATCACTGTACAGCTTCTGACCACCCAGCGCAGCGCCATCAACGGCACCATCGGCATCCTGCCCAACATCATCTTCACCCTATACCTGATTCTGACCACCCTGGTGGTGGCCCTGCCCATCGGCATCGGCGGCGCTATCTACCTGACAGAGTACGCCAAAAACCGCAAGCTGGTCTCCATCATCGAGTTCGCCACCGAGAGCCTGGCGGGTATCCCCTCCATTATCTACGGTCTGGTGGGTATGATGGTCTTTGTCCAGGGGATGTCCATGGGGTCCGGCATTCTGGCCGGTTCTCTCACCCTGGCCATTATGATCCTCCCCAACATTCTCCGCACCACCCAGGAGGCGCTGAAAACGGTTCCCCAGTCCTACCGGGAAGGCTCCGTGGGCCTGGGCGCCACCAAATGGCACACCATCTGGACCATCGTCCTGCCCTGCACTCTGGACGGCGTGGTGGGCGGTGCCATCCTCTCCGTGGGTAAGATCGTGGGCGAGAGCGCGGCGCTGCTGTACACCGCCGGCACCGGCTACAAGCTGGTCACCAACTACCTCCAGGCCCTGCACACCAGCAGCGGCTCCCTGAGCGTCATGCTGTACGTCTACTACCAGGAGTACGGCGAGGTCGATTTGGCCTTCGCCATCGCCGCCATTCTGATGATAATTGTCTTAATCATCAACTTTATGGCGAAATTTGCCAAGACAAAGCTGAAGAAAGGGTAAGAGCTACTATGAGCACACAGGAAATCACCCAGGCCGCGCCGGTCATGACGGCCCGCAACCTGGAACTGTATTACGGCACCTTCCAGGCGTTGAAGGGCATTGATATGGACATCAACGAGCGGGAGATCACCGCCTTCATCGGTCCATCCGGCTGCGGCAAGTCCACCTTTTTAAAGACGCTGAACCGGATGAACGACCTGGTTGAGGGTGTGAAGATCACCGGCGAGGTCAAACTCCACGGCAAGGACATCTTCGCCAAGGAACAGGACGTCAACGAGCTGCGCCGCAAGGTGGGCATGGTCTTTCAGAAGGCCAACCCCTTCCCCATGTCCATCTACGACAACATCACCTATGGCCCCAAAATTCATGGCATCAAGAACCGCGCCAAGCTGGATGAGCTGGTGGAGGAGTCCCTGCGGGGGGCCGCCCTGTGGGACGAGGTCAAGGACCGTCTGAAAAAGAGTGCCTTGGGTCTCTCCGGCGGCCAGCAGCAGCGGCTGTGCATCGCCCGCGCCCTGGCGGTAAAGCCGGAGGTGCTGCTGATGGACGAACCCACCTCCGCCCTGGACCCCGGCTCCACCATGAAAATCGAGGAGCTGATGAGCGAGCTGAAAAAGAATTACACCGTGGTCATCGTCACCCACAACATGCAGCAGGCCGTCCGCATCAGCGACAACACCGCCTTCTTCCTGTTGGGGGAACTGGTAGAGTTCGGCAAGACCGACCAGATCTTCTCCATGCCGAAGGACCAGCGGACCGAGGATTACATCACCGGCCGGTTTGGATAACGGCGGGAAAGGAAGGAACTACTATGAAACCCAGAAAAACCTTTGAAGAACAGTTGAGCCAGCTCAACCGCAGCCTGATCCAGATGGGAGCCAGTTGCGAGCAGGCCATTGACTCTGCCGCCAGGTCCCTGATGGAGAAGGACCCGGAGCTGGCCCGGAAAACCATCGAAATGGACGCGGAAATCGACCATATGGAGCGGGACATCGAGTCCCTGTGCCTGAAACTGCTGCTGAAACAGCAGCCGGTGGCCCGCGACCTGCGACAGATCTCCTCCGCGCTGAAAATGATCTCCGACATGGAGCGCATCGGCGACCAGGCCGGGGACATCGCGGAAATCGTGCTGGCCCTGACCAGTCAGGACTACATCAAAAAGGTGGACCACATCGCGGCCATGGCCCAGGCCACCATCGAGATGGTGCAGAAGTGCATCAACGCCTATGTGGAGCAGGACCTCAAGCTGGCCCAGGAGGTCATCGAGGCCGACGACCAGGTGGACGGCCTGTTCATCACCATCCAGCACGAGCTGATCGGCCTTATCGCCAAGGACCCCAGTTGTGGGCAGCAGGCGCTGGACTTCCTGATGATCGCCAAGTACCTGGAGCGCATCGGCGACCACGCCACCAACATCGCGGAGTGGGTGGAGTTCTCCATCCTGGGCGTTCACCCCGAACAGCTTGACGGGGAAAGCTTTGGAGCGGAACCCAGCCAGAGATAACCCCGCTGCAAATCAGCGTCAATTCCCCAGAGATATCATCGAAAAAAGAGTAAGAGGTGAAAATACGATGACAATGCAAATCGGAATCGTCCAGCAGCTATTGAACTGGCTGCTGCGGACGGGCAAACAGGAAATCACAAAACCCGCCACAGAGGGCATCAGTCTGTTGGGCTGCAAGCTTTTCTTGATGCTGAACACCCTCCTGTGGGGCGTCATCGGCGGCGGGGTCTGCCTGGCGGTCTGGGCGGTGCTGGGGCACCCCATCCAGTGGGGCTGGCTGCTGTGCGCCGCAGGGTATCCCGCCATTCTCATCGGACTGTGGGGCGGGGTGCTGTATCTGTACCTGCACACGGAGTTTTGAGACCAGACAATTCACCCTCTGGAAACATGATGGGCGGCAGAACGCATCTGCCGCCCCTTTTGTCATTGTGGTTTCCTCAGCCTGTGGAAAGCGGTCAGCCCGCAGATCTGTCGCCCTCCTCTACGGTCTCAAACTCGCCGGAGGTGTTGCCTTTTTTTGAAATCTGGTACATTAGACGTGGCAGAGGGCCGGATTATCACAAAAAATTTGGCACGGCGCAAATTTTTCTCGAACAGGCAAAAGAAAGCCCCCGGCAGCGCCGGGGGAATACTTTTTGCACTTATGCGAAGAAATCTTTGCTCTGCACACTTCATCGCAGAAACGGCTGGTTTGCGTCATTGCACATTGCTAATTGCAAATTGCTAATTGGTCAGCACATTGCTAATTGCAAATTGCTAATTGGTCAGCGCATTGCTAATTGCTCATTTCCTTTTCCAGGTGGAGGGGAACAGCAAAATCAGCATGGGGAACACCTCCAGCCGCCCCGCCAGCATGTCGAAAATCAGCGTCAGCTTGGACAGCGGGGACAGGAATCCGTAGTTACACGCCGGACCCACCTGGGCCAGGCCGGGGCCGATGTTGTTGATGGTGGCGGCCACGGCGGTGAAGCAGGTGGTGAAGTCCTCGCAGTCCAGCGCCAAAAGCAGCATGGAAACCACGTAAATGCCCAGGTAGCAGGCCAGGAACATCATGGCCCCCTGGAGGACCGAGCGCTCCACGCTGCTGCCATTGAGCCGCACAGCGCTGACCCGCCGGGGCTGGATGAGGGCACGGGCCTCCCGGACGCCTGCCTTGGCGTAGAGCAGGATGCGGCTGACCTTCAGGCCGCCGCCGGTGCTGCCGGCGCAGGCCCCGGAGAACATGATGGTCACCAAAATCATCCTGGCGAACATGGGCCACTGGTCGAAGTCGCAGGTGGAGAAGCCGGTGGTGGTCATGACGCTGGCCACCTGGAAGGCGCTCTGCTGCAAGTCGTAGAGCAGGCCGCCCCCCTGCTTACAGAACACGTCCACTCCCACCAGCAGGGTCGCGCCCACGAAGATGATCAGATACCACCGCACCTCCTCCATCTTCCCGGCCTCCCGGAACCGGCGGAGGGTGCAGAGGAAAAAGAACTCAAAGTTGATGCCAAACAGCACCATAAAAACGGTGATGACCACCTGGAGGTAGGTGCTGTAGGCGGCGCAGGAGTCGCCCAGCACGCCGAAGCCGCCGGTGCCCGCCGTGCCGAAGGCGATGCACAGGGAGTCGAACAGGGGCATCCCGCCCAGGCACATCAAAATGATTTGCGTCACCGTCAGACCGGTGTAGATGGTGTAGAGATTCCGGGCGGTGGCTTTCAGGTGGGGCACCAGCTTGGAGACCGAGGGGCCGGGGCTTTCCGCCTGCATCAGGGCGAAGCTGGAGCCGCCCCCCGCCAGGGGCAGGATGGCCAGCACAAAAACCAGCACGCCCATGCCGCCCACCCAGTGGGTGAAGCTCCGCCAGAAGAGCATACAGTGGCTCAGGGCCTCCACGTCGTCCAAAATGCTGGCGCCGGTGGTTGTGAAGCCGGACACCGTCTCAAACACCGCGTCCAGATAGTTGGGAATTTCCCCGCTGAGGGTGAAGGGCAGCGCGCCAATGAGGGACATCACGATCCACGCCAGCGCCACGGTGACATAGCCCTCTCTGGCGTAAAAGCGGTCCTTGCGCCGCTTGATGCGGGTCAGCCCCAGACAGGCCAGGAAGCACCCCGCCGCGCACAGGGCGAAGAAAATGCCCGTCCGCTCGCCGTACACCAGGGCGCACAGCAGTGGCAGCAGCATAAAAGCGCCCTCAATGCCGGTGATCCACCCCAATATGTTGATAATACTCCGATAGTTCATAAATAATTCAGGCCATGCCTCTCACATTCATTTATCGCTGCCGATGAGCGCTGCTTCCGCCGCCTGCGCCTCTGCTCAGGATGTCCGTCACGTCACAGATACCCCGCCGGGTGGTGACGATAACCACCTGGTCTCCCGGCAAAATCATATCCTGGCCGGAGGGGATGGTGATCTTCCCCTCCCGGATGACGGCGCAGACCAGTATCCCGCTGCGGGTGTGCAGGTCCATCAGCCGCCGCCCGGTGGCCGCCGAAGCGCTCTCCACCGTGAAGGAGATGGCCTCCACCTGGTCGCTGGCCAGGCGGTAGACCGCCTCCATGCTGCTGGACCCGGCGGAGTTGCCCATGGCCCGCACATAGCGAAGGATGTGCTCTGCCGTCAGCGCCTTGGGAGAGACAATGGCCCCCAAGGGCAGCTCGTTGATGACGCCGCTCATGGACATCTTGTTGATGCGGGTGATGACCTTGGCGTTGGAGACCTTGCTGACAAACATACTGAGCATAATGTTTTCCGAGTCGGTACCCAGCAGAGAGCAAAAAGCGTCGGCCTCGTCGATACCCTCCTCCATCAGCAGGCTTTCGCTGCACGGGTCGCCGTAGATGACATTGACCTTGGGCAGCAGGTCGTTGAGGGTGTCGCACCTGGCCCGGTTCGGCTCGATGATGGTGATTTTCAGCCGGGTCGTCTCGCACAGGCGTTTGGCCAGGTAATAGCCCACGTTGCCGCCGCCGGCGATGACCACCGTGCGGATGGGCCGCACCCGCACGCCGATGCTCTCCAGCGTGGCCCGGAGGTACTGGGCATCCAGCATCAGGGAGAGGCGGTCCCCCCGCTCTATGACGGTGCTGCCGTTGGGGATAATGGCCTTGTGCCGCCGGGTGACGATGGCGATCAGCAGGGGGTTCCGGCTGGACTGGGTGATCTCCATCAGGCTCTTGCCGATCCACGGGGAGTTGTCGGGCAGGTCGAAGGTGATCATCTCCACCTTGCCGTTGGCAAAGGTGTCCATCGCCATGGCGAAGGGAGCGCGCACCAACTGGTAACAGGCCATGGCCGCGTTCAGCTCCGGGTTGATGGCCAGGGAGAGGCCCAGCTCCTCCTGAATGAAGCCGATTTCGGAATAATAATTGGGGTCCCGCACACGGGCGATGGTCCTGCACCGGCCCGCTTTCCGGGCGATCAGGCAGCAGAGCATATTGACCTCGTCCTGGCTGGTGGCGGCGATGAGCACCTCGCAGTCCTCCACACCGGCCTCCTGGAGGACCCGGTAGCTGGCCCCGTTGCCCGCCACCGCCGCCACGTCCAGCTCGTTGGCCAGCCGGTCCAGCTTCTCCTGGTTGTTGTCGATGACGGTGACGTCGTGGTTTTCGCCGCTGAGGGTATCGGCCAGGGTGTACCCCACTTTGCCGCAGCCTACAATGATGATTTTCATGGTTGTTCCGCCTTCTTCGGCGTTTCGCCGTTTTTCTCTTAATACACTGTGCATTATACCGTTCCCTGCTCCAAAAGGCAAGGGGCGGGAACGGCCCGAAACAGGAATTTTTGCGGCTGCGTGAGAATTTCACAATTTGGATATTGAAAAGTCCAGCGGGGCCGGGTATAATAAGCTATAATACGATTTGGAGGTGTTACCATGCCTGAAATTACAAAAGACACCATCATTGGTGAGGTCCTCGCCATTGCGCCGGACACCGCTCCCATCTTCATGGCCGCCGGGATGCACTGCCTGTACTGCCCCGCCTCTCAGGGCGAGACCATCGAGGAAGCCTGCTATGTCCATGGCATCGACTGCGACACGTTGCTGGACGAGATCTACAGCCATATGGCCCTGAAAGAGTAAGTGTCACGCTGGTTTTAAACCTGGTCAGGTCCCGGAACGCGGCTGCGCTTCCGGGACTCTGAGTCTGTCAAAGACAGGCTCTCGACCAAAATCACGGATTTTGGTCGAAAATGCGGCCCCGGCAGCGCACGCGCAAGCGCGCACGTTTGGGGCCTCCGCCGTCAAGCGGCACTTCCGCTGCGCTCCCTGCCTGTGTGCTTTGCCGGTATATGCCCGGCTATAAGCACGGATTTCAATTTATTTTGCCGCAAAGCGGCAAAACTCCTGCGGAGGGCTTTCGCATTTTTCAACATCTTTGTTTTGCAAAAATCACTTTTTTGCTATCTTATAGTTCCTGGGGTGCATCGCGCTTCCGGGATTTCTCCGTTTATAGATAAAGGAAACATGAAACAGACGATACAACTGACGCCCCGGCTCCGGGCCGCCGCCGACTGGGTGCCGGAGGGGGCGCGTCTCTGTGACGTGGGGACCGACCACGCCCACCTCCCCGCCGCGCTGTTGCTGGAGGGAAAAATCAGCCGGGCCATCGCCTCCGACATCCGCCCCGGCCCTCTGAGCCGGGCGGAGGCCACCGTTCGGCGGTACGGGCTGGAGGACCAGGTGGAGCTGCGGCTCTGCCCCGGTCTGGAGGGCATTGCCCCCGGCGAAGCCGACGCCGTGACCATCTTCGGCATGGGCGGCGAGATGATTTTGCACATTCTGGAGGCCGCGCCCTGGACCAAGCAGGGCGTCCGGCTGATTTTGCAGCCCCAGCGCTCCCAGCCGGAGCTGCGCCGCTGGCTGGCGGCCAACGGCTACGCCGTCCGCCGGGAGCGGGTGGTCCGGGAAGGGGCCAGGTGGTACGCCCTGCTGCTGGCCGAGGGCGGCCAGGAGGCCCCCCTCTCCCCGGCGGAGGAACTGGCGGGACGGCCCGCCCATTGGGTGCGGGAACCGGAACGGCTGGAGGCCCTCCGCGCCCTGGTGGAGAAGAACGAGAAGCTGCTCCGGGGGCTGGAGCGCTCCGCCAAGCCGGAGGACGCACCCCGGCGGGTCTGGCTGCAACAGGCCCAGGAGGAACTGACCCAGTGGCTTCGGGAGGCTCCCCGCTGGCTGGCGGACGGCGAAACCTGAGCTGCGGCGGCAGGCGGAACTTTTTTGGACTTTTTACTGTTGTTGTCCTGACAAATTCCCTGTACGCCCTTGCAATCAGGGTTCTTTTTCCGTATAATAGAGTCGTGCTTTGTTCTGACGCCTGCTGTCCATCGCGGCGGACCGGGACGAGCTACCGTCAGGCGGCCTGTGGCAGAGGGATCATTCTGCGCGCCGGTCCTGGGCGGATCATGGGCGCTTTGGCTCCGCCGGAGCGCAAAAGGAGAATTTTCACTATGGTAAAAGCAATCGTAGGCGCAAACTGGGGCGACGAGGGCAAAGGAAAAATTACCGATATGCTGGCCGAGGAGTCTGATGTGGTCATCCGCTTCCAGGGCGGCGCCAACGCGGGCCACACCATCATCAACGAGTATGGCCGCTTTGCGCTGCACATCCTCCCCTCCGGCTCCTTCTATCCCCACGTCACCAATATCATCGGCAACGGCGTGGCGCTGGACATCCAGCGGCTGGTGAACGAGCTGAAGGACATCACCGCCCAGGGCGTCCCCGCTCCCAACCTGATCGTCTCCGAGCGGGCGCAGCTTCTGATGCCCTACCATATTTTGCAGGACGCTTATGAAGAGGAGCGGCTGGGCGGCAAAGCCTTCGGTTCCACCAAGTCCGGCATCGCCCCCTTCTACTCCGACAAATACGCCAAGACCGGCATCCAGGTCTGCGACCTGTTCGACGAGGAGCGGCTGCGCCAGCGGCTGAACGCCGCCGTGGAGCGGAAGAACGTCATGTTCCAGTACCTCTACCACAAGCCCACCCTGAACGCCGACGAGCTGTTCGACCAGCTCATGGAGTACCGGGAGCTGGTGCGCCCCTACGTGGGGGACGCGGTCGGCTTCGTTCATCAGGCTCTGCGGGAGGGCAAGTCCGTCCTGCTGGAAGGACAGCTTGGCTCCATGAAGGACCCCGACCTGGGCATCTTCCCCATGACCACCTCCTCCCACACCCTGGCGGGCTTCGGCTGCGTGGGGGCCTGCGTGCCGCCCACCTCCATTGAGGACGTCATCGCCGTCACCAAAGCCTATTCCTCCTGCGTGGGGGCCAAGACCGAGCCGTTCGTCTCCGAGCTGCTGGGCGACGCAGGCGACGAGCTGCGGCGGCGCGGCGGCGACAAGGGCGAGTTCGGCGCCACCACCGGGCGGCCCCGCCGGGTGGGTTGGTTCGACGCCGTGGCCACCAAGTACGGCTGCATGGTCCAAGGCGCGACCCAGGTGGCCCTGACCTGTCTGGACGTACTCAGCTACCTGGACGAGATTCCCGTGGTCACCGGCTACGAGATCGACGGCCAGGTGACCACCACCTTCCCCGTCCCCGGTGTGCTGGAGCGGGCCAAGCCGGTGTTCACCGTTCTCCCCGGCTGGAAATGCGACATCCGGGGCATCACCGACTATGACGCTCTGCCGGAGAACGCCAAGAAGTACGTAGACTTCCTGGAGAGCCAGATCGACGCGCCCATCACCATGGTCTCCACCGGGCCGAAGCGCCACGAGATGACCTTCCGGCGGGTGTGAGTTCGCAAATAGCATGATTGAAGCCCTGTCCCTTGTTTAGGGGACAGGGCTTTTTGGGTGGGGGTAGGGGCACTCAAAGTTTTTTCTTTGCAGCAAGCCAATCCTGTGCAATAGCGTACAGATGGGCAATGGTATCTGAATCGGAGTGGTTGTTTGCCAGTTCTCCCAATGTGGCAACGGCCTGCGTAGCATTTTCCAAGGATTGATCAAAGGAAACGTTGCACAAACCACCAGCATATGCAACGGCAATATCAACTGAATTGGGATACAGATTCACCAACGTCTTCAATTTGGCAGTGGACTGTACTGCTGTCTCTACGGGTTGAAGAAAGGAAAGTTTAACCAGCTCCAAAGCATATAAACCTGCAATTTCCTCGGAACTAGAATGCCACGTGTTCAAGTCCGTCAACAATTTCTCCAGTTTGTCAACGACCTGTACCACATCTTTCAGAGATTGTTCGTCGGGATGACGGACTAGAGCAGTGGCATATGCATGGGCGATTTCAGCCGAATAGGGATATTTTTCTGTCAATGCTCTCAGTTTGGCAATGGTCTGCGCTGCCTCATCCGTAAGCTGATCCCGAAAAAGTACTAGCAGCGCATTGGCATACATAATGGCGATTTTGACAGACTGGAGATATTGCATCGTCTCCAGCTCAGCGACAGCCCGTGTTTTATCCTCCAGGGATTGTTCAGCGGTAAGGAAGAACAGACCTGCGGCATATGTAAAACTAATGTCATCAGAACGGGGATGTTGCTCTGCCAACGCCTTCAGTTTAGAGACAGTGACCTTTCGCTCGTTCAAAGGTTGCCAATAGGTTAATTTTGCTAGCAACATTGCAAATAAGACAACCTCAGACATATCCTCTGCCCTCGGCTGAAACACCACCATCCCATCCCGAAACAGCGCCTGAAACCGCTTCTCGTTACAGTAGTTCTCAATGCAGCGCTCAAGAAAATATCCAAAGTTTTCTTCATCTTCCCAAAACAATTGCACCCACGCCGCCAACCTGCTTTTATCATAACGCAGATCGTTCAAATAATCCAGCACATAGAACTCACCGACCAAATCCGGCTCCAATGGGGACAGCCGCTCCCGGAAGGTGTTCTCTTCATTGACGGCGCAGACCAGCGGCTCCAGCACCCACCCGGAGGCCAGCAGCGTCTTGGAGGCGGCCTCCAGCGGCTCCGGCAGTTCGGTCAGATCCCAGCCGCCCACCGCCGTGGCATACACCAGCACCTGTTGCAGCGCGTCATACAGTTTTTCGTCGCCGTTGCAGACGGTGTTCCGCCAGTGGTCCTGATAGCGTTCGATGATGTTCTCCACCAGCGCCGGGATGTCCCAGTGGGTGTAGTCGTTCCCCTCCAGCACCGCGTCCGCGATAAACAGAGTGACCAGAGGGCGAGGCGCGGGGTTGTCGCGGTCGATTTCGTGGGCCTTTTCCAGCACCGACGACAGCTCGGTTTGGGTCAGTTCCCGGCCTTTTTCGCTGCGGGCGTAGTCCTGCACCAGAGCACCCAGCGCCTCGTCTCCCAAGCCGGGCAGCTCTATGCTGGTCGGCTTTGCCTGGAATTGCTTCACCGCCCGGCTGCGTTCCCTGCCGCCGGTGAAGGTCTGATACCAGAAGGGCGTCACCGCCTCGCCCAGATTTTCCCGTTCCAGCAGGATGAGCCGCAGCTTCTTCGGGCAACGGTTTTCGCCGGTCTCCGCCAGATTTGCCAGCCAGTCGCCCAGTTGCTCCGCTATTTCTCCCGCGTAGTCCGCCACCACCAACAGTCCGCCGGGATAGTGCCAATTTTGGTAGTCGTTGACTTTTTTGCTGCTATTTTTGCCGAACCACACCGTTTTCCAGCCGGGCCGGTTGCTGGTCTGGTCGCAAAAGTGGTAGAGCAGCTTGCTCTTGCCCACGCCGCCGTCCCCCACCACGGCCATCCACAAAATCTGTTCGTTCCGGTTCAAAAAGGCGTTCAGCGCCGCTGTTTCCTGCTCCCGGCCATAAAAGCGCAGCTTGGCGTTCCGATAGTGGAACCGGTTGGTGGTGGTCACGGGAGGCTGGAGGTTGTCGATGTATTCAGCGAAGGAGTTGTGGTAGCGGATGGCCTCGATGATCTGGTCTTTTTGCTGCTGCAAATAGGCTTTGACCAGCTTATCCACTTCGGCCACGGCCCTGCCGCACAGGAACCACGTTTGCCCGTCCACATGCTCCAAAAAGAAGCCCTCTACCACGGCGAGAAACAGCTCCAAATACCGCCGGACGGCATCCTTTTTCGCCTGGGTGTTCGCCCCTGCGTGGTCACAGGCGTAGGCAAACAGCAGCCGTTTGGCCGCTTCCTGCTGGTCGTGGCCAGGGGCGTTGAAGCAGGCGGCGACCCGCGGAAAAAGATTCTCCTGTAAAAAGTTGTTTAAACCCTCAAAGTCAAATTCTTCTTTCAGGGACACGGCCTCAAACTGCGGTCGATACCGCTCCGCCAGGTCCTGCACCCGCTCCATCAATTCTTTGCGGTCCATGGCTGCCGCAGCCGTGTCGGTTGCCTTTTCTGCCAGATTATCCCCGATAAAATCCTGCAATGTGGAGAGTGCAGCGTCAAATACCCACATGATAACGCCCCCTTTCGAGCAATTTTTACCTGTTTTGATTATACCCTATTTCCCGCCCCTTTCGCAACCCTGTTTTGCAATCACGCTCTGTAAAACCGGCGCTTTCCCGTTCAAAAGGCGCAATTTCTCAGGCGGCGCTTGCGAAATCCCCGGCTTTGTGGTAGGCTACTCTTATCAAAGAATCCTGTTATCAGGTGAACAAGGAGGCACATTATGGCATTTTCTGACCCCATTCTCTACACCGTCCTCAAAATTGACGGCGATTACGCCTGGCTGCGCCGGGTGACGGACCCTGCCGCCGAACCAATTATGGTGGCGCTGGCCCTGCTGCCCGATGAAGTGACCGAAGGCTGCCGAGTACAACGGGTGATGTTCGACTACAGCATGGCGTAATACGTCCCTTTTCGCCGCCTCAAAATGATTTTCGTTCGAAATAGCAAAAAATCCTGTACTTTCCTCTTTCTTTGTGCTATAGTAATGTTTGTCAAATAAACTGCTGTGCGGTTTATTTGCGCGGCGAAGGCCGCATAGATATCTACCCCGTGAAGGGCAAAGAGGCGAGTTTCATGGCGTCGGAGGATAAGCTATTTCAAAATCATATTGTTTCCTTTTTGGAACCGGGCGGCACTCCTTATGTCTGCCGGGACCTGTTCCTGCGCATGGAACTGCCGGAGGATTGCCCCGCGCTGGTACAGGTCTCGCTCAGCCAGAGCGCCCAGACCGTCCCCCTCCACTGGCACCCCGGCGCGGAACTGCTCTACTCCCAAAAGGGAGAGGTCGCCGTTCTCATCGACGGGGAAGAACACCTGCTGCGGCCCGGCGACTTTTTGCTCATCAGTTGCTACGCTCTCCATGTGCTGACGCCTAGGGACCCGGCAGAGGAATACGACCTGCTGTCGGTCAGCTTTCTGCCCCGCTGCCTGGGGTCTGACCGCTCCGCCCTGGCCGTCAGCCGGGACGCTCCCGGCGCATCTGCCGCCGCTGTCGCCCAGTTGCAATCCCTGTGTCGGCAGCTCCTGGAGCAGGCGGAACTGGAGCGGGACGACCCGGACCAGGCTTCCGCCGTCAGTGACACCCTCGCCGCGATTTTGCACCAAATCGACACGGACTTCTGCACGGGAGAGCGGCGCAGCAGCGAAGGGAACAGCCGCCTGTTCGAGGCGCTGCTCTACCTGGAGGAAAACTACCAGGAGAACCTGACCACCCGGAACGTGTCCAGCTATTTCGGCTACAGCCGGGAATACTTCTGTCGGCTGTTCAAACGCCACTCCAACCAGACCTTTAAGCAATATCTGACCGAGCTGCGGCTGAACGCGGCACTGCGGCTGCTGCGCACCACCGACCATGGCGTGGGCCAGATTGGGATGGACTGCGGTTTTCCCGACGAAAAGACCTTCTTCGCCGCCTTCAAGCGCCGAGCGGGGATGACCCCCAGCCAGTACCGGGCGCAATTGCAGACGCTTTCCTCTCAGGAATAACAAATGAAAACGATGCAAAAAGGACTGTGCCAAATCTATCGGCACAGTCCTTTTTTGGTTTTTGTACGGGTCACATAGACAACAACTGGATATTCCCATCCACCGCCGTGGCCTTGATTTGGGTGATGGCCTCCATATACTGGTTGATGAGCAAGGTGGCGATGGCGTCCTCCAGTTCCCGCTGAATCAGGCGGCGCAGGTTCCGGGCGCCGTAGGTCAGCGAGTAGGACTTCTCGGTCAGGTAGTCCACCAGCGCGTCGTCCCACATAAAGTTGATGTTCTTGTCCGCCAGAGAATCTTTCAGCTCGCAGAGCATGATGTTGGTGATGCTCTTGAAGTTCTCCTCTGTCAGGCGGTTGAAGTGGATGATCTCATCCACGCGGTTGATAAACTCCGGCCGCAGGAAGGATTGCAGCGCCTTCATGGTGCGCTCCTCGTCCTGCTCGTCGAGGGTGCGGCCAAAGCCCACCGTCCCCTCCTTGCTGGCGCTGCCCGCGTTGGAGGTCATGACGATGACGGCGTGTTCAAAGTTGACGGTGCGCCCATGGGCGTCGGTGATGCGCCCGTCGTCCAAAATCTGGAGCAGGATATTCAGCACGTCCGGGTGAGCCTTCTCGATCTCGTCGAACAGGATGACGCAGTAGGGCTTGCGGCGAACCTTTTCGGTCAACTGCCCGGCCTCGTCATAGCCCACATAGCCGGGAGGGGACCCGATGATGCGGGAAACGGCGTATTTCTCCATATATTCGGACATATCCAGCCGAATCAGGGAATCCGGGGTGTCGAACAGGTCGGCGGCCAGTTGCTTCACCAGCTCCGTCTTGCCCACGCCGGTGGAGCCAACAAAGATGAAGGATACCGGCTTATGCTTGGGGGAGATGCCCACCCGGTTGCGCCGGATGGCGCGGGTGACGGCGTCCACCGCCTTGTCCTGACCGACGATGTGGCTTTTCAGCCGCTCGTCCAGCTTGGACAGCCGGGAGAACTCCGCCTCCTCGATGCGGCTGGCGGGGATACCCGTCCACTGCTCGATGACCCGGGCCAAATGCTCCATGGTCAGCTCCGGGGCAGGCTGGCTGCCCATCTCGTCCAACTGCTGCTGGACCTGCTGGATCTTGCTCTGGACGATGGCGCGCTGCTCGAAGAACGTGGTGTCGGTCTCCGACTGGATGCGGCGGCGTTCCTCCTGCAAGGCCCGCAACTGCTCCTGGTTCTTCTGCATCTGGCTCTCGTTCAGCGCCAGGCGCTCGTCCCGCTCTTCCTCGGTCAAGGTGGTGTTGGTGCGCAGGGTCTGCCGCGCCTGGTTCAGGGTGGCCTGCTCCTGGCGGCAACGGGACTGCTTGCGCTCGTTGGCGGTCAGCTCCTGGGTCTTGCGGTTGGTAAACTCGTCGGACTGGCCGGAGAGCAGCTCCATCTCCTTCTCCAGGTCCGCTTTATCCTTTTCCAGCTCCGCACGATGGGCCAAAGCCTTGTTGTGCAGATTCACGTCGGAACAGGCTTCGTCGATCAGGTCAATGGCCTTGTCGGGCAGGTAGCGGTCGGTGATGTACCGCTCGGAGAGCAGCACCGCCTCCCGCGCCACAGCAGCGGGAATGACCACCTGATGGTAGTTCTCATAGTACCGGGCGATGCCCATGATGACCTGAACGCTGTCCTCGATGGAAGGCTCCTCCACCGTCACCGGCTGGAACCGGCGCTCCAGGGCGGCGTCCTTCTCGATATATTTGCGGTACTCATTATAAGTGGTGGTGCCGATGACCTGAATTTCCCCACGGGACAGTGCGGGCTTCAGGATGTTGGCGGCGTTCATGGAGCCTTCCGCGTCTCCCGCACCCACGATGTTGTGGACCTCGTCGATGACCAGGATGGCGTTGCCCACCTTTTTGACTTCCTCGATGAGGCCCTTCATTCGGCTCTCAAACTGGCCCCGGAACTGGGTCCCCGCCACCAGAGCGGTCAGGTCCAGCAGGTAGACCTCCTTCTCCTTGAGCTTGTAGGGGACGTTGCCCGTGGCGATGCGCTGGGCCAGCCCCTCGGCGATGGCGGTCTTGCCCACGCCCGGCTCACCGATGAGACAGGGGTTGTTCTTCTGCCGCCGGTTCAGGATTTGAATGACCCGGGAAATTTCCTCCTCCCGGCCAACGACCCGGTCCAGTTTGCCCTCTCTGGCCCGGTTGGTCAGGGAAACGCAGTAGCTCTCCAGGTATTTCAGCTTTTGGGGACGATTTTCCTTCTTTTTGTCGTCCTTTTCCCGGTTTTCCTGGCGGCGCTCGCCGTTCTCCCTGGGCGGCTGGTTGCTGTTGAACAGCTTGTTCAAAAACGGGAAGGTGGCGGTCTTGCCCTCCTCGTCCTCCTCGTCGTCATTCTCTACCTGGGAGATATCCGGCAGCGATTCCATCGCCTCCGGTCCGCCGAATGCGTTCATCATCTCGCTGGTCAGGCCGTCCAGGTCGTCGTCAGAGATGCCCATTCGCTTGAACATATCGTCCACGGGCTTGATGCCCAGCTCCTTGGCGCATTTCAGGCAATAGCCCTCGTTTTTGGTTTCGTTGTTTTCTATTTTTGTGATAAACACCACTGCCACATTTTTGCGGCATTTGGAACAAAGTGTCGGTTGCATAGTCAATTTCTCCTTCACGCAGTTGCGGAATGATTATTTTAACCCTAAGGATACCAGATAATTGTGAACAAATCTAGACCGAATCGAAATTTCTTTTCAGAATAAAATTCCCCTTGCCAGTTTCTTTTTTCCGTTGGCCTTTTCCGGTCGCTTCCCTAGTTGAGCCGGTCCGTATTCGTCTCGAACAGCGCCTGAATTTGCGCTTTGATGGGAATATTTTCCGGTTTTTGCAGCTCCGGGTCGTCCTTCACCCGCTTTGCGGCGGCGGCCTGGGCCTCCTGTAGCACCCGCACGTCTCCGGCCAGGTCCGCCACCCGAAGCTGGGGCAGGCCGTGCTGCCGCGCCCCGAAGAAGTCCCCCGGTCCCCGGAGCTTCAAATCCTCCTCCGCGATTTGGAATCCGTCGTTGGTGGCGCAGAGGGCCTTCATCCGCTGGCGGGTCTCCGGGTTCCGGTTGTCCGACACCAGCACGCAGTAGGACTTGGCCTTTCCACGTCCCACACGGCCCCGAAGCTGATGGATCTGGGAGAGGCCGAACCGCTCGGCGTTTTCGATGACCATCAGCGTGGCGTTGGGCACGTCTACCCCCACCTCGATGACCGTGGTGGCCACCAGAATGTCCAGCTCCCCCTGGGCAAATTGAACCATGACCTGCTCCTTGGCTTTCGCGGACTGCCTGCCGTGGACCAAGCCGATGCGCAGGTCGGGAAAAACCTCTGTTTGCAGTTTCTCGGCGTACTCCTCCACCGCTTTCAGCTCCGTGGCCGTCATCGTCCCCCGCTCCAGTGCGGATTCCGCGCTGACGGAGGGGCAGACGATGTAGACCTGGTGCCCCTGGGCCACCTGTTTGCGGACAAAACCGTACATCCGCTCCCGTTTGTCCTCCCCCACCAGGAAGGTGTCGATCTGCTGCCGTCCGGGGGGCAGTTCGTCCAGGACGGACACCTCTAAATCTCCGTAGAGGATGAGTGCCAGCGTCCGGGGGATGGGCGTGGCCGACATGACCAGCACATGGGGGGCGAGGCCCTCCGCCTCCCGGCCCTTCTCCGCCAGCTTCGCCCGCTGGTCTACCCCAAAGCGGTGCTGCTCATCGGTGATGACCAGCCCCAGCCGCCGGAAGGCCACCCCCTCCGTCAACAGCGCGTGGGTACCTATCACCAGGTCGATCATCCCCAACTGGAGCCGCTCGTACACGTCCCGCTTCTCCCTGGCCTTCATGGAGCCGGTGAGCAGCCCCACCCGGAGACCGCTCTGTTCCAGCAGCGGGGTCAGGGTCTGGCAGTGCTGCCGGGCCAAAATCTCCGTGGGGACCATCAGGGCAGTCTGTCCCCCGCTTTGGGCCATGAGCCAGGCGCAGGCCGCCGCCACCACGGTTTTGCCGCTGCCCACGTCTCCCTGAAGCAGCCGGTTCATGGGGCTGCCGGAGCAGAGGTCCGCCGCCGCTTCCTCTGCCGCCCGCCGCTGGGCGGACGTAGGCGTAAAGGGCAACGTGTCCCAGAAGGGCTGGATGGAGCGCCGCTGGCAGGTAATGGCGGCCTGGCCGGAACGCTGGCCCTTCATCATCGCCAGCCCCGCCGAGAAGAAAAACAGCTCCTCGAACACCAGCCGCCGCCGGGCGGCGGCCAGCGTCTGGTCGTCCTTGGGAAAATGGATGTTTTGCAGGGCATAGCCCAGCCCCACCAGATGATGCTCTTCCCGCAGGTCCTCCGGCAGCGGGTCGTGGAGTTCCCCGGCGCAGTTCACCAGCACCTGCCGCACCGCCTCGGAGAGGGTGAAGTTGGTGATGCCCGCTGTCAATGGGTAGACCGGCATAATGCGCCCGGTGAAGTGTCGCCTCCCAGACGACTCAAACATGGGGTTGGTCATGCTCTTTCGGCTGCCCGTCTGTTCAATCGTCCCGTAAAAAATATATTCTTCGCCGGGATGCAGGGCGCGGCTGACATAACTCTGGTTGAAAAAGGTCAGGAACAGTTGTCCCCGCCCGTCCACCACGCGGGTCTTGGTCAGCTCCATGCCCCGGCGGACGTACTGGGTGACGGGCCGCTCCGCCACAATGCCTTCCACGCAGCAGGGTTCCCCCACCGGGGCCTGAGTGATGTCGTAGATCTGCCGCAGGTCCTGGTAATCCCTGGGGAACCAATAGAGCAAATCCCTGGGGGTGTAGATCTTCAACTTTTCCAGCTTTTTGGCCCGCTGCTCCCCGATGCGGGTGAGCTGCCGGATGGGACCGTCCAGCGTGATCGCCACAGCCACCGCTTCCTTTCTTCGTCCCAAGAGGCGATTTTTGTTCTATTTTACCACAAATTCATCGGTCTGGGAAGAAAGTCTTGCAATTTCTCCAATGGACATTATTTTCTAAAAGTGATACCCTTATGGTACTGTTCGTGAAGGGAATTTTTCCTATGAATGAAACCAAGGCTGCGGCCTTTTACCAAAACTCTGCCCACATCGTTTTGCTGGCTCTGTGCGCCACCCTGCTGTGGGGAGCCGCCTACCCCTCGGTGAAGCTGGGGTACGCCGCCTTTCAGGTGGACACCTCCTCCCCCGCCTGCCTGATGGTGTTTGCCGGGACCCGCTTCACCCTGGCGGGGCTGTCCACGCTGACCCTGTGCAGCCTGCTCCACCGCCGGTTCCCCGTCCCCCACCGGGCGGACGGTCCGGGTATCGTGACCATCGGCCTGGTGCAGACCACGGGGCAATACCTATTTTATTACATTGGCCTGGCCCACACCACCGGCGTCCGGGCCAGCATCCTCAACGCCGCCTCCGCCTTCCTGACGGTGCTGCTCTCCGCGCTGATCTGGCGAAAAAAAGAGCCGATGACGGCAAAAAAGTGGCTGGGCTGCCTGATGGGGCTGGCCGGCGTGGTGCTGGTCAACCTGGGCGGCAGTCTGGGCGGGCAGCCCTTTGCCCTGCTGGGCGAGGGCATGATCCTGCTGTCGGTGTGTTTCGTCTCTGCCGGAGCCATCTGCTCCAAGGTGCTGACCCAGGGCCGGGACCCCTTCCTCATCACCGGCTGGCAACTGACCCTGGGCGGCGGTGTGCTGCTGGGGGCGGGGTTGCTGCTGGGCGGCAAAATCGGCGCTCCTGCGCCCTTCGGCGTGGGGCTGATGGTGCTGCTGGTGACCATCTCCGCCGTGGGGTTCACCATTTGGACCTTTTTGCTGAAATACAACCCGGTGGGGAAAATCGCCGTTTTTTCCTTCCTGACGCCTGTGTTTGGGGCGCTGCTGTCCAGTCTGGTGCTGGCGGAATCCCTCTTCTCCCCTGCCACGCTGCTGGCACTTGTTCTGGTGGCGGGCGGCATCGTGCTGGTGAACCGTTGAGCCTGCCGCACTCCGTTCCATTTTGCCGTTGCTTTTTCAATTATATTTTAAAAAATGCGTGCAATTTCAATTGATTGTGTTATTATATATGTGTATAGGCACTTTTCTAAAAGAAATCAAATAGACATCTGGACAGTTTTATTTATTCTATGATTCTCCCCCAACGATACTACAATTTTATGCAAAGGATGATGACAAATGCCGACCTATAACACCGCTGAGCTTCGGAGACAAAACCGCAACCGGGTTTTCCGCTATATCTACTCCTCCGATACCCCTGTCACCAAGCAGGACGTGGCCCACTCGCTGAACCTGAGTCTGCCCACCGTGGGCCAGAACCTGAAAGAATTGCAGGAGGTCGGCCTGTTGGAGACCCAGGGCACCTTCGACTCCACCGGCGGGCGGAAGCCCCGGGCCATTGGCGTGGCCTCCAACGTCAAGTACAGCGTGGGCATCATGCTCTCCAACTACCACATCCACATCGTCTGCATCGATCTGCGGGCCAAGGTGGTGGCGCAAAAGACCATCGCCCACGACTTTGAGGACAGCGACGCCTATTTCCAGGAGATCGGCAGCCAGTTGGAGTCCTTCCTGGACAGCAATGAGATCGACCGCAGCCGTCTGCTGGGGGTGGGCATCGCCCTGCCCGGCATCCCCGACATCGACCGGGGCATTGTCACCCTCTCCCGCACCCTGTCCTCCAAGGACATCTCCATCGCCAAGCTGACGGAGCACATCCCCTATCCCTGCTTCGTGGAAAACGACGCCAACGCCGGCGGCGTAGCCGAGTGGTGGAACCACCAGGAGCACGACAACATGGTCTATCTCTCCATCCAGCGGGGCGTGGGCGGCGCAGTGCTGCTGGACGGCGTGCGTTACATGGGCCGCCACCACCACAGCGGCGAGTTCGGCCATATGTGCATCGTCCCCGGCGGACAGCGGTGCCTGTGCGGACGCCGGGGCTGCCTGGAGGCGTACTGCTCCACCGCCCGCATCTCCTCCGACCTGGGCATCACCCGGGAGGAGTTCTTCGAGGCGCTGGAGGCCGGTAACACCGAGTACCAGAAGATTTGGAGCGACTACCTGGACCACTTGGCCATCGGCATCAACAACATCCGCATGGTGCTGGACTGCGACATCATCCTGGGCGGCGTGCTGGCCCACTTCATGGGCCCCTATCTGGACGACCTGCGGTTCCGGCTGCGCAACATTAGCTCCTTCGAAACCACCGGCGACTTCCTGAAGCTGTCCCGCTACCTGAGCTGGTCCACCTGCGTGGGCGTGGCGCTGCACTTTATCTCTGACTTCATCGACCAAATCTAACCTCCTGCACCCTTTCCCGGGGGACACAAATCCCCTGCCGCAGCCATGCCTGGCGCGACCGCGGCGGGGGATTTTCTGCGCCCGCAGCGAAATGCGGTGTTTTTTTGCGTTCCAGCCGCAACAAATTCTTTAATAAATGTTGATTTTGTCTTTTTCCGCCATGTTTTTGTTGCCTTTGGTGACAAAATATGATATAGTGAAACGAAACGTTTCAAAGTATTAAGGAGATGATGAAACAATGAAAAAAATTTGGATCGTCGGGGTGAAGGGCCACGTGGGTTCCGCGCTGATGGAACTGCTGAACCTGCAATCCTATGAGCTTTTCCCCACCGACAAGGACGAGGTGGACGTGACCGACCGGGACGAGGTGCGGATGTACATGCAGCGCAACCGCCCGGACGTGGTCATCAACTGCGCGGGTATCACCGACCCGCAGGAGTGCGAGGACAACCCGGACGAGGCTTACCGCGTCAACGCCCTGGGCGCGCGGAACATCGCCGCCGAGGCGGAGCCGGTCAACTGCAAGGTCATCCAGTTCTCCACCGACGACGTGTTCGACCTGAACAAGTCCTTCCCCTACACGGAGTTTGACGTGGCCATGCCCAACAACGTCTATGGCAAATCCAAGTACGCCGGGGAGCGGATGATCGTGTCTCTGAGCACCCGCCATGTCATCGTCAGAAGCTCCTGGGTGTACGGCATTGGCAAGGACTTTGTCAACACCGTGCTGGAGGCCGCGGACAGCGGCGCAGAGCTTCGCGTTCCCATCAACCAGATCGCCTGCCCCACCAGCGCGGTGGAGCTGGCGAAGGTCATCAAGCAGTTCATCGACCAGGACATCTACGGCATCTACCACGCGGTCTGCAAGGGCAGTTGCAGCCGGTATGAGTTTGCCCAGGAGGTTTTGCGTCTCACCGGAAAAACCGCCAACCTGGTGCCGGTAGACAGCAACCACGGGATGCGGCCCAAGTACTCCGTGCTGGACAACATGATGCTGCGGCTGGAGGGGCTGGAAGAACCCAAGGACTGGAAAACGGCGCTGGCCGACTACATCAAAGCGACAGGAGGAAAGGGCTAATGGCTGCAAAAGAGAAAACAGAAAAGAAGAAGCTGGGCTTATCCTCCCAGATTTTTATCGCGCTGATCGGCGGCGCAATCGTGGGCGTGCTCATCCACTACTTTATGCCGGAGGGATACATCCGGGACACCATCATCATCAACGGTATCCTCTACGTCATCGGTCAGGGCTTCGTGCGTCTGCTGCAAATGCTGGTGGTCCCGCTGGTGTTCTGCTCGCTGGTGTGCGGCAGCATGGCTATCGGCGACACCAAGACCCTGGGCGGCGTAGGCGTTCGCATCATCATTTTCTACCTGTGTACCACCGCTCTGGCGGTGTGCGTCGCCCTGAGCATCGCGTCCCTCATCAACCCCGGCATCGGCATCTCTCTGGACGCCATTGAGACCTCCGAGGTGACGGTGGCAGAGTCCACCAGCTTTGCCGACACGCTGCTGAACATCATCCCCAAGAACCCCATCAACTCACTGGCCGAGGGCGATATGCTGCCCATCATCGTCTTTGCGCTGTTTGTGGGCGTGATGCTGGCCAAGCTGGGCAGCAAGGCCAGCACCGTGGCCAACTTCTTCAGCCAGTTTAACGACGTGATGATGGAAATGACCATGTCCATCATGACCATCGCTCCCATCGGCGTGTTCTGCATGATCGCCAAGACCTTCGCGGGCATCGGCTTTGACGCTTTTCTGCCCATGCTCAAATACATGGGGTCGGTCACGCTGGCTCTGGTCATTCAGTGCTTCGGCGTGTATATGCTGCTGTTGGTGGTTTTCACCCGGCTGAACCCCATCACGTTCCTGAAGAAGTTCTTCCCGGTGCAGATGTTCGCCTTCACCACGGCTACCTCTAACGCCACCATTCCCCTGTCCATCGACACCCTGACCAACAAACTGGGCGTCTCCCGGAAAATTTGCTCCTTCACCATCCCTCTGGGCGCCACCATCAACATGGACGGTACCTCCATCATGCAGGGCGTGGCGGTCATCTTCATCGCCCAGGTCTACGGTGTGAACCTCGGCCCGGCGGAGATTTTGACGGTCATCGCCACAGCCACCCTGGCCTCCATCGGCACCGCCGGCGTCCCCTCTGTGGGCCTGGTCACCTTGTCTATGGTGCTCTCCTCCGTGGGTCTGCCCACCGAGGGCATCGCCCTCATCATGGGCATCGACCGTATCCTGGATATGCTGCGCACCGCCGTCAACATCACCGGCGACGCGGTCTGCACCATCATCGTTTCCCACCAGAACCACGCGCTGAACCGCGAGATCTTCAACCGCGAGGACGTGGCTCCGGCGAAGAAGTAACTTCCACTGATCCAACTGAGAGACTGAAACCAATCGAACCCCTCCGGCGGCAATGCGCTGCCGGAGGGGTTCGCTATCCTCCCCTGCCCCAAAATCTCCCCGAAACCGACTGCATAGCCGCCCCTTTGCCGGGAAAACTGGTGTTACCACATCCGGCAAGGAGGGCCTGATTTTTATGCGGGGCAAAGTGGAGATCTGCGGCGTGAACACCGCCAAATTAAAGGTACTGAAAAACGAGGAGATGACCGAGCTGCTCAAGCAGTTTCAGCAGCGCCTCGGTGATTTGTTTTTTTACATAGGTGTTCTTTTCTTCGTTATTCACGATGGTACAAACCTCCCTGTTTTGTGCCATTTTTGTGCGAAGTATTGACCCCGGCAAAAGCGGATGGTACAATCGTCACATCTTGATGGTACAACTGTTACACCACTTTGTCAAGAGAGATATAGTAGTCACAATGAACGGAGGGAAATTTTATGGAGAGGTTTTTTACAAGGAAACGGGTCATCATTCTATTGATCGTCATCGTGCTGGGGGTGCTTTTAGGACGGCTGGCGGTCAGGGCGTTTATCAACCTGATGGTTGGCGGAACATTGTTTGGAGGTAACTTCCTATGAGCAGAGAGAAGAAAAAGCATAACAGGCGTGGGCTGTTTATCTTGCTGAGCATTGCGGCATTCCTTGTATCGTTCATTGGCTCCGCAGTCTTTAAGGTTTCTTATACCTCCCCGGCGCTGGCTGCATACACCGTTGACTGGAGCGATGAGATCGGAACTGTGTACACCGACCTGTCCTATGGGGACGGGGAGTCAAACACATTTGATTTATATGTGCCTGCGGATAACACAAAGGAAACTTATGGACTGGTCGTATACCTTCATGCAGGCGGCTTTACCACCGGCGATAAGTCGGATGATACCGAAATGCTCCAGTGGCTCTGCTCGAAGGGATACGTTGCTGCGGGCATTAATTACACCCTGCGGGACGATGACCACCCGGATGCTAGCGTGTACTCTCAGTCCATGGAGATCAAGAGCAGTATTTCCGCTGTAGTCGAAGCAGCCGCTGAAATGGGTTACAACCTGGACGCCATGGCAATCGGCGGAGGGAGTGCCGGTGGAACGCTGGCCATGCTCTACGCCTATCGGGATTCGGACGAGTCTCCCATTCCTGTGACCATGCTCTTTGAGGCCGTCGGCCCATCCAGCTTTTATGCAGAGGACTGGACATGCTACGGATTGGATCAGAATGCGGAAGCGGCTGCGTATCTCTTTGGCGTTATGGCCGGGACAGAAATAGATATGGACGTTCTCGGTACGGAGGAATATGAAGAAGCCATACGCCCTATCTCCGGCTATATGTGGGTCACAGAGAATTCAGTGCCGACTGTCTGCGCCTATGGCGCTTATGACAAGGTCTGCCCGTTTGCGTCTGCAAAGTGGCTGGTGAACGCATTGGAAGAAAACGGCGTGACCTATGAATATATCGAATTCCCCCATTCCGGTCACGCCTTGCAAAACGACAACGATCTGTATATCCTATATATGCAGACCGTCGAGGAATACCTGGCGACCTATCTGCTGGTAAAATAAGGAACAATGAAAATGAAAAAACTGAAAAAAATAATGAAGATACTAATCAGTATTCTTGCTGTTTTAGCAGTCCTGTTGACAGCGGGATATCTATACGCAGACAATAGTCCGTATATACGGGGAAAATACTATGAAAACATTCAAACAGGCGGCGAAATTGAAGCTTATTATTTGAAAATGGGGGAACTGGAAACAAAAAAGGTAACAGAAAAAGCCCCTGACCCTATTAAGAAATATACAATTTATTATCCGGCTGAGATGGAAAGCAATCAGGAAGTATACCCAATGATTCTGGTTGTAAATGGAACAGGCGGAAAAGCCACAAGATATGAACCCGAATTTGAATTGTATGCTTCCTGGGGATTTATCGTGGTTGGCACACAGGACAAGGGAACAGGAACAGGTCAGACTACTGTAGATACATTAAACCATATGCTGGAAGAAAATGATAATCCGGATAGCATTTTCTATCATAAGATAGACGAAGAAAATATAGGAATTACAGGATTTTCACAAGGTGGGGCAGCTGTTTTCAATGTTCTGACAAAGTATGATGAAAGCGAATATTTTAAGACAGCTGTGGCATTATCACCAGTCAGCGAATCGACGGCAATGCAGATGACTGATTACCCATACGACAGCGCAGCAGTGAACTGTCCTATATTGATGTTCGCAGGTACCGAAGGTGAATTTGAAACAGAGATTGTGATACCACTGGAACAGATGAACCAAATATATGAAAAGATTTCTACGACTAAAATCATGGCTCGAAAAATTGGAATGACGCATGATGATATGATGTACTCTGCCGGTGGATATGTTGTTGCATGGTTTATGTGGCAGCTACAGGATGACGAGGAAGCGGCAAAGGCGTTTGTCGGAGAGGATGCGGAACTATGGAGCAATGAACTTTATCAGGATGTACAGATCGATATAGAATAAAAGTATACCATTACAAATCAGGAGAGAGGAAAATGAAAAAGGTGTTGAAGATAATCGGGATCATACTCTTAGTAATCGTCGCTTTGATTGCTGTATTCCTTTTCTGGCTGACGCACAGAGACAGCTCCTTAAAGGAGAATTACCGTGACAGCATAGAGACTGGCGGCACCATTGAAGCGGCCTATCTGGAGACCGGCCCCTATGCTACATCCTATTATGAACAAACCGCCGTGCAGGTTTTCGAGAAATACGAGATCAGCTATCCGACAGAGTTGGAGACGGAGGACAAAACGTATCCTGTCATTGTTGTATGCAATGGAACAGGGTGGAAAGGCTCTTTGTCCACGGCGCAGCATCAGTTTTACGCTTCCTATGGCTTCATCGTCATAGCCACGGAAGAAACCTATTCCTGGAATTCGTTCGGCGCTGAAATGTGCATCCGTTATCTGGAACTTCTGAATGAATACATAGATGACGAAGGGAATCCGAGTATTTTTTATCAGAAGATTGACTTTGACAATGTGGGAATCATCGGTCATTCCCAGGGCGGCGTTGGCGTGATAAATGCTATTACCAATACTGACCACAAGGATATTTATAAGGCTGCTGTGGCGCTGTCGCCCACGAACTATGAGTTGGCAGTAGCGTGTCAATGGCCTTATGATGCCACACAAATCGATATACCGATCCTGTTGATGTCCGGTGCCGGAGGTGGAGACGATTGGGTCGTAACGCTGGAGGGCCTGACTGAGATTTACGATATGATACCGGGAGACAAGGTGATGGCAAGAAGGTGTG
>JAJQCW010000062.1 GCA_021202515.1 Clostridiales bacterium | reverse complement strand
CTATTGAAGCTTTTCGCGGATGTGTTCAACTTGCACTTGCAATTTTCGATAAAAAGCATTTCATTTTGCTTGCCGTATTGCAGGGGGCTGTGGTTTTCCTGATAATCATTGCGGCAAAGCAAACACCCATACAGCATTTATACGTTAAAGGAGAAACACAGCATGGCAGAAGCCTTAGAGTTGACCGCCGCCATCGTCAACGCCATCGACAAAAAACGCGGCATGAACATTGAGGTGCTCCACACTACCGACGTGACCACCCTGGCGGACTACTTCGTCATGGCCACCGCCGCCTCCACCACCCAACTGCGCACCCTGTCCGACGCGACAGAGGAGGCCGCAGAGAAGCTGGGCGAGACCCCCTACAGCGTGGAGGGGGAGCGGGAGAGCGGCTGGCGGGTGCTGGATTTCAGCACCGTCATCGTCCACCTGTTCCTGCCGGAGCAGCGGGAGTTTTACAGCCTGGAGCGGCTGTGGCAGGACGCGGAGCAGGTGGACATCACCTCCTTCCTGGCGAAGCCGGAGGACGCATAACGGGCGCACAGCGTCCCTTTTGCAAAGCACATCCCCAGCCGTTTCCCCCTCAGGGTGGATTTGGCTCAATGTGCAATTTGCAATGAGCAATTAGCAATGGCCGGGTTTTCGGCCATGTGCGATACAGGGAAGTTGCAGGAAAACAGCTCCACCCCTCGCCGCAAGGCGACAGCGAAGCCTCTGGTTCCCCTTAATTGCACATTGCACATTGCTAATTGCTAATTATCCCCACAATAATCCGCCCGAAAGGGTTTGTTGAGTAATTTCAGAGAAAAGAGTGATCATGGTGAAATACGATTTTGCAGCCATTGAAAAGAAATGGCAGAAGAACTGGCAGGACGCCAAGGCGTTCCAGGCCGTCACCGGCGACACCACCCGTCCCAAGTGGTACGGCCTGGTGGAGTTCCCCTACCCCTCCGGGGCGGGACTGCACGTGGGCCATCCCCGGCCCTACACCGCCATGGACGTGGTGGCCCGGAAAAAGCGTATGGACGGCTACAACGTTCTGTTCCCCATCGGGTACGACGCCTTCGGTCTGCCCACCGAGAACTACGCCATCAAAAACTACGTGCATCCGGCGACTGTCACCCAGGAGAACATCAAGAACTTCACCCGCCAGCTCCATATGCTGGGCTACTCCTTTGACTGGGACCGGCTCATCGACACCACCGACCCCAAGTATTACAAGTGGACCCAGTGGATCTTCCTCCATCTCTTCAAGCACGGTCTGGCCTACAAGACCACCATGCCCGTGAACTGGTGTACCTCCTGCAAGTGCGTTCTTGCCAACGAGGAAGTGGTGGAGGGCGTCTGCGAGCGGTGCGGCTCCCCGGTGGTCCGCAAGGAAAAGAGCCAGTGGATGCTGAAAATCACCGCCTACGCCCAGAAGCTCATCGACGGCCTGGACGACGTGGACTATATCGAGCGGGTCAAAATCCAGCAGAAGAACTGGATCGGCCGCTCCACCGGCGCAGAGGTCAATTTCCAGACCACCGAGGGGGATGTCCTCACCGTCTACACCACCCGTTGCGATACGCTGCTCGGCGCGACTTACATGGTCATCGCCCCGGAACACGCCTACGTCACCAAGTGGAAGGACAAGCTGACCAACTACGACGAGGTGGAAGCCTACGTGAAGAAGGCCGCCTCCAAGTCCGACTTTGAGCGCACCGAGCTGGCAAAGGACAAAACCGGTGTTAAGCTGGAGGGCGTTCGGGCCATCAACCCCGTCAACAACGAGGAAATCCCCATCTTTATCTCCGACTACGTGCTGGCGACTTACGGCACCGGCGCAATTATGGCCGTGCCCGCTCACGACACCCGTGACTTCGAGTTCGCCCAGGTCTTTGACCTGCCCATCATCCAGGTCGTCGCCAGCAGCGACGGCACGCTGGTAGACCTGAGCAAGGAAGCTTTCACCGACGTGGCCACCGGCGTGATGGTCAACTCCGGCTTCATCACCGGCATGACGGTGGAAGAGGCCAAGGAAGCCATGATCAACTACCTGGAGGAGAACCACATCGGTCACGCCCAGGTGAACTACAAGCTGCGGGACTGGGTGTTCTCCCGCCAGCGGTACTGGGGCGAACCCATCCCCATCGTCAACTGCCCCAAGTGCGGCTATGTGGCCCTGCCGGAGGACCAGCTCCCCCTGTTGCTGCCCGAAGTGGAGAGCTACGAGACCACCGACGACGGCGAATCCCCCCTGTCCGCCATGACCGACTGGGTCAACACCACCTGCCCCTGCTGCGGCGGCCCTGCCCAGCGGGAGACCGACACCATGCCCCAGTGGGCGGGTTCCTCCTGGTACTTCCTGCGGTATGAGGATCCCCAGTGTGACACTGCCATCGCCTCCAAGGAGGCCCTGGACTACTGGGGACAGGTGGACTGGTACAACGGCGGCATGGAACACACCACCCTCCATCTGCTTTACAGCCGGTTCTGGAACAACTTCCTCCACGACATTGGGGTCATCCCCCATGCGGAGCCTTACGCCAAGCGCACCAGCCACGGCATGATTCTGGGCAAGAACCCCCACTATGTGGGCAATTTCGAGACCCAGGCGGAGAAGGACGCCATGGTGGAGAAGTACGGCAGCCAGGCCCTCCGCCCCTCCGTCAAGATGTCCAAGAGCCTGGGCAACGTGGTCAACCCCGACGACGTAATCCGGGAATACGGCGCGGACACCATGCGGCTGTATATCATGTTCATCGGCGACTTCGAAAAGACCGCCACCTGGTCCGACGAGGCGGTGCGGGGCTGCAAGCGGTTCCTGGACCGTGTGTGGAACCTCCAGGAGAAGTGCGGCGACAGCCTGGAGTATTCTCCCGACAACGTGGCCGCTATTCACAAGGCCATCAAGAAGGTCAACGAGGACATCGAGGCCATGAAGTTCAACACCGCCATCGCCACCATGATGGCCCTGACCAACGACTTCTATGCCAATGGCTGCACCAAGGGCGATTTGAAGGCCCTGCTGCTGTTGCTGTCCCCCATCGCCCCCCATATCTGCGAGGAAATGTGGGAGAACCTGGGCTTTGCTGAGAGCGGCATGATTTGCAAGCAGCCCTGGCCGGAGTATGACGAGAGCAAGACCGTGGCCGCCACGGTGCAGTTGGCCGTCCAGGTGGCGGGCAAGGTCCGCGCCAACATCGTCGTTCCTACTGATGCCGACGATGAGGCCGTGGTCGCCGCAGCCTTGGCTGACGCCAAAATTCAGCGCCAGGCCGAGGGCAAGAAGCTGGTGCGGAAGATCGTCGTGCGGGACAAGAAGTCCAAGGCCGTGAAGATCGTCAACCTGATTTTTAAGTAAAACGAAAATTGCAAGTGCAAGTTGAACACATCCGCGAAAAGCTTCAATAGAG
>JAJQCW010000012.1 GCA_021202515.1 Clostridiales bacterium | reverse complement strand
CAGGTCTCTATCGTCGAAGCCATCGAGCAGTAATCGAGCAGTTAAAAGCGCGATTCCAACGCACCGGACATAGTTCGTTCGGTGCGTTTTTTCTGGTATTTGGTATCCCTTTGCAGCGGCCTTGCCTGTAATTGCAGCCGGGAAACCCCTCCACCATGCTTCGCATGGTCCCCCTCCCCTTTTGCGACTCGCATGGCCTAAAGGCCATAGCTCTCTGCATTTGCACTAAAGAGGAATTGGCCATTTGGCCAGCGCTTCACAGGGGAGGCAAGAGGGGTGGGCGGTTTCAATATGGCAGTTCTTTGATGAGAACTTGTGCTAGGCTGGGCAAAGATGTTTTGATTCAGGAGGGCCGTATGGCAGCAGCATTTGTAGACACGGCGAAAATTTTCATCAGCGCGGGCCGGGGCGGAAACGGCGCGGTGGCTTTCCACCGGGAGAAGTACGTCACCAACGGCGGTCCCGACGGCGGCGACGGCGGACGGGGCGGCAGCGTGGTGTTGGTTCCTGACCCCAGCCTGTCCACCCTGATGGACTTCCGTTATAAGCGGAAATACGCCGCCGAAGCGGGAGCCGACGGCTCCAGCGCGAAAAAGTCCGGCAAAGACGGCAAAGACCTCATCATCAAGGTCCCCCAGGGGACGGTGGTGCGGGACGCGGAAACCGGCCAGGTCATCCAGGACATGTCCGGCGTGGACCGGTTCGTGGCGGCCCGAGGCGGGCGCGGCGGCTGGGGCAACCAGCACTTCGCTACCCCCACCCGGCAGGCTCCCCGCTTCGCTAAGGCGGGCCTCCCCGGTGAGAGCCGAGAGGTCATTCTGGAGCTAAAGCTGCTGGCCAACGTGGGGCTGGTGGGCTTCCCCAACGTGGGCAAAAGCACCCTGCTCAGCGTGGTGTCCAAGGCCCATCCCAAAATCGCCAACTACCACTTCACCACTCTGATGCCCAACCTGGGCGTGGTCTACGTGGAGGAGGGCGTCAGCTTTGTCATGGCGGATATCCCCGGCATCATCGAGGGGGCCAGCGAGGGCGCGGGCTTGGGCCACGACTTCCTGCGGCACATCGACCGGTGCCGCCTGCTGGTGCATCTGGTGGACGTGTCTGGCAGCGAGGGCCGGGACCCGGTGGAGGACTTCGACATCATCAACGCCGAGCTGAAAGAGTACTCCCCGGAGTTGGCCACCCGGCCCATGCTGGTCTGCGGCAACAAGAGCGACCTCTGCTATGACAGCGACAACGCCGCCCGGCTAAAAGCCCATGTGGAGGCCCAGGGCTATCAGTATTTCGACCTCTCCGCTGCCACCCACGCCGGGGTGCAGCCCCTGGTGCGGAAGATCGCGGAGGAGTTGGCTTCTCTGCCGCCGGTGAAGGTCTTTGAGGCCGACTATGTCCCCCAGCCCCCGGTCATCGACACCACCGGCGAGGTCTCCATCGAGACCGAGGACCACTACTGGTTCGTGGAGGCCCCCTGGCTGGAGCATCTGGTGGCCTGTACCACGTTCAGCGACTTCGAGAGCCGCAACTGGTTCGACCGGCAGCTCCGGGAGGCCGGGCTGTTCGACAAGCTGGAGGCCATGGGCATCCAGGACGGCGACACTGTGGTGCTGTACGATTTGCAGTTTGAATATCAGCGGTAAACCGCAAAAAAGCGCACATCGGCCAACTTTCAGCCGATGTGCGTTTGCTCCGACGTGGTGCGGGTAACAGGGGTCGAACCTGCACGCCGTAAGGCACAAGAACCTAAATCTTGCATGTCTGCCAATTCCATCATACCCGCATTTTGCTTCTAGTAGTGTAACACAAACCGGGCGGCCTCGTCAAGCCGCCGTTTCCGATGTAAAGGAGCGTTCTCCATGTCCGATGCCGCCGGGCGCTGCGCCGCCGCGTCCTTTCCCCTGCTGAATTGGTATCACGACCACTGCCGCACCCTGCCCTGGCGCAGCGACCCCACGCCTTATCACGTCTGGGTGTCGGAGATCATGCTCCAGCAGACCCGTGTGGCGGCGGTGTTGGGATACTACGCCCGGTTCATGGCGGCGCTGCCCACTGTGGCGGACCTGGCCCAGGTGGACGAGGACACGCTGCTCAAGCTGTGGCAGGGCTTGGGGTACTACAACCGGGCCAGAAACCTGCAAAAGGCCGCTCGACAAATCATGGAGGTCCATGGGGGCCAGTTCCCCAGCGCCTACGAGGACATTTTGGCCCTCCCCGGCGTGGGGGAGTACACCGCCGGGGCCATCGCCTCCATCGCCTTCGGGCAGGCGGTGCCCGCCGTGGACGGCAACGTCCTCCGGGTGGTCGCCCGGCTCACCGGGGACGAGGGGGACATCACCCGCCCGGACACCAAGCAGCGCATCCGTCGGCTGCTGCTGGACACCATGCCCCGGAACCTGCCGGGGGCCTACAACCAGGCGCTGATGGAGCTGGGGGCGCTGGTCTGCCTGCTCAACGGCGCGCCGGACTGCGCCCATTGCCCGGTGGCGGCGTGGTGCGTGGCCTGTCAGCAGGAGCGCACCGCCGAGCTGCCCGTCAAGGCCGCCAAGCGGCCCCGCAAAGTGGAGAGCCGCCGGGTGTACCTGCTTTTTTGGGAGAATAAAGTGGCCCTGCGCCGCCGCCCTCAGCGGGGACTATTGGCCCGGCTGTGGGAGTTCCCCAACGAGCTTTCCGACGCGCCGCCGGCGTATCTGACCGGGGCCGTTTCCATCGCCCCCGGCCCCACGGGGAAGCACATCTTCACCCACCGGGAATGGCATATGGATTCCCTGTTAGTGGAAATGAGCAGCCCTGCACTGCCTGACGGCTGGGTCTGGGCCGGGGCGGAGGATCTGGCGGCGGTGTACGCCGTACCCAGCGCCTTCGACGCCTTCCGCCCGGCGGTGACAGAGCGGCTTCGCCTTTAGCTGTTAACCATTAGCTCTTTTAGTCGGCAACACACCACGAACAGCGCATGGCTTTTAACTGGCAGCGAAACAGTAGCCAGTGGTAAAAACGCTGGTGTTCCCCTTACATCGCATTGATTGCTCTTCGTTCTCCGCCAGCAGTACATAACTAACAGCTAAGAGCTAAAAGCTAATAGCTTTACTTGCCTTCCAACCGGGCGATGGCCGCCTTTGCCGCCATCTGCTCGGCTTCTTTTTTGCTTCTGCCACTGCCGGAACCCACGCTGACCCCGTTGAGTAGCACCTCCATGGTGAAGGTCTTGTTGTGGTCGGGGCCGGATTCCCCGATGAGCCGGTAGCTGAGGCTCTGTCCGTTTTTCCGCTGCACCAGCTCCTGGAGGTAGGTCTTGTGATCCCGGCTGGCCTCCTGCACCTGGTCAATGTTGCTGAGGATAAAGCGCTGCACGATGCGCCGGGCCTGGCTGATACCGCCGTCCAGATAGACCGCCGCCAGCACCGCCTCCACCGCGTCCGCGATGATGGAGGGCCGCTGTCCGC
>JAJQCW010000020.1 GCA_021202515.1 Clostridiales bacterium | reverse complement strand
TCTGCCAACGAGCATCACTGAAAAAACTATTGCAACTTGCTATTGCAATTTGAGGAGAAAAAATTTCTGTGAGAACAGAGGAAACGTGCGGCGGCAATGCGTGTGTGCATTGCCGCCGCAGGATTCCGGTTTCATACACAGGGAGAAGGACGTGAAAAGGGATGAAAGAACAAGCGGGAAATGCGAAAGGTGGAACTCTGATCGTCATCGAGGGACTGGACGGAAGCGGAAAAGCCACCCAGGCGGAGCTGCTCTGTCAGGCGCTGCAAGGTGGCCCGCAGCCGGTCAAAAAGGTCTCCTTTCCGGATTACGGGAGTGATTCGTCGGCACTGGTGAAGATGTACTTAAACGGGGCGTTTGGCACTCATCCGGATGATGTGAACGCCTATGCCGCGTCCAGCTTTTATGCGGTGGACCGCTACGCGAGCTATAAAAAGGACTGGAAGCGCTTCCTGGATGCAGGCGGGATCGTGATTGCAGACCGATACACCACATCCAATGCAGTGCATCAGTGTTCCAAGCTGCCAAAGGAGCAGTGGGATACCTATTTGGAGTGGCTGTTCACCTACGAATATCAGCTTTTGGGCATCCCGGAGCCGGCACTGACCATTTACCTGCATGTTGACCCGGAGGTCAGTCAGGCGCTGATGACCAAGCGATATGCGGGCCACGAAGAGAAGAAGGACATCCACGAGAAGGATCTGGACTATCTGAGGCGGTCACAGGAAGCCGCGCGTTATTGTGTGAAAAAGCTCGGATGGAACGTGATCGAATGTTGCCAGGCGGGAGCAATGCGAAGCATTGAGGACATCCAGCGGGATGTTGTGGATGCGGTGACGAAAGTCCTTGAGCGGGAAACTGCTGAATAAGAGGAAGTATAATGGAGGTTCTCAACATCATGATAAATGTGCTCACAGCCATAGCAAAGGCTGTGATGGAGTTTGGTGGAAACGCCGCAGAGGTTATTGCAGCGATACCAGGATTTCTCAACAACAATCAGGGTGTACTTGCGGTTTTGGCTCTTGTTGTAGCAATCATTGTGGCGGTAAAACCTGATAAGAAAAAACTGACAGTACACAGCGAATTAGGCTATGATGAACAGGGAAACTTTTCAATTACATTATCTTTATATAATGCAGGGAGTGTTTCGCTCTATCTCAAGCACATAGAAGTGAAGCAGGTGAGCAAAAGAAGGAAGCGGAAGGAAGAGTGGCCTCACAATATTTGGAACCAAATCGAAGAGGAGAAGCGGTTTCTTGAACCCCAAAAGACGTACGACTACCCATTAGGACAGTTTGCATGTGTGGCAGGGCAAGAGAAAAACACCGATCTGCTGATCGTCATCACAACAGAAGAAAAAACATTCAAAAAAAGGATAGATTGGGCTGTTGGATGACGATAAGTAGCCAAAATATAATTTTTAGAAATAGAGTTTAATACGCCCGAAAGTTGTTGTGGAATGAACGAAAAAACAGTTTCACTACAGCCGAAGAAGACGACTATATATAGATGCTTTGCGAATAAAGATAGCATATTGAAAACGAGGGGGGACTTTTGAAATGTATGACTACCTGGTAGTGGGTTCCGGTTTATTCGGCGCCATCTTTGCGCATGAAGCGAAGGCTCACGGCAAATCCGTACTTGTGATTGACAAACGGGCAAACGTAGGCGGCAACATCTACACAGAGAACATCGAAGGGATCAATGTCCACAAATACGGTGCCCATATCTTCCATACAAACGACAGGAAAGTTTGGTCTTACATCACGCAATTTGCCGAGTTTAACCGTTTTACGAACGCTCCTGTGGCCAATTATAAGGGCGAGCTTTTCTCTATGCCGTTCAATATGTACACCTTCAACAAGATGTGGGGTGTGGTGACGCCTGCGGAAGCTGAGGCAAAAATCAATGAGCAGAGAGCAGAGATAACCCACGAACCGCAGAATCTGGAGGAGCAGGCTATTTCGTTGGTCGGTCGTGATATTTTCGAAAAACTGGTCAAAGGCTATACAGAGAAACAGTGGGGAAGAGACTGCAAGGACCTTCCTGCGTTCATCATCAAACGCCTGCCGGTGCGGCTGACCTTTGACAATAACTACTTCAATGCGCTTTATCAGGGCATCCCGATCGGCGGATACACAAAGTTGATCGAGAATCTGCTGGAGGGCGTGGAGGTTCGATTGAACACAGATTACCTGGAGCATAAGTCTGAGTTGGATGCACTGGCAGAAAAAGTGGTGTATACAGGCCCAATCGACGCGTATTTCGGCTACTCTCTGGGATACCTCGAATATCGTTCCGTTCGGTTTGAGACGGAACTGCTTGATATGCCGAACTTCCAGGGCAATGCGGCTGTGAATTATACAGATCGTGATACGCCGTGGACGAGGATCATCGAGCACAAATGGTTTGAGTTTGGCAAGGACGAAAATGGAAATGAGCTGCCAAAGACTGTCATCAGCCGCGAGTACAGCTCGGAATGGAAGCCTGGAGATGAGCCGTACTACCCGGTCAACGATGAAAAGAATGGTAATTTGTATGAGCGGTACAAGGCGCTTGCCGACCAGGAACCGAATGTGATCTTCGGAGGTCGCCTCGGCGAGTACAAATATTACGATATGGATCAGGTCATTGCGGCTGCATTGAAAAAATGTGAGGAAGTATTAGGGTAACGTCGGAAAAATGCCGCTGCACGGGCTTGGGAGTCTCAAGAAGCGTCTGCACAGGTGCTGATCCACACTTGCATTTGTCCCGGTTTCATGGTATAACTTTATTTCGCAGCATAGCTTGGACCCATTTGCAGAAGCATTCCTTCGTTTTGTGAGGCCGGCCTTCACAAGTGGCGGCGGCTGTTAAAAAACTTGAAAAATCCAATTACTGTAAGCGTAAAACAAAGAGGAGGAATGTGGAATGAACCGCAATCGTTCCGAACAGACACAGACAGAAGGCGTCGGAAACAGCGGCTCCGCCATACCTGGAGGGATTCTCACTGGCGTATTGGCGGTGCTCATGCTGGCGATTGACATTGCTTTTGTGCGAAGCGCGATGATCCCTGCGAAGTTCTTGGCGCCAGTGGTGATCCTGCTGCTCCTTCTGGTGGTTTTTCTGGGCTTTTTGACCCACCGGACGGAGAAGCGGGGACGCTTTATTACGGGAGCCGTGCTCAGCGTCCTGGTGGCAGCCGTCATGGTCTATGGTATTATGGCGATGAATAAGGTCACCAGTACCTTGAACAACATTACCACTGTCAGCAGCGAAGTGTCCTATGTGGGTGTTTATGTTTTGACCGATGACACGGCAGAGGTGCTGAACGATTTGGAAGAGGATACCTTTGGTATCCTGTCTGAACTGGACCGAACCAGTACGGATGGCGCCGTAGAACAGCTCAATGAGGAGTTGGGCACCGAAATCACGACGGCGGAATACGATGGACTGACGGACTTGGTGGATGCGCTGTACGGCCAGGAATGTCGGGCAATCCTCCTGAACAACGCCTATCTGGATGTCATCGCGGAAATAGAAGGCTATGAGGACATCGAGGACCAGATCCGAGAGGTCACGGGACTGAGCGTAGAAGAAGAACTGGAGGAGACAGAGGAGTACGTGGAGACGGAGCTTTCGGACACCGTTTTCACCATGTACATCAGCGGCGTGGACAGCCGGAACGGGCTGGTCGCCAAGACCCGCAGCGACGTGAACATCCTGGCCACGGTCAATACGGAGACCCACCAGATTTTACTGGTCTCTACGCCCCGTGACTACTATGTGCCGCTGTCCATCTCTAACGGAGTGAAGGACAAGCTGACTCACGCGGGCATTTACGGCATCTCTGTCTGTGTGGATACCATGGAGATGCTTTACGACATCGACGTGGATTACTATTTCCGGGTGAGCTTTGATGGCTTTGAAGATATTGTCGATGCGCTGGGCGGTGTGACGGTCTATTCGGAATACGCCTTTACGTCTGCCCATAACAGCTATACCTTTGTGGAAGGATACAACGATGTGGACGGGGCGCAAGCCCTCGACTTTGCCCGGGAGCGGTACGCATTTGCCACCGGAGACCGGCAGAGGGGGAAGAATCAGATGGCGCTGATCCGGGCCATCATCGACAAGGCCATTTCCCCGGATATTCTGGTGAAGTACAGCTCTATTTTGACGGCAGTAGAAGAGAACTTTGAGACCACTCTGCCCTATGACTTGATCGCCGGCTTGGTGAACAACCAACTCAGCACCGGCGCGGAGTGGGACATCATCACATACAGCGTCAACGGTTCTGATGGAAATTCGTCCACCTATTCCCTGAGCAAACCAAATTACGTGATGATTCCGGATGAAGAAACCGTGGAGACTGCCAAGGAGTTGATGCAGGCCGTCCTGGACGGCGAGGTCATCTCACAGCCCGAAGAGTAAGTTGCATTGGTACAGCCCAAATAAAGAAGAGCGCTCGCAGGTTTCGTCCTGCGGGCGCTTTTTTTGTAGGAAAAGCCCCGTCCGCCGAAGCGGACGGGGCTGTATTGCTGGTTATTGTGATTGACTGAGATTTACACCGTCGCGTCGCTGCCCACGGGGACAGCCTCCACCGGGGCGGTATCCTCTTCGACGAAGAGGTCCTCGTCAGTGGCGGCGGGTTCCTCTGCGGAGACGACGTTGCCGTCGTCGGAGATCTGGTCGTCGCAGCGGAACTGGTCCATGCCGGTGCCGGCGGGGATGAGCTTGCCGATGATGACGTTTTCCTTCAGGCCGGTCAGCGGGTCCACCTTGCCACAGATGGCGGCCTCGGTGAGCACCTTGGTGGTCTCCTGGAAGGAGGCGGCGGACAGGAAGGAGTCGGTGGCCAGCGCCGCCTTGGTGATGCCCAGCAGCAGACGGGTGCAGGTGGGCAGCACCAGCGGAGTACCGTCCTCGTGGACCTCGCCCGCGTCGATACGGGCCTGGACCGCGTCTCTGGCGTCCTCAAAGTTGGCCAGGCTGACATTGGAGCCGGAGAGCAGGTCGGAGTCGCCTGCCTCGTCCACCTGGACCCGGCGCATCATCTGGCGGCAAATGACCTCGATGTGCTTATCGTTGATGTCCACGCCCTGGCTGCGGTAAGGCTTCAAAACTTCCTTGACCAGGTACTCGTGGAGAGCGTGGATGCCCTGGATGCGCAGCACGTCCTGGGGATAGAGGGCGCCGGGAACGAGCTGGGTGCCCTTTTCCACAAAGTCGCCATTCTTGACCAGAAGCTGGGCCTGGGGCAGCATATAGGTGCGGGTGTCGCCATCGTCGGCGGTGAGGGTCACGCTGACGAGGGTGCCCTTGTGCTGCTCGCCGATGGTGCACTTGCCGGAGATCTCCGCCAACTGCGCCATCTTCTTGGGACGGCGGGCCTCAAACAGCTCCTCAACACGGGGAAGACCCTGGGTGATGTCGCCGCCCGCAACACCGCCGGTGTGGAAGGTACGCATGGTGAGCTGGGTGCCCGGCTCACCGATGGACTGGGCGGCGATGATGCCGACGGCCTCGCCAATGCCCACCCGCTCCTGGAGGGCCAGGTTCAGGCCGTAGCACTTGGAGCAGACGCCTCGACGGGCGTGGCAGGTCAGCACGGAACGGACCTTGGCCTGCTTGATGCCGTGGGCCTCCAGGAACTCGGCGTCCTCGGCAAAGATGATGGTTTCGGTGTCGAAGGTGCGGCCGGTCTTGGGGTTGTGCAGCACCTCGCCGGTCTCCGGGTCGCACAGCGGCTCGCAGAGGAAGCGGCCATTGATACGCTCGGCAAAGGTCTCGATGACCTGGCCGTTTTCGGCGATCTCGTAGACCATGATGCCGTCGTCGGTGCCGCAGTCCTCCTCCCGGACGATGACCTCCTGGGAGACGTCCACTAGGCGGCGGGTCAGATAGCCGGAGTCGGCGGTACGCAGAGCGGTGTCGGACATACCCTTTCGTGCGCCTCGGCTGGAGGTGAAGTATTCCAGCACGGAGAGGCCCTCACGGTAGTTGGCCTTGACGGGGATCTCAATGGTCTTACCGGCGGTGTTGGCCAGAAGACCGCGCATACCGGCCAACTGACGGATCTGAGCCTGAGAACCACGGGCGCCGGAGTCCGCCATCATGAAGATGGGGTTATACTGGTCCATGGACTCGGTCAAGGCGTCGGAAACGTCCTTGGTGGTCTTTTCCCACTCCCGGACCACCAGGCGGTAACGCTCGTCGTCGGTCAGCAGGCCGCGGCGGAACTGCCGCTCGATCTTGACCACCTGCTTCTCGGAAGCGGCCACCAGAGCATATTTGGCCTGAGGGATGGTCATGTCGTAGATGGAGACGGTCAGGGAGCCGATGGTGGAGTAGTGGTAGCCCTGGGCCTTGATGCCGTCCAGCATGGCGGCGGAATCGGCGAAGCCGTGCTGCTTGATGCAGGCGGAGATGATCTTGCCCAGCAGCTTCTTGCCGCAGATGCTGTTGATTTCGGGGTCCAGGCAGTGCTCCGGGTCGGTGCGGTCCACAAAACCCAGGTCCTGGGGGATTTGGTCGTTGAAGATCAGACGGCCCACGGTGGTGCGCACCATGCGGGTGACGGGTTCGCCGTTCAGCTCCCCGGTGCGGCGGACCAGGATGGGTTCGTGGATGTCCAGGTCGTCCCAGTTGATGGGGTTGGTCTGGTCGATGGTGGTGTGGAGCATCTTGGGGCGGCGGAGCAGACCCTCTTCGTAGGCCAGCCGCGCCTCGGTGTCGGAGGCGAAGCACTTGTAAATCTCACGGGGCAGCGCCGCGCCCTGGTTCAGGGCGTCCTGGCAAAGGAAGGCGTTGGTGGCGATCCAGGGCTGATACCGCTTTTCGTCGGTGTCCCGCACCCAGATCTTCTCGTCCCCGGCGATGGTGCCCGCCTCCATGGCGGCCACGGCGTCGGCGCAGGTCTCGAAGCACTTGTCCTCCTGCACCAGGGGGTCTTTCTCGTAGGTCAGGTAGTAGGAACCCAGCACCATGTCCTGGGAGGGGGTGGTGACGGGGCCGCCGTCCTGGGGACGGAGCAGGTTGTTGGCCGACAGCATCAGCACACGGGCTTCGGCCTGGGCCTCGGCGGACAGGGGGACGTGGACGGCCATCTGGTCGCCGTCGAAGTCAGCGTTGAAGGGGGTGCAGACCAGGGGGTGCAGTTTCATGGCACGGCCTTCCACCAGCACCGGCTCAAAGGCCTGGATGGACAGGCGGTGCAAGGTAGGCGCACGGTTCATCATGACGGGGTGGTCCTTGATGACGTACTCCAGGGCGTCCCACACCTCCGGGCGGCCCTTGTCCACCATCTTCTTGGCGGACTTGATGTTGTTGGCCACGCCGTCCTGCACCAGCTTCTTCATGATGAAGGGGCGGAACAGTTCCACAGCCATTTCCTTAGGCAGACCCATATGGTAGATTTTCAGCTCGGGGCCGACCACAATAACGCTTCGGCCAGAGTAGTCCACGCGCTTGCCCAGCAGGTTCTGGCGGAAGCGGCCCTGCTTGCCCTTCAGGAAGTCGGACAGGGATTTCAGCGCCCGGTTGTTGGCGCCGGTGACGGCCCGGCCCCGGCGTCCGTTGTCGATGAGGGCGTCCACAGCCTCCTGGAGCATCCGCTTCTCATTGCGGACGATGATCTCCGGGGCGCGGAGGTCCTGGAGGCGCTTCAGGCGGTTGTTGCGGTTGATGACCCGGCGGTACAAGTCGTTCAGGTCGGAGGTGGCGAAACGGCCACCGTCGAGCTGGATCATGGGGCGGATATCCGGGGGGATGACGGGCAACGCCTCGATGATCATCCACTCAGGCCGGTTGCCGGAGTGCAGGAACGCGCTCACCACTTCCAGCCGCTTGACGATGCGGGCCTTCTTCTGGCCGGAGGCGTTTTTCAGGTCGGCCATCAGGCTGTCGTACAGCTCTTGCAGGTCGATGTCCTCCAGCAGCTTCTTGACGGCCTCAGCGCCCATTCCGGCGTCGAAATCGTCCTCGTACTTCTCCCGCATGTCCCGGTATTCCTTCTCGGTGAGGATCTGGTTCTTGGCCAGAGGGGTGTTGCCGGGGTCGGTGACGATATAGGCCACGAAGTACAATACTTTCTCCAAAATCCGGGGAGAAATGTCCAGGATCAGGCCCATCCGGGAGGGGATGCCCTTGAAGTACCAGATGTGGGAGACGGGGGCGGCCAGCTCGATGTGTCCCATGCGCTCCCGGCGCACCTTGGAACGGGTGACCTCCACGCCGCAGCGGTCGCAGATCTTACCCTTGTAGCGGATCTTCTTATACTTACCGCAGTGGCACTCCCAGTCCTTGGTGGGGCCAAAAATGCGCTCGCAGAACAGGCCGTCCCGTTCCGGCTTGAGGGTGCGGTAGTTGATGGTCTCCGGCTTTTTCACCTCGCCATAGGACCATGCCCGGATCTGCTCCGGAGAGGCAATAGAAATTTTTACGGCGTCAAAATCAGGACAACTCATATCTCAATTTACCTCCTCGCCTTTATTCTTCATCGTCATCCATGCCGCCGCTGAGGTCGTCAGCGGCGTCGGTGATAAAATCGCCCTCTTCAAACTCCACGTCGGAGGTCACGCTGCCGTCGGCCTCCATCTTGCCGGTGGTAAAGCCGTGGCTGGCGTACTCGCTGTCGCCGCCGCCAGCGTTGGAGTTGGGATAAGGTGCAAAATCGTCGTCGTCGAAGCGGCGGCCGGGCTGGATGACATCGTCGTCGTCATCGTCTTTCAGTTCCACTTCGTTGCCGTCCTTGTCCAGCACACGGACGTCCAGGCACAGGGCCTGTAGCTCTTTCATCAGCACCTTGAAGGACTCCGGCACGCCGGGCTTGGGCACGTTGTGGCCCTTGACGATGGCCTCGTAGGTGCGGACACGGCCGGTCACGTCGTCGGACTTGACGGTCAGCATCTCCTGGAGGCAGTAGGCCGCGCCGTAGGCTTCCAGCGCCCAGACCTCCATCTCGCCGAACCGCTGGCCGCCGAACTGGGCCTTGCCGCCCAGCGGCTGCTGGGTGACCATGCCGTAAGGACCGGTGGAACGGGCGTGGATCTTATCGTCCACCAGGTGGTGGAGCTTGAGGAAGTACACATAGCCCACGGTGACGGGGTTGTCGAACCGCTGGCCGGTGCGCCCGTCATAGAGCCAGCTCTTGCCGTTTTCGTTCAGACCGGCCTGTTTCAGCAGGTCCTGGATGTCTTTCTCGGTGGCACCGTTGAAGATGGGGGTGGCCACCTTCCAGCCCAGGGCCTTGGCGGCGTAGCCCAGATGGACCTCCAGCACCTGACCGATGTTCATACGGGAAGGCACGCCCAGGGGGTTCAGCACGATGTCCAGGGGGGTGCCGTCGGGCAGGAAGGGCATATCCTCCACGGGCATGATGCGGGAGACCACACCCTTGTTGCCGTGACGACCGGCCATCTTGTCGCCCACGGAGATCTTTCGCTTCTGGGCGATGTAGACCCGGACGCACTCGTTGACGCCGGGGCCAAGCTCGTCGCCGTTCTCGCGGGTGAACACCTTCACGTCGATGACGGTGCCGTACTCGCCGTGGGGGACTTTCAGGGAGGTGTCCCGGACCTCGCGGGCCTTCTCACCGAAGATGGCCCGCAGCAGCCGCTCCTCGGCGGTCAGGTCGGTCTCGCCCTTGGGGGTGACCTTGCCCACCAGGATGTCGCCGGCACGGACCTCCGCGCCCACGCGGATGATGCCCCGCTCGTCCAGGTCCTTCAGAGCGTCCTCGCCCACGTTGGGGATGTCGCGGGTGATCTCTTCGGGACCCAGCTTGGTGTCCCGGGCCTCCAAGTCGTGCTCCTCGATGTGGATGGAGGTGAACACGTCCTCCTTCACCATCCGCTCGCTGAGCAGGACGGCGTCCTCGTAGTTGTAGCCCTCCCAGGTCATGAAGCCCATGAGAATGTTCCGGCCCAGAGCGATCTCGCCGTTGCAGGTGGAGGGGCCGTCGGCCAGGGTCTCGCGCTTTTTCACCCGCTGGCCCACGTCCACGATGGGGCGCTGGTTAATGCAGGTGGTATGGTTGGAGCGGAGGAACTTGGTCAGCTTGTAGGTTTTCACGTCGCCGCGGTCATAGCGGACGGTGATGGCGGTGGCGTCCACTCGCTCGATGACGCCGTCGTCCTCGGCCAGCACGCAGACCTCCGCGTCCTGGCAGTTTTTGTACTCTTGACCGGTGGCCACGATGGGGGCCTCGGTGACCAGCAGCGGCACAGCCTGCCGCTGCATGTTGGCGCCCATCAGGGCGCGGTTGGCGTCGTCGTTCTCCAGGAAGGGGATCATGGCGGTAGCCACGGAGACCATCATCTGGGGGGATACGTCCATATAGTCCACCCGCTCCCGGTCCACCTCGACGATCTCGTTCTGGTGGCGGCAGGTGACACGTTTGTTGGCCAGACAGCCGTTCTCGTCCACCGGCTCGGTGGCGGGGCAGACGATGAACTCGTCCTCAATGTCGGCGGTCATATAGGTGACATCGTCGGTGATAAAGCCGGTCTCCTTGTCGATGCGGCGATAGGGCGCCTCGATGAAGCCGTACTTGTTGACGCGGGCATAGGAGGCCAGGTAAGAGATCAGGCCGATGTTGGGGCCTTCGGGGGTCTCGATGGGGCACAGACGACCGTAGTGGCTGTAGTGAACGTCACGCACGTCAAATCCGGCCCGCTCACGGGACAGACCGCCGGGACCAAGGGCGGAGATACGGCGTTTGTGGGTCAGCTCGGCCAGTGGGTTGGTCTGGTCCATGAACTGGCTCAGGGGGGAGGAGCCGAAGAACTCCTTGATGGCGGCGGTGACGGGACGGATGTTGATGAGGGATTGGGGGGTGACGATGTCCAGGTCCTGGATGGTCATGCGCTCCCGGATGACCCGCTCCATGCGGCTGAAGCCGATGCGGAACTGGTTCTGGAGCAGTTCGCCCACGCAGCGCAGGCGGCGGTTGCCCAGGTGGTCGATGTCGTCCTTGGTGCCGATGCCGTGGGCCAGGCAGTTCAGGTAGTTGACGGAGGCCAGCATATCGTCCACGATGATGTGCTTGGGGATCAGCTCCTCAATGTGATCCTTGAGCTGCTTTTTCAGCTCTTCGCCGGAATAGGTCTCGTACAGCTCCTTAAAGACGCTGAACCGGACGGGGACGCTGATGCCGATCTCCTCCGGGTCGAAGTCCACGTAGCCGCTGATGTCGATCATGGAGTTGGCAAAGACCTTGACCGCCTTGCGGTCCTCTGCTCTGTCGCCCACCATGATCATGACCTCGTTGACGCCCCGGTTGGCCATCTCATGGGCACGCTCCCGGGTCAGTACCTCGCCGGGCATGGCGATGATCTCGCCGGTCCAGGGGTCCACCACCGGCTGGGCAACCTCCCGGTCGGCGATGCGGCGGGCAATGTCCATCTTCTTGTTGAACTTGTAGCGGCCCACGTCGGACAGGTCATAGCGCCGGGGGTCGAAGAACATGGACTGGATGAGGCCCTCGCAGGAGTCCACCGTGGGAGGCTCGCCGGGACGAAGCTTGCGGTAGATCTCCAGCATGGCGTCCTCGTAGGTCTTGCAGGTGTCCTTCTCCAGGGTGGAGACGATGCGCTCGTCCTCGCCAAAGACCTCCAGGATTTCCGCGTCGGTTTTCAGGCCGATGGCCCGCAGCAGGCAGGTGACGGGGATCTTGCGGTTTTTGTCGATGCGGACATAAAAGGTGTCGTTCACATCGGTCTCATACTCCAGCCACGCGCCCCGGTAGGGGATGACAGTGGTGGAATAGATGACGTTGCCCGCCTTGTCCATGTCCCGGCCATAGTACATGCCGGGGGAACGGGTGATCTGGGAGACGATGACGCGCTCCGCGCCGTTGATGACAAAGGTGGCGCCCTCGGTCATCAGCGGGAAGTCGCCCATAAAAATTTCCTGCTCTTTGATCTCGTCGGTCTCTCGGTTGCGCAGACGGACATGGACCTTGATGGGGGCGGCATAGGTGGCGTCCCGGGCCTTGCACTCCTCCACGTTGTACTTGGGCGGCTCGTTCATGGTGTAGTCCACGAAGGTCAGCTCCAGATTGCCCTGGTAGTCCGTGATGGCGCCAACGTCCTTAAAAACCTCCCGAAGGCCGGTTTCCAGGAACCATTTGTAGCTCTTCTTCTGAATGTCCAGCAGACTGGGCATGTCGATGATGGTCTGTTTCCGTTCGAAGCTCCTTCTCAGGGTGTTGCCGAAGTAGACTTCTTTGATCATAGATGAATCACACTCCGATTTCCGTAGTTTACCGTCCGCTCCCCAGGCGGGACGGCGGGTGAAATTGGTCAAACTCCACAAAACACCGGCTTGCGCGCCTGTTTGACACGCCCGGCAACGTTGAAAAAGATATTGCTTGCCCTCTTGCTCTTTTTCCTGAAACGTGGTATCCTTTCTTTGTAAGGTAAAAGGAAAGGTGCCGCGTTCAACTTGTAAAGCACTTCATCGTACCATGTTCCGGCGAAATTGTCAATCCTTTTTCTTATAATAATTCTTATTGTGGCAGGAGGAGTCCCTTCTGCTGAGCCTGTCTCCGACAGGCTCTCGCCCAAAATCACGAATTTTGGGCGAAAATGCGGCCCCGGCAGCGCACTCGCTGCGCTCGCACGTTTGGGGCCTCCCTGTGTGCTTTTGCCGGTACACGCCCGGCTAAAAGCACGGATTTCAATTTATTTTGCCGCAAGCGGCAAAACTCCTGCGGAGGGCTTTATAGGCTTTTCGCTACACCGAAATTCTGTTGAAAATAATTTTTTTGACAACCTGAACAGAAGGGGTCCCTTCTGTTTTTTCTTTTGCCATTGGTCTGCCGCCGGAGGATTCCCTGCGAAAATTAACAAATTATTCACCTCTGACAGACAAGTGGAGCATATGATACAATTGATGATTATTTACAGAGGTGTACTGCACAAATGAACGACGCACAGACCCCAAAGCCTCTGGATCGCCGCCAGAGAAAGACCCGCCAGGCCATTCAGAACGCTCTGCTGACCCTGATGCGGGAAAAGCCGATGGACAAGATCACGGTCAGCGAGCTGGCTGCCACCGCCGATGTCAACCGCAAGACCTTCTATAACCACTATTCCAACATCCAGGAGGTCCGGGACGAGCTGGACCAGGAGTATATCGACCGGCTCTTTTCCCTGCTGAAAACCGCCCACGAAATGGAGCAGTTCCCCGCTCTGGACGTGCTGATCGAGTCGCTGGTCAACGCTCTGACAGAGAATCCCACCCGGACCCGGCTGCTGTTCGAGTCGGGGGAGCACCTTTACCTGATTGAACAGCTCAAGGAGCTGACCACGCCTTACCTGAATCAGCGGGCCACCACCCCTCAGCGGGCGGCAAGCCTCCCTTACGTGCTGGATTACGTCACTTATGGCATGATGGCGCTGCTCAACACCTGGATCCATGCGGAAAATCCCCTTTCGCCCCAGGAACTGAGCCACCTGCTCACGATGCTGCTCCAGTCCAACGCCTCCGCCGACGCCGCCGACTCTCAGGAGGACTGACCATGCCGCAGGCGGAAAACAACGTTGTCCTCTACCACTACACCGACTTTCAGGCCCTGGACGGCATCCTCCGCAATGCGGAGCTGCGGGTGAACAACATCCTGAACATGAACGACGCCTCGGAAATGCGCTTGTTCATGCGGGGACTGGCCAAAGCGGTCTGTGCCCGGCTGGAAGGGGAGGGGAGCGGCGACCTGGCTCAGGCCACCCGGCGGCTCTTTGAGCAGGAGCTGAAAAAAGAGTTCGCCTACTCCGCCTATGCCGCCTGTTTTTCCCGCTACCGGGACGACGCCGCCCAGTGGGAGCGCTACGGCAACCGGGGCAAGGGGGTTTGCATCGCCTTTTACGGCGACAAGCTCCAGCGGCTGACGGTGGGGGCGCTGTCCCTCCAGACCGTCTTTTACCAGGACGACATGACGGAACACCCGTTGGTGGAGGTCTTTTACCGGCTGGCCCGGACGGTTTCGCCTCTGGAGGGCGACCAGCCCCAGGTGCAGGACGCGCTCCATGCGGCGTGGGTCTGCTCCGCCGCCTTCAAGCACCCCTCTTTCGCCTGCGAAAACGAGGTGCGGCTGGTGGTCTCCCCCTTTGAGCAAGAGTATTTCAACGTCCAGCCGGGGTATCACATCTCCCCGGACCGCATCAAGAAGTATTACCCCCTGCGGCTGGACCGGATGTGCCAGCGGGCGGGACTGGAGCTGGAGGATTTAGTTGCCGAAATCATCATCGGCCCGGAGTCCACCCAATCTCTGCCCATTTTGCAGGATTACCTGCGGGACCACGGCCTGCACCGCCTGGCCGAAAAGCTCTCCCTGTCCGCCTGCCCGCTGCGGCGGAGCTTTCCCTGACCACTCATCAAACGAAGGAGGAACCGCCATGCCCATAGACCTGCCTGCATCCCCGCCGGAGGCCGGGACACGCCCCTTCCGGCTGATTTGTTTCAATTTGGGCAAGGAGGACGCCTTTCTCATCACCACCCCCCACAGCGCCGTGCTCATCGACACCGGTTCCCATGAGAACGGCAAGGAGCTGGCCAAGACGCTGCTGGAGCTGGGGGTGGAGCGGCTGAACTGCCTGCTGCTGACCCACTTCGACGCGGACCACGTGGGCGGCGTCCATCAAATTCTCAAGCGGCTGACCGTGGAGCAGGTGCTGGAAAGCCCCCTGTGCAGCCACAACAAGGACAGCCAGCAGCACCGCCTGGTGCTGAAAAAACACGGCGTTTCCCCCGACAAAGTGCGCTCCGCCGAACAGATGCAGTTGGACGGGGTTCACTATACCCTGCTGCCGCCCCGGAAGAAGCATTACGCCCAGGACGAGCGCAACAACGCCTCGCTGCTCATCCACGTCCGCCACGGCGGAAACACCTTCCTTTTCACCGGGGATGCGCGGGAGGCCCGCATCACCGAGTACCTGGACGGCGGGCCGGAGCGCTGCGACTGGCTGAAAATTCCCCACCACGGCCACTACCAGCGGACGCTGCCCCGGCTGCTGCACACGCTGACGCCCCGGTATGCCGTCATCACCAGCAGCGACGAAAGGCCGGAGGACCTGCGCACCGTAGACGCTCTGCGCCAGGCGGGATGTAAAATTGCCCTGACCCGCCTGGGGACGGTGGTCTACTACAGCGACGGGGAGGAGATTTTTGCTGTCCAGTGAGTGAATACTCGTTTTAATGGTACATTTTGATAGAGATTGATAGAGAAAACCGCCGCAGAAAGCAACTCTGCGGCGGCTTTTTCTATGAGAACTAAGTTATTACGGGCGTTTCAGGACGTTTTTCAGCGGCTGCCACACCAGGAAGGCCAGCAGGGAACCCAGCAGCGAGGTGATGAGCTGGGTGACGGAGAAGGTGGTCTTGGCGACGGTCAGCGCCGTTTCCGGCAGACCGGAGGACGGACCCAGAAGCTGCAATACCAGCAGCACGATGGTGACAGCCATAAAAGCGGCCTTTACCACGGAGCCAACAGCCATGCCCAGAATCAGGCTGGCGTTGGTTTCCTTCTTCCGCACAAACAGCCAGGTACACAGCGCCAGCAGGAAGTTGCCGCCCATGATGCAGAAGGGGATCACCGGCATGGCGCTCATAACGGGGCTGCCGGTGATGAGCCAGGAGGTGATGGGGGTGATGAGAGACAGGGCAGTGGCGCTGGCCAGTCCGCAGGACAGGACCGCGATGAGCAAAATGCAGTTGACGATGGGGCCGGTGATGTACACCGAAGTGTTTTTGAAAAACTGACTGATGACGGCCAGGGCCAACAGCAGGGCGGTCCGGCACAGGATACGGGTTTTCTCGTTCATTCGTTTTCTCTCCTTTGTACGAGCTTCGCTCATTATACCACGGAATCGGGCGTGATTCCATGCCGTTTCGCCGAAAAACACCGCCGGGGGACCGTTCTTTTTGTCCATCCATTCCAAATCTCCGGCAAAAAATTCTTCGACATTCGGAAAACAAACAAAAAGCACATTGTATTTTTTATATCTTTGTGCTATGATGATATCCGTGAGACAGGCGTGCAATGACCCTCCCTGCGGCGGGCCAAAAAGGAACGTCAAAAGGAGATGCTTTGTTAAGATGAAAAGAATCGGTATGCTGACCTCTGGCGGGGACTGCCAGGCCCTGAACGCCACCATGCGGGGCATTGCCAAGGCCCTCTATCAAATGTACGGCGACGAGGTGGAGATCATTGGTTTCTTGGACGGCTACAAGGGCCTGATGTACCAGGATTACCGGGTGCTGACCCCCTTGGACTTCTCCGGTATCCTGACGGTGGGCGGTACCATTCTGGGCACCAGCCGCCAGCCCTTCAAGCTGATGCGGGAGCCGGACGAGAACGGGATGGACAAGGTGGAGGCCATGAAAAACACCTACCGCCGTCTGCGGCTGGACTGCCTGTGTGTGCTGGGCGGCAACGGCTCCCAAAAGACCGCCAACCTGCTGAGCCAGGAGGGGCTGAACGTCATCGGCCTGCCCAAGACCATCGACAACGACCTGTGGGGCACCGACATGACCTTCGGGTTCCAGAGCGCCGTAGATGTGGCGACCAACGCCTTTGACTGTGTCCACACCACCGCCGCTTCCCACAACCGCTGCTTCATCGTGGAGGTCATGGGCCACCGGGCAGGCTGGCTGACCCTGAACGCGGGCATCGCCGGCGGCGCGGACATCATCCTCATCCCGGAGATCCCCTACGACATCAACTATGTGGTCGAGGCGGTCCGGCGGCGCAACAAGCGTGGCCGGGGCTTTACCATCATCGCCGTGGCCGAGGGCGCTATGAGCAAGGACGACGCCAAGCTGAAAAAGAAGGAGTACAAGCGCCGGGTGGCCGATATGCTCAAGGTCTATCCCTCCATCTCCTATGAGATCGCCGACCAGATCAAGGAGGCCACCGGGCAGGAGTGCCGGGTCACTGTCCCCGGCCACATGCAGCGGGGCGGCCAGCCCAACGCCTACGACCGGGTGCTCTCCAGCCGCCTGGGGACCTACGCCGCCCTGATGATCGACCGGGGCGAGTTCGGCAAGATGGTCTCCATCAGCGACCGCACCGTCACCAGCGTCCCTCTGTCCGAGGTGGCGGGGAAGCTCAAGGTGGTGCCCCTGGACAACGACATCATCACCGAGGCCCGGATGCTGGGCATCTCCTTCGGCGATCGGTAATTTACAAGCCTTATTTAGATACAAGCGCCCGGACCGTTAGGCCCGGGCGCTCCAGATTGTCAAAAAAGTCATTTCCATCAGGAGGAACTGTAACAAAAAGTTATAGAAGCCCTCCGCAGGAGTTTTGTTGCGTAAGCAACAAAATAAATTGAAATCCGTGCTTTTAGCCGGGCGTGTACCGGCAAAAGCACACAGGGAGGCCCCAAACGTGCGAGCGCAGCGAGTGCGCTGAAGGGGCCGCATGTTCGACCAAAATCCGTGATTTTGGTCGAGAGCCTGTCGTTTTTCGACAGGCTCAAGCGCCCGGACCGTTAGGCCCGGGCGCTCGGTTTGTTTGTGAAAAAAATTTCAAAAACGGGTAAATTCCATCGATGAATCTCCTATATTGCGATAAAAAAAGTCCTTTTGCTCTTGCATCCCGGGAGACAAACGTGTATAATCAAAAAAGGTGAGGTTTTTGCCTGATTTTAACAGAGAGGTATTGCATATGTTCCGAAAATTTCGTTCTCCGTTGGCTCTGTTGCTGATTTGCGCTCTGCTGCTCACCTGCCTCCCGGCCCCCGCCCTGGCAGAGGAACTGGAGGAAGCGCAGACCGTTGCGGCGGAAACCACATCCGATACTGCGACTAATTCCGCCGGGGAAGAATCTGCCGTGGCGGACGAGGGGGACAGTTCCACCGGAGAGGAAACCGAGACAGCCGGGAAAGAGGACGCTTCCGCCAATGAGGAAACGCAGAAGGAGGAACCGGAGGCCACAGCGGAGACCACATGGGTCCGGGTCAGCGATTCCACCGAAATCGCCCAACTGATCCGGGACAACTGGAGCGATGACTACTTCCAGGAGGCCGTCGTGGACACCAGCCGGAACCAGGTCACACTGGATGGCAAATCGGCGGACTTCTCAGAAGTGTTCGACGATGTGACAGAGGACGAGGTGGAAAAAATTCTCGTCTCTGCCGCCGCCGTCGAGGAATACTTTGCGGATACCGCCTATGAGACGAAGACCCAGTCCGGCGGGACGGTTTCCGTCACCGCGCCCTACCAGACCTGCCGGGTGGTTTTGTATGCCGATGCACTGACTGAGGACTACGGCGCAGAGACCATCCTGGAGTACAGCGCTTACGACGAGTATGTTTTGCAGTTCGCCACAGCGGAGGACACCCAGGCCGCTTATGAGCAAATCGTGGCCCGCTACGGCGCGGAAGCCTGCTATGTGGACCAGATCGTCACGGCGGACGACCTGTTTCTCTCCGATGAAGAGGACACCACAACGACTTACTCCTGGGGCACCACTTACATGGGGCTGGATACGCTGAAATCCACCGTCTCCACCGGCAACGACACCGTGACGGTGGCCATCGTGGACTCTGGCATCGACGCGGGCCATGAATTTTTTGAGGGCCGCACCATTACATCCGATAGCTACGACTTCTTAGAGGACACCACCGACCTCTCCGACCCCTACGGCCACGGCACCCATGTGGCGGGCATTATCGCCGAGGGCACCCCGGACAACGTAGAACTGCTGGTGCTGCGCGTTTTGAACGAAGAGGGAGAGGCATCTCTGTTGCTGGTCAACACCGCCATGCAGTACGCACTGGAACACGGGGCCAATGTAATCAACCTGAGCCTGGGCCTCACCAGCTCCGGTACCACGTACACTTATTTGGACAGTGTGATCCAGGCCGCCTACAATGCGGACGTTCCTGTCTGTTGCGCCGCCGGCAACAGCAAAACGGATGTGTCCTCCGTCTATCCCGCCTGCAACACCCTGACCATCGCCGTCTCCGCCATCAATTCCAAAGGAGCCTTTGCCAGCAGCTATTCCAACTACGGCACAGGTATCGACTTCTGTGCGCCGGGGTCTTCCATCGTCAGCGCTCTGGCGGGCGGCGGAACTACCTCCAAGTCCGGCACCTCCATGGCCGCCGCCGCGATGACCGCCGCGATGACCTACGCCATCACCGCCTGTCCCGACGCCACTGTGGATGAGCTGTACTGCACCCTGCAAAGCTGCGTCACCGACCTGGGGGATACGGGTAAGGATAAGTATTACGGCTGGGGCTGTGTGACCGGTCTTTCGGACCTCTTTACCGACCTCGCTGACTGCACGGTCACACTGTCGCAGACCACCTGCGCCTACAGCGGCGCCGCCCAGAAGCCCACTGTCACCGTGAAGAACGCAGCCGGCAGCACCCTGACCAAAGGTACGGATTATACTGTCGCATACAGTGACAACATCAACATCGGCACCGCCACTGTGACCGTCACGGGCAAAGGCGCGTACACCGGTTCTGTTACCACCACCTTCTCCATCCGCTGCGCCGCGCCCACCCTTTCCAGCGTTACCAACACGTCCTCCGGCGTCAAAGTGACCTGGGGCAAGGTCAGCGGCGCTACGGGCTACCGGGTCTACCGCAAGGCCGATGGAGAGACCTCGTGGACCGCTGTGAAGAGCAGCACCACCTCCACCAGCTACACCGACACCACTGCCAAGAGCGGAACGGTTTACTCCTACACCGTTCGGGCCTATGCAAAGGTGAACGGCTCCAACGTCTGGGGCAGCTATGACACGTCCGGCAAATCCATCACCCGCCTGAATGCACCAACCCTCAGCGGCGTGACCAATGCCTCCAGCGGCATCACTGTGACCTGGACAAAGGTCACCGGCGCACAGGGCTACCGCATCTACCGCAAAGCCGGGTCCGCCTCCAGTTGGACCGCAGTCAAAACGGTTTCCGGCGGCTCCACCCTTTCCTGGACGGATACCAGCGTCAGCAACGGCACCAAGTACACCTACACGGTCCGAGCCTATTCCAAGGCCACCGGCTCCACCTGTTGGGGTCCTTATGACAGCACCGGAGAGGTCGCTTACCGCCTGACCCGTCCCACCATCTCCAGCCTGAAAAACAGCAGTTCCAAGAAGATGACCGTCAAGTGGGGCAAAAACAGCAAGGCCACTGGCTATCAGATCCAGTATTCCACCTCCAGCAGCTTTTCCAGTTGCAAGACCGTGACAGTCACCAGCTACAAGACCGTCAGCAAAACCATTTCCAGCCTGACCAAGGGGAAAAAGTATTATGTCCGGGTGCGGGCCTATAAGACGGTCTCCGGCACCAAGTATTATTCCGCCTGGAGCAGCACGAAAAACGTGAAAATCTCCAAATAGACAAAAGAACCGCCGGGCTTGCGCCCGGCGGCCTTTTTTGAGAAAGAGAGAGAAAAGAAAGAAAAGAAAGGAGAAAAAATGAAAAAGTGTTGTGCGGTTTGCGTTGCCCTGTTCGCTCCCCGTGCATATACAATAACAAAAACGGGGAGCGAATTGTTGGACAAATTGCAAAGAAAATAAGAAGAAACTTTGAATAAGGCGAGCGCCGCCTTATTTCTTTTTCCCGAAGCCGAAGAACGCCGCCAGCCGCGCCAGACCGGAGGGCCGTTCCTCTTTGGCACGGGCAGGACGATGGGTCGGCTGGTAGGAAGCGGGCTTCTTCGCCGGTTCCGGTTGCTCTGCGGGGGCAGATTCCACAGGCTGAGTGGCAGCAGGCGCTTCTGCGGCAGCCTTTGGTTCCTCCGGCACAGGCTGCGCCACAGGTTCCGCGTTCACGTCCGCGGCAACAGGTTCCTCCACGGCGGGTTCCGGCTCCGCCGGAGCCATCACCGGCACAGCGGCGGCACGGGGGGCTGCGGGTTTGTGCTGGGGCAGAGCCTTTTCCGCCGCCTGGTATGCCTGGGCGAAGAAATACTCCTGGGCGTTCAGCTTTTCCCCCTTGACTACAGGCCGCTGATAGGTGCCATCGGACTGCTGGGCGCGGGCCTTGACGTTGTCGTTCATCATGGTGCGGAACAGGCCCCGGATGCGCTCTTTCAGGGCGGGGTCGTAGATGGGAGCGGCCACCTCCACCCGGCGGGTGGTGTTGCGGGTCATGAAGTCCGCCGAGGAAATGTAAACCCGTCCCTCGTCGCCCTGGCCGAAGAGGTAAATTCTGGCGTGCTCCAGGTAGCGGCCCACGATGCTGACCACCCGGATGTTGTCGGTATAGTGGGGGATGCCGGACACCATGCAGCAGATGCCGCGAATGACCATCTCCACCTTCACCCCGGCCTGGGACGCCTCGATGAGCTTGTCGATGAGCACCTTGTCGGTGAGGGAGTTGCACTTGACGCCGATATAGGCCGCCTGGCCCGCCTGGGCCTTGGCGATCTCCCCGTCGATCAGGTCGCAGAGCTTGTTTTGCAGGCAGTGGGGGGCCACCATCAGGTGTTCCATGTTCTCCACCACCTGGCCCATGCACAGGCTGTTGAACACGATGGCTGCCTCCCGGCCCAGGTCCTGGTTGGCGGTCATCAGGGACAGGTCGGTGTACTGCTTGGAGGTCTTTTCGTTGTAGTTGCCGGTGCCGAACTGGGTGATATAGCTGACCTGGTCGCCCTCCTTCCGGGTGATAAGGCACAGCTTGGAATGAATTTTGATGCCGTCCAGACCGTAGATGATGCGGCAACCGGCGTCCTCGAGCACGCGGGACCACTCGATGTTCCGCTCCTCGTCGAACCTGGCCCGCAGCTCCACCAGAACGACCACTTCCTTGCCGTTTTCCGCCGCCTGGCACAAGGCGTCCACCACCCGGCTGTTCCGGGCCACCCGGTAGAGGGTCATCTTGATGGAGGCCACCGCCGGGTCATGGCAGGCTTCCAGCAGCATCCGCAGGAAGGGCTGCATACTCTCATAGGGGTAGGACAGCAGCACATCGTGCTCCTTGATCTGCTCCACCATGGAGCGGTACCGGTCCACAGCGGGGGACGCCTGGGGGGTCCGCCGGGGGTAGAACAGCTCCTTTTTGTCCCGCAGGTCGTCCTGGAGCTGGAACAGGAAAGACAGGTCCAGCGGCGCGGCGGAGGGGAACGCCTGCTTCCGGGGCATATCCAGGTACTTGCAGACGGTATCGATGACCTGCTCTTCAATGAGGCCGTGGTACTCCATCTTGATGGGGCACAGGCGGCGGCGGGTGCGGATCATCTTCTCCATCTTCCGGCGATAGTCCTCGTGGCGGTCGTCCATGTCGTTGATGGCGTCGTCGATGCTGATGTCCGCGCTGCGGAGGATGCGCACCAGCGCCTTGCTGACGATGCGATATCGCTCAAAGATGCGGGGGGCGAAGTGCAAAATCAGATCCTCCATCAGGATATACCGATAGCCCTCGCCGGGGATGGGTACCAGCCGCCGGAGCACCCGGTTGCTGCACGGGATGATGCCCAACCGCTCGTTGCTGTTTTTGGTCTTTAAGGAGACCACGGCATAGATGTCCTTGCCGTTCAGGAAGGGGAAGGGCTGCTTGGAGCCGATGATCTGAGGGGACAGCAGGGGCTGTACCTCCTCCATGAAGTAAGTCTCCAGATACCGCCGCTCTCCCTCGTTGAGCTGGGAGAAGTTCAAAATCTCCGCGCCGTGGGACCGCAGTTGCTCCATCAGCTCACTGTACACCCAATCCTTCCGCTCCAGGTCGGTGCGCACCTTGTCCAGCACCGCATCCAACTGCTCCTGGGCGGTCATGCCGGTCTTGTTTTCGCGGATGTTCATGGGCAGTTGGTCATGGAGGGTGCCCACCCGCACCATGAAAAATTCGTCCAGGTTGCTCTGGAAGATGGCGGCAAAGGACAGCCGCTCACACAGGGGGTTGTCAGTCGTGGCAGCCTCCTCCAGCACCCGTTCGTTGAATTGCAGCCAGGACAGCTCCCGGTTGGCGTAGCAGGCCAGCGGGAAGCGGTCCTTGCTTCCGGTTTCGTCCTCGTCCAGCAGGACAGTCATTGTATTCTCTTTGTTTTCCATAAAAATCCTCCCTATTGGGCTGACGTGGACCGGCAGGTCCCCATCCGCCGCCCCAAGAGCGGCCTGGGAACCCCGGCGGCCACATTATAACACCCCATTCGGGAAAAGAAAACCGATTTTCGTCACTTTTCGGAAATTTTGCACAGGGAATACAATTTTGAGCTTTTAGCACGGTAATTCCAGCGAGAAACCCCTCCACCATGCTTCGCATGGTCCCCCTCCCCTTTCAGGGGCGGCAAGAGGGG
>JAJQCW010000016.1 GCA_021202515.1 Clostridiales bacterium | reverse complement strand
GGGCAAAAAGTTTCCCGTTTTTCCCCCATGGAAAGGAAAAAAAGAATGTGATTTCATAAATAAACAAACAGAATCGTAAAAAAATATATAATATTGGCCGGAATTGTTTTTGTTTTAGGCATTAATCAAAGATTTGTCTTGTGACAACAGATAAAAATATAAAAACTTTGCTGGTAAGTGTTGATTTTTTTGTTCAAATTTGATAAAGTATTTAAGGAAGTAGAGTCCCTGCGTTTTTGCGGGGGCAAGCCACATTCAGAAAGGATGTATGAACATGAAAAAATTTTTCGCTCTCGTGCTGGCTCTGTGCATGGCGCTGTCTCTGGTCGCCTGCGGCGGCAGCAGCTCCAGCGACACCACCACTGAGGACACCACTGGCGATGTCTCCACCGCTGACTCCGTCGAGGACGCTGAGGCTTCCATCGCGGAGGACAGCACCGCCTCTGACGGCGAACTGATCACCGTGGGCTTCGCCCAGGTGGGCCATGAGTCCGACTGGCGTACCGCCTCCACCCAGTCTTGCCAGGACGTGTTCACCGAAGAGAACGGCTATGAGCTGGTCTTCGTGGACTGCGACAACGACTCCGCCACCCAGTTGGAGGCCGTCCGTGGCTTCATCCAGCAGGAAGTTGACTACATCATCATCGACCCCATCGTCTCCACCGGCTGGGACACCGTCCTGACTGAGTGCGAGGACGCGGGCATCCCCGTCATCGTCATTGACCGTACCATCGACGACTCCGACAAGTACGCCGCCTGGGTCGGCTCCAACTTCACCACCGAGGGCCTGGCCGCCGGCGAGTGGCTGAACGCCTACACCGAGGCCAAGGGCATTGAGATCACCGGCATCCTGGTCATCGAGGGCACCACCGGCGCCTCCGCCACCCTCGGCCGTACCGAAGGCTTCCAGCAGATCGCTGACGCTTATGGCTGGACCATCCTGGACTCCCAGGACGGCGACTTCACCCAGGACGGTGGCCAGGAGGTCATGGAGTCCTACTGCAAGAGCTATGAGGGCCAGTTCAACGTGGTCATCTGCCAGAACGATAACGAAGCCTTTGGCGCTATGACCGCCATGACCAACGCCGGCGTCAGCTATGGCGTGGACGGCGACGTCATCCTCATCTCCTTCGACGCCTGCACCGCTGGTCTGGAGTATGTCCAGGCGGGCGACATCAACGCCGACTTCGAGTGCAACCCCCTGGCCGCTCCCTTCGTAGCCGAAGTCATCGAGCAGCTTGAGGCTGGCGAGACCCCCGAGACCGAGGTCTACATGGAAGAGCATTGGTTCACCTATGACGACACCGTCTCCACCTTCACCGTGGACGGCGAAGAGCAGACCGTCACCGTCGTCACCGACGAGGTCGTCGAGGCTCAGTATTAATTGCCGCACAAGGGAAGCCTCACCGCTTTCCCCTGGCCCAATTTAATCAGCTAAACTGACAAAAAGGGGAGGAGTAATCCTGAGTACGGTTCTTTGGGTTCTCCTCCCCTGTGCTGTCTCTCCAGGACGGTTCAGCCCCTCCGGGGGCCGGTTCGTCCTGCGGTGACAGCAGAAACATAAGGAGCAAAACCAAAAGGAAAGGAGACAAGCAGATGAAAGACAACGTCGTCTTGACCATGCGGGGGATCTGTATGACCTTCCCCGGCGTCAAGGCATTGCAGGACGTGGACCTGACGCTCTACAAGGGCGAAATCCACGCGCTGATGGGGGAAAACGGCGCGGGCAAGTCTACCCTCATCAAATGTCTGACCGGCATCAACAACTTTGAAGCCGGTGAGATCCACCTGGACGGTATCGACGGACCCATCCGCAACCGTTCCACCCTGGACGCCCAGAAAAAGGGCATCTCCACCGTGTACCAGGAGGTCAACCTCTGCCCCAACCTGAGCGTGGCGGAAAACCTTTACATCGGTCGGGAGCCGCTGACCAAGTTCCACACCATCGACCGTAAGGCCATGGTGGAGGGAGCCAAACGCATCATGGCCGACCTGGACTTCGACATCGACGTGACCCAGAACCTGGAGAACTACTCCCTGGCGCTGCAACAGATGATCGCCATCGCCCGCGCCGTGGATATGGACTGCAAGGTGCTGATCCTGGACGAGCCTACCTCCTCTCTGGACGACAACGAGGTGGAGAAGCTCTTCGGCCTGATGCGCCGCCTCCGGGACGAGGGCGTCAGCATCGTCTTTGTCACCCACTTCCTGGAGCAGGTCTACGCCGTCTGTGACCGCATCACCGTGCTGCGCAACGGCCAGTTGGTGGGCGAGTATCCCATCGCAGAGCTGCCTCGCGTCAAGCTGGTGGCCGCCATGATGGGCAAGGACTTCGACGACCTGGCCGACATCAAGCCCGAAGGCGGGGCCGACCTGTCCAACGCGGAAATGATGATCGACGCCAAGGGCCTGAGCCACAAGGGGACCATCAAGCCCTTTGACTTGGAGATCCGCAAGGGTGAAGTGGTCGGTCTGACCGGACTGCTGGGTTCTGGCCGAAGCGAGCTGGCCCGTGCCATCTACGGCGCGGACAAGGCCCAGACCGGCACACTGAAGGTCAAGGGCCAGGAGGTCAAAATCAACGCCCCCATCGACGCCATGAACCTGGGCATGGGCCTGCTGCCCGACGACCGGAAGGCCGAGGGTATCATCGCGGACCTGTCCGTCCGGGAGAACATCATCCTGGCGCTCCAGGCCAAGCGGGGCATGGGCCATCTGCTCTCCCGCGCCGAGCAGGAGAAGCTGGCGGACGAGTACATCGAGACCCTGCAAATCAAGACCGCATCCAAGGAGACCCTCATTAAGCAGCTTTCCGGCGGCAACCAGCAGAAGGTCATCCTGGCCCGGTGGCTGGCCACCGACCCGGACTTCCTGATTTTGGACGAGCCGACCCGCGGCATCGACGTGGGCACCAAGACCGAAATTCAGAAGCTGGTCATTCAGCTTGCCCAGGAGGGCAAGAGCCTGATCTTCATCTCCTCCGAAATTGAGGAAATGCTCCGCACTTGTAACCGCCTGGCGGTGCTGCGGGACGGCGCGAAGATCGGCGAGCTGGACGGAGAGCTGACCCAGGAGCGGGTCATGGCTGCCATTGCCGGCGGAGGTGATTCGGAATGAGCAGAATAAGAAAAATTACTCAGATGAAGCTGTTCCTGCCGATTTTCTGCATGATTTTGGTCATGCTCATCAACGTCGTCGCCGACGTCGCCATGGGCAAGGTCCCCTGGAGCTTCTTCACCATTTCCATCAAGAACGGCCTGCTCTATGGCCGTATCATCGACGTGCTGAACCGCGGCAGCGAGGTAGCCATCCTGGCCATCGGCATGACGCTGGTGGTCTCCGCCTCCGCCGGTACTGACATTTCCGTCGGCTCCGTCATGAGCCTGTGCGCCTGCTTCTGCTGTATGCTGCTGGCGGGCTACGGCGTCTCATCTACCACGTCCTTCGCCATGCCCCTCATCGTGGGCGTGCTGGGCTGCCTGCTGATGGGCGCGCTGTGCGGCGCGTTTAACGGCACCCTGGTGGCCTATCTGAACGTCCAGCCCATGGTGGCCACGCTGATTTTGTATTCCGCGGCCAGGGCCATCGGGTTGCTGTTCTGTAACAACCTGATCGTCTACATCCGCGTTCCCACCAGTGGCCTCTCCATCGGCTATGACATCTTCGGCGGCTACATCGGCCCCATCCCCACCCCCATCATCATCGCGGCGGTGTGCGTGGCGGTCATGACTATCGTCCTGAAAAAGACCGCCTTCGGCCTCTATGTCCAGTCCGTGGGCATCAACCGGAAGGCGTCCCGCATCGCGGGCCTGAACTCCCAGCGGCTGATTTTGCTGTGCTACATCATCTGCGGTCTGTGCGCCGGCATCGCCGGTCTGGTGGCATCCTCCCGTATCACCTCCGCCGACGCCAACAACATCGGCCTGAACTACGAGATGGACGCGATCCTGGCCGTGGCCCTGGGCGGCAATAGTCTGGGCGGCGGCAAGTTCAACCTGGCAGGCTCCATCATCGGCGCCTACACCATCCAGGCCATCACCACCACCATGTACAACATGGGCGTTTCCAGCGCCCAGGCCCCTGTGTTCAAGGGCATCATCGTTATCATCATCGTGGTCATCCAGGCGCCCCCCTTCAAGGAATTTTTGGCCAAGCAGCGGGCTAAGCGCCAGCAGGCCAGCGGAAAGGAGGCGGCCAGCGTATGAAAAAGCCTGAAAACGCGGTGAAGGAGCGCAGGCAGATCAACGGCAACACCCTGCTGCTGCTCATCACCATCGCCCTGTTTATCGTCATGTACGCCGTTGGCTGCGTCATCTATGCGGGGAAGGGTTTCACCCACCTGCAAAACTTCCTGAACATCCTCATCACCAATGCGGGCCTGCTGTGCGTGGCCTGCGGCATGACCTGCGTCATGCTCACCGGCGGCATCGACATCTCGGTGGGCGCGCTCATCGCCATGGACTGTATGCTGCTGGCCGTGGGAATGTCTGAGTGGGGCATGAATCCCATCCTGCTGTGCATCCTGGTGCTGGTCATCGGCGTGGTGTTCGGCATGTTCCAGGGCTTCTGCGTGGGCTATCTGGAGATCCAGCCCTTCATCGTCTCCATGGCGGGCATGTTCTTCTGTCGAGGCATGACGGCGGTGATTTCCACCGACCAGGTCTCCGTCCCCTCGGACAGCCTGTTCTACACCTGGGCCAACGCGAAGATCACCATCCCCTTCGGCGGCTACTACAACAAGAAGGGTATCCTCCAGGTCCCCTATATCCGGGTGGGCGTGGTCATTGCCCTGGTGGTCCTGGTCATCATCTTCCTGGTGCTGCGCTACACCAAGTTTGGCCGCAGCCTCTACGCCGTGGGCGGCAGCGAGCAGTCCGCCGCCATGATGGGCCTGGACGTGAAGCAGACCAAGATGAAGGCCTACGTCCTGTCCTCCTTCCTGTGCTCCATCGGCGGCATCTGCTACTGCCTGAACACCATGGCCGGTTCGGTCTCCCAGGCCACCGGTTTGGAGATGGACGCCATCGCCTCCTCCGTCATCGGCGGCACCCTGCTGACCGGCGGCGTGGGCAACGTCATCGGCTCCTTCTTCGGCGTACTCATCAACGGTACCATTTCCAGCCTGGTCAAGACCAACGGCAAGCTGTTGTCCTCCTGGGCCAACATCGCCACTGCCGCGCTGCTGTGCTTCTTCATCGTGCTGCAAAGCGTCTTTGCCCTGCTGAAGGACCGCAAGAAGTAAACAAGTTCCCTTAAACCAACAAAGCGGAGAAAGAATGGAAAACCCATTCTCTCTCCGCTTTTTTTCTGTCCGCTGTTGTGATATAATAGTCGGCAGACTGTGAGGTGAAACGGCATGTTCAAGGTGTTTCTGGTGGAGGACGACGAGGCGGAGCGGGAGACTCTGCGTGAAACCATTCCCTGGGAGGAGTATGGCTTTACCTGCATCGGTGAGGCCCCCGACGGGGAGGCTGCTCTGCCCCTGCTCCGCCGCCAGCCGCCGGACCTGCTGTTTACGGACATCGAAATGCCCTTTATGGACGGGCTGGCCCTGAGCCAGCGGGTCCGCCAGGAGTTCCCGGAGACCAAAATCGTCCTGTTCAGCGCCGCCGCCGACTTTGAGTACGCCCGCCGCGCCATCGACATCGGCGTGGAGCGATACCTTTGCAAGCCCCTGACCAAAGAAATGGTGGCGGACGCCCTGAACCGGGTGCGGGATGAGCTGCTGGCCGCAGAAACGCGGCGGAGCAGCACGGAGCGGTTCCGGCAAGAGGAGCAGGAGTACGAGCGTTTTTCCCGCTGCCGGTTCTTCGAGAAGCTGGTGAACGGAGGCTCCACGGTGGAGGAAATTTACAACGAAGCCCAGGCGCTGGGCCTGGACCTGGACGCACAGGGGTACAATATCGTCCTCTGCTACGCCGCCAGGCGCACCGCGACCGCCGACCAGAAAGAGCAGGCGCGCCGTCTGGCCGAGGCGCAGGAGGAGATAGCGGCATTTTTGCAGCGCTGTCCCCAGTTCCTGCTGTTCCGCTGGAGCCTGACGGTCACCGCCGTGTTGGTCAAAGCCGAGGAGATCCACGCCGAGGCGGAGACAGAGTTGTGCGTCACCGGCCTGCGCCGCTGCCTTGCGGACGTGGACGACAGCGTGGAGTGGTATCTGGCCGCCGGAAGCCCGGTGCAGCGGCTCAGCGCCCTGCGCCGGTCCTTTGACGAGGCCAGTGAGATTCTTTCCTACCGGCACCTGTGTCCGGGGCAGCACGTTCTGACCCGGAATAGCCTGACACCGCTGCGCCATGCCGATACCGAGTGGCAAATCAAACAGCTAGACAGCCGCATACCTGCGCCGGAGGTTTTGCAGAGCTTCCTGAAAACCGGCAGAGAGGACGAGGTGATATCCTTCGTCGCCCGGTATTTGGACGAGGTTGGCAGGGAAACGCTGACCTCTGCGCTGCTCAGCCAGTACGTCATGCTGAACGTGCGGTTTATTGCTGTGGCCTTCGTTCGGGAGTTGGGCTGCGCCCCGGAGGAGCTGACCGGTGCGCTGGACAGCCTGCCCCCGGTGGAGAAGCTGTTCGGGGAAGAGGCGGTGGAGCGTTATCTCACCCGGCTGCTCACCCGGGCGGTGGCGCTGCGGAAAAGCAGCAGCCTCGCCCAGTATCACGCGGTCATCCGGCAGGGCCTGCGGTACATCGACCAGCACTACACCCGCAGCGGCCTCTCCCTGGGGGAGGTGGCCGAAAGCAGCAAAGCCAGCGCCAACTACTTCAGCGCCCTGTTCCGCAAAGAGATGGGCTGCACCTTTGTAGAGTACCTGACGCAAAAGCGCATGGACCGGGCCAAAGAGCTGCTGCGGGACAGCAGTCTGCGCACCGGTGAAATTGCCCTGGCGGTGGGCTACCGTGACACCCATTATTTCAGCACACTCTTCCACAAGACCCAGGGCTGCACGCCCCGGGAATACCGGGCGCGGAGGGGGTAGGACAGACAAACCCCCGAACCGGGTGAATGGTTCGGGGGAAAAGCGGCGTTATTCTGTTGCGGCGGGCTGGCTCTGGTGGCCGCGGATGTGCTCCTTGAGCTTCTCGAAGGTGACCTCGCTGATGTCGTGCTCGATGCGGCAAGCGTCCTCGGCGGCGATCTGTGGGTCCACCCCCAGCTCGGTCAGCCACTGGGACAGGAGGCAATGGCGCTCGTAAATGCGCTCGGCGATCTCCTGCCCGGTCTCAGTCAGGTGTAAATGGCCGTCCGGGTCCATGGTGATGTAGCCGTTGGTTTTCAGCAGGGTCATGGCCCGGCTGACGCTGGGCTTGGAAAAATTCAGATGGTGGGCCACGTCGATGGAACGGACATAGCCCTTCTCCTTTTGAATCATCAGGATGGTTTCCAGGTAGTTTTCGGCGGACTCGTGGATCTGCATATTTTTCCTCCAAATTGGGCGGGGTAATCGGTACTGATTTTCGTTATTATATCATACGTTCCCCGGTGTTTCAAGGGGGAAATCTGGCAGCTTGTAGAAAAGCGCTTGAAATAGTTTGAATTTACGACGATACTCCATTGCATATCCGGCGGTTCTGTGCTAAACTGCATAGGTACGTTTGGAAAGGACGAGAGATAGAATGGAAATCAACGGCATAGAAACCAACGAACAGATTCGATATGACAGCCTGAACCTCTCCCCGGAGATGTTGGCTGTGTTGCAGAAAAAAGGCTATGAAATGGCGACCCCGGTGCAGGGAGGCTGCATCCCCTTTTTGATGGAGGGAAAAGATGTGGTAGCCAAGGCCCCCACCGGCACGGGCAAGACCTTCGCCTTCGGCATCCCCATCGTGGAACACACCGACCCAGCCACAAAATACGTTTCCAGTCTGATTTTGGCCCCCACGCGGGAGCTGGCGCTGCAAATCCGGGACGAACTGACCAGCCTGTGCGAGGCCAAGGAGGGACTGCGAGTGGTCTGCCTTTACGGTGGGCAGCCCATCGACAAGCAGATCACTCAGATGAAGAAAAAGCCCCAAATCGTGGTGGCTACCCCTGGCCGGCTGATGGACTGCAAAAAGCGCAAGGCCATTCGGCTGGACCGGGTGGAGACGGTGATTTTGGACGAGGCGGACCGGATGCTGGACATGGGCTTCATCGACGACGTGACCAAAATTCTGGACATGATGCCCAACCGCAAAAATCTGGGGCTGTTTTCCGCCACCATCAGCCGGGAGGTCATGGACATCTCCTGGGTGTACCAGCGGGACCCGGCGGAGGTCACTGTTCGCCCCGTGGCGGAGGACCGGCCCGACATCCAGCAGTACCGCATCGCGCTGGACAGCCGGGAGGAGAAGCTGGGGACCATGGTGGCCCTGTTGGAAGGTGGCGAGTACGAGCGGGCCATCGCCTTCTGCAACACCAAGAACATGACTGACCGCCTGGCAGCCATGTTGAAAATGCAGGACGTGTCCTGTGAGGCCATTCACGGCTCCATCCAGCAGCGCTCCCGGGAAAAGACCCTCCAGCGGTTCCGGGACGGGAAGATTCGGGTGCTGGTGGCCACTGACGTGGCCGCCCGTGGTCTGGACATCGACGACGTGGACGTGGTGTTCAACTACGACGTGCCGGACGAGCAGGAGTATTACATCCACCGCATTGGCCGGACGGGACGGGCCAAAAAGCACGGCGTGGCCTACACCTTCTGCGCCTCCATCTCCGACGCCATCAAGATGGACGAAATCGAGAAAAACCAGCGGTTTGACATCCAGAAGCTGGCCTTTGACGAGGATGGCTGCCTGATGATGGAAGAATCAGAGAATAACTGAGAAAAAGCGGGCGGACAAAGGCCCGCCGGACAGAGGATTTGTCAATTTTGACGAATGACACCCCATTGACAAGGGAGAAAAGGACTGCTATAATCCGCAATAACCTCAAACACAGGGAAATTTATGAAAAAGCAAACTTTTTGTAAACAAACCTGCTGAGCGGATGGGCAGTATTCCGGACGCGGATTGGGGAAGTACGGGGGAGGCCCTCCGGAAGAAAAAAGACCCCACGCGGACGCACAACAGCGGATTTCCTGTAGAGAGGTACTGATAACAATGATTTGCAAAAACGTATTGGAAGCCACCGGACATACCCCCATCGTCCGGTTGAACCGCATGGTCCCCGAGGATGCAGCCCAGGTGCTGGTCAAGTTCGAGGGCCTCAACGTGGGCGGCAGCATCAAGACCCGCGTGGCGCTGAACATGGTGGAGCAGGCAGAGCGGGACGGCCTGCTGCACGAGGACAGCATCATCGTGGAGCCGACCAGCGGCAACCAGGGCATCGGCCTGGCGCTGGTGGGCGCGGTGAAGGGCTACCAGGTGCGGGTCATCATGCCCGACTCCGTTTCCGAGGAGCGGCGCAAGCTGATGCACCACTACGGCGCGGAGGTCATCCTCATCCACGATGCCGGAGACATCGGGGCCTGCATCGAAGAGTGCCTGCAAACCGCCCTGCGCATGGCGGAGGAGGACCCCAAGGTCTATGTCCCCCAGCAGTTTGCCAACCCCGCCAACCCCATGATCCATCGCCACCAGACCGCTCTGGAAATTCTGGAGCAGGTGGGCGGTACTATTGACGGTTTCTGCTCCGGTGTCGGCACCGGCGGCACGCTGACCGGCATTGGTGAAACACTGAAAGCAATCAATCCTCATATGACCATCTGGGCAGTGGAGCCGGAAAACGCGGCGATTTTGGCCGGCGGCACCGTCGGCACCCACTTGCAGATGGGCATTGGCGACGGCGTCATTCCCGACATCCTGAACCAGTCCATCTATGAGGACATTTACATCGTCACGGACCAGGAGGCCCTGGACACGGCGCGGGATCTGTGCCGGAAAGAGGGCCTCATGTGCGGTATCTCCAGCGGCACCAACGTGGCCGCAGCCATCCAGCTCGCGAAGAAGCTGGGCAAGGGCAAGACAGTCGTCACTATCCTGCCCGATACCGCCGAACGGTACTTCTCCACGCCGCTGTTCGCGGGGGAGTGACGAATCACAACGCTTTCAGTCCATCGTGCCTGTCAGGGGGAAACGCTCTCTGACAGGCTTTTTTTAGGCAGTACCCCAGAATAATTGTGCGGTGTCGCCTTACCCCCAGATAGGAGGAACTTTGTTATGGATATGAAATTTACAGATAAACTGAACGCCGCCATGAACCGGGTCTCCGGCAGCGGCGACGCATTGATGAACCTCTTCGGCCTGCCCAAGGACGGGCAGTATGATATGGCGGTCATCAGCCCCATGTGGAAGCCGGAGGACGTGCTGGCGTCCCAGCCGGTGGAGACGGTGTTCCAGCGGGAGACCAACACCCTGGCCACCTACCTGCTCCGCTATGGGGAGAAGCAGCTTCTCTGGCTGCACATCGGCCCCTGCGCGGGCAACGTCATGGACGCCTGTCTGGGTCTGGCCTGCACCAAATGCGACAAGATCCTGTTCCTGGGCCTGTGCAGCACCATGAAGGACGACCTGACCGCCGGGGACCTGGTGGTGCCCAATAAGGCCATCTCCGGCACCGGCGCTACCCGCTACCTCCAGGAGGAGCTGGGCGGGGACGACACCTTTGGCAAGGAGCGGCGCACGCCCCCCAAGGGCATCCTGTGGCTGAGCAAGGCCGCCATCAAGGCCGAGGCCAAGCTGAACACCCGGACAGTGTTCTCCACCGACAGCATTTTGGGGGCGCTGCTCCACCAGCCGGAGGTGGAGGCCATTGGCGCGGACGTGGTGGACATGGAGGCCACCGCTTTCACCCGCTGCATGTCCCTGATGGAGCGCACCGGCACCGCCCTGCTGGTGGTGTCCGGCAAGCTGGGCGAGGACCGGCTGAGCCGCCCCACCCCGGAGGCCGAGGCCGCGCTCAACCACACCGTGGAGGAGACCCTGGGCAGCATCATCGTCAACCTGGCGAAATGACCTGTCCCGCCCATGAAATGACCCAATAAGAATGCCCGGACGCTGATTTTTACCTGCGTTCGGGCATTTTTGTCTTTTGGATGATGGGGTCAAACCTCGTCGTCGTCGTCCTCCCGACCGCTGAGGGAGTAGGCCACGTTGTAGGCGTGGTCGGCGCAACGCTCCAGGTCGGTGACGAAGTCAGAGAAGATGACGCCGCCGAAGGCTTCGCACTGGCGGTTCATCAGCCGCTCCACGTGCCGGGCGGTACAGGAGTCCTGGAGGTGGTCCACCTTCTGCTCCAGCTCGTCCACCATGTCGAGGTTCTCGTAGCTGTCCATGGAGAACACCTCCAGACTGCACTGGACACTCTCCAGGGTGGCCTGCGAGATCTCCTGCAAATCGTCCAGACCCGCCTGAGAGATGGTGCCCTTCCGGTCCCGGAGCTTTTCCGCGTACTCGGTCAGGTTCACCGCGTAGTCGCTGATGCGCTCGATATCGGCCACGTCCAGCAACAGCTTGGTCAGCCGGGTGCGGTCCTTGTCGGACAGACGGTAGGAGCGCAGCTCTACCAGGGCCATGGTGATGTTGTGGTCCAGGTAGTCCACGGTGTCCTCCCCGTCGATGACCTCCTGGAGCCGGTCGTAGTCGTCCGCGAAGAAGCACTCAATGGCGGTGGTCAGGTTTTGCAGGGCGAAGTGGCCCATGCGGACGATCTCCAGCTTGGCGTTGGACAGGGCCACCGCCGCCGGGATGCTGGTGAAGTGGTTGATGTAGATGAGCTGCTGCTCCCGGGCCTTCCGGGTCTCCTCCGGCAGAACGGGGATGATGGTCTGGGCCAGTTTGACGATCATGGGGGCGAAGCCGAACTCCACCACCACGGCGATGATGGCGAAAATGGTGTGGGTGTTGGCGATCTGCCGCCCCACATTGTCGGGGGACAGAGACTGGATGGCAGTCAAAATCTGGGGGAATACGGTGATGAGCGTGGTCAGCAGCACGGCGCGGATCAGGTTAAAGACCAGGTTTAAAATGGCGGTGCGCTTGCCGTTGCGGTTGGCGGTGAGGGAGGCCAGCAGGTTGGGGGTGACAGAACCCACCGCCGCGCCGATGACCAGGTAGACAGCCATCTGGTAGTCCAAAATCCCCTGAACGGCGAACGCCTGGAAGATGACCGTGGAGGAGGAGGAACTTTGCAGCAGGGCGGTGAAGGCCACGCCGAACAGAATCGCCAGGAACGGGTTGTGCAGGTTAGACATCAGGTCGATGAACGCCTGCGATTCTGACAGAGGGGCAATGGCGCTCTTCATGATGGAGATGCCGACAAACAGCATACCGAAGCCCAGGATGATGGAGCCAACGTCCCGGACGAAGGTCTTGGAGAAGAACAGATACATGACCGCGCCCACAAAGAGGATCAGCGGGGCGTAGGCGCTCAGGTTAAAGGCGGTCAACTGGGCGGTGATGGTGGTGCCGATGTTGGCGCCCATAATGACGCCAATGGCCTGGGACAGCGTCATCAGCCCGGAGTTGACGAAGCCGATGACCATCACATCGGTGGCGGAGGAGCTTTGGATCATCAGTGTGACAAGAATACCCACCAGCACCGCCATCACACGGTTGCTGGTGGCCTTCTCCAAAATCAACCTTAAATTGTCGCCCGCAGCGTTGCGCAGGCCGGCGGACATCAGCGTCATGCCGTAGAGGAACAACCCCACGCCACCCAGCAGGGAAAAAGCATCTAAAACGGTCATAGTCCTTACCTTCCAATAGCATACATAAATTTTTCAAACGGTTTAACCGAACTTTACTATATCATATTTATGCCGCCGATGCAAGGGGAATTGCGAAATAATGACGAAACCACCAGAATATAGCGGAAAAATGGAAAAAATATCAACTTTATTTGACAAAATAAAAATCTTATACCCTATTTTTTGATTTTTTGGGGGGCGTGGTAGGGGCCGCCGGATTTGTTGTAGAAGGCGGGGGAGTTTGTCGGGAGCGGGGTATAAAATGGGGAAAGTGAGGCGACTGAATAGCAGTTCACGGTTCGATTTGTGTGCAAACAGCCCCAAAACGCAAAAAGAAAGCCTGTAACGAAACCGTTACAGGCTTTTCTCCTGGTCCGAGTGTTGAGATTCGAACTCAAGGCCTCTTGAACCCCATTCAAGCGCGATACCAAACTTCGCCACACCCGGATGTCTGTCATCTCCTGACGACTTGTATATAATAGCACGGCTCGCCGAAAAAAGCAAGAGCAAATTTTTGAAAAGAACGAATAAATTTCGGGGGCGGAAAGGCGAAAAAATCGACGACTTTGCCAGAGGGAATGTTTAGAACTGGAAAAAGGGGAACAGAATAACAGGCAGCGGCAGGCAAAGGGCGAAGCGCACCCTGCGCCGCCGCGATTGAAATAACAAGGAGCGGATGACGATGAACTGCGAATCGGGAACCGGGGCGGGCCTGACCAGGTGCGCCCAAAACGCCCTGCGGCGGGCCAGGGACGAGGCCAGAGGGCTGGGCCACAACTATGTGGGCAGCGAGCATCTGCTGCTGGGCCTGGCGGAAGTTTCGGAAGGACGGGCCGCCCAGATGCTCCGGTCCTCCGGGCTGGAGCCGGAGGGTCTGCGGGAGACGGTGGCGAAGCTGGTGGGTGTGGGGGCCGTGGGCTGCGCGCCCATACAGGGGCTGACCCCCCGGTGCCGGAAAATCGTCGAGCTGGCCACCGCCGAGAGCCGCCGGATGAAGAGCGGCGGCGTGGGGACGGAACACCTGCTGGTGGGTATCCTCCGGGAGGGGGAGGGCGCCGCCGCCCGCATCCTAAGCAGCGGTGGGGTGGAGCTGCGGACGCTGTACAGCACCCTATTCACCGCCATGGGCGAAAGCGGCGGCGCGGTCTTTTGGGAGCGGAAGGGCCGGGAGGGGGAGCCGGTGCGGGAGTCCAAGCTGCTGGACCAGTTTGCACGAGACATGACCCGGCTGGCGGAGACCAAACGGTTGGACCCGGTGACGGGCCGGGAGCCGGAGCTGAACCGGGTCATCCAAATCCTCTGCCGCAGGACCAAGAACAACCCCGTCCTGCTGGGAGAGCCGGGGGTGGGCAAGACGGCGGTGGCCGAGGGGCTGGCCCAGCGGCTGGCCGCCGGGGACGTGCCGGAGGCCCTGCGGGGCAAACGGCTGCTGTCCATGGACCTGTCCGCTACCGTGGCGGGTACCAAGTACCGGGGCGAGTTCGAGGAGCGGGTCAAGCGGCTCATTCGGGAGGTCCAGCGGGTGGGCAACGTCATCCTCTTTCTGGACGAACTGCACACCATCGTGGGAGCAGGCAGCGCGGAGGGTTCTATCGACGCGGCCAACATCTTAAAGCCAGCCCTGTCCCGTGGAGAGATCCAGGTGCTGGGGGCCACCACCCAGGAGGAGTACCGCCGTTATATCCGCAAGGACGCCGCCCTGGAGCGCCGGTTCCAGCCGGTGACGGTGGAGCCGCCCAGCCGGGAGCAGGCGGTGGAGATCTTACAGAACCTGCGCAGCCGCTACGAGGCCCACCACCGGCTCACCATCAACGCGGACGCGATTGAGGCGGCGGTGGAGCTGAGCGTTCGCTATCTGCCCGACCGCTACCTGCCCGACAAGGCGGTGGACCTGATGGACGAGGCGGCGGCGCGGGCGAAAATCGCCGCCGAGGTGCCGCCGGAGGCCCTCCGCGCCCTGGAGGACAAGCGGCAGGAGGCGGTGGCCGCCCTGGAGAAGGCCATTCGGGGCCAGGATTACGAGAAAGCGGCTCTGTTCCGGGACGCGGAGCAGAGCTACTGCCGCCAAATGGAGGAGGCCCGGCGAAAGTGGTACAAATCTCCCCAGCGGCAGGCGGTGACGGTGCGCCGGGAGGACGTGGCCGCGGTGCTGGCCGACTGGACGGGCATCCCCGTGGCCTCCATCACCGAGGACGAGAGCCGCAGATTGTTGGCCCTGGAGGACACCCTGCACCGCCGGGTGGTGGGCCAGCAGCAGGCGGTGGCAGCCGTGGCCCGGTGCATCCGCCGCAGCCGCTCCGGGTTAAAGGAGGAAAACCGGCCCGTCGGTTCTTTCCTGTTCGCGGGACCCTCCGGCGTGGGCAAAACCGAGCTGTGCCGTGCGCTGGCAGAGGCCCTCTTTGGCACCGATGAGGCCCTGCTGCGGCTGGATATGTCGGAGTATATGGAGGCTCAGTCCGCCTCACGGCTCATCGGGTCGCCCCCCGGCTATGTGGGTTACGAGGAGGGGGGACGGCTGACCGAGGCCATCCGCAAGCGGCCTTACCGGGTGATTTTGTTCGACGAGCTGGAAAAGGCCCACCCGGAGGTGTGGAACCTGCTGCTGCAAATTCTGGAGGACGGCGCCCTCACCGACAGCCAGGGCCAGAAGGCGGACTTCCGCAACGCGGTCATCGTCATGACCACCAACGCAGGCGCAGATGCCCTCTCCGCCCAGGAACACCCCCTGGGCTTCGGCAGCAGGGGAGAGGAAAGCCGCCAGAGCGCCGTCCGTGGAGCGCTGAAAAAGCTGTTCCGCCCGGAGTTTTTGAACCGCATCGACGAAATCATCTGCTTCCAGAAGCTGACTGGGGCAGAGGTGCAGGAGATCGCCCGGCTGATGCTCCGGCAGTCCGGCCAGCGGCTGGCCGCCCAGGGGGTCCGGCTGGAGGCCGACGACGCGGCGGTGGAACTGATTGCGCAAGAGGGACAGGACCCCACCCTGGGGGTGCGCCCTCTGCGGCGGTATCTCCGCGCCCACCTGGAGGACCCGGCGGCGGAATTGCTGCTGTCCGGCGAGCTGGGGCGAGGAGACGTGCTTTATGTGTCGGCGGAGGGGGAAGAACTTGCTCTGAACGTGCAGAAAAGCGGCGCGGCCCCGGCAGAGGAGGGAGCATAACAGTTTTGCGTAAAAAATTTGCACTCTGCTGAGCAAAAAATGCTGACCGAACAACAAGCACCATCCCCCCTTGCCTCCACTGAAAGGGCAGGGAGCGAAGCGGAAGTGCCGCTTGACGGCGGAGGGGGACCATGCGAAGCATGGTGGAGGGGTTTTCGCTGGAATCACAGACAAGACCGGTTAAAGAGATAACCAGAACAGCAGATTGCACACTGTAAAAGCGAATTGGTTGCCCAATTCAAATGGTTTCGCTGAATCTTTTTCTTCGCTCTGGCGCTTTGTCTTTCAACGTGCTATACTCTCGTAAGAAAATCTCCTAAACGAAAAAGAGAGGGAGCATAACCATGTGGGAGAAAATCAAGGACGCGCTGACGGAAGTCCTCATTGAAATACTGGAGCTGTGGGCCAGATTCCAGGTCTACGCCGAGCGGGAGTGGGTGGCCTTTTTCAAGTGGAGCGGCTTTTCCATTGTTGTGGGCGTCGTTGTGGGCGTTGTGGGCGCAGCCTTCCACCATGCGGTGGAGTGGGCCACCGCCACCCGGATCGCGTACCCCTGGCTGCTCTACCTGCTTCCGGTGGCGGGTCTGTCCATCGCGGGGCTGTACCACCTCTTTAAAATGGACGACGACGCGGGGACGGAGTTCGTGCTGGCCTCGGTGCGGGACGCCCGGAAGCTGCGCATCAGCATGGTGCCGCTGATTTTCGTCTCCACGGTGCTGACCCACCTGTGCGGCGGCTCCGCCGGGCGGGAGGGGGCCGCTCTGCAAATTGGCGGCGGCATTTCTGCCTGGCTGGGGCGGCTGCTCCACCTGGACGACCGGGACCGGCGCATCACCACCATGGCGGGCATGGCGGCGGGATTCTCCGCCCTGTTCGGCACGCCGCTGGCGGCGGCGGTCTTTGCCATGGAGGTGGAGAGCGTGGGGGTCATGTACTACGCCGCCATCGTCCCCTGCTTCCTCTCCGCGCTGCTGGCCAGCATCGTGGCCGGGTTCTGCGGCGGGGAGGCCACCAGCTTTGTGGTCTTTAACGCGCCCGACCTGACGGTGCTGGCGATGGTGCAGATCATCGTGCTGGGGGCACTGTGCGGAATGCTGGCCAACATCTTCTGCCGGGTCATGCGGGGCTTCAGCAAGGCGTACCGCCACTTTTTCCACAAGACCTGGCAAAGGGCGCTGGCAGGTGGATTTCTGGTCATTTTGCTGACGCTGATTTTTGGCCGGGACTACAACGGCGCGGGCATGGATGTCATCTCCGCCGCCCTGGGCGGCAGCGCCGACACCTGGGCCTTCCTGCTGAAAATCATCTTCACCGCCGCCACTCTTGGGGCGGGGTTCAAAGGCGGCGAGATCGTCCCCTCCTTCTTCGTGGGAGCCACCTTCGGCTGTGTGGTCGCGCCGCTGTTGGGCCTCTCGGCCAGCTTTGGCGCGGCGGTGGGCATGGTCGCCGTGTTCTGTGGTGTGACCAACTCCCCCATGACCTCTATCCTGCTGGGCTATGAGCTGTTCGCCGGGGTGGGCGTGGCGCCTCTGGCCCTGGCGGTGGCGGTGAGCTATATGCTCTCCGGCTACACCGGCCTCTACCATCAGCAGAAAATTCTCTATTCCAAGACCAAGGCCGTTTACATCAACAAACTGGGCGACCAGGAGTATTTCAGTCGGGAACACGACCTGGACGATGACGGGACGGAGAAGAAGAACTCCTGACCGGGAAAACGGCCCTCGTACATAATAAATACCTGATTACCCCCGTTGCTCAGCACTTTTGACCAGTATCGTGTAAGTTTTCCAAAGAGAAGTACGTCTCGGCAACTGACCACCCCTCTTGCCTCCCCTGAAAGGGCAGGGAGGGGCAAAGCCCCGGAAGTGCCGCTTGACGGCGGAGGAGGGCCGCCTTTAGGCGGTGGCGGAAGGGGTTCTGGAATAGGGCTGAGTAAAAGGGGTAACCAGTTAATAAAACAGCAAATACCTGCAAACCGCCAGGGACCCCCGGCGCAAACCGCCGCGCGGAGGTCCCTGGCCGCTTTTTTTGTGACACAGCCGGAGCAGGGGAAGGAATTTTGCCGAAAGGCACAAAACCACCGTGTAAAATTTTCACATGTTTGGTGAAAATCTTCCTCAGTTTCTTGATGAAACTTGACAAATGAGAGAATCTGTACTATTCTTAACTTGAAGCAACTTATGCAATTCTAATTCTAAAACTAAGGTGAGGAGGAATCAGACTATGAAAAGCTCTTTCCGTTGGTACGGTGACAGCGACCCGGTAACTCTGGACGACATCCGCCAGATCCCCGGTATGCGCTCCATCGTTTCCGCTGTCTATGACGTGAAACCCGGTGAGGTCTGGCCGGAGGAAAGCATCAAGAAAATGGTGGACGAGTGCGCCGCCAAGGGCCTGGTGTTCGACGTGGTGGAGTCCATCCCGGTGCCCGAAGAGATCAAGCTGGGCCGCCCGGAGCGGGACCGCATGATCGAGAACTACTGTGAGTCCATCCGCCGCTGCGCCAAGTATGGCATCAAGTGCGTGACTTACAACTTCATGCCCGTCTTTGACTGGACCCGTACCCAGTTGGACAAGGAAGCCCCCGACGGCTCCACCAGCCTGGTCATGTATTGGGATCAGATGCGGGGCCTGGACCCCCTGAAGGACGACATCCACCTGCCCGGCTGGGACTCCAGCTATACCCAGGAGGAAGTCCGCGACCTGATCACCGCCTACGGCGAGATCGGCGAAGAGGGCCTGTGGGCCAACCTGGAGTACTTCCTCAAGCGGGTCATCCCCGTGGCGGAGGAGTGCGGCGTGGTCATGGCCATCCATCCCGACGATCCCCCCTATCCCATCTTCGGCCTGCCCCGCATCATCACCTGCGAGGAGAACCTGGATCGGTTCCTGGCCCTGGTGGACAGCCCCGCCAACTCCCTGTGCCTCTGCACCGGCTCCCTGGGCTGCTCTCCCAAGAACGACATCCCCGCTATGGTGCGCAAGTATTCCGCCATGGGCCGCATTGGGTTCATGCACCTGCGCAACGTGAAGATCCTGCCCGACACCTCCTTCGAGGAGTCCGGCCACCTGTCCCAGAAGGGCAGCCTGGACATGAACGCCATCGTCAAGGCCCTGGTGGAGACCGGGTTCGACGGCTACTTCCGTCCTGACCACGGCCGCATGATTTGGGGCGAGACCGGCAAGCCTGGCTATGGCCTGTATGACCGCGCCCTGGGCAGCGCCTACCTCAACGGCCTGATCGAGGCCAACGGCGGCACCATCGAGGAGTAATACATTTCACCTGTCACGAAACGGGGCGGCTGCCAGCCGCCCCGGTGAAAAAATTTTTTATCACGAAAAGGAGCTAAACTGTTATGATTGATCTGCCTTATAATGTTGACTTTTCCGGTAAAGTAGTCGTTGTCACCGGTGCCGGTGGCGTTCTGTGTGGCACCATGGCCCGCGCGTTTGCCCAGGCTGGCGCGAAGGTCGCCGCTCTGGACCTGAACGAGGACGCTGTCAAGAAGCTGGCCGACGAGTGCAAGGCCGAGGGCTTCATCTGCGAGGGCTACAAGGCCAACGTGCTGGACGCCGAGGTCCTGGAGAGCGTCCATCAGCAGGTCCTGGCTGACCTGGGTCCCTGCGACATCCTGGTCAACGGCGCCGGCGGCAACAACCCCCGTGCCCAGACCGACAACGAGTATCAGCATGAGGCCAAAGAGGGCCAGAAGACCTTCTTCGACCTGGAGCAGAGCGGCGTGGACTTCGTGTTCAAGCTGAACTTCCAGGGCACCCTGCTGCCCACCCAGGCATTCGCCAAGGACATGGTGGAGCGCAAGGCCGGCTGCATCCTGAACATCTCCTCCATGAACGCCTACACCCCGTTGACCAAGATCCCCGCTTACTCCGGCGCCAAGGCCGCTGTCTCCAACTTCACCCAGTGGCTGGCCACCCACTTCGCCGGCACCGGCATCCGCTGCAACGCCATCGCTCCCGGCTTCCTGGTCTCCAACCAGAACCGCGCCCTGCTGTTCAACGAGGACGGCACCCCCACCGCCCGCTCCGGCAAGATCCTGGCTGGCACTCCCACCGGTCGCTTCGTGGACAGCGAAGAGTTGCTGGGCGGCGTGTTCTTCCTGTGTGACGACAAGGCGGCCAGCGCCATCACTGGCGTCATCCTGCCCATCGACGCGGGCTTCTCTGCTTACTCTGGAGTGTGATTTTAAATGGCCTTGCATGTAATGGAAGAGGCCAACCGCTGCCTGGGCTGTAAAAACCCACGCTGCCAGGCTGGATGTCCCATCCATACCAACATTCCCGAAGTGATCCGTCTGCTCAAGGCTGGCAAGCTGGACGAGGCGGGATGGATGCTGTTTGAGAACAATCCGCTGACCACCGTTTGCAGCTTGGTGTGCAACCACGAGGGACAATGCGAAGGCCACTGTGTCCGGGGCATCAAAGGCGCGCCGGTCCACTTTTCCATCATCGAAAACTACATTTCCACCACCTACGCCAACAAAATGCTCAAGGGTCCCGTCCCCTCCAATGGCCGCCGCGCGGCGGTCATTGGGGCGGGTCCTGCCGGGCTGACCATCGCCATCATCCTGGCCCGCTACGGCTACCAGATGACCATTTTCGACAGCAAGGATAAAATCGGCGGTGTGCTCCGCTACGGCATCCCGGATTTCCGTCTGCCCGACGACGTGCTGGACGACATCGCCTATCGCCACCTGGAGCTGAAAGGCATCCAGTTCCGGCCCAATACCTACATCGGCAGCGCCCTGACAATCGACGACCTGTTTCGGGACGGCTACCAGAGCATTTTCGTCGGCTCCGGCCTGTGGAAGCCCAACAAGCTTCACATCCGGGGCGAGAGCCTGGGCAATGTCAGCTATGCCATCAACTACCTGGCCAACCCCGACGCCTTCCGTCTGGGGGAGCGGGTGATGATCATCGGCACGGGCAACTCCGCCATGGACTGCGCCCGCACCGCCGTGCGCAAGGGTGCGCGGTACGTCACTTGCGTCAACCGGACGGATGAGCTGACCGCCAGCCAGTACGAATCCAGCTACGCCAAGCTGGAGGGCGTGGATTTCCTGATGAACAAATGCACCCTGGAAATTCAGGACGGCGGCGTCATCCTGTCGGACAGCAACGTCACCGAGGACGGTAAAATCGAATCCGTCCCTGGCACCGAGAAGCTGTATCCCTGCGATTTTGTCATCATCGCGGTGAGCCAGGGGGCCGAGAGCAACCTGATCGCCAGCACTGAGGGCATCGACACCCAGCGCGGCCTGCTGACGGCGGACCCGGACGGCCACACCAGCCGCCCCGGTGTGTTCGCGGCGGGCGACGCTGTGAACGGCGCTCGTACCGTGGTGGAAGCGGTTGCCAACGGCAAGAAGGTGGCCGAGGCCATGCACCAGTATATGCAGAGCCTGCCCATGCCCGTTTTGACCGATTACCCGGAGGCCCCTGTGGTGGAGGACATCTCCGCCGCAGCCCAGGCCGAACAGGTGCTTTAAAGAGACGCCGCACGATTTGCATTTGCCAGATTGTGCGGTGCCGTCTGCGTGATTTTTACAACAAAGGAGCCGATATTTATGAACGCATTGAATGAAGCCATCTCCAACATTGGCGTTGTTCCCGTCATTAAGCTCACCAACCCTGAGCGGGACGCCGCTCCTCTGGCCAAAGCCCTGTGCGCCGGCGACGTGCCGGTGGCCGAGGTCACCTTCCGCGCCGCCGGTGCGGACAAGGCCATCGCCCTGATGAAGGAAGCCTGCCCCGACATGATCGTGGGCGCTGGCACCGTCACCAACACCGACCAGATCGACGCCACCATCGCCGCTGGCGGTCAGTTCATCGTCACCCCCGGCTTCGACGCCGAGCTGGTGGCCTATGCCCAGTCCAAGAACATCCCCATCTATCCCGGCTGCACCACCCCCACCGACTATCACGCGGCGCTGAAATTCGGCCTGGAGCTGATCAAGTTCTTCCCCGCGGAGCAGTCCGGCGGCCTGGCGAAAATCAAGTCCATGAGCGCTCCCTTCCCCATGTTCAAGGTCATGCCCACTGGCGGCATCTCCCTGAAGAACCTGGCTACCTATCTGAAGAGCCCGGTCATCGCGGCCTGCGGCGGCTCCTACATGGTCACTGCTGACCTGATCGAGAACCAGAAGTGGGATGAGATCACCGCCCTGTGCGTCCAGTCCCGCGACATCGTGAAGGAAGTCCGCAATGGCTGATTATACCCTGGCCCATGTGGGCCTGAACGCGGCCAACCGGGAGGAGGCCAAAAAAGCCGCCGAGATGTTTGAGCTGCTCTTTGGCCTGACCGTCAAGGAGGGCAACAGCTCCTTCTTCGCCGGCGGGGTCATCGAGACCATGAAGGAGCCGTACAAAGGCACCCACGGTCACATCGCCATCGGCACCTCGGACGTTCCCGCCGCGAAAGCCGAGCTGGAGGCCCGTGGTTTCACCTTCGACCCCTCCACGGCCAAGTACCGGAAGGACGGCGTGCTGAACGCCATTTATCTCACCGACGAGATTTTGGGCTTTGCTGTCCATCTGGTGGGGAAATAAGCAAAACAGTGATATTACAGCGATACAGAAAGTTAGGAGACTGAATACATGGCGAAAATTGTAACCTTTGGCGAGATCATGCTGCGCCTCGCCCCCAACGGATATTACCGCTTCTTCCAGAACGACCAGATGCAGGCCACCTTCGGCGGCGGCGAGGCCAACGTCGCCGTCTCTCTGGCCAACTATGGCATGGACGTTTCTTTTGTCACCAAGCTGCCCACCCACGCCATCGGCCAGGCCGCTGTCAACTCCCTGCGCTATTTCGGCGTGGACACCAGCGACATCGTCCGTGGCGGCGACCGCGTGGGTATCTACTACCTGGAGAAGGGCGCTTCCCAGCGCGGCTCCGTGTGCATCTATGACCGCGCCCATTCCGCTATCCAGGAAGCTGATCCCTCTGACTTCGACTGGGATAAGATCTTCGACGGCGCTGAGTGGTTCCACTTCACCGGCATCACCCCGGCCCTCGGCCCCAACGTGGTGGAGATCTGCCGGGACGCTTGCAAGGCTGCCAAGGCCCACGGCGTCAAGATTTCCTGTGACCTGAACTATCGTGGCAAGCTGTGGACCCGCGCTGAGGCCCGCGCCGCCATGACCGACCTGTGCCAGTATGTGGACGTCTGCATCTCCAACGAAGAGGACGCCAAGGACGTGTTTGGCATCGAGGCCGAGAACACCGACATCTATGGCGGCAAGCTGAACAAAGAGGGCTATAAGTCCGTTGCCAAGCAGTTGGCCGACAAGTTTGGCTTTGAGAAGGTCGCCATCACCCTGCGCACCTCCATCTCCGCCAGCGACAACGACTGGGCTGCCATGCTCTATGACGGCACCGATTATTGCTTCTCCAAGGAGTATCACCTGCGCATCACCGACCGCGTGGGCGGCGGCGACAGCTTCGGCGGCGGCCTGATTTATGCTCTGATGAACGGCAAGTCCACCCAGGACGCCGTGGAGTTCGCGGTGGCGGCTTCCGCGCTGAAGCACTCCGTCGAGGGCGACTACAACCGCGTCACCGTCTCCGAGGTGGAGAAGCTCTCCGGCGGCGACGGCTCTGGCCGCGTCCAGAGATAACCCCCCCTACACCAGTCCGTAAGGTCTGACCTTCCTTTCCAGCAGACAGAGCGGGGCAGCGGCGCTGCCAAGGCCCCGTTTTGTCTGCACCTTTTTTTTGAGCCTGTCTCCGACAGGCTCTCGACCAAAATCACGGATTTTGGTCGAAAATGCGGCCCCGGCAGCGCACTCGCTGCGCTCGCACGTTTGGGGCCTCCGCCGTCAAGCGGCACTTCCGGGGCGTTGCCCCTCCTTGCCTGTGTGCTTTTGCCGGTACAGAAGGTGAATTGCCCCGAAGGGGCAAGAGAGGCCACCCTGGGGTGCGCCCGGCTAAAAGCACGGATTTCATTTTATTTTGTTGCTTGCGCAACAAAACTC
>JAJQCW010000054.1 GCA_021202515.1 Clostridiales bacterium | reverse complement strand
TACGTACTCCAGCCGTCCCGCAGATGCACCTCTATATCGTACCGTTCTTCCGAACATAAGTGTTGCCCTTTTCGATGTTCAATGGTATAATCGGGATTGTCCATAGTGATGATCTCCTTTCAGAATTGTTGTGTGGTAACTCAATTCTACCATTGATTCATCACTATGGATATTCTTTTTACTATTGCAGTTTCATTTTACAATGCGCCGAAATTTTTTCTCCAGAAAATCTCTCAAATGCGCGCCGTATGCGCTCTTTCCATAGCGGGTCGCAATGTCTTTCAGCTTCTCCTCGCTGATCCAGTCATACCGCCGGGCGATCTCCTCCGGGATAGAGACCTTAATTCCCTGGTTTTTCTCGATCATCTGCACGAACATCGCCGCTTCCAGCAGGCTGTCCATCGTGCCGCAGTCAAACCAGGCATAGCCGCGCCCGAACACCTCGACCCGCAGCCGATCCTGTTCCAGATACATTTGGTTCAGCGTGGTGATCTCCAGCTCTCCACGCTCGCTGGGTTCGACCTGGCTGGCGCTCTGGTACACTCCGGCAGGATAAAAATACAGGCCGGTCACCGCGTAATTGCTCTTGGGATGGGCGGGCTTCTCCTCAATGGAGAGGGCTTTGCCCTTGCCGTCAAACTCCACGACGCCAAAACGCTCCGGGTCATTGACGTAGTAGCCGAAAACCGTGGCAATATCATGGTTTTCCGCATTGTCCACAGCCTCTTTCAGCTTCATGACCATGCCGTTGCCGTAAAAAATGTTGTCGCCGAGGACCATCGCACAGGCGTCGTCCCCGATGAAATCTTTCCCGATAATGAACGCCTGTGCCAGCCCATCCGGAGACGGCTGAGTGGCGTATTGCAGATGGATGCCAAACTGACTTCCGTCGCCCAGCAGCTTCTCGAACCGAGGCGTGTCCTCCGGAGTTGAAATCACAAGAATATCCTTGATTTTCGCCAGCATAAGGGTGGACAGCGGATAGTAGATCATCGGCTTGTCGTACACCGGAAGCATCTGCTTCGACTCGCAAACGGTAAGCGGGTAAAGCCTTGTACCGGAGCCGCCCGCCAAAATGATACCTTTCATGTTTCTGTTCCTCTCTGTTTATCTCTGGCGATCAATCGGCGCTTTGCGTCTGCAATTCCGCCAACTCGTCCTCTTTTTCCTGGATCTCCGCCAGAAGCTCAGTCTGCTCCTCGTCTGTTGCCGCCTCGATCACTGCGTCGAGCGTTGTGATCGTGACCGCATCGCTGCTTCGCAGCTCTGCCACCAGAGACAGATAGGTCTCCAGCGTGATCCAGCTTTCCTCATCTGTCTCGTCGGCGGCGACCACCCGGGCCAGCAGCGCCGCGCCCGGATAGGCTTCCAGCGTCTCCAGCACCGTTTCCGCCTGGGTATTCTCTGTCAGCCGAATGCCCACGATTTTCTGCAAATTGCTTTCGCCGTTGTCGCTGTTGGCGTCCTCCGCAAAATACCGGATGGCGGTAAAACCGTTGGCCTCCAAAATTGCATCATAAGCGGAGCGATACTCTCCCTCCCGGAAGCAGTAGACCGTCGGGACCACCCCGGTACGGGTGAGGATGTTCTTCATGTACGTTTCCAGGCTGGTTTGCCAGGCCGCCGTGTTTTTCGCATCGGTTCCGGTCAGTTCCAGGGAGTCATCCCCGCCGATAGCATAGCTCCAGCCGTTCTCCATCATGGTGCGGAACTCCTCGGTCCTCACCTGGTAGTTGTCGCCGGTCAGCAGACCATTAGTGAACACGATCGTTCCCGTTTCGCCCTGTTCTGACAGCACAGGGTAAATGTCATCGTAGACGACCTCGCCGGTCTGTTCAAAGCACAGCGCCACGCTGGTCGCACCGCGCTGCTGGTAGAGTTGTTCCAGTTCCTCTTCCAACGCAGCCACCTGATCCTCGGCCTCGTCGTCCATGGTGGTGTCAACGTCGATTTCTTCCAGCGGTGCGCTCTCATTCGCCTCCAGGTCGTCCGCCTCCAGACTGCTTTCCGCCTCCTGGCTGCTTTCCGTCTCCTGGACGCCACTGCCGCTCAGTTCGTTCATCATCTTTGGGTAATCGAACAGAAACAGGTAGCCTGTCAGAGCCGCCGCCAGCAGACAAAGCGCTACCTTTCCATACAGTTTCATCTGCTCATCCTTCTCTCTATCCCAGGGCCGCCATAAAAATCTTCTCGCTCTGCCAGAGGATGTCCTCACACCGCTCCGCCAGCCTTCCCGCTTGCAGCTCGTGCAACGCCAGGCCCAGGTTTGGCGGACGGCGGTCCATGTTGTGGCAGTCGGACCCCATCACCTGGATCACGTCGCCCTTCAGCAGCTTTTTTGCCAGCCTGCGGGTGTGAGCGTCCAGATAGGCCTCTCCGTTCATTTGAATCAGCACATCCATCTCCAACAGCTTGGCCATGGTCTTGCTGTCCTGCATTTTCCAATACCGCTCCACATGGGCGATGATCGGGATGACCCCCTGCGCCCGCCGCAGGGCCTGTACGTCCCGCAGCACGCTGGGTTCCCACCGGGAAAAGGGCAGCTCCAGCAGCAGATAACGGGACTTTCCCATACACAGCGACTGTAGCCGCTCCTCATAAATCAGGCCGGAGTGATAGGCCACCTCCGCCCCCAGGCACACCGCCGGGACCGGTTCACGCACCTGGCTCAACGCCTCTTGCAGCATTTCGTAGGAACGCTGACGACGGCTCAAAAACTGCTCCACGGGTTCTCTCGGGTAGTAGTGGGAGGTCGCTGCCATTCCAACGACGCCCTGCTCTCTGCTCAGGCGCAGCATCTGAATCGATTCGTCCGCGCTTCGGCTCCCGTCGTCCATTTTCGGCAGGATGTGGCTGTGCAGGTCGTAATAGCCGCACTCATTGACCATAGCTGCCATAGCCATAATTGCCCTTGTAGTATTTGCTCCCGCCCACGGATGCATTGGCATAGATAAAGCCGATCACGTTGGCGTTCGCCAGTTGAAGCTGGGTCATCATAGATTTGATCGCCCGGTACTGGGACTGCCCATGTTTGACCACCAGCAAGAACCCATCCAGATACTTCGCCAGGATGGCTCCGTCCGCCACCGTCGTCACCGGCGGAAGGTCGATCAGGACATAGTCGTACTCTTCGCGGAGCCGCACCAGCAGCTCCTGCATCTGCTCCGATTCCAGCAGCCGGGTGGGGTCCGGCGGGATGGTCCCGGCGGGCAAAACATCGATTCCAAACTGTTTTGCGCTCTGAACCGCTTCTTCCAGAGTGCTGTTGCCGACAAGCACGTTGCTCAGTCCGGGCTGACCCACCAGCCCGAGCTTGGTCGCCACAGTAGGCAGGCGCATATCGCAGTCCATCAGCAAGACACGTTTCCCGATCTGACCAAAGGACAGCGCCAGGTTCACAGTGTTCATGCTCTTGCCCTCGCTCTGCATGGAGCTGGTGACGCCGATGCACCTGGCTTTCCCGCCGGGCAGTGAGAAAATGACGTTGGTGCGCAGCGCCTTATACGCCTCCTGGACGGAAAACGGGCTGTTCTCTGTCAGCAGATATTCGTCCGCGCCGCTCACTTGGCGCTTCTTTTTGTTTGTCCGAAGATTCATTTGTTTTTCACCAGCTTCCCACCAACGCCCGACTGTGCCTCTGTTCTGTGTCCATAGCTCCCATAGTGAGAGGTATACTTATCCGCAGAGGCCAAATCGGGGATCACGCCGATCACCGCAACACTAAACCGCTTCTCCAGGGTCTCCTCTTCCTTCACGGTGTCGTCCAGCAGCTCCAACAGGAGGATCACGACCGCCGCCAGGAACGCGCAAAGCACACCGCCGACGGCAGCGTTTATCAGGTAGTTAGGTGCATAAATTTCGTCGGGCAGGACCGGCATATCAATGATCTGCACCGAGCTGCCCTCTACGATCTCTGTCACATAAATCGGCATCGTCGCCGCGATGGACTCCGCCAGCGCCAGGGCATCCTCTGCCGAATCCATCGTCACGTTGACCTCGATGATCTCCGTGTCGTCCACCACATCTGTCGTGACCCACTCACACATATCATCGTAGGTGTAATCCGCTCCGATTTGCTCTGCCGACGCCAGCAGCATGGTGCGGCTGGTCAGGATGTGGGTATATGTATAGACCAGGGACTGCGCTGCATTCAGGTCGGAGGTGGACACCGTCGTCGTCCCTTCATCGCTGGATTTGTTATTGACATAGGCTGTAAAAGTCGCCCGATAGGTTGGCTGGATGAATGTTTTTGTCCCCAGGTACGCCAGGGAACACCCCAGCAATGCCGCCAGCACAATGATCCATGCCCGTTCCCACAGCGCCTTTAAAAGCTGTGTCACATCAATAACAATTTCATCTTCCTCTGTCATCTTTTGTTCTTCGGCCATATCCTCGACTCCTTTTCTCTTTCTTTGAGCCATTTTGGGTCTCAGTCACATTGCAGCGCTCAACCGCTTATTCCGAAGCCTGAAGGACCCGCAACAATACGGTCGAGCTTATTTGCGCATGAATACTTGTATTATACCATACTCCTTTTGGATTTCAATTGGAAAATGCAAGAAAGTTGAAATCATAAGCTGTGAAGGACTGTGCAAAAGGCCCACTTCCCACACTTTTCCTCTTGTTTGTAAAATAACCTCCATAGCGCAATGCAGAGCAGGAAAATCGGGCGAAGCGTAAAAACGATTTGCCAAATCTTTGCTCCCATGCTATGATACTATTTGCGCGGCGAAGGCCGCACGATTTTAGAAAATCAGCAAAAAAAGGTGGCCGAACAGCTATGATCTACACTGTGACCTTTAATCCTGCCATAGATTATGTCGTCCATCTGGAAGGCGGACTGCGGCCAGGCAGCCTCAACCGCAACGCCGCTGAGGAATACCAATTCGGCGGCAAAGGCGTCAACGTCTCCAACGTGCTGAAAACCCTGGGATATGACTCCGTAACGCTGGGTTTTGTGGCCGGATTCCTGGGCGACGGCCTGGAACAGGGCCTGCGGGATATGGGGCTGACCACCCGCTTCGTCCACGTGGCCCAGGGCATGACCCGCATCAACGTCAAGGTCAAGGCAGCGGAGGAAACAGAGATCAACGGCATGGGGCCTGTCATCACTGCCGACGATATGGCACAGCTCTATGCGCAATTGGACGACATACAGCCCGGAGATATGCTGGTACTCTCCGGCTCCATTCCCAAGTGCCTGCCCGACAGCACTTACGCGGAGATCCTGGCCCACATGGAGGGCCGCGGCGTACAAATCGTGGTGGACGCCGCGGGGGAACTGCTGGCCAGCGTCCTCCGGTATCGCCCCTTCCTCATCAAACCCAACCACCACGAGCTGGGCGACCTTTTCGGCAGGGAGCTGCGCAGCGACGACGAACTTGTCGCCTGCGCCAAGGCGCTCCAGGGGCGGGGCGGGAGGAACGTCCTGGTCTCTCTGGCCGGAGACGGCGCCCTGCTGCTGGATGAGACCGGCGGCTGTCACCGCGTCCACTGCCCCAGCGGGACAGTGCGCAACAGCGTGGGCGCAGGTGACGCGATGGTGGCCGGTTTCCTGGCCGGCTGGCTGGAGCGGGGCGACTATGATTATGCCCTCTGGCTGGGGACCGCCGCTGGCAGCGCCACCGCCTTTTCCCTAGGCCTGGCTGCCCGGGAGGACATCGAACGGCTGCTATGATCTCTGTTGCCGCACGTTTCTTTCGTCCCTCCCATTGTCCGTCCTCCAATCTATTTCACGGTGTAGATTCATATTTTTTTCAAAAACCGTTCCCATTTTCTTCACCATTCGACAGCGGTTCCTGCTATAATAACCATTGTCAGGAGGATGCTGCATCGCCTCCAGACACCTCCCTCTCTTTTCTCTAAAAGTCTCAACAACACGGGGACCCTGGTGCGCCGTCTGGCTGTGCCGGGGTCCCTGTGTTTTATGGCAACGAAAACACCGCCCGGACGAGAACATCTGCTCCTCATCCGGGCGGCACATCTGTATGATTATGTATAGTTATTCCGCGCTGCTGTCCCCGTCGAATCCCTCCTGGCTGGCCTCGTAGGTATCCAGCACAGCCTGGGTGATGGCCTGCGCGTATTCCTCCAGATAGGTGTCGAAATACCAGTTGTCGTCGCTGTTTTCCACAAACCCCATCTCGATCAGGACGCCGGGCATGGCGGTTTCCCGCAGCACCTGGTAGTCGGAATACTCGCTGCCCTGAGAGCCGGTGTGGACTCCCCGGTTCCGGGAGACTCCCACCGCTTCCAGTCCGGCAGAGACTGCGTCCGCCAGATAGATGGAGGCGTCGCTGGCGTTGGTGGACTTCCAGACCTCCACGCCGTTGGCCACGCCGCTGGCGTAATTCCGGTGAATGGAGATGAAATAGTCCGCGTCGGCCTGGTTTGCGATGTAGCACCGGTCATCCAGAGAAACATAAGTGTCGTCCTCTCTCGTCATGACCACCGTGATGCCGGACGCCTCCATATCCTCCTGCACCGCCAGAGCCAGAGCCAGGGTGTCGTCCTTTTCCAGCCGGTCATCCACGTTGCAGCCGGGGTCGTTCCCGCCGTGGCCCGCGTCCACGCAGACGATGATGCCCAAATCGGCCACCGGCTCCTCGGTCTCTTCCGGTTCCTCGACGACTGCCGCAGCAACGCTTTCGTCGCCCTCTGTGTCCGCCTGAGCGGACACATTGCCGTCAAGCGGCACTTCCGCTGCGCTCCCTGCCGCCGCCACGCTCGACTCCCCCGGTTCGTCTCCGGCGGAGTCGAACATATGGAAGAAGTTGGCCGCCATCATTGCCACCACCAGCAGCACCACAACGGCAACCACCAGCATCCCGGCGGCGGGACCGCCTCGCCTGGTTTTTACTGCGCTCGTTCGTTTTCCTGTGTTCGCCAAACCAATCGCCCTCTCTCTGTCTGAATCATGGTTACATCCGCTCCGGGGCCTGGAAGCCCAGCAGGTCCACCGCCAGCTCCAGTACCTCCAGCACCAGCCGGATCAGGCTGATGTAGCTGGCCTGTTTCGCCGGGTCAGGCTCCTTGAGGATGTTCCGCTCGGCATAGAACTGGTTCAGGCAGTTGGCCAGGTCGTAGATATAGCGGCAGAGCCGGTTGGGGGCGTTCTGCTCGTAGGCGTCGTCGATGGCGTCGCTGAACCGGGCCAGCGTCAGGCACAGGTCGGTCTCCTTCTGGCCCTCCGGGGGCAGGATGTGACCCAGCTCGACCTGGGGAGCAGTCTCCTGGAACTTTTTCAGGATGGACTTGATGCGCACCATGGAGTACATGATATAGGGGCCGGTGTTGCCCTCGAAGGCGATGAAGCGGTTCAGGTCGAAGATATAGTCCTTGCTGGGCTGGTTGGACAGGTCGCCGTACTTGATGGCGGCCAGCCCCACCTGGTCGGCGATGGTCCGCAGCTCTTCCTCGCTCAGGTCGCTGCCGTTGGCCTTGGACTTCTCATAGACCGCGTCGCTGACGTCCCGCAGCAGGTACTCCAGCCGCAGCACGCCGCCCTCTCTGGTCTTGAAGGGTTTGCCGTCCTTGCCGTTCATAGTGCCGAAGCCTACGAACTCCAGGCTGCATTTGTCCTTGTCCACGAGGCCGGTCTTGTGGGCGCAGCGGAACACCCGGACGAAGTGCAGTTCCTGCCGCTTGTCCACCACGTAGATGATGCGGTCGGGGTGGTAGTCCTCCTCCCGCTGGATGATGGTGGCCAGGTCGGTGGTCTCGTACTGGGCGGCGCCGTCGGACTTCAAAATCAGGCAGGGCGGCACCTCGCGGGCGTCGTCCTCCTCCGCCACGTCCACCACCAGCGCGCCGTCGCTGAGGTAGGCGTAGCCTTCAGCCTTCATCTTCTCTACCATGGGCGGGATATAGGGCTGGCAGTCGCTCTCGCCTTTCCACAGGTCAAATTCCACGTTGAGCTTCTCGTAATTCCGCTTCAAATCGCTGACGGAGACGTTGATAATGTGCCGCCACAGCGCCCGGTAGCCGGGATGCCCCTCCTGGAGCTTGGCGGTGGCCTCCTGTGCCTCCGTCTTATACGCCTCATCCTCCTTGGACTTCTTGGAGGCGCAGGGGTAGATCTCCTCCAGGTCGGAAATGGTGAAGGGCGGCTCTGCCGGGAAGTTCTCCGTCACCGCCGGGTCGAAGTAAGGCAGGTCGGGCTGGCGGTGCTTCAATTCCGTGATGATTTGGCCGATTTGCAGACCCCAGTCTCCCAGATGCACGTCCCCGATGACGGTGTGACCCTTGAACCGTGCGATGCGCTTGATGGCCTCGCCGATGATGGCGGAGCGCAGGTGGCCCACATGGAGGGGTTTTGCCACGTTGGGGCCGCCATAGTCCAGCACGATGGTCTTGGGCTGGCTGTCCGGGTCAGACCCCCGCCGGGGGTCGGCTTCCATGGCCTCCATCCACTGGGCCAGGTACGCGGGGGCTACGTCCAGGTTGATAAAGCCGGGACGCACCACCTCGGCCTTGGAGAACATCTCCTCCCCGGCCAGCTTTTCCACCACCGCCTGGGCGATGAGGAAGGGAGCTTTGTGGTAGACCTTGGCGGCGGCCATGGCCCCGTTGCACTGGTACTGACACAGGTCCGGGCGGTTGGAGGGGGTACACCGGCCCAGCGCCGGGTCGTATCCCGCGGCCTCAAACGCCTGGGAGACCTTCTCCGTGATTTGATCTGCTAACTTTTTCATGGGTTCAAAAACCTCTCTATTCCTACGCCGATACAGGCTGAATTTCACACGTGTTTTAGTATACCGCAGGAATGGCTCACTGTCAATGTACTGCTTTACCTAGAACAGATGAAAAATCCCGGACGAAATCTGACACAGCGCCCATTCCGGCGCTCCGCGCCGCCCTTATCGGGTGGACTGAGCCGCCGGATAAATCACGTCCAGCACCTCGTCGCTGTAATACTGGTCCAGAAGTTGGTCTACGATGTTGGTGGCCTCCACGCCGTCCTCCCGCTGGGCGCTGCGCACCAGCGCCAGGAAAGACACCGCCATGTTGCACACCATAAACACCACCATCACCCAGGTGATCACTGTGCCCGCCCGGATGGGGATGCGCTCGATCCACTTGGCGGCAACGGGATAGACATATTTCAGCCACAGCACCGCAGCGATGCCCCAGAAGAAACAGTACAGCAGGTTGATGCGCCCGCCCAGGTTGAAGGGAATTTCACTGTAGTCCCAGAACACCTTGCCAAAGACCAGCTCGGAGAGGACGCTGCACAAATACTCATACGCACCCCCCAAAAAGGTACCGAACAAGAATAGAAAGCTGTCGGAGCGATCCCGGTAGTTGTAGAGCATGACGGTCCCTACCGCCAGGGCGAAGCCCCAGACGATGCTGAACGGCCCCCAGACCAGGCTGCTGCGGCTCATCCAGTAGCCCATAGAAAAGCGGCAGAAGATAGTTTCCGCGATGTCTCCCAGCAGGGACCCCAGCACGAACAGCCACACCACCTTATAAAAGCCGCAGCCGGAAGCGAACACCGTTTCGTCCGACGGGCGGCGGAACCGCTTGGCGGCGCTGGGGTGGGCGGCTTTCATCCTCCGGCTGACCCGGCGGACGATCCAGGCGTTGAGCCGGTTGGAGCTTTCCTGCAAGCGGGCGTTGATTTCCTGCTGGAGCTGCCGCTCCTGCCGCTCCAAGCCCAGCAGGGCGCAGACCGTCTCCACGGCGTCCACGATGCCCAGCCCCAGCACCACCAGCAGCGCGATCCGCACCACCCGCTGGGGCAGCATGGCAAAGCCTTTCAGCAGCAGGGGGTTGACGAACAGGATGCCCAGCGTGCCGCCCACGCCCCACAGCAGGAAGGACTCCAGCGAGACGTAGCCGTCCAGGTTGAACCTACGGCGGGAGTAGTCCCACCAGCGGCGGTGGAAGAACCGCTCCAGCAGGCGGCCGGTCAGCCACTCAATGAACCCGCCCAGAATGGCCGACCCCAGGAACAGGAACACCGGCGCAGTGTCCAGCTCCTGCAAGCCCAGGGAGAACACCAGCGCCGCCACACCGTAAATGCAGCACAGGGGGCCGTTCAGCAGGCCCCGGTTGACGAATTGCTTCTGCCGGACGGCGGCATAAATGGACTCGCCCACCCAGCCCAAAAGGGAATAGATGAAAAACAGCCACAAAAGCTGGTATCCCATGTTAAAATCCATACTGTTTCTCCTTGTCTGCGCTGCCGCGCCGTGTTTCCACGGCTCCTAACTGCTGATGGCATTATTGTACCTGTTGCCGAATGGTTTTGCAACCGACAAAACGGCGATTTCCCCAAACGCGGCATTTTGTCCGGAAGGCAGCGTCGCAGGCTGGGCGGGTACTCCTCCCCTGTTACAGCGCAAAAATACAACAATTTGTTGTCATGTTACTCTGTTATTCTACCATTTGTATTTAGCTCGCGCTTCTATTAATATCTTTTTTCTAAGATTTCCGCAAAAATATTAAAATAACCTTCGTTAAAAAGTTGACAAACTTCCGTGAATCGATTAAAATAAAAAAACAGAAAAAGGTAAGGTCACATAAAGGAAGGTAACCACACAGATAGGAGCGCTATTGAACATGAAAAAGGGCAAGGTATCGAACGCAGTCATCCGACGGCTCCCCCGTTATTACCGCACGTTGGACACACTCTATCGGGAGGGCACGGTGCGCATCTCCTCCTCCGCGCTGGGGGAAAGCATGGGCGTCACCGCCTCTCAGATCCGGCAGGACCTGAGCTGTTTTGGTGAGTTCGGACAGCAGGGGTATGGATACAACGTCGCCGACTTGCGCCAGGCGCTCTCTGATATTTTGGGCATGAACACCGGTTACACCTCCGTCCTCTTGGGGGCGGGCAACCTGGGCCGGGCGCTGATGCGCAATTTTCACTTCAACAAAAACGGGGTCTGTCTGACCGCCGCCTTTGACGTGGACCCCAAAATCATCGGCACCACTCTGAACGGCTATCCTGTGTACAGCATGGACAGTCTGGACAGTTATCTGGCAGAACACAAGCCCAGCATCGGCGTGCTGACCGTCCCCAAATACGCCGCCCAGAGCGTGGCGGAGCGGCTCATCGCCGGGGGCGTTCGGGGCATCTGGAACTTCACCAACATCGAGCTGAATGTCAGCGACTCCAACGTGGTGGTGGAGAGCGTTCACTTCGCCGATTCGCTTTTGACGCTGAGCTATCTGATCTCTGAGTGACGCTTTTCCGCATTACACAGCAAGCATCGTTCTATTTCTATTTATCTATTTCTATTTAAATGTATCCGTGGGGAGGTTGACCGCTGGCCGGTCAGCCTCCCCGTTGTCGCTTTTGCGCAAAAATAGTTTGTCGTGTTTTGTCGTATTCTGTCGTGTTGCAGCAAAGCTATTATATCATAAGAACATCCTCTAAGAAGGAGCGTTCTTATGACAAAGTCAGAGGCGGTCATCCGCACGATCCTCGGCCCCACCCGGCGCAGCGTCACCGCGCTGGCCTGCGCCGTTGACCAGGTGATAGAGCTGCTGTTTGTGCAAAAAATACCGATGAGCAAGATCCAGGTCAACCAGGACGTCTATCCCCCTGTGGCGGAGCAACTGGGCCAGCGGCCTCAGAGCGTCGCCCGGCAGGTGGAACGCATTGCCAACTGCTGCTGGGAGACGGGGGACAGCGCAAGCCTGGCCCGCGTCATCGGGCGAGAGCTGCCGGAGAAGCAGGGGCCAAAGGAGATGCTGTTCTATCTGGCTTTTTACGTCCATCTGGATACGCCGTTCTACCAGGTAGTGGAACAGTCGCCGGAGCTGCTGTTTTAACCGGTATGCGAGGTACACAGCAGCAAGTCAGACGGGCGGAGGACATCCGCAGACAGATGCAGGAGATATTCCGCTGGGTACAGGCCAACCAGGAGGCGCTGCCGGGCAGCCCGGAAAAGGCTGCTAACCTGCGATGGATCGCCCTGCGGCTGGCGGCGCTGGAACAGGCGGACAACGCCGCAGACCTGATCGCCCTCTTTGGCGGCGTCCGCTTCCACAGCGGGGCGCGGAGCGCCTTCCGGGGGATGCACTACGTCTATGTGGCGGCCATTCCCCGCAGCGAGGGACAGCGAAAGCTCCTCTGCCGGGACAAATAGCGCTCAGAGCACATTTTTCCAGTTAAGCGCCTCGATCTCCGCCAGATGCTCCACCTGGGCCACCAGCGCGCCGTTGGCGCTGTCGTACTCCGGGGCGGAGCGGTACTGGAGGAACCCCAGCACCTCCTGGAATCCGGTGGTGACTTCGTCGGTGTTTTCGTGGCAGAGGACAAAGGCCAGCCACGGCTCCGCCGTCGCCCACTGCTCCAGGGCCTGTTGGGTCAGCGCCTCCGCCGTGTCCCAGTCGTCCTCTGCGACGGCGGCCTCCGCCTGGTTCAGCGCGGCGGTCAGGGATTCCGAGACCCGCGTCACCCGTGCGGTGTTCCACAGCGACCCCGCCAGCAGCAGAGCCAGCACCCCCAGGGCGATCCACAACCGCTTCATGACAGGTCCTCCTTTGGGGCCAGATAGATGTTGTCCTGCTCATCCAAGGTCATCAGAAACACCGAGCGGGTGTCTTGATACCCCCGTTTGCGGAGCATTTTTTTCAGCCAGGCGTCGGTCTTGCCCAACTGCTCCAGATTGTGGCGGATGAGCCGCCCGTCGTTGATGATGATTCTGGGCAAACCGTCCTCCTCCGGGGCCAGCCCCAACTGCTCCGGCGTGGCGGGGGACTTGGCGCTGTAGAGGATGACCGACACCTGACCGGAGTCCTCCAGCACGGCGTACTTCACCGAGGAGATGTCGGTGACCCCCTGCCGCCGCAGCTCCTCCAGCAGCTCATCCACCGTCAGGCGGTTGCGGTCCATGGCCTGCTGCACCAGCGTCCCGTGGTCCACGATGAGGCTGGGTCTGCCGCAGAGCAGCGCCCGGAAGCGGACGCTTTTCAAGGTCAGCACCGAGAAAATCATGGTCAGGCACAGCAAAATCAAAATGGGCAGCACCCCGAACAGCAGGGGGATGCCAAAGTCCTGCATGGGCACCGAGGCCAGGTCGGAGACCAGCATGGTCAGCACCAGTTCCGCCGGTTCCAGCTCCCCCACCTGCTTCTTTCCCATCAGCCGAATCGCGGTGATGAGCAGCAGGTAGAGGATCACCGTGCGCGCAAAACAAACCGCCATGAACCGTCCTCCCATCTTTTCAGCGTTTTGCCGCCGACGTGACCGCCGACGGCTCCTTTTTCTGTCGTTATCTTGTCCAAACAGCCGCCGCGTTATGCCGCGGACTTTTGGTGGAAGTGAGAAAACAGCAAAAAGTGTGTACGGAAACTTGCAAACCCGGCAGAATTGTGTCATAATACACCAAAACAGCAAAGGGGGCAGTGCGCACACACATCAGGGTGAGGCGGCGGCTCCTTTTTTTCAAATCAAACGGACACGAGAAGGAGAAAGGCGGATTTTCAATCTATGAAGGCGATTTTGATCCTGGAAAACGGACAGACCTTTGTGGGGGAGAGCATCGGCAGCACCCGCGACTGCGTGTGCGAGATGGTGTTCAACACCTCTATGGTGGGCTATCAGGAAATTCTCACCGACCCGTCCTATGCGGGACAGGGCGTGGTGATGACCTACCCCCTCATCGGCAACTACGGCGTCAACCACGAGGACAGCGAGAGCCGTCGGCCCTGGGCGGAAGCCCTCATCGTTCGGCACTTAGCCCCTCGCGGCAGCAACTTCCGCTGTGAGGACACGCTGGAACACTATCTGGTGGAGCACGACATCACCGGCATCCAGAATGTCGATACCCGTGCCATCACCCGCATCCTCCGCAAACAGGGCGTTATGAACGGCATGATCACCTGCGCGGAGCATTTTCATGTAGGGGAGTGTCTGGAAAAGATCCGCCGCTACCGGGTGTCCGGCACGGTGGAACGGGTCACCATCCCCGAAGTGGAGCATTACCCCGGCCCCGGCTACAAGCTGGCCATGTACGACTACGGCCAAAAGACCAACATGATCAAGCGGCTGAACGACCGGGGGCTGGACATCACCCTGTACCCCGCCCACACCCCCGCCCAGGTAATTCTGGACGGCGGCTTTGACGCGGTCATGCTCTCCAACGGCCCCGGCGACCCCGCCGACTGCGGTGACATCATCGCCGAGGTGAAAAAGCTCTACGACTCCGACCTGCCCATCTTCGCCATCTGCCTGGGCCACCAGCTCATGGCACTGGCTACCGGCGCACAGACCCGGAAAATGCACTTCGGCCACCGGGGCGCCAACCACCCCGTCCGGGACCTGGCCAAGGGCCGTTGCTTCATCACCAGCCAGAACCACGGCTATGTGGTCATGCGGGAGAGCATCGACCCCAACGTGGCGGAAATCAGCCACGTCAACGTCAACGACGGCAGCATCGAGGGTCTGCGCTACAAAAACAAGAACATCTTCACCGTCCAGTTCCACCCGGAAGCCTCCCCCGGCCCGGTGGACACGGATTATCTGTTTGACGAATTTCTGGATATGATCGAGCGTCACAAGAAAGGAGCGTGCTGACCTATGCCAAAGGATGCAAACATCAAAAAAGTTCTGGTCATCGGCTCCGGTCCCATCATCATCGGTCAGGCCGCCGAGTTCGACTACGCCGGCACTCAGGCTTGCCGCGCCCTGAAAGAGGAGGGCGTGGAGGTGGTGCTGGTCAACTCCAACCCCGCCACCATCATGACGGATAAGGACATCGCCGACCACGTCTATATCGAGCCGCTGAACGTCTACACCCTCCAGGAGGTCATCGAGAAGGAGCGGCCCGACGCGGTGCTGCCCACCCTGGGCGGCCAGGTGGGTCTGAACCTGGCCATGAACCTCTATGAGGACGGTACACTGGACAAGTACAACGTCAAGCTGCTGGGCACCTCCGCCGAGTCCATCCATAAGGCGGAGGACCGCCAGGGCTTTAAGGACACCATGGAGTCCATTCACCAGCCCTGCGTCACCTCCGAGGTGGTCCACGATGTGGAGTCCGCCATCGAGTTCACCAACTCCATCGGCTACCCCGTCATCGTCCGCCCCGCCTACACCCTGGGCGGCACCGGCGGCGGTATCGCCTATGACGAATATATGCTCCGGGAAATCTGTGACCGGGGCCTGAACCTGTCCCGCGTCCACGAGGTCCTCATCGAGCGGTGCATCGCCGGGTGGAAGGAGATCGAGTTCGAGGTCATGCGGGACTCCGCGGGCAACGTCATCACCATCTGCGGCATGGAGAACCTGGACCCTGTGGGCGTCCACACCGGCGATTCCATCGTGGTGGCCCCCACCCAGACCCTGGCCAACAAGGAGTATCAGATGCTCCGCACCGCCGCCCTGGATATCATCTCCGCCCTGGAAATCGAAGGCGGCTGCAACTGCCAGTTCGCCCTGAACCCGGAGTCTTACGAGTACGCGGTCATCGAGGTCAACCCCCGTGTGTCCCGTTCCTCTGCTCTGGCTTCCAAGGCCACCGGCTACCCCATCGCAAAGGTCGCAGCGAAAATCGCCCTGGGCTACACCCTGGACGAGATCCCCAACGCCGTCACCGGCAAAACCACCGCCTGCTTCGAGCCGACGCTGGACTACTGTGTGCTGAAAATCCCCCGCCTGCCCTTCGACAAGTTCACCACCGCCAGCCGCAAGCTGGGCACCCAGATGAAGGCCACCGGCGAAGTCATGGCCATCGGCAACTCCTTCGCCAGCGCCCTGATGAAGGCGGTGCGCAGCCTGGAGCAGAACGTCTACTCCCTGCGGATGCCCAAGCTGGCAGAGATGTCCACCGAGCGCATCCGGGAACAGCTCAGCGTGGTGGACGACGAGCGTATCTTCGCCTGCGCCGAGGCCCTGCGCCGGGGTATCACCCCCGAGGAGATCAACCGCATCACCAAGATCGACATCTGGTTCCTGGACCAGGTGGACATCATCATCCAGATGGAAAACGAGCTGAAGCAGGGCGTCCCCGACAGCGCCCGTCTGCGCTATGCCAAAGAGCTGGGCTTCGGCGACTCCCTCATTGCGGAGCTGTGCGGCTCTACCCGGAAGGAGATCCGGGACCTGCGCAAGCGCTACGGCATCCACCCCACCTATAAGATGGTGGACACCTGCGCCGCAGAGTTCGACGCGGAGACCCCCTACTACTACTCCACCTACGACGTGGAAAACGAGGCCATCGTCGATTTCACCGGCAAGAAGAAGGTGCTGGTGCTGGGGTCCGGCCCCATCCGCATCGGCCAGGGCATCGAGTTCGACTACTGCTCCGTCCACTCCGTCTGGGCGCTGAAACGCCAGGGCTTTGAGACCATCATCATCAACAACAACCCGGAGACCGTCTCCACCGACTTCGACATCGCGGACAAGCTGTACTTCGAGCCGCTGACCGCTGAGGACGTGGAGCACGTGGTAGAGCTGGAGCATCCCTGGGGCGCGGTGGTGCAGTTCGGCGGACAGACCGCCATCAAGCTGGCCCAGGCTCTGGCAGATATGGGCGTACCCATCCTCGGCACCTCCGCTGACGGCGTGGACGCCGCCGAGGACCGGGAGCGGTTCGATGAAATCCTCCGCAAGTGCGAGATTCCCCGCGCCGCGGGCCGGACGGTCTACACCACCGAGCAGGCGCTGGCTGCCGCCAACGAGGTGGGCTACCCGGTGCTGGTGCGTCCCTCCTACGTGCTGGGCGGACAGGGCATGGAGATCGCCTACCGGGACGAGAACATCGTGGACTTCATGAAGATCATCAACATGACCGTCCAGGAGCATCCCATCCTTATCGACAAGTACCTGATGGGCCGGGAGGTCGAGGTGGACGGCGTGTTCGACGGGGAGGACATCCTCATTCCCGGCATCATGGAACACGTGGAGCGGGCCGGTATCCACTCCGGCGACTCCATCGCCGTCTATCCGCCCCTGCACATCGACGACAAGCACAAGCAGACCATCCTCCGCCACACCAAGAACCTGGCAAAGCACCTGGGGGTCATCGGCCTCATCAACGTGCAGTTCATCATCTACAACGACACGGTGTATATCATCGAGGCCAACCCCCGCTCCTCCCGCACCATCCCCTATATCTCCAAGGTGACCAACGTCCCCATCATCGACCTGGCCACCAAGGTCATGCTGGGCCAGAAGCTGAAGGATCTGGGCTACGGCACGGGCATTTACCCCGAAGCGGACTATTTCGCCGTGAAAATGCCGGTGTTCTCCTTCGAGAAACTGACCGACGTGGACATCAACCTGGGGCCGGAGATGAAGTCCACCGGCGAGTGCCTGGGCGTGGCCGAGACCTTCCCCCAGGCCCTGTTGAAAGCCTTCAAGGGCGCCAACATGAAGGTGCCCAAGAAGGGCGGACGGGTCATCATCACCGTCAAGGACGAGGACAAGGGCGAAGCCCTCAGCGTCGCCAGAGAACTGGAGGACCTGGGCATCGAGTTGTACGCCACCCGCGGCACCTATGAGTTCCTGACCAAAGCCGGCGTCACCGTCAAGATGGTCAACAAGATGGGCCAGGCCCATCCCAACATGCAGGACATGATCCAGTCCGGCACCATCGACATGATTCTCAACACCCCCCGCCGCAGCAAGCGGGAGGACGGAGACGGCTGGAAGATCCGCCGCATGGCGGTGGAGCACTCCGTCCTGTGCCTGACCTCCATCGACACCGCCCACGCCATCCTGACCGCACGGGAGCGGGGCCGCAGCGAAAAGCTGGTGCCGGTGGACATCACCGCGATTTGATTCTTTCTACACAGCAAACGCAAAAAAGGGCAAGGCTGTCGCAAGCCTTGCCCCTTTTTTACAATGTGCAATTTGCAATGAGCAATTAGCAATTTTCCTTTTTCTGAACGTTTTGGGTTCTTTGGCAGCGCTTTGGAACCTCGCAGCGTTCCCCGTAGTCACAGGGTTTCTGCGGGCGGCCACAGGTACCGCTTGACGATAAGGGCCGCCCCTACAGGGCGTTGAAGGATACTGCGGTGTTTCCCTTTGCGACAAAAGGCTGGATTCCCTCATAATTGCACATTGCACATTGCTAATTGCTAATTTTAATCAGCCACCGCTCCACCAGCGCCTGCACCGGCTCCCCGCCGGGGCCGTTGAGCAGCTCATGCCGCAGGCCCTCCAGCAGCCGGGTCTCCACCTGTGGAAAACCCAGCCCGGTGAACCGCTCCGCCGTTTTCAGCATCCCACGACCCTGGCCGTTGGTGGGGTCCTCCGCCCCGGAGAGCATCAGCAGCGGCACGGGCGGGTGGGCGTAGCCCTCCGTCTCCCGCTGGCGGAGGTACAGCAGCCCCTCGAAAAAGTCCTCAAACAGCCGCACCGTGGGGATAAACGAACACAGCAGGTCTATTTTCCCGTCCTCGGTCATGGCGTCAGTGGCGGGGTCGAAATGCAGCACGTCGGTGAAAAACAGCGATGCCAGCTCCCGGCTCCGCCCGGTGGGGCCAATGCGCTGTTCCTCCGCCCGGCATCGGGCCAGAAGGGTTTCCAGCGCCGGGACGGGCGGGCTGTTGGTGCCGGTGAACACACAGCCGTCGAAGGCGTCCGGGTGGTCGATGAGGCAGGTGCGAGCCAGCAGCGACCCCATGGAATGGCCCACCACGAACCACTTTTTGCCGGGATACCGGGCCTGCGCCTGTTTTCCCAGGGAATAGACCGCCTCAGACATCAGTTGCCAGCCCCCGGAGGGGGCGGTGTAGCCAAGCTGCCGGGCGCGCCGAGCGCTTTTGCCCTGGCCAAGATGGTCCTCCCCAAAGACCAGGAACCCCCGGTCCGCCAGCCGCCGGGCGAAGCGGTCATAGCGGTCCACCCGGTCGTTCAGCCCGTGGACCAACTGCACCAGGCCGATGACCTCGCCGTTTTCCGGCCACCAGGCCCGCCCGTAGAGGGGGGACGCGCCCTCCTGGGGTGAAAACCGAAATTCTTTGGTGTCTGCCATAGCCAAACGCCCTCCTTTGTGGTAAAATACGTGTTTAGCTATTATTTTAATGCGGACGAACACCGCCCGTCAAGAAAGGAACTACAAATGATGGACGTTTTACAGCGTTTTTTGGACTACGTCTCCTACGACACCCAGTCGGCGGAGGACAGCGACACCTTCCCCAGTACCGCTAAGCAGTTGGCGCTGGGTGACCACCTCGCCTTCGAGCTGCGGGAGATGGGCCTGGAGGCCCGGCGGGACGAGTGGGGTTATGTGTACGCTCTGCTCCCCGCCACGCCCGGCTGTGAAGAGAGCACACCTCTGGGCTTCATCGCCCATATGGACACCTCCCCCGACGCACCGGGGGCCAATGCCAAGCCCCGCATCGTCACCTTCACCGGGGAGGACATCGTACTGAACGAAAAAGAGGACGTTACCCTCTCCCCCGCCAGCTTCCCCAGCCTGAAAAACTATATGGGGCAGGAGCTGATCGTCACCGACGGCACCACCTTGTTGGGAGCCGACGACAAGGCGGGCGTGGCGGAGATCGTCAGCGCAGCGGAATACCTGCTGCACCACCCGGAGATTTCCCACGGCCCTCTGTGGCTGGCTTTCACCCCCGACGAGGAGATCGGCGCGGGGGTGGCCCATTTTGACCTGGAGCACTTCGGCGCAGAATACGCCTACACCGTGGACGGCGGCGCGCTGGGGGAACTGGAGTTCGAGAACTTCAACGCCGCCAACGTGGGGGTGCTGTTCCGTGGCCGGAACATTCACCCCGGCGAGGGCAAGGACAAGATGATCAACGCGGCGCTGATGGCCTGCGAGTTCGTAAATCTGCTGCCCCCGGCGGAGGCGCCCGCCCACACCGAGGGATACGAGGGCTTCTTCCACGTCTGTGACATCCGGGGGGACGAAACGAAAGCCATGGTCAGTCTGCTGGTGCGGGACCACGACCGGCAGAAGTTCGAGGCGCGCAAGGAGCTGCTCTGTTCCATCGTGGACTACCTGAACCGGCGCTATGGCGCGGGCCGGGTCGAGCTGCGCATCCGGGATATGTACTACAACATGCGGGAGCAGATCGAGCCGGAGCATATGGACCTGGTGCATCGTGCAGGCGACGCATTCCGGGCGGTGGGCGTAGAGCCGAAAATCGTCCCCATCCGGGGCGGCACCGACGGAGCGCGGCTGAGCTACATGGGTCTCCCCTGCCCCAACCTCTCCACCGGCGGCGTCAACTTCCACGGCGTCCACGAATATCTGCCGGTGGCCTCTCTGCGGAAGATGGTGGAGGTGCTGGTAGAACTGGCCCAGGCGAAAAACTGGACCACCTGAGCCGACGTTGATGAAATCTCCATTAAAAATTTACAAATTCCTATTGCTTTTTTTGCCCGTATGCTTTATTGTGGTACAATGACAGAAATAAACGACGTTTCCCCCAAAAAAATTGGACACAATAAAGATATAAAGGAGAAATTTATGCGAAATCGAATCATTGCGTTTGTGCTGGCCCTGGCGATGGCGCTCTCCCTGGCGGGCTGCGGCGGCTCTTCCAGCGGAGACAGCATCGCCGACAGTTCTGCTGGTTCTGATGCTGCCGTGACCAAGACCTACACCAGTGAGACCGCTCTGGACGTGTTTGAAACCATCGAGGCGGTCCAGGCCCTGGAGGACTTCACCTTTACGCTGCAAGTCAATTCTTTGGACGAGGAGACCGGCGAGGCCGCCTCTACCAACATGACCCTGACCGGGGCGTGGTACGCCAGCGTCAAACAGGCTTCCCTCACCGTGACCATGGCAAACGGCGAGACCCTGACCACCCTGCTCGTGGACGGGAACACGCTGTATGTGGACGTGGTGACAGCGTCCAACTATCTCTCTGAGCGGTTCAAAGACACCGATGAGGTGGACAGCGACTACTTTGTAGAGGAGATGGCGGACCTGGCCGAGAGCTTCCCCACCGATTACATCTCCATTTCCCTCCAGGAGGACCCCTGGACCACCCTGGACGGGGACGGCTTCGCGGCGGTAAAAGAGCTGCTGGAAAACGTCTATAAGAGCATCAAAAAGGACACGGCGGACGAAGTCTCCACCAGCTCCAGCACCTGCACCCTGAGCCTGGGGCTGGGCGACTTGCAGACCCAACTGCTGGAGGTCTACGAGAGCTTGGTGGAGGATAAATCCACCTATCAGACCTTCCTGAGCGACTACATCGAGCAGAATTTCAGCGCCCTGATGGACGCCTCCGGCTGGACCATGACCGACCTGATGGACACCATCTGGTATGACTATGAGGAGACTTACGAAGACCTGACTGAGCTGGAAGCCTACGGCGACTGGAACGACTGGACCATGAAGCTGGTCACCTGCGGCGACGAAACCTCCGGCTACACCCTGGACCTGACAGACCGCCGGGACGACAGCGCCAACTACTGCCTGAACGTCTACCCTGTAGACGAGGATGCAGACCTGTCCATCGCTATACCGGAAGAGGCCACCGAGTATTCCAGCATGGCTGAGGACGTGTTCACTGTCTTTATGGACGCCATCATCTGCCGCAACTACCTGGAGGGCTTTGACGACGACGAAGAGGACGAGGAGGACGACGACGAGGCGGCCTATGAGGACTTCTTCACCGACGACGAGGAGGAAACCGAAGTCTCTGACGAGCTGGAGACCACGGCCATTGACGGCTATGACCGGCTGTTGGCCACGGAAATGGTCACAGACGACGGCGTCACCGCCACCATCCCCGTGATGAAGAAGTACAACACCGTGGAGGTAGAGAGCGGCTCCAACGGCGTGGTGGACATCTTTATGTACACCTCCAACTATCAGATGGAGTACTCCAACATCATCACCGACGGTCGCTCCATCGAGGAGATCACCGAGGAGAATTTGGAGATCTTCTCCAGCACCTTTGAAGAGGATTACGAGTACGTCCTGACCCAGGAGGTCAGCGAGGTGGTCACGGCGGCGGACGGCTCCGCCTGCGTGGCTGGCCTGGCCTACTATGATGAGGACGAGGAGTGCGACGTCACCATCCTCACCGGCAACATCGTGGTGGAGGGCAGCGACTATGTCATCGGCTTCGACCTGTTCATCTACAACGACTCGCTGAGCAAGAAGGAAAAGAACTCCATCACGGATTTCCTGACCTATCTGGGGCTGGAGGCCCCAGTTACCTATGGGTCCTGACCGATTCCATCCGCCCCTATCGGGCAGAGCACAAATGAGGTAAGGGATAGTATAATGGGAAAAGATAAAAAAAGTCGGCTGACCGCCATGGTCGCCGCGCTGGTCATCATCGTCGCTATCATTGTAGGGTTGCTGATTTTCGTGGCCGTCCGGCTGACACTGGCCACCAACCGGGGCAAGACCTTCTACGAGGGCACCACGGTGAACTCCGTGGACGTGTCCGGCCTGACTTATGAGGAGGCGGAGGCCAAGATCTCCGCCCTGGCGGAGGCGTATACGTTGACCGTCCAGTTCGCCGACTCGGAGCAGACCGTCACCGGCGAGGATATTTCGCTGGAGGTCAGTTCCAATAACCAGTTGAAAAAGCTGGTGCGCACCCAGAACAAGACCGACGCGGCGGAGCTGTCCGCCGCCGACCTGGAGCTGACGGACGAAACGCTGCTGACCTATGACGAAACGGCGCTGGCCACCGTGGTCGCGGCCTGGGACGAGCTGGACGAGCTGTCCGGGGTCACTCCGGTGGACGCCAAGCTGGTCTATAACGAGACGATGGGCAAGTTCACCGTTGAGGATGAAATCGTGGGCGGCGCCGTGGACGCCGACGAGCTGGCTGAAGCCATCGCACAGCAGGCCGCTACTCTGGCGGAGACGCTGGACGTGGTGGAAAGTGGCCTCTATGGGACCGAAATCCGCACCGCCGAGGGCGAGGAGATGCAGCAGGCCCTGGAAGACGCCAACGCCAAGCTGAACCTGAGCATCGTCTACACCTACTCTGTGGAGAGCGCAGACATCTACGGCACCGAAGAGATTGGTTATGACCTGCTGAGCCAGTGGCTCTATGTGGAAGACGACGGCATTTCCATCGCCGTCAACGGGGACAAGCTCCAGGCTTATGTGACGCAGATGTACGAGACCTACTCCGTCCACGACAACTCCACCTCTCAATTCGTCACCAGCACCGGCACCTTTGTGGAGGTCAACGTCCCTGCCTCGGACGAGACGGTGGACACCGACGCGCTGTACAACGACATCATCGAATGTGTGGACACCATAACCGACGGTCAGCGGGACGCCCCCTATGCCTCCACCTCGGTGGGCATCGAGGGCACCACCGACCTGGGCGGCAGCTATGTGGAGGTGGACCTGGACAGCCAGCACCTTTGGCTCTACAAGGACGGCGAACTCATCGCGGAGGGCGACATCTGCTCCGGCGACGTGGCCACCGGCTGTTCCACCCCCACGGGATTGTACACCATCGACTCCATGGAGACTGACCGCTGGCTCAACGGCGAGGATTACCACGACTGGGTCAGCTACTGGATGCCCTTCAACGGCGGCATCGGCCTCCACGACGCCACCTGGCGCTCCGAGGACGAGTTCGGCGGCGAGGTCTATCTGGAATCCGGCTCCCACGGGTGCATCAATATGCCCCTGGACCTGGCCCAACAGGTGTATGAAAACGTGGAGGTGGGCACCTATGTGATCCTCTACGGCGGCGTGGCCTCCACGGTGGAGCTGGCCCAGACCATCACTGGCACCTCTTCCTACACCAAGACGGTGGGCGACGGCTCCTTCTATCTGGACGCCCAATCCACCGGCGACGGCGCACTGGACTACGCCTCCAGCAACACCAACGTGGTCACGGTGGACGCCAACGGCAAGGTCACCATCGTCGGGGCGGGCACCGCCACCATCAAGGTCACCGCCTTCGCCACCG
>JAJQCW010000029.1 GCA_021202515.1 Clostridiales bacterium | reverse complement strand
CTACCTCCACCCAAAATCCGCCGGTAGGCGGATTTTTGCAATCAGAGGTACCGGGAACCCGGAAAAGGCGGCCCAGCGCCGCATGGTCCCATAAAATAGGTTCGCCCTGCCGTTCGGCAGGGCGAATTTGTGTCTGTATGAATTTTGAGAAAGAAGATGCGCTCAGTAAATCACTCAAACTCCAGGTCGTATTTCTCCACGTCCGCCTGCACCTGGCCGAAGCACTCAAAGCTGATGCCGTCGGCGGTCAGGGGGGTGTAGATGGTGGTGCTCAGGGCCTGCTCGCCGTCGTTGACGAAGATCTCAATGCTAAACCGGTCCAGCAGGATGCGCAGCTTGATCTCGCCGTTCTGGCGGCGCACCAGGCACTTTCGCTCGTGGACGAAGTCCCGGCGGAAACCCGCATTGCTGCGGTTGACGCAGAGGACGGAGGTGCGGGGCTTGTAAGTGATGGTGGTGTCATGCTGGCTGCCACGGGCCACCTTGAGCTTGAAAAGCTGGTACACGTCGTTTTCCACGGGATGGAGGGTGATGGTCATGTCCACCACGCGGCCATAGACCCCTTGCAGGGTCGTCTCCTGGCAGATGGTGACCCGGTGGAACACCCGGCGGCCCCGGTACGCCTCCAGCTCCCGGACGGGGTTCTGGATGAGCTTGCCGTCCCGCACCCCCAGTTCTCTGGGGATACACATCTGGCCGTACCACCGCTGCTCCCGGTTGACCACCACGCAGGTGTCCCAGTTCTGCATCCACGCCACCATAATACGCCGCCCGTCCGGGGCCAGCAGGGTCTGGGTGGCGTAGAAGTCCAGGCCGTAGTCGATGGACTGCATCTCCTCCCGCTGGAAGCGGTGGGTGGCCTCATTATAAGTTCCGATGAGACAGAGGGTGCCGTTGCCGTTGTGGAACTCCAGCCCGCTGGGGGTCATGTCCTGGGGACTGGCCAGCACCACCCATTTTCCGTCCAGCGGGAAGAAATCGGGACATTCCCACATCTTCCCGAATTCGTTGTGGCACTTGTCCAGGATGGTGTCAAAGGTCCAGTGAATGGCGTCCTCAGAGCGATAAATCAGCAGGGAACCGCTGCCGTCCGCCGGGCGGTTGCCCACGATGCAGGCGTAAGTCCCATCTGCCTCCTGCCAAATCTTCGGGTCCCGGAAGTCAAAGGGATTGCCGCCTTTCGGCAGGTCGGCGGCGTCCAAAACGGGGTTGCAGTCCAGTTTCTCATAGTCAAGGCCGTCCCCGATGGCGACGCACTGGGTCTGGACCTCCTGCCGAACGCCAGCCTCTGAGGTCTGGCAGCGGACGCCGGTGTAAAGCAGCAACTGCCGTCCGTCCGGCAGTTCAATGGCGCTGCCGGAAAAGCAGCCGCCGTTGTCGTAGGGCTGATCCGGCGCAATGGCGCAGGGGAGATACTCCCAGTGGACCAGGTCCCGGCTGACCGCATGGCCCCAGTGCATGGGGCCCCACTGGACGCTGTAGGGGTGATACTGGTAAAACAGATGGTATTCTCCTTTGTAGCAGGAGAACCCGTTGGGGTCGTTCATCCAGCCGATCATGGGGGTCAGATGGTAGGCAGGACGACTTTCTGGGAGAACATAGGGGGCGTATTGCTGTTCGTACTCCCGTGCTTTGCGCAGCTTTTCACTTATCATGAAACTACCTCCTGGGGCGACACCGCATCATCAGTGCTGCGGTGTCGACGAAAAATATGGGGGAAAAGCGGCGCAGCCGTGTGTTCGACGCGGCGCCGCCAAATGCTCATTATAATGCGGACGGAACAAAGCCGCAAGCATGGAAAGGCAAGACTTTTCATGCCTGTCGGCTTTGCTCAAGCGCAATATTTTTGACGCGAATAAACCGCGTGGCGACTTTTTATTATAACACCTGCGGGCAGGAACCCTCATCCTGCCCGCAGGGAGGTACGAAGTGCCGCTTGACGGCGGCCGTTACCCTTCTCCACTGCCGAAGCAGTGGAGAAAGGCGCTTGGGGGGAAAGACGGGGGGGAGCGTACAGCTCCGGAGGTGCCGCTTGACGGCAAGGAAGAAAAACACATCGCCAGAAGGTTGGCCAAACGGCCAGCCCTCTGCCCATGTGCCGGAGGCAGCTTCGCCGCCTCCGGCATCCCGCCCCCTCTGGTAGCAGGGGGGGACGGGACGGAGGTTGGATGGAACATGAAATGAAAATGGAAAATTAGGATGTAAGTTTAGAGCGTGAAGGGAGACTTACTCCTCTGCGGCCTCCGCATAGCGGTCATAGGCGTTCTGGTAGCACTCCAGCAGCTCGTCCATGCCGCAGGTGGCGGACAGGTTGGCTACGTAGGCTTCCCACTCCTCATCGGTGGGGCCGCCGTTCTTGAGCCACAGGCCCTCCTGCTCGGCGACAGTGTCCTGGAAGTCGGTCTTGTAGCGGTCGATGATGTCCAGCTCGTCAGCGGTGAACACGCAGTCGATGGGGTAGGTGGTGGTGTCGGTGACGTAGCTCATCCAGTACTCAGACAGGTCGGTCAGACGCTCGATGGCGCGGTCTTCCATGTAGAAGTACTCGTCATAGTACTCGCTGAGGATCAGCTTGGGACCAGCGACCTCCAGGGTGCTCTTCAGCTCGCCGGCGCTCTTGCCGTACAGCTCCTGGCTCTCCTCGTCGGTGATGGAGATCCACTTGCCGTCCTCGTCCTGCTCCAGGAAGTAGGTGCCGATGGCGCCGTACTGGAGCTGCATAACGGTCTCGCCGTCATACCAGGAGTCGAAGAACTTCAGCAGAGCAGCGGGGCTCTCGCAGTCACAGGTGATGCTCAGGTTGCCGCTGTTGGTGCCGCCGCCGTCGCGCAGGGTGACGTTGTAGGTGCCGTCGGGACCTTCCAGGATGGGCAGGAACACATAGTCATCGGCGTAGTCGCCCATCAGCTCTTCAATGTACCACCAGGTGGACACGCCCACGTAACCCTGCTGGCACTTGGACATCAGCTGGGTGTCGTCCTGAGAGAACATCTCCACGTCCATCAGGCCCTCGTCATACCAGTCATGGAAGTAGGTCAGAGCCTCGCGGTAGCCGTCGGACACGCAGACGAAGCTGCAAGTGCCGTCGCTGCTCAGAACCAGATCGTTGCAGACGTCGTTGGTCCAGTTGGTGAAACCGAAGCCAGCGTAGAAGATGTTCTGGCCCCAGCACCACTGGTCAAAGCCGGTGCTCATGGGGATGGTGCTGCCGGCGTCGTTGCCATAGTAGGTGGCGCTCATGTCGTTCTCAGCGAAGGCCACCAGGCAGTCATGCAGCTCGTCCAGAGTGGTGGGAACGTCCAGGCCCAGGTAATCCAGCCAAGCCTTGTTGATCATGCTGTACTGGGGGATGGAGTAGATGGAGTAATCATCCTCGTCGCCGATACCGGCGGTACCCATCTGCTCAGCGGCGGGCAGGCCGTAGATGCAGCCGTCGTCCATGGTGATGGCGGAGCGGATCTCAGGATACTCCTCCAGGATGGCGGTCAGGTTGGGCATATACTCCTCGGTGATGTAGGGGGTCAGGTCGATGAAGGTGCCGTCCTCGCCATAGGTGGTCAGGTCATAGTTGGAGAAGCCAACGCCCATGAAGGCGTCGGGCAGGTCGCCGCCGGCGATCTTAATGTTGACCTGCTCGCTGAGGGACTCGCTCATGGTCTCCCAGGTGATGGAGATCCCGGCGTCCTCCTGGAGCTGGTTCAGCACCTCGTTGTCGTCATAGCCGGCGCTCAAAGCAGACTGGCCGCCCATGATGTAGAACTCGGTCTGGTCGGTGTTGCCAAACTCGGCGCTGGAATCGCCGGAGCTGCTCTTGCTGCCGCAGGCGGTGAGCAGGCTCATGGCCATAGCCATCGCCAGAACCAGAGCCAGCAGCTTTTGGATACGGTTCTTTTTCATAAATACACTCCTTTTTTTATTTCATCTCTGCCGGAGCAGAGGGCTTCCGGCAGAAAATGAGCGAGACGATCAGCCCTTCACAGCGCCAGCCATAAAACCGGCCTCGAAGTACTTCTGTACGAAGGGGTAGATGATGAGCATGGGGGCCGCGGCCACGATGATGGACGAGAACTTGATCATTTCCGTCAGCTTGTTCAGCTCGGCGTAGCCACCGGAGATGGTGGAAGCCTGGGCAGCGCTGGCGCTGGACTTGATCAGCACGTTGCGCAGCACCAAAGGCAGGGGCGCCTGGCTGGAGTTCAGGTAGATCATAGCGGTGAACCAGTCGTTCCAGTAGGCCACCATGCTGAACACCACCATGACCGCCATGATGGGACGAGACAGGGGGATGATGATATTCCAGAACACTCGGAGCTGGGAGGCGCCGTCGATCTCCGCCTGTTCGATAAGGGAACTGGGGATACTGTTCTCGATGTAGTTGCGGACGATGATCATGTTGCCCACGGCCACACCGCCGGGTAGGAACAGCGCCCACATGTTACCCAGCAGGCCGGTGTCCTTGACCACCAAGTAGGTGGGGATCAGGCCGCCGCCGAAGTACATGGTGACGATGAAGAAGAGGCTGATGGCGGTCCGGCCGGGCATACTCTTCTGGCTCAGGGGGAAGGCCACCAGATAAATCATGACCACGGAGTACACAGTACCGATGATGGTGTACTTGATGCTGTTGAGCAGGCCGGAGAAGATGCTGTCGTCAGCGAACACCGCCTGATAGCCCTTCAGGGTGAACCCGCTGGGCAGCAGGAAGGTCTTGCCTGCGTAGACATCATAAGGGTTGGAGACGGAGGCAACCAGGATGTAGTAAAGGGGGTACGCCACAATCAGCATGATGATGACACATATAATCACCAGGATGGTGTCGCTGGCCTTTTCGGACAGGCCCGCGCTGACTTTTTCTTTCTTTTTCATTGCGCTGCCCTCCTTTACACAAAGCTGACGTCCGAGGCTTTGGACGCGATCTTGTTGACGATGATCAGCAGAATGATGTTGACCACTGTGTTGAACAGGCCCACAGCCGTGGAGTAACTGTACTTGGCGTTTTCAATACCTTGCTGGTACACATACACGGCGATGACGTCGCTGGTGGCCTTGTTCAGGTCAGTTTGCAGCAGCCAGACCTTTTCGAAGCCCACGTTCATCAGGCTGCCGGCGCTCATGATGAGCTGGAGGACGGCCATGGGAATCAGGGCGGGAACGTCGATGTTCAGGATGCGCTGGAACATGGACGCGCCGTCCACCTTGGCGGCTTCATAGAGGCTGGCGTCCACGCTGGAAAGGGTAGCCAGGTAGATGATGGTACCCCAGCCGGCTTCCTGCCAGATGCCGGTGGAGATGTAGATGGTACGGAAGGCGCTGCTCATGGTCAGGAAGTCGGTCTGCGTGCCCAAAATCAGGTTGATGAGGCCGCCGGAGGGACTCAGGAAGATGCGGATCATACCGCAGATGACCATGGTGGAAATGAAGTGGGGGGCGTACAGCACGGTTTGCACCACACGCTTGAACTTGGCGAAGCGCAGTTGGTTGATGGCCAGGGACAGGATGATGGGAACCGGGAAGCTCCACAGCAGACTGTACAAGCTCAGCAGCACTGTGTTGCGGATCATACGGACGCAGTTGGGGCTGCTGAAGAACCGCTGGAACCAGTACAGGCCCACCCATTCGCTGCCCAGATAGCCTCGGCTGGCCTTGAAGTCACGGAAGGCGATCTGGATGCCGTACATGGGGATGTACTTGTAAATGACGGTGATGATGACAGGGATCAGCAGCAGCAGGTAGAGCTGCCAGTTTGCAGCCAGCCGTTGGCTCAGCGGCAACTGCTTTTTTGTGGTTGCTGTTGCGGGTTTTGAACTCACTTTGATTCACTCCTATCTTTCTTTATTAGTCAGTTGGGAAATGAACTCAGCCTCCTTTCGCTTGGCAGGCGTATTGTAGAAATAACGTTTCACGGTCCGTCCCCATAAAAAGCAGCCGATGGGCAACCGGGCTGCTCCCTCCGTGAAACGTTATTTTAACCTGTGGCTAAAGAATACACTTTTTTCCCCGGACTTGTCAACTGCTTTTTTGGAAAAACGCTCATTTTTTATGGATTGAACAAAACAAACCTATGCGTTTTGTGCAGTTTGACAGTGTTCGTGCCTTAAATTTATTTCATGAAATTTCACGAAATCTCTTTACAACGCAGTTCTTTTGCGTTATAATACCCTCAAACCGCAAGCGGAAGGGCAGAGCGTCACGCACTCTGCACCTGATATATATGAAATGTTTCATGAAGAAAGAGAGGTATTCTATGGCGAAGAAAAACGCCGCGCCTACCATGAAGGATGTGGCGCAGGAGGCGGGTGTCGCGTTGGGCACCGTCTCCAAGGTGGTCAACGGCATCCCCGTGGGCGCGGCTTATCAGAAAAAGGTGGAGGCGGCCATCAAAAAGCTGGACTACCGGGTGAACAGCTACGCCAAGGGGCTGAAGAGCAACAAGACCATGACCATCGCCTTTTTGGTGCCAGACACCATCACCCCTTTTTTTGGGCGGCTGACCTACTATATTAATTCCACCCTGGCAAAGCGGGGCTACCGGATGCTGCTTTGCTGCACCAACGCCGACCCCCAGTTGGAGCAGGCGTATGTGGATATGGCGTATCAAAATAAGGTGGACGGCATCATCATGCTCTCCTACAGCCAAAAGCTCCAGGTGCCGGAGGGGACGCCGCTGGTCACCATCGACCGCCACCTGGACCCGGCTGTCCCCTGTGTCTCCAGCGACAACTTTGGGGGAGGGCAGTTGGCGGTGCGCCGCCTGCTGGCGGGCGGCTGCAAAAAGCTGGCCTATATGAGTACCTCCTCCCCCTTTGCCAACGAGGTGAACAAGCGGGGGGACGGGTTCCTCTCCAGTTGCACGGAGGCGGGTGTCCCCTATGAAATGCTCCGGGTCTACGATGGTACGCCCTTCCAGGTGTTCACAGATTTCCTGGACCAGCACACCCACGACGGGGCGCTGGAGTTCGACGGCATTTTCTGCGTGACGGACGACCTGGCCTTTAAAGTCATGACCTACCTGCGCAGCCGGGGCATCCGTGTGCCGGAGGATGTGCAGATCATCGGCTATGACGGCGTGGTGGAGTTCTACACCAAGACATATGCCTGTTCCACCATTGTCCAGCCCATCGACAAGATCGCAGAGGCCAGCGTGGAGCTGATTTTGACGGAGGACTGGTCCAAAGCGCCGCCGCTGCTTTCTCTGCCCGTGACCTACGCCCCCGGCGGTACGACCAAGGAGTGACCCCTATGCCCAGCAATTATCAGCAGTGGCTGCAACGAGATGTGCAGCCGGAGGAAAAAATTCAACTGACTCCTCAGGAAAAACGAAAAAACTGGTGGCACTATTATAAGTGGATCGTCGTGGGCGGCGTTGTTGTGGTCGGTATCACTCTTTCCCTGATTCTGAACGCTTTCGGGGTGGGGGTCGTCAAGCCCGATTATCAAATCGCCTACGTGGGCAGCAGCGATCTGCCGGACGACACCGCAGAGGCGCTGACCGCCGCGCTGGAAGCGCTGGGGGAGGACCTGAACGGAGACGGAAAAGTGGTGGTCACCCTGAACCAGTACTGCGGCAGCGCAGATGAAGATGACGACACCGCCGCCATGAAACTGTACGCGGCGGAGGTGGAGCTGATTGCGGACATCAACGACTGCGAAAGCTACTTCTTCCTGCTGGAGGACCCGGAGACCTTCCAGAGCAACTACCAGGTGCTGGCGGAAGCGGACGGAAGCTGCCCGGAGGAGACGGACGTTGACTGGGAGGACAAGGTTTACCTGTGGTCGGACTGCCCGGTGCTGGACGGTCTGGAGCTGGGGGATTACACCGAAAGCGTCCTGGGCGAGACCCTGACCGGGGAGAGCCGGGACCTGCTGGAGAACCTCTATTTCGGGCGGCGCTGTTTCTATGAGGAAAACAGCAACACCGTGGACAACCAGGAGGGCTGCGAGGCTCTGTGGGAACTGCTGATTGAGGGGGCGACAAGATGAAACGGGTGATTTCGCTCATAATGGCGTTCTGCTTGCTGCTGACCCTGTGCGGGTGCAGCAGAAAGCCCACTGTCACCGCCGAAGGGACCGATTGGGACGAGGACTGGACGCTGGTGGGAGCCACCATCGGCGTGGAGGAACCGGGCAACGGCCTGACCCTGCTGGACAACAAGGACGCGCTGGCGGTCTCCGACCTCTATTACGCCGCATGGACCATCGGGGACAAGACCGAGTACGTCAATGAGGACGACGAAACGGTAGACCTCTACGACGCCCAGCTCTACGTGCTGCTGGAGGATTGCAAGAGCGGCGAAAAGGCCGAGACGGAGGTGGCGGAGTGGCAGGCCACGGAAGAGGAGAATTATTCCGTCGCTGAGACGCAGACCGTCACCTGCGCGGGCCAGGAATTTACTGTTTTGATTTATGACGGCACAAGGGAGGACAACCCCTACAGCTTCGGTGCGTCTGCCTTCGCCGTCTACGAAAACCACGCCATCAACGCGGAGTTGACCTGTCAGGAGGGGTTTGAGGGAGACGCCTTCGCCATCCTGACCGAGTTCTTAGAGGGCTTCCACTACGCTGAGTAATCAAATGAGGTGATTCAAACAATGGGTATGTTTTTCGCGGAGGACCCCGTCCGTTCCGACGGCGGCAGGCTCACGGGCTTTGACCGGTATCGGGAGGTGCTGGAGCGGGATTTCATCTCGTTTATGCTGTGCGGTCTGGTCACACTGGTGTTTTTCCTGCCCTTTGCGCTGGGTATGGTCTACGCCGTTCTCTCCACCAGCGTGTTGATCATGTTTGTCGCCAGTGCCGTCGGCGGACTATTTGCCGGGCCGGGGATTTACGGCATGTATGACCTGCTGTTCCGCTCCCTGCGGGACGCGCCGGGCAAGTGGTGGAAGAGCTACAGAAAAGCCATGGCGGAAAACTGGAAGAGCGCCCTGCTGCCCGGCGTGGTGTTCTGTCTCTTTCTGGGCATCATCATTTTCGCGGGACTGCTGATGTTCTGGTGGGCGGAGACGCTGCCCAGTTGGGGCACCATTGTGGTGTACGTGGTCAGCATCCTCATCACCACCATGGTTTTTGCGGTCTACTGGCCCCAACTGGTGCTGTTTAAGCAGAGTAACTTTTTGCGTTTCAAAAACTGCCTGTTGTTCTGCATCAAATACTTTTGGCACACCCTGGGGGTGTCCGTCATCGAAGTGGTGTACTGGACGGTCATTGCGCTGTTTCTGCCCTGGTCGATGCTGGTCATGCCAATAATCGGTCTGTGGTTTGTGCTGTTCCTGACCAATTTCCTGCTCTACAACGACCTGAACCAGGCGTTCCAGATCGAGGAGGAAATTAAGGAACACTTCCCGGAGCAGGCCCCCTGCTACGACGATATTTGGGAAGGAGAAGAGGAATGACCGAGCCGCTGGTGTGCAATCACACGGACATCACGCCGGAGCTGTTCCGGGAGGCAGCCAAGGCCCAGTTGAACCAGAAGTACAACCGCATGGCGGCAAAGGTGGCGTTGGCGCTGCTGGCGGCGCTGGCTGTTCTGGCAGTGGTGATGGTGCTGCTCTCTGGCGGCGTCCTCTCTTTGGCCTTTGAAGGGGTCATCTTTGCCCTTGTGCTGGGGTGGATCCGCATTGCGCTCCCCAGAGTGGAGTGCAAACGGGCTTATCAGGCGTTTGAGGCCCGCTGCGGCGGATTCACCGGCCGGGAGGTATCCTTCTACGAGGACCACCTGCTGGTGGAGCCGGAGATGGGCGAAACGGTTTCCGTAGCTTACGAGGACATCACCGACGTGCAGGAGACCCGGCGCACCCTGACCATGACCTACGACGGGGGGACGGTGCTGCTGGACAAGGAGGGCTTCACGCAGGGCAGCGCGGCGGAAGCGCGGGCGCTGCTTTCCGCATGGTGATTCACAGGGCGCAGAGAGTCGGGTGCGCCGCAGACCAGGCCGCCGCAGGGGAACGTTCCCCTGCGGCGGCCTGTTTTTTTACGAAATCCGTTTTTGCCTGGTATTGAATTGAACAGTGAGGGGGACCCCTTTTCGCTGTTTTTTACGATTTTGGTTCGGAGGCGCTGATTTTTCACAAAAGTCATTGCCAACCGTCGGATTCAATGCTATAATCTAACCTGACATCCAATGCAAAGGAGTAGACTGTCATGATTTTTGATGAAGAAACCAGAGCATTGCTGGACATGGTCCGGGAATTTGTGGACAATAAGATCATCCCCCAAGTCGGTGAGATTGAAAAAACCGAAAATCCCCCCGAAGCGGCCAAACCCCTGCTGGACATGGCCTGCGACATGGGCCTGAACGAGCTGTGCGTCCCCGTGGAGTTCGGCGGCAACGGCCTGACCAATGTGCAGTGCTTCGCCATCTGCGAGGAGATCGCCCGGGGCGACATCGGCATTGGCACCACCCTGATCGGCAACTGCCTGGCTTCCTATCCGGTGCTCATCGCCGGCACCCACGACCAGCAGAAGCTGTGGTTTGAAACCATGCACGAGAAGAAGTACGCGGCCTTCTGCCTGACCGAGCCGAATGCCGGTTCCGACGCGGGCGGCGTGCGCACCACCGCCGTGCTGGACGGCGACGAATACGTCATCAACGGCACCAAGAGCTTTATCTCCAACGGCCCCATCGCGGGCATCTACACGGTGCTGGCCTCCACCCGGCCCTCCGCCGGTGTCATGGGCCTGTCCGCCTTCATCGTGGAGCGGGACCGCCCCGGCGTGTCCATCGGCAAGGAAGAGGACAAGATGGGTATGCGCCTGAGCTGCACCAGCGAGGTCATCTTCGACAACGTCCGCATCCCCAAGGACCACCTGCTAGGCCGGAAGAACCGGGGCTTCAAGTATATCATGGAGACCCTGGACCACAGCCGCGCCGGTGTGGGCGCGTTTGGCATCGGCATCGGTCAGCGCGTGGTGGAAGAGGCCACCAAGTACGCCAAGCAGCGCCGTCAGTTCGACCAGCCCGTGGCCAACTTCCAGGCCGTGGAGCTGATGCTGGCGGATATGGAAATTCAGGTCCAGGCCGGACGGCAGATGTACCTCCACGCCGCCGAGCTGATGGACGCGGGCCTGCCCTTCACCAACGAGGCCGCCATCGCCAAGACATTCGGCACCGACACCGGCATGAAGTGCGCCATCGACGGCGTGCAGGTCATGGGCGGCTACGGCTATATGAAGGACTACCCCATGGAGAAGCTGATGCGGGACGCAAAAATTCTCCAGATCTACGAGGGCACCAACCAGGTGCAGCGCACCGTCATCGCTGGGCAGATCAAGAAGAAGTACACCGACAACGGCAAGAAATCCGCCCCCAAGCCCGCCGCCGCCGCGCCCAAGGCCGAGGTCAAGCCTGCGCCTGTGGCGGCCCCCACTCCGGCTCCCGCCGTCTCCGGCGGCAAGCCCCTGAACCTGCTGGTCTGCGTCAAGCAGGTGCCCGACACCACTCAAATCAAAATCGACCCGGTGAAGCACACCCTCATCCGGGAGGGCGTTCCCGCCATCGTCAACACCTACGACACCTACGCCCTGGAGACCGCCCTGCGGCTGCGCCAGGCCAACGGCGGCAAGATCACCCTGGTATGCATGGGTCCTGACCAGGCCAAGGAAGCCCTGCGGGACTGCATCGCCGTGGGCGCGGACGAGGCGTATCTGCTCTCTGACCGGGCCTTCGGCGGCTCCGACACCCTGGCCACCAGCCGCATCATCTCCACCGCCATTAAGACCATCGAGGAAAAGAACGGCAAGCCCTTCGACATCATCTTCTGCGGCAAGCAGGCCATTGACGGAGACACCGGCCAGGTGGGTCCTGAGCTGTCCCAGCACCTGAACCGCTCCCTCATCACCTACGCCTCCGAGGTGGAGCTGAAGGACGACGCCCTCCGCGTCAAGCGGGAGAGCGACGAGGGCTATGACTACTTCACCGCCCCCCTGCCCTGCGTCATCACCATGAACAAGACCCCCTATGACCTGCGCTATCCCAGCCTGAAGGGGAAGATGGCCGCCCGGAACGCCGCCATTACCGTCCTCACCGCCGCCGAAGTGGTGGTTCCCGAGGACAAGCGGGGCCTGGCGGGTTCCCCCACCAAGGTCAAAAAGACGTATACCCCCACTCACCAGAAGAACGGCATGAAGATCGAAGGGCTGGAGGCTGCTGAGGCCGCCAGCAAGCTGGTGGGTCTGCTGGGCGACGCCAAGCTGCTGTAAGGAGGGTGCTGACTATGTCTAAGAATCTTTGGGTATTTATTGAGACCGACGAAGGCCGCGCCAAAAACGTGGGCTATGAGCTGCTGACCCCCGGCCGCGCCATGGCGGACAAGCTGGGCGAGGCGCTGGTGGCCGTGGTCATGGGCCAGAACGTGGAGCCTGTGGCAAAACAGGCCATCGCCTACGGCGCGGACCAGGTCATTCTGGTGGAAGGCGAGGAGTACAACACCTACAACACCGACGCTGCCACCTATGCCATGTGCCAGTTGATTGAAAAATATCAGCCCACCATCGTCCTCTACGGCGCCACCAGCAACGGCCGGGACCTGGGGCCTCGCGTGGCCTGCAAGATGCAGACCGGCCTGACCGCCGACTGCACCGGCCTGGACATCGAGGACGGCCTGATGATGTCCACCCGTCCCACCTTCGGCGGCAACCTGATGGCCACCATCGCCTGCCCGGACCACCGGCCCCAGATGTCCACCGTCCGTCCCGGCGTGTTCAAGAAGAGCCAGCCCGACGAGAGCCGCACCGGGGAGATCATCGCTGAGGACATCCACATCGACCCCGCCGCCATCCGCGTCAAGCTGCTGGAGCGGGTGAAGGAAGTGGCCGAGGCTGTCAACCTGGAGGAGGCCGACGTTATCGTCTCCGGTGGACGCGGCGTCAAGGGGCCGGAAGGCTTCTCTGTCATCCGCGACTTGGCCAACGCCATGGGCGGCGTCGTGGGCGCGTCCCGCGCCGCCGTGGACGCGGGCTGGATTCCCCACGCCCATCAGGTGGGGCAGACCGGCAAGACCGTGGCCCCGAAAATCTATGTGGCCTGCGGCATCTCCGGCGCCATCCAGCATTTGGCTGGTATGAGCGGTTCCGACACTGTTATCGCCATCAACAAGGACCCTAACGCACCCATCTTCGAGGTGGCGGACTACGGCATCGTGGGCGACCTGTTTGAGGTCATTCCCGCCCTGGTCCAGGAGATCAAGGCCGCGAAGGAGTAAGCCGCAGAATCGTCTGCGAATACAAAACATCGAGCGCCCGGATACAGGTTCAACGCCTGCGTCCGGGTGCTTCAGATTATTAAAAAGTCATTTTTGGGGCAATAAGTAGCATGAAAATTTAGAAGGCCCTCCGCAGGAGTTTTGTTGCGCAAGCAACAAAATAAATTGAAATTCGTGCTTTTAGCCGGGCATGTACCGGCAAAAGCACACAGGAAAGGCCCCAAACGTGCGCGCTTGCGCGTGCGCTGCCGGGGCCGCATTTTCGACCAAAATCCGTGATTTTGGTCGAGAGCCTGTCTCCGACAGGCTCAAACGCCCGGATACAGGTTCAACGCCTGCGTCCGGGTGCTTTTTTGGGCAAAATTGGCCCGGACCGCTTGACTTTTTTTCCATCGTCCGGTATGATAGTTTCAAGTTTGAAACCGATTCCACTTTTAAAAGAAACGAGGAATGTGTTATGTTTGACATCACCGCACTGGGCGAGCTGCTCATCGACTTCGCCCCCGTCAGCACCGACGAGGCCGGGTATCCCACCATGGCCGCTCACCCCGGCGGAGCGCCTGCCAACTTCCTGGCCGCCATCAACATGCTGGGGGGCAAGACCGCCTTCCTGGGCAAGGTGGGCGACGACGCCTTTGGCAAGCTGCTGACCAATACCGTCCGGGAGGCGGGCATCGAGGCCCGCGGCATCCTGAAAGACCCGGATTATTTCACCACTCTGGCCTTTGTCACCCTGGACGAGACCGGCGACCGGGAGTTCTCCTTTGCCCGGAAGCCCGGCGCGGACACCCAACTGACTTTTGAAGAGCTGGACCTGTCGCTCATCGACGAGGCCAACGCCTTCCACTTCGGCACCCTCTCCCTGACCGGGGAACCGGCTCGCACCTGCACCCAGAAGGCTGTGGCCTACGCCAAGAGCAAGGGCAAGCTCATCACCTTCGACCCCAACCTGCGGGAGCCGCTGTGGGACGACCTGGAGGAGGCCAAGAAGCAGATCCTCTGGGGCCTGGAGCAGTGCGACGTGGTGAAAATCTCCGACAACGAAATCGAGTTCCTCTTTGGCTGCAACCCGGAGGAGGGCGCGCAGAAGCTGCTGAATGAGTTCGGCATCCAGCTTGTTTTCGCTACCCTGGGGCCGGACGGCTGCCACTTCGCCAACAAGACCTGCTGCGGCACCGCCGGGAAGGTCAGCGGCATCAAGGTGGTTGACACCACCGGCGCGGGGGACATCTTCGGCGGCACCGCCGTCCGGGAGGTGCTGCGGGCCTCCGCCGCTCCCGGCGACCTGGGCAAGGACGAGCTGACCGAGATCGTCCGGCTGGCCTGCGCCACCGCGTCTCTCTCCGCCACCCGGTTTGGCGGTATCTCCAGCGTCCCCACCAGAGAGGAAGTGCTGGAGCTGCTGGCGAAGCAGTAATTTAGCTGTTAGCCGTTAGCTATTAGCTGTTAGCTGCGGAGTGGCATACATTTTAGGAATCCCTTTGAACCAGACCTGGTGGTAATGTCAACGGAACCCCTCCGCCACCGCCTGCGGCGGCGGCCCTCCTCCCCTTTCAGGGGAGGCAAGAGGGGAGGTCAATTATCCAATGTCGGTTTTCCGCAGAAAACTTGTACTTTCTGTACGAAAAGATAAGAACTCCTACTATATGAAAGCTGAAAGGGAGGAAACACTATGTCGGATTACCAGGCGCGCCTGAATCGCCACCTGGACGAGCTGCGGTGGCTCTACTATGAACTATACGAACACGCCCCCAACCGGGACGCGGCGTTCCGGGACCTGCTGAGCAAGATGGAGCAGGCCAGCCGGGATCGGCGGGACGGCCTGAAAGCCCTGGACGACCAGCGGGAGCAGGACCCCGGCTGGTACAAGTCCAACGAGCTGCTGGGGATGTGCCTTTACGTGAAGCCCTTCGCCGGGACTCTCCAGGGGGTCCGGGAGAAGTTGGACTACATCCAGGAGTGCAACGTCAACTACCTGCACTTCATGCCCCTGCTGGACACGGTGGACGGGCGCAGCGACGGCGGCTACGCCGTGGCGAATTTCCGCAAAATCAAACCGGAACTGGGCACCATGGAGGACCTGGAGGAGCTGACCGCCGACTGCCACAGCCGGGGCATCTCCTGCTGCATGGACTTCGTGATGAACCACACCAGCGAGGACCACGAGTGGGCCAAAAAAGCCCGGGCCGGGGACCCGGAGTATCAGGCCCGGTACTTTTTCTACGACACCTGGGACATCCCCAACGAGTACGAGAAGCACGTTCCCCAGGTGTTCCCCACCACCGCGCCGGGCAACTTCACCTGGCTGGAGGACTGCGGGAAAATCGTCCTGACCTCCTTCTACCCCTACCAGTGGGATTTGAACTACCGCAACCCGGCGGTGTTCAACGACATGGCGGACAATATGCTCTACCTGGCCAACCGGGGCATCGACGTGGTGCGGGTAGACGCGGTGCCGTACATCTGGAAGGAGCTGGGTACTGACTGTCGCAACCTGCCCAAGCTGCACACCATCGTGCGGATGTGCCGGATGATCTGCGAGATCGTCTGCCCCGGCGTCATCCTGCTGGGCGAGGTGGTCATGGCTCCGGAGAAGCTGGCCCCCTACTTCGGCACGGTGGAGAAGCCGGAGTGCCATATGCTCTACAACGCCACGACCATGTGTACCATGTGGAGCACCGTGGCAACCCGGGACACCCGCCTGCTGCGCCACCAGATGGACCAGGTGAACAGTTTGCCCAAAGAAAATTTGTTCCTGAACTACCTCCGCTGTCACGACGACATCGGCTGGGGGCTGGATTACCCCTGGCTGGCCTGGAACCTGGGCCAGCAGGAGGTGCCCCACAAGAAGTACCTCAACGACTTCTTCACCGGCAAATTCCCCGGCTCCTTCGCCCGTGGGGAGCTGTACAACGACGACCCGCGGCTGGGGGACGCCCGGCTCTGCGGCACCACCGCCTCTCTGCTGGGGGTGGAAAAGGCAGAGCAGGAGCATGACGTTGCCGCCCTGGAGCTGGCCACCGACTACGACCTGATGCTCCACGCCTTCCTGCTGGGTCAGACCGGTCTGCCCATCCTCTACGCCGGGGACGAGGTGGGCCAGCTCAACGACTACACTTATCACGACGACCCCCAGAAGGCCGATGACAGCCGATACATCCACCGGGGCGACTTCCAGTGGGACCTGGCGGAGCAGCGCACCGACCCCGCCACCCGCCAGGGCAAGCAGTTCCAGGGGCTGGCTCAGTTGGAGGCCGTTCGCCGGAACAATCCGGTGTTCCGCACCGAGGCAGAGGTTTGGACCTTCTGGGCCGGGGACCAGGCCCTGCTGGGCATGAAGCGCCAGCTAAACGGCCAAATCTTCACGGCGGTGTACAACTTCTCCGAGTACCACCAGACCGCCCACCTGGAGGCTTACGGCCCCCACACCGACCTGCTCACCGGGGCCGAGGTGGACATCACAGGCGAGTGGAACCTGCCGCCCTATGGGTTCGTGTGGCTGCTGTATAAGGGATAAAGTGCATCATGAGCGCGGAGTATTGTCTCTGTGCAAAGCAAAAACCCGTCCGAACGCGAATCGTTCGGACGGGTTTGTTGTCGTTATAGAGGATTCAGGCAACTATTACTTGCAAATCAAGCTCTCGCCATCCATCTCCGCAGGCTTCTCCAAACCCATCAGGTCCAGCATGGTGGGGCAGATGTCGGCCAGGCGGCCATCCCGCAGCTTCACATCAGCGCCGACGATGCAGAAGGGAACCAGGTTGGTGGTGTGAGCGGTGTAGGGCTTCACGCCATCGGGCTGGAGCATCCGCTCGGCGTTGCCGTGGTCGGCGGTGATGAGGGAGACGCCGCCCATCTTGGCGGTGGCTTCCACTACACGGGCTACGCACTTGTCCACGGTCTCTACGGCCAGGCGGGCGGCCTCGTAGACGCCGGTGTGACCGACCATGTCGCAGTTGGCGTAGTTCAGGATGATGACGTCATACTTGCCGGAGAGGATGCGCTCCACGCAGTTGTCGCAGACCTCATAGGCGGACATTTCCGGCTTCAGGTCGTAGGTGGCCACCTTGGGGGAGGCGATGAGGCAGCGGTCCTCACCGGGGAACACCTGCTCCACGCCGCCGTTGAAGAAGAAGGTGACATGGGCGTACTTCTCGGTCTCGGCGATGCGGAGCTGGGTCAGGCCCAGGTTGGAGATATACTCGCCAAAGATGTTGTTCAGATGCTCCTTGGGATAGGCGATCTCCACGTTGGGCATGGTGGCGTCGTAGGAGGTGGTGCAGACGTAGTTGACGTGGAAGAAGCCCTTCTTGCGCTCAAAGCCGGAGAAATCGGGGTCCACGAAGGTACGGGTGATCTCGCGGGCGCGGTCGGGGCGGAAGTTCATGAAGATGATGCTGTCGCCTTCGCCGATCTCGGCGTTTTCGGCGGTGATGACGGGGATGACGAACTCATCGGTGACGCCTGCGTCATAGCTGGCCTGCATGGCCCCCACGGGGTCGTCGATGAAGCGCTGTTCGCTCTCGCCGTAGACCATGGCCTTGTAGGAGCGCTCCACACGGTCCCAGTTGGTGTCACGGTCCATGGCGTAGTAACGGCCGGAGATGGTGGCGATTTTCGCGCCGTACTGGTCGCAGGTCTCCTTCATCTGGGCCACATAGCCCTTGCCGGAGGTGGGGGGCACGTCACGGCCGTCCATGAAGCAGTGGACGAAGATTTTCTTGCAGCCCAGGTCGTGGGCCATCTTGACGGCGGCCTGGATGTGGGTGATGTGGGAGTGAACGCCGCCGTCGGACATCAGGCCGTAGATGTGAACGGCGGTGCCGGCGTCACGGGCGGCGGTCATGGCCTTGAGGTAGACGGGGTTCTCGAAGAAGGTCCCCTCGTTGATGGCCTTGGTGATTTTGGGCAGGTCCTGGAACACCACGCGGCCCGCGCCGATGTTGGTGTGACCCACCTCGGAGTTGCCCATCTGTCCGTCGGGCAGACCCACGTCCAGGCCGGAGGCGGACAGACGGCTGTGGGGGTTCTCCGCGAAAATTTTGTCCAGGTTGGGTTTCTGGGCATGGTAGACGGCGTTGCCCTCGGTGTAGTCGGTCAGGCCGAAGCCGTCCATGATGATCAGGGTAGTGGGAGTTTTCATTGATAGCCTCTTTTCCATTCAGTGGGCGCGGCGCACCGCCCCGCCCCTCGAAAATACCCGCGTTTTTGGGCCGGGTCTCACCCCTGTTTGACAAACGCTGCCCGACGGAGGAACCGCCGGGCAGTACGTTACCGCACGGACAGAATTACTCCTGGTTGGCGGCGTTGATGATGGTGGTCAGCTTGGTGGGGACCAGGGAGGCACCGCCGATCAGACCGCCGTCCACGTCGGGCTGGGCCAGCAGCTCTTCGGCGTTCTGGTCGTTCATGGAGCCGCCGTAGAGGATGGTGACGGAGCGGGCGACACGGGCGCCGTACAGCTTGCGGATGACGGTACGGATCTCCTGGTTGACCTCGTTGGCCTGCTCAGCGGTGGCGGTGCGGCCGGTGCCGATGGCCCAGATGGGCTCGTAGGCGATGACCACATGACGCATCTTGTCGGCGGGGACGCCAGCCAGAGCGGTCTTGACCTGGAGGTCGATCAGCTCTTTGGTGATGCCCAGCTCACGCTGCTCCAGGCTCTCGCCCACGCAGATGATGGGATACAGACCGGCTTCGATGGCGGCCAGGGCCTTCTTGTTGACGATGATGTCGGTGTCGTTCCAATACTGGCGGCGCTCGGAGTGGCCCACGATGACGTACTTGACGCCCAGGTCCTTGAGCATAGCGGCGGAGACCTCGCCGGTGTAAGCGCCCTTTTCGTACTCGGAGACGTTCTCCGCGCCCACCATGACGCGGGTGTCCTTGAACGCCTTCTGAGCGGCGGGGATGTTCACATAGGGGACGCAGACCAGAACATCGCACCACTTGGCCTTGGGCAGCATGGTCTTCAGCTCGTCGGCAAAGGCTTTGGTCTCGGAAGCAGTCTTGTTCATTTTCCAGTTGCCGGCAATCAGGGTTTTACGATATCTTCTGTTCATAGTTGGATACCTCTTTCTGTTTTTTGTGCGTTTTTGGCCGTAATCCGGCCAGCAGAATTTAGAGTTGACAACGGAGCGCAGGAACACGCCCCGTTTATTGAAAACCTCGCTCCGCAGAGGGAGGGGAATCAACGTGAGGATGGACCGACGGGTTCGGTCTGTTTGGAAGACCAGTGGGAGGCCCTCGTTGCGCCGGACGAGTCCCGGCGGGGCACTGAGCCGCTGGCTCCCGACATTCTTCCTTTTTTCCCTGTCAGGAAAGGAGAGAGGGGGATGGCGAACCATCCCCCTGAAAAATTGCGAAAATAGGGGATAGTGGGTTAAAGTGCTGTTGTATTGTGGAGAGCGGCTACGTGGGTGCAGAGGCCGCTCAGAGGGGAGGCGGCACGTTTGTCAAGAAGCGCGGCGGTATCGCGGAAGCGCCTTCGGCGCGGTATCCCATGCGCGGCTCAAACGTGCCACAGGCACGTTTGTCTTGACAAATAATTTTAATTATTTGTCAAGAAGCGCCGCTACACCAGGAAGCTCCTTGCCTTCCATGAACTCCAGGGAAGCGCCGCCGCCGGTGGAGATGTGGGTCATCTTCTCGGCATAGCCAAGCTGCTGGACGGCAGCCGCGGAGTCGCCGCCGCCGATGATGGTGATAGCGTCGGTCTTGGACAGAGCCTCGGCCACGGCCTTGGTGCCCACGGCGAACTTGTCGAACTCGAACACGCCCATGGGGCCGTTCCAGATGACGGTGCCCGCGTCGGCCACGGCGTCGCAGTAAGCCTTGACGGTGTCAGGACCGATGTCCAGACCCTGCCAGCCATCGGGGATGGCGCCGGTGGGGACCACCTGGCTGTCGGCGTCGGGAGCGAAAGCGTTGGCGGCCACGGTGTCGGTGGGCAGCAGCAGCTTCACGCCCTTGTCGGCGGCCTTCTTGACCATCTCATTGGCGTAGTCTTCCCAGTCAGCTTCCAGCAGGGAGTCGCCCACGGTGCCGCCCTGAGCAGCCGCGAAGGTGTAGGCCATGCCGCCGCCGATGATGACGGTGTCAGCGATCTCCAGCAGGTTGTTGATGACGCCGATTTTGGAGGAGACCTTGGAGCCGCCCAGGATGGCGACCAGAGGACGCTTGGGAGCTGCCAGCGCGCCGCCAATGATCTCCAGCTCCTTCTGGATCAGGAAGCCGGACACGGCGGGCAGATAGGCGGCGACGCCAGCGGTGGAGGCGTGGGCGCGGTGGACAGTGCCGAAAGCGTCGGAGACATAGACGCCGTCCGCACCGGCCAGGTCAGCCAGGGCCTTGGCGAAGGCGGGGTCGTTCTTGGTCTCGCCCTTGTCGTAACGCAGGTTCTCCAGCAACAGGATCTGACCGGGCTGGAGGGCAGCGGCCTTGGCCTGGGCGTCCTCGCCCACGATGTCGGCGGCCAGGATGACTTCCTTGCCCAGCAGCTCGGACAGACGAGCGGCCACGGGCTTCATGGACAGCTCAGGTTTCCACTCGCCCTTGGGCTTGCCCATATGGGAGCAGGCGATAACAGCGGCGTTCTGGTCCAGCAGGTACTGGATGGTGGGCAGAGCGGCACGGATACGCTTGTCGTCGGTGATGACGCCAGAGCCGTCCTTCGCCATAGGAACGTTGAAGTCGCAGCGCAGCAGGACCTTCTTGCCGGCTACGTCGATGTCGGTAACGGTCTTTTTGTTGTAATTCATAAAAATTACTCCTTCCTTGCCCTTTGTTTAAGAGATTTTATGATATTAAATAAGCCCGAAGGCGTATTTACGCAGGATGGTCACGGCGTGGGGTTCCCGCCCATGGCGCCCACACCGGTCAGGCCGGGGAAATCGTTCTGCCGCAGTACCTCATAGGCCATCACCGCCACGGCATTGCTCAGGTTCAGGCACCGCACGTCGGGCAGCATGGGGATGCGGACGCAGCGGGAGAAATGCTCGTCCAAAAACCACTGGGGCAGTCCGGCGGTCTCCTTGCCGAAGAAGAGCCAGCAGTCCGGGTCGTAGCGGGGCGCGGTGTAGCTCTGAGGGGCCTTGCTGGAGGCCAGCCACAGGTTGTCCGCCGCCTCCGGGCAGCGGGAGAAGAAATCGTCTAAATTTTCGTATTCGGTGACGCTGACCCGGCTCCAGTAGTCCAGCCCCGCCCGGCGCACCCACTTCTCGGAGACTTCAAAGCCCAGCGGGTGGATCAGGTGGAGGCTGCAACCGGTGACGGCGCAGGTCCGCGCGATGTTGCCGGTGTTCTGGGGGATCTCCGGCTCGACCAAAACGATGTGCGGCATATTTCACGCCCCTTTGCAAGCTGACCTTATTCTATTCCATTTTCACAGGAAAATCAACAGAAAATCAGCAGTTTTGGGGCGGTTTACGCAATTTTTTCTTATAAGCAGAAATGACGGGAAAAGTCAATGGTGCAACCTCACCAAAATTTTCAGCGATTTTCTGTGAAAGTTTCCAAATAAGGATTTTCCAAAACAGCTTTACGGCTCCGGTTGCTCCCGTTTGCGCTCCAGCTCGGAGAGGTATTTGTACACCGTGTAGCGGGAGACGCCCAGCCGCTGGGCCACATAGGGCACGGCTTTCTGGAAGGAAAAGGCATTCTTTTGCTGGAGCAGGGCGATGATTTTCAGCCGGTCGGGTTTGTTCAGGGCGTGGACGGGCTTGCCCACGGCGGAGAGGCATTCATCGAACAGCTCGGAGAGCTGGAAGTCGCTGCCCGACCACAGGGCGGATTTCAGGTCCGCGTCGGCGCTCATCAGGTCCACCAGCACCCGGTTGGCGAACACCAGCGAGCTGTAATCGAAGTTGATACCCAGGGCCAGGTTGTAGTCCTCCCCGATCATGTGAAAGGTGGAGCTTTTGATCTGCTGGCCGGAGGGAGTGGTGGCGTAGAGGTTGACGAAGTCGGTTTTCAGGGCCTCCTCGTCCAGCTCGGACTGGTTGCCCAAAATGTCCATGGTAGAGCCGACCTTGCGCCCGGAGACCTGGCCGTTGTAGATGGCCAAAATGGGGTGGGAGGGGATGGACATATCGTGTACCAGCGTCTCGCAACTGCTGCCGAAGGTCTCTGCGATGCCCCTGGCAGTGCGGTCCAAAAATTCAAAGGCTTCGTCCCGCGTCACGACGCTCCCTCCTCTGCATAACAAACGGCTCACCAGAGCCGCCTTGCCTTATGAAACCAACTTTTCTTTTCCCTATTTTAGCATGACAGGGGGATTTGTCAACCGATAAAACCGTACAAATTAAAAAAATAGGTGAGAAAATGTCCCCGAAACAGGCGAAAAACCCGCCTTCAAGTGGTGAGAGGGAAATTGAATCGTTTCACACACCGTACAATTCCAGGCGCAAAAGTGAAGAAGGAAAAACTTTCCTTTGCTTCCGCTGGTATACTTCCTGACCTCCGTGGAACACTGTGGAAAGATAAGCTGTCAGTGGGGTGCTGCCAGTAAAAAACGAAGTGTGAATAACGAAAACAGACCCAGGGCGGGGCGGCGGTCAAAAAAACAAAAGGGGAGGCAACACGATGGGATTTTTTGGACAGCGGCGGGGCGAGCCCCCTTATCACCCGGAGCAGGAAGTACAATTTCCCGGGGAACCCACCTTTGAAAACATGGAGCAGATTTTCTCCGGCTGCGCCGACTTTGCCACCCACATCGTGGTCTCCGCCCGGACGGGGGAGCGGTTTCGGCTGTGCTGGCTGGATGGCATGGTGAAGAGCGAGCGGCTCAACGACTACGTCATCCGCCCGCTGGCGGTAGGGCCTTCTCCGGCGGGGCTGGACGAGCTGCGCCAGGTGCTGGAGGGCGGCGTTTGGAACCTGAATGTTCGGGAGCAGACCACTTTAGACGACATCGCGGAGCAAATAGTGGCTGGAGCGGCGGCGGTGTTCTGCGCGGCCGGGGCGCTGACCTGCGACGTGGGCACCGAGGAGAAGCGCTCCGTCCAGGCCCCAGAGGACGAGGTGGCCGCAAAAGGGGCCAAGGACTCCTTTGTGGAGAGCCTGCGCACCAACACCAGTCTGCTCCGGCGGCACCTGCGCTCTCCCCACATCCAAATTCAGGAGTTCACCGTGGGCCGGGAGAGCCGGACGCCGGTGGACGTCGTGTGGATGGAGGGCCTGACCAACCGGAAGCTGGTGGAGGACGTGGTGCGGCGGCTGGAGCAGGTAGACATCGACGGGCTGCTCTCCACCGGTGACTTTGAGGAATACGTGGCCCAGCGCAAGGGGGCCACCTTCCCGCAAATGGTGTTCACCGAGCGACCTGACCGGTTCTGCCGGGGGATACTGGACGGCCGGGTGGGGGTGTTCATCGAGGGCATCCCCCTGGGCGGGCTGCTGCCGGGGAACATCGCCCAATTTTTGCAGGCCCCCCAGGATCAGATGTACCACTGGACCATCAGCGGGGCGCTGCTGACCCTGCGGTATCTCTGCCTGTTGGTGACGCTGCTGCTGCCGGGGTTTTATATCGCCGTGGCCTCCTTCCACTTTGAGATGATCCCCACCAAGCTGGCCATGTCCATCATCGCCAGCAAGCAGAACGTCCCCTTTGCCACGCCGTTTGAGGTGCTGCTCCTGTTGCTGGCCTTTGAGATTTTGCAGGAGGCGGGACTACGCCTCCCCAAGACCATCGGCCAGACCGTCTCCATCATCGGCGGGCTGGTGGTGGGTCAGGCGGCGGTGGACGCAAAGATCCTCTCCCCAGCGGTGGTCATCGTGGTGGCGGCGGCGGGCATCGCCGGGTTCACCCTGCCCAATCAGGATTTAGCCAACGCCCTGCGCATCTGGCGGTTTCTGGTGGCGCTGGCGGCCAGCGCAGCGGGCTTGTTCGGTGTGGTGACGGCACTGGCGGCGCTGGTCTGCCACCTGGCGGGGATGGAGAGCTTCGGCCTGGCCTACCTGACCCCCTTCGCCGCCGACGCGGGACAGCAGGTGGAGGGACACGCCGTGTTCCGCCAGCCTATCCCGGAGGTGAAGCTGCGGGAGTTGTCGCTACGACCGGAGAACCGGAGACGGCAGAAGTGAGGAACAGGCACATTTATTCGGGAAACCCCTCCACCATGCTTCGCGTGGTCCCCCTCCGCCGTCAAGCGGCACTTCCGCTTCGCTCCCTGCCCTTTCAGGGGAGGCGAGAGGGGTGGGTTGTTACGGAATAATAGTTCATTAAGGACAGAGCCTGCTTTATGAAACAAAACATACCCCTAAAACCTACCTTTTGAATAGATGCAGACAAAACGACAAGCACTCTCCAACTTGCCTCCCCCATGTGGGAACCCAACCGAAGCCCAACGAAGTGGGTTCGGTTGGGAGAGGAGGCGTGACGGAATGGACGAGACCTGCCGCTTGCGGCAGGGCGAGGGATATGAAGTCCACGCCGACGAGGGAGGAGGGCCGCCGCCGGAGGCGGTGGCGGGGGGGGTTATGGTGGAATG
>JAJQCW010000044.1 GCA_021202515.1 Clostridiales bacterium | reverse complement strand
TTCGACCAAAATCCGTGATTTTGGTCGAGAGCCTGTCGTTTTTCGACAGGCTCAAATCCCCAGCTCGACCGGGGATTTATCAAAACATCGCACAGATAAGAGAAAAATCCTATACGGTGCGTCAGTTATGCTTGAAAAGAATAGCTGCTTGCGATACAATGGAGCAAGCAGAAAAAAGGAGGGCGCTTTATGGAACTGCGGGTGTTGCGGTATTTTATCGAAGTGGCCAGAGAGGGCAGCATTACGGGCGCGGCCAGGACGCTGCACATTTCCCAGCCCACGTTGTCGAAGCAGCTCAAGGAGTTGGAAGCAGAGCTGGGGTGCAAGCTGTTCGTCCGGGGCAATTACAATGTGCGCCTGACCGAAGAGGGGATCTTACTCCGCAAGCGGGCGGAGGACATCCTGGATATGGCAGACAAGACCATCGACGAGTTCCAGTCTCTGAACGATGTCACCGGGGGAGACGTGCGCATTGGCTGCGCAGAATCCTGGCTGATCCGCCACTTGGCCAGCGTCATCAAGGAGTTCCGCCTGCAATATCCGGGGCTGCGGTTTCATATCACCAGCGGCGACACCCGCGTGGTGGTGGGCGACCTGGAGCAGGGGCTATCCGATTTTGCGGTCATCGTGGAGCCGCCCGACCTGTCGAAGTACAATTATCTCTCCCTGCCGGGGGGAGATACCTGGGGCCTTTTGATGCGGACAGACGACCCACTGGCGCAGAAAACCGTCATTTGCCCGGAGGACTTGCGGGATGTTCCGCTCATCACCTCACCCCAGTCCATCCGCGCCGACCTGCCCAGATGGTGTGGGGAGGCCGTTGACCATCTGAATATCATTGGCACCATCAATCTGTTTTACAACGGCTCCGTGTTTGTCCGGGAAGGGCTGGGCTGTCTGCTGGTCTTTGACCGGCTGGCGGACGTCAGTGAGTCGAGCGGGCTGTGCTTCCGGCCCCTGTCGCCCAGGCTGGAGACGAAAATGTATATCATTTGGAAGAAATATCAGGTCTTTACGCCAATTGCGGAGCGGTTGGTCGAGCTGCTGAAAGCGCGGCTTTCTGAACAGCAGGAAACCCCTTGAGGCAGATGCAAAGCTTGCCATCGCTGAGAAGGCGGCGCGCCGTTTTCAAGGACGGCCCGGGGAGCGCAGCTTTCCAGGCCGTTTTTTCTCTTTGTTTGGGAGGCGCACAGAGAAAAGCACACGCCCATTCGTGCAGGCGACCTGTATGTCCCCCTGATGGGTCGCCACGATGTTTTTGGCGATGGTCAGGCCCAGCCCGTAATGTTCCGTTCCGCCGCGGTTTGCGTCGCTTCTGAAAAAGCGAGTAAAAATCTCTGCCCTGTCCTGCTCCGGGATAAAACCGGGGTTGGAAACCGTCAAAATGGCCGCTGTCCGCTCCTGGTGCAACTGAACGGTGATGTTGCCCGGGCCTGCACTGTGAGAAAGGGCGTTGTCCATCAGGATGGAGACCAACTGGCTCAACTGGCCGGAGTTGCCCTGGATGGGGATGGCTTCTTCTATCTGGCAATCAAGCTCCCGCCCAAGCTCAAAGGCGACGCTTTCAAAGGGGAGCACTCCGCCTAGCACAAGGCGGCTGAGGTCCAACAGCTCCATCTGGGGCGGCTCCCGCTCTGTTCGCACCAGGTCCAGCAGCTCGCTGACCAATCCGGCCATACGACCACTTTCGGAGCGAATGTTGCGCAGCCACTTGTTGTCGCCAATTTCCCGCTCCAGCAGCTCGGCGTTGGCCTCGACCACGGCGACCGGGGTTTTCAGTTCGTGTCCCGCGTCGGAGAGAAACTGCCGCTGGCGGCGGTCACTTTCCTCCAGCGGGCGGATGATCCACCGGGCCAGGGCGGTGGCGCACAGAAAGAGGACTGCTACCATCCCTGCGCCCAGGAGCAGCGCGTTGCGGAACAGGGTGGTGAAGCTGTCGGAAACCAGCGTGTTGTCCATCAACGTTACCAGCGTGTAGGAATCCTCCTGGTCGATGCAATAGACAAAGTTGCCATAAGTTCCCTGGCTCCGGCCTGCGTCCAGCAGATGCTCCGCCACCTCGGAGAGCTGGCTCTCCGTATACAGTGTACCGCTGCCCAGGTCTACGCTAAAAGGCTGTTCGTCCTCGTCAAAGGCCACGGAATAAAAGGTGGAGAGCAGATATCGGGTGCTGTCCCGGTCCGGCAGCCCGTCCTGCTCCGGCCTGTCGCCTCCCTGCGGAAGTCGATTTGTGGGCTGTATTTGACTGGGGTTGCCGTTTTCCCGGTACTGCTCCACATACATCTCCAGCATATCCAGATTTTCCTGGTACAGTTCCCGGTAGCTGAGGCCATAGATCATCGCCAGCGTCACGACGAACAGCAGGAGGAACGCCGCCATCACCACCGCCACGATTTGCCGCCGGGAGCGCTGGAAAGCGCTGTTTTGCCGCCTATTTCCCACGTTCCCACCTCAATTCGTACCCGGCTCCACGTACCGCCTTGATCTCCACCCGGGAGCCGACAAAGGCCAGCTTTTTCCGGGCAAAGGAGATGTAGACCTCCACCTTGTTGTACTCCGCCTCGTTCTCGTAGCCCCAGATCTTCACCGCCAACTGCTCTTTTGACAAAATCTGCGTTTGGTTGGCAAGCAGATATTCCAAAACCCGGCACTCTTTTTCACTCAGGTGGACGCTCTGCCCGGTGGCGGTGCAGTGCAGTGTCAGGGATTTGGTGTCCAGCGCCAGGTCGCCCACGCACAGCCTGTCGTCCACCAGCGGCAGCCCCCGGCGGCACAGGGCGCGCACCCGCGCCAGCAGCTCCCGCGGGTGGAAGGGCTTTGTCAAATAGTCGTCGGCACCGGCGTCCAGGCCCAGAACCTTGTCGTCCAGTTCGCTTTTTGCGGTGAGCATTAAAATGGGGGTGCGGACCCCGGCTTTTCGGCAACCGGCTGCGACCTCGATCCCGGACAGGCCGGGCAGCATCACATCCAGGATAGCGCCGTCATACTGCCCGCCGCAAATGGCGGCCAGCCCGTCGTCCCCGCGAAAAAAACAGTCCACATCATACCCTTCCTGCCGCAACAGCTCCTCCAGCGCGTCCGCCATCCGGGGTTCGTCCTCTATCAGTATCAGCTTCATGACCGGGGCCTCCTCTGTGCATGGGTGATATTGCTATGGTTACTATAACACAGAAACCTTGAAAAAAGATGGAATCCTTCAATCTTTTTTCAAGCTAGTTGTGGTAAGATAACGGAAACCAAACAAGGAGGTTCTCCTATATGAAAAAAATCACTGCGCTGCTCTGTGCGCTGGCCATGGTGCTGAGCCTGGCCGCCTGCGGCGGCAGCTCCTCCACGGCGGACAGCTCCGCTGCGGAGGATACTTCGGCTGCCGCTTCGGAGACCCAGGCGGTATCTTCCGATAAGGAGTATATCGAAGAAACCCTGAACCTGGCCAACAACACCGATTACACCTGGAGTTACAGCTCCGACGCGGACGCGTGGGTCATGTCCATCGTCTCCGCCGTGGCTTACCCGGAGATCGAGGACGAGGAGGGCGTTTCCGTCTGCGTCCCCGGCGGGTACGTCACCGGCATCGACACCGACGGCGATGGAGAAGCCGATGTGACGGCGGCGAGCTACAGTGAAGCAGTCAACGGCAGCCTGGTCATCGACTACGACGCGGAAATCACCAGCACCAACGGCCAGGTCTACACCGCCGCCACCGCCCCAGTGATTTTGAACACCGGCGCGGCGGGCTACAGTTCCTCCACCAACACCCAGGCGGCCACCACCTACGCCGCTGAAGGCTATATCAACGTCGCCTGCGGCAACCGGGGCAAGCAGGACACCGCCACCGATGAGGACGGCGAAACCTACTACACCGGCGACGCGCCCTCTTGCCTGTCCGACCAGAAAGCGGCCACCCGGTTTGTCAAGTACAACATCCTGCTGGGCAACCTCCCCGGCAGCGTGGACTACTTTGTCTCCACCGGCGGCAGCGGCGGCGGCGCCCACGCCACCATGTTTGCTGCCACCTCCAACAATTCTGACTTCTACCCCTATCAGGCGGAAGTGGGGGCCGTGGGCTGCTACCTGAACGAAGATGGCACCTACTCCACCACCGTCACCATCGACGGGGAAGAGGTGGAGCTGTCCGACGGGGCCTGGGGCTGCATCGCCTACAGCGCCATTACGTCCCTTTACGAGGCGGACATGGCCCTGGCCTTTGAGTATTATCTGGATACCGATTACGAGTTCGGCTCTGACTTCCAGGCGCAACTGGCGGAATACCTCTCCGAGTCCTACATGGACTATATCAACGAGCAGGATCTGACCGTGGACGAGGCCGATGTGGGCTTTGACCTGGACGGGGACGGAGAACTGACCAGCACTGTCGCCCTGACCATCGAGTACGACGAGGAGCTGTACGCCGAAACCAACGGCTACGGCGGCAGCTACCTGGACCTGTACCTGGCGGAGTTTGTCTCCAACCTCCAGTGGTATCTGGACAATCTGGACTATGCCGAGGGCTGGACCTGGTTTGACGAGGACGGCAACGCCCTCTCCGATGAGGAAGTGGCCGCCATGACCACCGAGGATAAGGCCGCGGCCTTCCTGGAGGGCCGCTACACCGCCAGCAGCGGCGGCGGTAAGACGGGCGACCTGCCCAGCGGCATGAACGGCGCGGCGGACTTCGCGGACGGCGGCGGCAGGGGAGAGCTGCCGGATGGAGCGGACACCAGCGCCCTGGGCGACATCGACACCAGCGACCTGCCCTCCGGTGGCGGCAGAGGCGGCATGGGCGGCGACTTTGACGCCGACAGCAGCAGCCTCCCCAGCGACATGGGCGGCGAGATGCCCAGTGATGCAGACGGCGAACTGCCTGACCAGACCGGCGACGCCGACAGCGCCACCCAGAACGAGAATGTGGACAGCGCAGGCGACACCATGACCGTGGGCACCCCCGACGCGGGCACCACCCAGGCCGCGGGCAGCAGCACCGACTCCGCCAACTACGCCACCTATGAGGAGATGGTGGAGGCATATGCCGCCGACATCGCAGAAATCGAAGAAGGAGACGAGTACGGCAACAACATCGTCTCCCTCTACAATCCGCTGAACTATATCGGTGACGAGGGGACGGAAAGCCCCGCCTGGACCCGCATCGTCATGGGCGCGTCCGAGGGCGATATGTCCATGTTCACCTCCCTGAACCTCCAACTGGCCTGGCTGAACAGCGGCACCGACTGCGCCATCGAGTGGCAGTGGGACGGCGGCCATGTGCCCTCTGAGGTGCTGAGCAGCTCCTTCTCCCTGTACGTGGATCAGATGTACGCCGAGTACGCAGACGGCGTGGCGGTGGAGACCCCCGCCGCCGAGACCCAGACCACCAACGGCACCGCTACTGAGGCCACCGGCACCGACCTGAGCGGTTGGGTGGACACCAGCGACGTGACCAGCGTCTCCTTCTCCCTGGCGGACGCGGTCTCCTACCGGACGGCGGGGGCCAGCAAGGCCATGCCCGGCTTCGACGTCATCGACTACGGCCAGGAGGATTATGTGTTCGGCAGCTCCACCCAGGACGCCCGCCACTGGAACACTTTCCTGCTGGAGATCTTCCAAGAGCACGAGGACACCCTCTCCGCGCTGTTCAACGCCGGATAACACAACGCACAATTACACTTTCCTTGCAGACAGCCAGCTCGCACCTCGTTGTGGGCTGGCTGTCCGTTCGCTTTGGCCCCGGCAGAGCGCAAAAAGTCCCCGGCTGGGGCGCACCCACCGCTCCAGCCGGGGAAAAAGGAAGAATCTACAGATAGAATCGCAGCGTTTCAGCAGGAGGACAACTGACCTCCTGGATCTCGCTCTGGGTCTGCTCCGCCACATAGAACCGGAAGGGCGCAAAGACAAACTCGTAGTCATCGTACACATTGTAATTGACCCCCAGCTCCTGAAACAGGGCGTTGAGCCGGTCGATGGTCTCCTGCTTGGCGTCCGGGTCGCTGCGGTCGTAGCCGATGAAGCCGTCGTTGCGCTGCATATAGTGGAAGGCGATGGACTCCACCGAAATGCCGGACTGCTCCGGGCCTTCGATGTCCAAAAAGGGCAGACACAGGGCGTAGTCGATGGGCTGAGACTCGCCGTAGGCTGTCAGCGTGGTCCCCGCCTCCAGGAACCCCACCACCTCAAAGGTCAGGATGCTGTCCAGATAGTAAAAGTCGAAGGTGTCCCCAATGGCGGTATAGTCCCGGTAGCCCCAGCCCGCCAGCATAGGGATGTTCCCCTCCGGGTCGAAGGCGAAATCCTCCTCCCCGAAGGCCCGGCCCTCGGCCAGGCAGTCGTTCAGGCTCTCCGCCACTGATTTGCCCACCTCCCAGGTGGTCAGCGGGGTCACGAACACCTTGTCCTCCCCCGGAAACAGCTCAACTCGCTGGTCCTTTAAATCCGGGTCGCCGTATTGCACAAAGGGCAGGGGCAGGTCGCACTGGCCCACATAGTAGACCTGCTGGTCGTTGCACTCCTGAAAGTCGAACTCCTGCTGAAACCGGGCGTTCAGCTCCTGCATGAGTTTCATGGTGCTTTCCTGCTGGATGTACTGGTCAAACTCCGCGTCCTCCGTCAGGTCGGTGATCCACATGTAAGCCATATCGGTCTCCGCTGCCTCCGCCGGGGCGGAGTTGTCCGGTTCCTCCTGGACCGGGGCAGATGTTTCCCCGGATGGCTCGGTGCTGGCATCCCCGGTGGTCCCGGCGCAGCCAGTGAGTAGAAGGGCCAGCGCACACAGCAGAGATGCCACGCCGCAGAGGTTGACAATGCGTGTTTTCATATCGAGCAAGTCCTTTCTGATGTAGAATGGTTCTGGAATCGTCTCTTCCCGTTTAGATAGAACTCTTATTGCCGCATACAGTATAATGAGTTTCAGACACTTTCTGAGAACTATACTACCACCGAGCTGCCCTTATGTCAATAGGACGATTAAAATTCAGCGTCAAGCCGCCTCGTAAAAGGAGCTGACCAGAATCGAGCCGTCCTGCTCTGCCCACTGCAACTCGCCGCTGCGGGTCTCGGTCTTGCCGCCGATTTGCAGGGTGACGATATAGGAATAGCCGTCCTCCTGGGCGGCCAGGGCAACGCCTTCCACCGTGGCGGGGGTGTCGGCGTATCGCTCATCATACTTGAAGGGGACGCGGTTCTGCACCAGCCTGGTATAAACGTCCTCCGTCACCAGCGAGGCAAACCCGGCATAGTAGTTGTCCGCCGCCGCGTCCAGCAGCGCCTGGGAATCCTCGCTGTCCTCCCCAGCGGCGCTGTCCAGCGCCTCCATCTCCGCCAGGTACGTGGTATACCGGCCTTGGTCGTCTGTGGTGTAGATGCCGGTCAAAAACTGCTCTAAGACGGCCTCCACCTCGGCGGCGTCTGCCTCTTCTCCGCCCGACCCGTCCGCGACGGAAATGCTGCCGTTGGCAGACGCGGAGCCGTCCCCGGTGATTTGGCTCCCGCTGCAAGCTGTGCAGACTGTCAGCAGCAGCGCCAGAACCAGGAGCAACGAAACTTGTCTCTTCATGTGGAACCCTCCTTTCTCTTTGGTAGCTCTATCCTATCACGACCTTTATTTTTTGTCAACAACAAAAAAACTGAATTGAAAAATATTTTCCCGCTGCATTTTTTTGCGGGAAAACGGTTGACAAACCGCTTCGGGTCTTTTATCCTATTTTTATGACCAAAAAGGGAGGAGGCACTGCACTTGGCGGCGGAAACCCCGAAGGAGCGTTCCAACAACCTGGAAGACAATCTGAAAAAAGCCCTGACGGAGCTGCTGGTGCTGCATCTTCTCTCCCAGCGGGAATATTACATCGGAGAGCTGACCGACGCCCTGAAAGAAAAGAGCGGCGGCACCCTGACCATCGTTTTCCCCTACGCGGCCATCTACCGGATGTCCCGGGCGGAGTACATCACCGAGAGCAAAAAGCGGGTGGCCCCGGACGGGCGCTGGCGGCAGTATTACAAAATCACGCCAGAGGGCCGGGCCTACCTCCGGGAACTGCTGGAGACCTATGACCGGTTCATCACCGGCGTTTCCGAGATTTTGAAGGGAGGGGACGGCACATGAATGAGGCGGCGACCCATTATCGGCGGGAAGTCCGCAAGCACCTTCGTTGTGGGCGCTCTACCCGGCGGCGGCTGGAGGAACAGCTTTCCGTCCTGCTGAACGCTTTTCTGGAGGAAAATCCCTCCCCGGACCGGGCGGCGCTGGAAGCCGCCTTTGGTACCTCGGAGGAGTTGGCGGCGACCCTGATGGAAGAGCTGACCCCAGAGGAACGGGGCCAGTGGAAGCGGCACCGGTTGGCGGTGCGGGTGGTTTGTGTGGTACTGGTGTTGTTGTTTACGATGTTCAGCATTTATACCTTCTTCTACAAGGAAAAGCCGTTTGAAATCACAACATATGAATTTTCTTACATCAGCGGGGGCGCGGACAGTTCCGCTTCCTCGACGGACGCGCCATAACACGGGCTGCTGTGCCATGTGACTGAAAAGGAGCTGACGAAACATGAAGGTCGCTATGACACGCTACCGGCGGGAGGTTCGCCGGTATCTCCGCTGTGGGCGGGCGGCAAAACGGCGGCTGGAAGAGCATTTGACCGGTCTGCTGAACGCCTTTTCGGAGGAAAACCCCGCCCCGGACCGGGCGGCGCTGGAAGCCGCCTTTGGTACCTCGGAGGAGCTGGCAGCAACCTTGATGGAGGAGCTGACCCCAGAGGAGCGGGGCCGGTGGAAAAAGCAAAAGCTGGCGGTTCGGGTGGTTTGTGTGGTACTGGTTCTGCTGTTGGCGGTGTTCAGTATTTACACCTTTTTCTTTAAGTTAAAGCCCAATGAAATCACGGTGTATGAGTTTACTTATGCCAACGGGGAAGAGTTTTACATTCCTGATTCCTCTATTTCGGCAGATAACGCCCAGGAGTGATGTTATGAAACGGGTTCTTTCTTTTGTTCTCTGTATAACCCTTTTAATTTGCATAGTTTTCCCTAATCAGGCTTTGGCTGTTGAGGCAACCTTCCAAGGGACAAACTTTGAAAATGGCGTCTCTTATGTGGAGACTTTGACCGTTGACAGTACTAGCCGTGCTACGGGTAGATCATGGACTAGAAGCAGAGACTATTATTGTAGCAACCAACTTATTGCAACGATTGGAATCACTGCTACCTTCGCCTACGATGGTTCCACCGTCAGTGTTACCTCCAAAAGGGTCTCTCAAAAGGTCACGTATCAGGGCTGGAGCTTTTCACAAACCTCCTTCACCTCCAGCGGCGGGACAGTCCGTTTGAAGGGCAAACTGAAAAAGGCAGGCAACGATGATATTTCCGTCAACCTTGCCATTACCTGCGATAAAAACGGCAACATTTCTTAATCCATACAGAAACAGCGACAGCAGAACCCGGCTGATGGTTCCGCTGTCGCTGTTTTTTGCTGTTAAAGCGCCTTAGAGCGCCTTTTTGATTTGCTGTATGGCCCCCTTTTCCAGCCGGGAGACCTGGGCCTGAGAGATGCCCACCTCCTGGGAGACCTCCATCTGGGTCTTGCCCTGATAAAACCGCAGGTCCAGGATACGGCGCTCCCGCTCGGACAGCCGCCCCATGGCCTCGTGGAGCGCCAGATGCTCCAGCCATTTTTCGTCGGTGTTTTTGTCGTCCCGCACCTGGTCCATGACACACATGGCGTCGCCCCCGTCGGCGTAAATGGGTTCGTACAGGGAGACCGGGTCCGCGATGGCGTCCAGGGCGAATACTACATCCTCCCGCTTCATGTCCAGCCCCTTTGCCAGCTCGTCCAGGGACGGCTCCCGCTGGTGCTCGTTGAGGTACGCCTCCCGCGCCTGGAGGACCTTATAGGCCACGTCCCGCATGGAGCGGCTGACCCGCACCGCGGAGGAGTCCCGGAGGAACCGGCGGACTTCGCCGCTGATCATCGGCACCCCATAGGTGGAAAACTTCACCTGATACTGTTCACAGTCAAAGTTGTCAATGGCCTTCATCAGCCCAATGCAGCCGATTTGAAACAAATCGTCCATGCTCTCCCCTCGCCCCGCGAACCGCTGAATGACGGAGAGTACCAGCCGCAGATTTCCCTCGATCATCTGCTGCCGGGCCTCCTTGTCGCCCTGCTTGACCCGCTTGAGCAGCTCGGTCATCTCCTCGTTTTTCAGCACCTTGAGCTTGGCGGTGTTTACGCCGCAAATCTCCACTTTGCCCCGCATAAAAATCAGGCCCTCCTTGCCGGATGTGGTAACACCAGTTTTCCCGGCAAAGGGGGCTGCTATGCAGTCGGTTTCGGGGAGGTTTTGGGGGTGAGAACGCTTGTATACCGCAGATGTTCCTAAAAAGCGAGGATGTCGCCGACGCGGTGACATCCTTGGCAAATGAGTGTTTTCGTTTCTATGATAAGCTATCTGGCTTCTTTTGCGGTTCACTGCCGTTGGTTAGCCCCAGCTCCACTTCCAGACACCGGCTGATTGCCTCCATATGCTTGTCCGACAGGTGCGCTATATAGCGGATGATGTCCGACTTGTTGATGGTGTCCGGCTGCTCGGCTAGGACCTGTGAAGGGTACGGGATACCCCGCACGTTTTCCAACATGTAATGAGTGGGCTGGTTGGGCTTCTTGTTCACCTTCGAGGTCAGCTTCACCACGCTGAGCGTGGGGCTATGTCGGTTCCCGGTATCTGCATGACCACAACGGGGCGGATGCTGCCCTGTATGGAGCCGCGCCATGCGCCGCAGTTGGCCAGATACACGTCACCGCGGCGATAGACCCAATTCTCTCTCATTGCAGGCACCTCAGAATTTCAGGGGCAGCGCATACTTCTTGCTGTTCCCGTTGTAAATGCGGTAAATTTGCATGTATTTCTCATGCATTTCCTGTCTTGGCTCATATGTCCGTATCTGCTCTACCATGTGAGCGGTTGCATCGTCGAGATCCATGAATACTCCGATGGCAACACCGGTAAGCATTGCAGATCCCACCGTTCCAGCATCCACTGTTCTCAGCGCAACCATTGGCACGTTTAACATGTCTGCCTTCATTTGCATCCATACGGCGGAATGTGCGCCCCCGCCTGTTGCATGGATCTTTTTATAATGGACACCGGAGGATGCCATCTTTCTGGCATTGAGCACCATCTCGTAGACGACTCCTTCCATACAGCCTCGATAAATTTCATCCACCGTGGTAGTAGTCGTCAGCCCAAGGATGGCCCCCTTTGACCCTGTGTCCATATAGGGGGTGGCCGCTCCTGCAAAATGCGGAAGTACCAGCAGGTTGCCTGGCTCTTCTCCATGGGACCTGGCATACTGCTTCTCTAAGTATGCATTTACTGACTCATCCTCGACCTTCGCAAATAAAATTTCCCGCTTCGCAATTGTCTCCGTACACCACTGCATCCAACTATTCTAATTCCTAATCTTCATCTTTTTGTCGGAAGAAAGCACATAGGCCATCTATTCCACCATGTGCTTTCTTCTCGGTTTTCTAATCGGAGGTTTATTTAGGGAACCTCTGATTGAAAGAACATTTTGTTGATAAACTCCCAAATTTACTGCAATTCGGGAGTTTATCAGAGAGATCAAAGAGTGATACACACTTACTTTTTCTGAATTGCATCCTATTGTCTAAAAAGAGCACACTATCCCCCAGGCCATGCCTCATAGAGCTTTTATCCGGAAATTGCAATCATATACAAATTCGTACAGGCGAATATGACATACAATCTGCTTTCGTTCTTTTCAATCCCTGATAGCGATTTTTCGTATATCCAAACCGATAGTTGATAATGTGGAAAAAACAAAAATCCTATTTTTCTTATCAATGATTCAGTTTGACTGGGTATTCCCATACACCATCGCCTGCATGAACGGTGCTACTTTCTAAAATGGTTCAACGATATTACTATGAAAACAATGCTTCAATGAGCAGATGGCACTTATGCTGGAAGGAAGAATTTTTCAGGAAGTAAGTGCTGGGGTATTTTAAAGTGTGTCCGAGATAGTTACCATTAATAGGCAGAAGGAGTTGATCAGAGGGATGAAGCAAACTAAGGGGTGAAGCAGCCATCCCGGACACACAATAAAATCAAGTTATTTCTCAAAGAGGAACTTTTCGGGCAGGGACACGCCGAAGTCCACCGCCAGGTGGCGGAACTCGTCGGGCTGAATGGTCTGCCGCTTTGTCCCGCCGGTCATGGAGTAGACCTTCACCAGAATCTCGGCGGACTTTTCCACCGTGTGCATCAGGCCAAAGGTCAGGTCAAAGTCCTCGCCGGAGTAGAACATCCCGTGGTGCGCCCAAATCGCCACGTCGTACTGCTTCATCAGCTCGCTGGTTGCCACGGCGATGTCCCGACCGCCGGGGACCATCCAGGGCACCACGCCGATGCCGGAGGGGAACACCACCGGGCATTCCGTCGCCATCTCCCGCAGTTCCCTCGTGAACGCCTCGTCAGATGCGTTTTGTCAAGGGTATTTTTCAAATATACAAAATGGATATGTTCCCGTTACACCGCACATTCGATGATTGACATGTGGCGTAAGTAGTTGTATAATAACCAATTAAAATAGTATGTTGATATAATAAAAGGGAAATTGACATATAGAGCAGAAAAGGGGACGATTCAAATGACATTGACGCAGATGTCTTATCTGATTGCGATTGCGGAAACCGGTTCGCTGAACAAGGCGGCGGAGCATCTCTATGTGTCCCAGCCTTCTCTGACCAATGCCATTAAAGAGATGGAGCGGGAGTTGGGCATTACGCTGCTGTACCGCAGCGGGCGAGGCGCTACGCTGACCAACGATGGAGCAGAATTTTTGTACTACGCCAAAGAAATCTATCAGCAGTATGAAAACCTGATTCAAAGATACGAAAAGGGCGGGAGTTACAAAAAGAAGTTTGCCGTCTCCACCCAGCACTATTCCTTTGCAGTCAAAGCCTTCGTGGATATGGCCAGGGAATACGATATGTCGCAATATGAGTTTGCCATCAAGGAAACCAAAACCAGAGAGGTCATCAGTGATGTCAGCACCATGAAAAGTGAGATCGGCGTGCTGTATTTAAGCGATTTTAACCGAAAAGCCCTGTCAAAACTGTTGCGTTCTGCCAATCTGAAATTTCACCCGCTGGTAGACTGCCAAGCTTATGTGTACCTGTGGAAAGGGCATCCACTGGCGCAGGAGCCGCAAATCTCCTTTCAACAGTTGGAACGCTATCCCTGTCTCGCCTTTGACCAGGGAGATAACAGCTCCTTCTACTTTGCGGAGGAGATCCTCTCCACCAATGAATATCCGCAAGTCATCAAGGCCAATGACCGGGCCACCATGCTGAACCTGATGGTGGGACTGAACGGGTATACACTGTGCTCCGGTATTATCTGTGAGGAGTTGAACGGAGACGATTTCATGGTAGTCCCCTTCTCAGGCGCGGACCAGGAGGCCAACAGCGTGATGGAGATCGGCTACGTCACCCGTGAAAACACGATTTTGAGCCAGATGGGAGAAAAGTACATCTCCGCGATGAAAGAATACCTTGCCATCTCCTGACCAATTTAGAGAAAGCCGACGCCGGGTATAGTTTCAGGTTATGTCCAGCTATTTTCTTTTGGTATTAGCGGAAAACGGTTCCTGGCGTTAAAATAATGTCTGCTGAAATAAACCGCCATGCGGTTTATCTGCGCTGCTGCACCAGCGCTTTCAGGGAGACCCGTCCACCGGCGGCACGCTGACTCCCATAGCCCAGACCTCCGCATTCCGTTGTCAGTCGGCAGAAGAACTGGAGGCCGTCTGCGCAGGGAAAAAGCCAGGTTACGCCTATTCTCGAATTGGCAATCCTACCATCAATGCCTTCGAGGTGCGTATGGCTGCACTTGAGGGCGGAGTGGCGGCGGTGGCCTGTTCCTCTGGTATGGCGGCGGTGTCTATGGCACTGCTGAACATCCTGGAGGCCGGGGACGAAATCATCGCCGGAGCAGGGCTGTTCGGCGGTACACTGGATTTTTTTCAGGATTTGAAAGCTCTTGGCATCACTACCCGAACGGTAGAGCATCTGTCCCCGGAAGAAATCGAACCTTTGCTCAATGAACGAACCAAGGTGATTTTCGGGGAACTGATTGGAAATCCCAAACTGGACGTGGTGGACATCCCAGCGGTTTCGGTGTTGGCCCATGAGCGAAGCATCCCGCTGTTCATCGACAGCACCACTGCCACCCCCATCCTGGCGCACCCTCTGAAGCTGGGAGCGGATGTGGTCATTCACTCCACCTCCAAGTATATCAACGGAAGCGGAAGTGGCATCAGTGGGGTGATTATCGACGGGGGGACGTTCCCCTGGAACGTTGACCGCTATCGGGTGCTGGCGCCCTTCCGCCGGGCTGGGAAACTGGCCTTTACCCTGCGGCTGCGGGAAGACCTGTGGCGAAACTTCGGCGCCTGTGCCGCGCCGTCCAACCTTTTTCTCAACAGTTTGGGATTGGAGACGCTGGGGCTGCGCATGGAGCGGCTCTGCGCCAACGCTCTGGGGTTGGCCCGCTTTTTAGAAGCGCATCCCGGCGTGGGGGCAGTGCGTTATCCCGGTCTGGAGAGCAGTCCGTTCTTCCCGTTGGTGCAGCAGGAGCTGAACGGCATGGGCGGAGCCATTGTGACCGCCCGATTGGGGAGCAAGGCACGTGCTTATCAGGTCATGAACCATTTGAAATATGCCCAAATTGCCACAAACATCGGAGATGTGCGGACGTTGGTCATTCACCCAGCCTCTACCATCTACCTGCACAGCAGCGAAAGCCAGCGGCGGAGCGCCGGTGTCTACGACGACCTGATCCGCATCAGTGTTGGAATCGAGGATTTGGAGGAATTGAAAGAGGATTTCGCCCAGGCGCTGGCGCAGGCCGACAATAGGGCGTAACAAGGAGGAATCACTATGGCAGTTGATTACGCAGCATTAAAAGCCGGCGGATTCATGCGGCAAAAACAAAAAAACGGTTTTCCCTGCGCCTGAAGGTCGTGGGAGGAAAGGTAACAGTAGAACAGCTCCGGGCCATCGCGGACGCCGCAGAGCAATACGGCCAGGACTATGTCCACCTGACCTCCCGGCAGGGAGTGGAGATCCCCTATGTCCGCCTGGAGGAGATCGACCAGGTGAAGGAGACGCTGGCCCAGGGCGATGTCGTCCCCGGCGTCTGCGGGCCAAGGGTGAGGACCGTTACCGCCTGTCAGGGTGCAGCCATCTGTCCCAGCGGCTGCATCGATACCTATGGGCTGGCCGAGGAGTTGGATGCCCACTATTTCGGGCGGGAGCTGCCCCACAAATTTAAGTTCGGCGTCACCGGCTGCCAGAACAACTGTCTGAAAGCGGAAGAAAACGACGTGGGCATCAAGGGGGCTATGAACGTTCACTGGAACGGAGAGCAATGTATTTTCTGCGGCGTCTGCGAAAAGGTCTGTCGAACCAAGGCGATTCACATAGAGGGCGGCGAAGTCAAACTGGAAGAAAACGCCTGCAATCACTGTGGACGGTGCGTCAAGTCCTGCCCCGTGGACGCATGGGAGGGAACGCCGGGCTACCTGGTCTCTTTTGGCGGCACCTTCGGCAACCACATTGGCAAGGGTGAGGAGCTGCTCCCTCTCGTGCAGGACAGGGAGACCCTGTTCCGTGTAACTGACGCGGCAATCAACTTCTTTGCCGAGTACGCAAAGCCTGGCGAGCGCTTCCGGTTCACCTGCGACCGGGTGGGCTGGGACAAGCTGAAAGAACGGATCGAGGAGGCGTATCATGGCTGATATTCAAATCGACGAGCGCGTTGACATCACAGACGTGGTGTGTCCGGTCACCTTCGTCAAGGTCAAGGTGGCGCTGGAGGAGTTGGAGGACGGGCAGGTCCTGGAGGTTCGCCTGAACGACGGTGAGCCGGTGCAAAACGTTCCCCGCTCCGTCAAAGAAGAGGGACACAAGGTGCTGCGCCTGACCGATGGGGGCGACGGCACCTACCGTCTGCTGGTTCAGAAGGTGGAGGACGAAGATGCCTAAAAAAGTGGGAACCGATACCTTCCACGCTCAGGTGCTGGAGGCCCAGCGGCCTGTGGTCGCGGAGTTTTACGCCGATGGCTGTGTTCCCTGTCGGCGGCTGGCCCCAATTTTAAGTGCGTTGGAAGAAGAATATGCGGGGAAGGTTGACTTTGTCAAAATCAACACCGGCGCAAATGAAGCCCTGACCCAGACCTATGGCATTTTGGCCTCCCCTACGCTGATCCTCTTTCGGGGCGGAGCAGAACAGGCCAGACTGCGGGGAGCGGTCAAAAAGCCAGAACTCATCAAATGGATAGGAGAACAAACGTTATGAAGCTGAATGTTGCAGGCACGACAAAAGAATATGAGGAGGGGCTGACCGTGGCCCGGCTCATCGAACTGGAGAAGGTGGAAAGCCCCCTCTATGTCACCGTAGCGCTGAACGATGACTATGTGGAGAGCGGAGCCTTTGACAACACCGCCTTACAGGATGGGGATACTGTGGAGTTCCTTTACTTTATGGGAGGCGGGCGCTGATGGCTTTTACCAACGAACAACTGGAACGCTATTCCCGCCATATCATCCTGAAGGAAGTGGGTGTGAAAGGCCAGAAAAAGCTGCTGAACGCCAAAGTGCTTATCATTGGCGCAGGCGGGTTGGGCGCTTCGGCGGCCATGTATCTGGCTGCGGCTGGCGTTGGCACCATCGGTATTGCCGATGCGGACGAGGTGGATCTGTCCAACTTGCAGCGGCAGATCATTCACACCACCCCCGATGTGGGCAAACCCAAAGTGCAGTCTGCCAAAGAAACAATGGAGGCCATCAACCCGGATGTAAAGGTCGTTCCCTACCACACCTTTGTGGATTCCGAGAACATCCTCGACATGATCCGGGATTATGATTTTATCATCGACGGGACGGACAACTTCCCCGCCAAGTTTCTCATCAACGACGCCTGCGTGATGGCGAAAAAGCCCTTTTCTCATGCGGGCATCATTCGGTTTCAAGGCCAGTTGATGACCTACGTCCCCGGAAAAGGTCCCTGCTACCGCTGCGTGTTCCGCGACCCGCCTCCCAAAGACGCAGTCCCGACCTGCAAACAGGCGGGCGTCATTGGGGCAATGGGCGGCGTCATCGGCAGCCTCCAGGCGATGGAAGCGGTCAAGTACATCATTGGCCGGGGCGAACTGCTCACCGGCTATCTGCTGACCTACGACGCGATGACCATGACCTTCCGCAAGATCAAACTGCCGGAGAACACTGAAAACTGCCCGGTCTGCGGCAAGCATCCCACCATCACGCAGTTGATCGACTACGAACAGACGGAATGTGAGGGGATCTGATGCTGTATCTGAGCCGGGAGCATCTGGAGATCATGCTCACCCATGCCCGGGCAGAGCTGCCCAACGAAGCCTGCGGCCTGATCGCAGGGACCATGGACGGTGAGGACTGCACCGTAGAGCGGGTCTACTGCCTGACCAACACCGACCACAGCAACGAACATTTCTCCATCGACCCGAGAGAGCAACTGACCGCCATCCGGGAAATGCGCGCCCAGGGTCTGGTTCCACTTGGAAATTGGCATTCCCACCCGGAAAGCCCCTCCCGGCCCTCCGCCGAGGACAGACGGCTGGCCCGTGACCCAGGGGCGCGGTATCTCATCCTGTCCCTGATGGACACCCAGCAATCGGTGCTGCACGCCTTCCGGGTGCGTAACGGTGTCAGTTTCCAGGAGAAGATAAAAATTCAGGGGGAAGCAGCCGTCGGTATCGTTGCGGAGTGAATTGAGTGTGGATTCACGGAGGATGTTGCCATGTATGATGTCATCATTGTGGGCGGCGGCCCGGCAGGGCTGACTGCGGCCATTTACGCCCGGCGTTCCGCCCTGTCCGCGCTGGTGCTGGAGCGTGAGGACTGGGGCGGAGCCATCGTCAACGCGGCGCAGGTGGACAATTACCCCGGCGCGTTTCAGAAAAGCGGGTTTGACCTGGCGGAATCCTTTCGCGCCCAAGCGGAAGCCCTGGGCGCGGAGATGCTGGAGGGCAGTGCCGTTCAGTTAAGCAAAATAAACGGAGGGTTTCTTCTTACGCTGGAGGACGGCTCCACCGTACAGGGGAAAACCGTCGTTTTGGCGATGGGAACACAGCGGACCACGCTTGACGTGCCAGGAGAGGATTTGCTCGGCGTGTCCTACTGCGCCACCTGCGACGGCACGTTTTTTCGTGGACGGACGGTCTGCGTGGTAGGCGGCGGCGATGGAGCGGTGGACGCCGCCCGCCTTTTGGCGAGGCTGGCCGCCAAAGTCTACCTGATTCATCGGCGGGAAACCTTTCGGGCGGCCCAGCGCAGTCTGCGGCAACTGGAGAACTGTCCAAATGTGGAGATTATCCCCAATGCCGCAGTCCGGGAAATCGTGGGACCAGGCCGGGTCAGCGCCGTGATTCTGGAAGGTGTTCACAGCCGCGCCCACCGGGAACTGCCGGTGGATGGCGTGTTTGCCTCCATCGGCTCCCGGCCCAATGCAAGCTGGCTGCCGAAGGCCATTGGGCGGGATGATTCCGGGTATCTGGTGGCGTCAGAGGATGGTGCGACCAGCTTGCCTGGTGTCTTTGCGGCTGGAGACCTCCGGACGAAGGCGCTTCGGCAGGTGGTCACCGCTGCTGCGGACGGAGCCGCCTGTATCCGGTCGGTGGAGGCATATTTGGGGCGGACATAAGAGTTATCAAAAGGGCCCGATATGGGATTTTGAGCTGATGCAGGCGACAGCGTGATTTTTCGCGCTGCCGCTTTCTTTTACGCCATACAAAAAGTTCCCTGTCTGTCGGGTAAGACAGACAGGGAAGTCAAAATAGTCTGCTATTTGAAAAACTTAAATCTTAGCGCGGTTTGGTATCTCATTGATTCAAATCACTGGTCACACGCCGGTTGAGGAACAGTCTATCCACTACGATGGCCAGAGGGCCGATGTACTCCAACTTGTCGCTGAGTTGGGAACGGGAAAAGCCCTCCGCCCGGCAGTCGGTGTTATATCGTTGACAAGCGGCCAGGAACCGTTCCCGTATGGTGGGCAGCTCGAACAGATCACCGTAAAAAATGGTCTGGTCCGGGGCCAAAAAGGTGGCAACATTGGTCACTGCCCTGGCCAGCAGGTCGATGCTCTCCTCAATGACCTGCCACATTCCGCTGTCGCCGCAGGCGATCCACTCGTCGATGTTATGGGCCGCAATGGAGGACACATCTCCTCTCCTGTTCCGGTAGAGCAACGGCATGGCCGACCGGGTGCAGCGCTGGCGCACCTGGTCCGCTACGGCATGGGCGGAGACGCGGGTCTCCAGCCATCCCAGGCACAGGTGGCGCTGTGCATCCTCCCACTCCACGGTCATGTGGCCGATCTCAGCAGATTGGAAGCGGCGGCTCTCGTAAATCTGCTTGTGGAGGACAAAGCACGCCCCTACGCCAGGCCCCCACTTGACAAACAGCAGGTTTTCCTGGTCCTTGCCGCTGCCGTAAATCAGCTCTGCCTCCGCAAATGCTTTGACGTTGTTTTCAACGATGACGGGGCAATTCAGCTCCCGCTGGAGGATGTCCCGCACGACGGCGTTATCCTCCCTCCGCACCACACCGGGGATAGAAACCCCCACGCCCAACAGATGGTCGCTGTTTACCCCGGCGATCTGGAGCAACTCTCGGCCTGTCTCTGCGATTTGGCCTCCATAAATAAAATGAATTGTGGGTGACAACACCTCGCCTTTCGGCGGCGGCGGTCCACACGAACCGTTTCGGCAGCGCGGGACGAAAAACCTGAAGCTGGGAGCGTATCCCCGTGGGGATTTCAGGTACGAGGAGGCCCTTTTGGGCGTTTTCCGTTGCCAGTGCCTCAGGGCAAGGTCCTTTGTAGCTGTTTGTTATAATATCACCGGTGGCGATTTGATGCTAATACTAAAATGAAATAGCCAGATATAGTAAAAAACTATGGATGCCATCGCATACTTGCAAGATGAGCTTCACACCATATGACAAAAGGATACCGGTGTGGGAAGATGGGAATTTTCTCTTTTAAGGGAGTTAAAAAAATCAGACTACCAGACAGTGTAATTTGTCGATTTTCTGATTTCTATCTTGACTTCATCTGTAGTGTTTACCTCCCTTGACATTGACCTTGTTGTAAGCTATAATTTTCCTATTCACCTATATAGTTAGTAGGTGAATAGGAAAATTGCTTTTGGTGAAATGAGTGTGAGGTATGGAATGAGAATTGCATTGTTTCAAATGAGGATGGAACCAGATATGGCGGAGAACTTGAAAAAAAGCTTGTCTGCTTTGCGGGATGCGGCTCAAAATGGTGCGGATTTGATTTTGTATCCAGAGTTGTCGCTCCTGCCCTTTTTCCCTCAGTATGAAAAACAGAGTGTATCGGATAAGGCCGTGAGATCGAATGCTGATGAAGTGTTGAGCTTTCAGAAAGCCTGTCGGGAGAATCGCATATATGCAGTTCCCAATTTTTATTACGAGGAAAATCAAAAGCGTTATGACGCAAGCCTTCTTATCACTGCAACGGGTGATATACAGGGTACCCAGAAGATGGTACATATCGCACAGGCAGCCAATTTTTACGAGCAGGATTACTATGCTCCTTCGGATGATGGTTTTCTTGTATTCCAGACTCCTCTGGGAAACCTGGGAATCGTAGTTTGCTTTGATCGCCATTACCCGGAAAGTATTCGGACAGAAAAACTGAAAGGCGCAGATTTGATCCTGATACCAACGGCAAACACCAAAGCCGAGCGGCTCACTATGTTTGAATGGGAGATCCGTGTGCAGGCGTTTCAAAACTGTATCCCCATTGTTATGTGCAATCGAACAGGCACCGAAGGACAAATGACGTTTGCAGGGGAATCGCTTGCTGTGGATGCTGACGGAAATCTTATAGTGAAAACAGATGACCGAGAGCAGCTTATCTATGTTGACATTGATATAGACAATAATCGCAAGAGAGGCGATAACCGCCCGTATGTGTCGCTGCGCAGACCAGAGCTATACTCTTGAGTTGAGGTGAACACTATGGTGCCAAACTTATCTTTGAAATATCAAAAATTACAGGACTATCTGAAAAGCATGGGGAGCGTTGCAGTTGCTTTCTCCGGTGGCGTAGATTCTGCGAAAAACATGGCTTCATTTTGGGAGTGGAGGTAACAGCAGGTAACGTTCATGACAGTGTTGCATGGGATGCGATATACGACGCAGTCACCAGCAAATATAACGTACAGTTTGTGACGATGGATGCGGGTTATAAAACCCCCTGGATAGCGAAAAAACATTGGATGATGGAAAAGTTCCTATTCTCCCGTATATCGATATAAAGGAAAGAAAGACCAATATATGGTTGAGAGATTAGAAAGAGAAAACTGTGAGGAACTGCTTGTTTTATAAACCATTTACTCCCGGCACATGAACTTCCTCCAAAATTTCTCCAACAATCATAATCGAGAAGATTTATTTTAGTCATTGACTTCAAGTCAACGACCTGGTATAATGCCGGTAAAAGGAGGTCGTGATTATGGGCAAACGGCAGATTGCAGCTATGCAGACAAGGTTAAAGATTATTACAGCGGCAGAGAAGCTGATTAAGGAACGAGGATTTGAAAACGTGACGATTGACGAAATCGCCGCTGAAGCCGGAGTGGCCAAGGGAAGCTTTTATACTTACTTCAAACGGAAGGAAGATGTGGTAGGTGAGATTGCCAAAGCCACGTTTATCGAAATGCAGAAAAAGTCCATGGAGGTTTCGGGAGATGTGTGCGACCGGCTGGCTTCCTTCCTGCGGGATTCTATGAAATATATTAAAGAAAGCACCGTGAAAATCTCTCAGCAGTGGATCAAAAATGTGGTTGAGCCGGAAAACGAGGATGGGAAAAATAAGCTGCTTTATGATGAGAGTGTTGTAAAAGAAATTCTGGAACAGGCAGTCGGGCAAGGAGAGCTTGTAAGCGGAACGCCTGTTGACAATCTCACAGAGAGCATTGCAGCGCAATATTATGGAATCGTATTTTGTTGGAGCCTTTTGGACGGAGCATTTGACCCGATCAGCAGGATGGAGAGCTATTGCTACGGACAGATGAGGGATTCTCTGATACCATACAGAAATCAGGATAAGGAAGATGTCCATGTATAATCCACAGCTTGAAACCTTTATTCGTGTGGCGGATGCGGGGAGCTTTAATAAAGCAGCGGAAGAATCCTATATTACCCCCACGGCAGTCATCAAACAGATTAACCTGCTGGAAGCAAACCTGGATGTCAAACTATTTGAGCGGACGCACCGAGGACTTGTCCTGACCAAAGCCGGAAAATCTTTGTATCAGGACAGCAAATACATTATCCAGTATTGCAAGGATTCCGTCACCCGTGCGAAGAATGCCATGCAGGAAGATGGGAAAGTCATCCGGCTGGGCTCCTCCCCCACAACACCGGTACATATTCTGATGCAGCTCTGGCCTGAAATTCAGAAGCGCTGCCCAGGCATCAAATTTCAGGTGGTTCCGTTTGAAAACACACCGGAAAACGCCAAAGAGATTCTGGCCAATCTTGGAAAGAATATTGATATTGTGGCGGGAATTTTCGATGATACGATGCTAAACTTAAGAGAATGCTCTGGTACGGAGCTGTTTCGGGAGCCGTTCTGCTGCGCTGTGTCCATCCACCATCCCCTCGCTGCAAAGGACAAGCTGCACATAGAGGATCTGTATGGAGAAAATCTGATGCTGATGCATCGGGGATGGAGCCATTATGTAGATCAGCTCCGGGATGAAATCTGGAAAAACCATCCTCAAATTAACATTATAGATTTTGATTTTTACAGTGTGGATGCCTTTAACCAATGTGAAAACAGCAACTATGTACTGCTTTCTATCAAGGGTTGGGAAAATGTACATCCACTGGTCAAGATGATTCCTGTGGAATGGGAACATGACATTCCTTATGGAATTCTGCACGCCCCTGCCCCATCAAAGACTGTAGAACGATTTCTGACCGCCGCAAAGCAGGCCGCGGCAGATCTGGGATGAGCTATAACCTTTGGGTACATACTGATGAACAAAGCGAGACTTCTCCGGAAGCCTCGCTTTTGTTATGCTTTTATCAGAAACGGAGGAATCAACTATGAACAACTTTATCTATGAAAACAAAACCAGGGTCTATTTCGGCAAGGGTTGTGCAAAGGAATATCTGGTCAGCCTGCTGAAAGGTTACGGAAACAACGTCCTGCTGGCATATGGCGGAGGTTCCGTGAAGAAAAACGGCGTTTATGATGAGATGATGAGGTATCTGTCCGATGTGGGGAAAACGGTTACGGAGTTTTCCGGTATCATGTCAAACCCCACTTATGCAAAGGTGCAGGAGGGCGCGGCACTGGCCAGAGAAAATCACATTGATCTGATCCTGGCAGTCGGTGGCGGCTCTGTCATTGACTGCTGCAAGATCATATCCGCACAGGCAAAAACGGAGCGTGACATCTGGAGCATGGAGTTTGACTGCCACACCTACCCTACTGAGTTTATTCCCATGATCGCCATCGTCACAGCCTCCGGCACCGGGGCGGAGATGAACAACGGCGCAGTGATTACCAACGAGGAAAAGAAGCTCAAAGCCGGAATGCTCGGTGCGCAGGCCGAAGTCGCCATGATCGACCCGTCCTATGCCCTGTCTTTGCCGATGAAACAGGTGTTGTCCGGTGCGTTTGATACACTGAGCCACTGCATGGAAACGTATTTCGGAAAGCCGGGCTCTGGAAACCTGTCCGATGAGATCAATGAATCTATCATGCGCCTGGTCATCCGCAACATCCGGGTTCTTCTGAACGATGCACAGAATATGGAGGCACGGAGCGAGCTGGCGTGGGCGTCCTCCATGGCGGAAAACGGTATCCTGAAAATCGGCAAGGTCACGGATTTTGAGTGCCATCAGATGGAGCATCAGCTTGGCGCTTATACCAACTGCAATCACGGTGCGGGACTTGCGGTGCTGCACCCGGTCTACTACCGTCATATTTATCAGAGCGGTTTGGAGAAATTTGACCGCATTGCCGAAGAAGTCTGGGGTATTTCGCCGGAAGGAAAAACGGATGAAGAGCTTGCTCTTGCAGGTATTGAAGCGCTTGCAGATTTCATCCGGGAGATTGGCTTGCCGACTACGCTGTGGGAGCTGGGTGTGGATGAACAGACAGACCTGAAAGCCATCGCAGATTCCTGTAACTGCGTACCCGGTGCCTATAAGAAAATGACCCATGAAGAAATTTTGGAGATTTTCCAGGAATGCTACTAAGGAGGGACAAATAATCATGAGGAAATTTACCGTACTGTTGATGAGTTTTTTGCTTGTTTTCAGCCTTGCAGCCTGCGGAAATACACAGCAGACAGCCTTATCGAAACAAGCTAACGATTGCCACAAAATTTGGAATACGTTTTGATTGGAACAGCAGCAATGGGAAGCTTTCACTTCTGATGGATTCCCGGCCGGAAACAATCCGGGCCTCGGTGGAAGGGTCTTTGAGACGGCTGAAAACAGATCATATTGATCTTTATTATCAGCACAGGACAGACCCTTCGGTTCCCATAGAAGAAGTGGCCGGGGTTATGGCAGAACTGATTCGAGAGGGTAAAATTACTCACTGGGGACTGTCCGAGGTCACGGAAGATACCATACGGCGTGCCCATGCAGTTTGTCCGGTGACAGCCATCCAGAATCGTTATTCCATGATGGCCAGATGGTATGAATCGCTCTTCCCTGTTCTGGAGGAATTAAACATAGGATATGTGGCTTTTTCTCCAATGGCGAACGGCTTTCTCAGCGGAAAGTATGACCAGAATTCTGTGCTTGGCGGTCATGAGGATTACCGTACTTTTATGCCGCAGTATCAGCCGGAAAATATAAAGCGGAATCAGGAACTCCTGGAGATGCTGCGGGATGTTGCTGAGAAAAAGGACGCAACCCCGGCTCAGATTACACAAAAATGTGGGAGCGAATATATGATCTGGTTGATCTTGGCTTTCGCGTTCAATAAAAATGTAAAATGAAGGAGAAACAGCGTATACCTTTAACTTATAACTGAAAAACCAAAGGGAACTTCTTATTTACGAAAAAACA
>JAJQCW010000021.1 GCA_021202515.1 Clostridiales bacterium | reverse complement strand
GATCGTCCAGAACGTGGGCGTAGGTATCCAGTGTGAAGGAAACGGAGTAGTGCCCTAGCAGGACGGACAGCGTTTTCTCGTCCATCCCCTGCTCCATTGCGCGGGAGGCGAAGGTGTGTCTGAGCGCATGGAAGGTAAAGTGCGGCAGCCCGGCCAACGCTAGAATTTGTGCGTAGTAATCGGAAAAGGTCCTGGGTTCGATGTACCCGCCCAGCGGATTAGTGACAATCATACCACTTTCCTGATACCGATCTCCCGCTGCTGTGCGGTCAGCCTCCTGTACGGTGCGCCAACGGAGAAGGTCCTGGAGCACATTCGGGAGAAGCGGAATGCTTCTGGCGGAATTGGACGTTTTGGGTTCCTGCAAAACGATCTCCGTTTTGGGCCCCTTGTGGTTTTCGGGAAGGCCGGGAATTTGCAGCCGGTTTAACGTCCGGCGAATGTGCATCATCCTGGAACGAAAGTCGATGTCCTCCCATTTCAACCCCAACAGTTCTCCCAGGCGAATCCCGGTCATCAACACCAGTCGAATGAACACACCGTAGCGGTGCTGATAGCTGGCTCTGACCAGCCGTGCCTGTTCATCCCTGGTAAAAATCGTGACCTGGGGTCTGGGCGAATGGGGCAGGTCAAGATGGGATGCAGGGTTATCTGGAATGATGCCCTCCCGAACCGCCTGATCCAGTGCCTTGTGTAGATAAAGGTTCATATTGCTGATGGACTTCGGGGACAGCTTTTCCGTCTCCATCTTGTAGTTGTAAAACTGCTGTAACAGCCTGGGGGTCAGCTCGGTCAACGGGATTTTTCCCAGCGCTGGATTAAAGTGCTTGCGCGCATAGGTCTCGTAACTCATGTAAGTGGATTGTTTCAGATGGCCCTTCATGTAGATGTCCATCCACAGTTCCAGCCAATCCTCCAGCACGATTTTCTGGTTTTGAATGGCACTGCTATTGCCAACAGCAAGGTTCAGCTTGTGGAGAAGCTGAATTGCCTCTTCCATCGAGTTGGCATAACGCGAGATACGGATGTGCTGTCCAGTGGTGAAGTCAACTCCGCCGGAGACCCGCACCTCATAGCGTCCATCACTTCTGAGGCGAATATTGCCTTCGCCATTGCTTCTGGTCTTTGCCATAGAGAATCCTCCTAAAGGTAAATCCTCTGCCAGGGGCAGAGGCTGATCTATTTTTCCTGTAGTGACAGATGGGTTCCAACGATCTCCATTGTGCTTGCTGCTCCAAGAGAAAGCACACTCCCAGAATCCCAGGGAGTATGCTCTCTTGGCAAGTATGTCAGTGAAGCTCCGCCATTTCCACGATGTAATCCTCAACGGATTTTTTGGGGACTTTCCAAATGCGGCCCTGCTGAAATCCTCGTATCTTTTTGGCTTGCAGCAGCGGATAAAGGCTGTTGCGGCTGATGTGCAGGATTTCACAGACTTCATCTGTGGTCAGCAGGTCGGTGTATCCCTCCAACATGGTTCATCAGTCCTTCCTAAACTCGCATGGATTGTTGTCGGAACGACACTTAAAGTCCTTAAAATGGACACAATTTTTACATTTGCAGCCATAGTTTTTCTCTCTGAAGCTCATGCCTCCTACACCCGCACGAAGCTGGTATAACCGCATATCGTTGAGTTGCTGTACGATAGCAGGTTCTGTTCTGTGAAATCTATAGGCCATCTCAGAGATACCACAATTTTCCAAAAACATCACCGCCAGTGTGTCGCGTTCTTCTTCCGTCCAGCAAGTGCCTTCACGGTCTAAATTTCCTGTTCTGGTTCGCATTTGTTCTATTTGATCTTTAAATTCGTTGTTTTTCATGGGTTAAACCCTCCTTTAGATGATGCGAAGATTTTTGGGGTAAAGCATCATCGTTTTACATTTATGTTAGTGTGTAAAATAAAACTTTACACAACGGAGAGTTTTTAACCCAAAAGAGGCCCATCAAGCTGGAGAACCATCAAAAAATTTAAATTTTGACTATCTGAGAAATGTGCAAAAGAAATGCCGCCGGAGCCTTCTGGCAGTCCAAAACGCTCCGGCGGTGTCCTGTGGCGGCGAATTACGAATCAGCGCCACGGCTGGCGAGGTAGACGGTCGCCGCCAACATTGCTCCCTCGGTGAAGCTGTTGAAGGCTACCGTGCTGAACGCGAACAGGAACATACGAAAATCACCTCCATTCTGCACGAATTGATGTGGTGGAAACTTACTCGCCGTCAGTGATGGCTTCCTCCGCTATGCAGAGTACCGTCAACGTGACGACAAAGCCCAATACAGCCCAGCGCATCTTCATCACCTCCCGTTTTGCACTCTCCGATAGAAGGTGCTCTTGGTCATATTCAGACGCTTCATCGCTTCGGTGGCGGTCAGTTCTTTCCGCCTCCAGCGAGAGACGACTTCATCAAATTCGGGCCGCTCAATGGGGCGGCGGCCCTTGTAAATGCCGTTGCGTTTGGCAATGGCGATACCCTCCTGCTGACGCTGGAGGATGTACTCCCGCTCTAACTCTGCAACCGCGCCGAACACGGTCAGCATAAAGCGGCCCGTGGGAGTCGTGGTGTCGATGGCCTCCTTCTTGGAGACGAACTCCACGTTTTTCCTCTGTAGCTGTTCCATCAACTCCAGCAGGTCGCGGGTGTTGCGGGTAAACCGGCTAATGGACTCCACGATAACGGTGTCACCCTCCCGCATAAATTCCAGCATCCGGTTCAGCTCCGGGCGGTTGCGCGTTTTGCCGCTCATGCGGTCAATGAAAATGAGCTCCACGCCCAGTTCCTGCATCAGCACCTCCTGACGTGCAGTATTTTGGTCGGCGCTGCTGATGCGAATATATCCAATCTTCAAACTACACCTCCTAACAAGTGTCCCAATAGGGTGTACCCTAATGAGACGCGGAAATAGTGTCCCATTAGGGTCGGTTTTCGGCTTTTGGGGACGTTCCACTTTTCACAGGGACCCTATTGGGACTTTTGGTTCAAGTCGGGTCATACGGCAGCGCAATCAGCTTCCCATTCGCCCGAATAAATTGCCTCGGCCAGTAGTAGCGATCTTTGAACTGCTCCATCAGATCCGGGGTCAGGTCGGCAAAGTTCTCCTCGCCCAAGCCACAGATGAAGCAAGTTCCGGCGATGACGATTCCAGTGTCTATTACACGGTTCAGAGGCAGGCCCAGCAACAGGCCCTCGTCATTGCAGACGACTGCCGCCTGTTCCGGGAAGGGGTAAATGGCCTGCATTGTTCCGCCGACGACGCGCTGCATTTCGCTGAGCTCATGGGGAATGTCCATTTCTTTCGCCAGCTTTCCCGGCTCCAGGAGTAAGACTTTCATACTCGAACACCTCACACTGGACAGGCGGCGTCCCGCAGACAGACATCCAGCATCGTGGGGTCGTAGAACATCTCCTCCAGGTCCATCCAGGTGTAGCCAGCATCCAACAACAGCTGCTGATCCTCTCGCATGACCCCGATGCTCTCCCCAAACTCCATCAGCTCCTCCGGGTAAGAAGGCGTTTCCTTCTCAGGCGTTTCAGAGGGATAAGTGGGATAAGTGGGGTAAGTAGGGTAAGTGGGGTAGTAGGGATACCTGCCGCCCCAACCGTAAAGGTTGAACGAGGACTGGAGCAAATAGTCGTTCTGAAATTGCTCGATGTGGCGAGAACCCTCCGGCGCGATTTTCAGAATCTCCCCCTGTTTGAGGGGAATCTCCTTCCGGTGACGGCGGTTCAGGCGCAGTTTCGTTGCAGCCTGGTCCAAAATTTCCTTGGTGGAGGCGTAGATGTAAAACCCCTCCCTGGGGAAGTGGTAGATGCACATGGGATTGTTGCCCTTGACGATGTAGAGGTTGTCCTTGTCATCCAACACCGTAAAGGTGAAGGTGCCCTGCATGGTCTCCGCCATTATCCGCAGGCTGCGGAAGTCCAAACGCCCTTCCCGTTCGATCAGTTGTACGGCCACATAACTGTCCGTCTCAATTTTCGTTTTGGGAAGCTGATACTGCACCTTCAAAAGCTGGTCATTGTGGATAACGCCGTTATGGGCCAGCGCGAAGGACGTGTTTCCGGCCCGGCCCTTAAACGGATGGTTGTTGTAGTTGCAGTGCTCGTCCCCCTGGGTAGCCATGCGGGTGTGGCCCATGATGAAACGAGCCTGAGCCGGGGGCTGGAAGTTCACCAGATGGGCGGGCATGGGCACCTTGTAGACAGATATGTGCCGATTCACACAGTAAGCAATTCCCGCTGCGTCCGTCCCACGGGCTTCACATTCCCGCGCCAGCACCGACAGCATTTGCCGACGGCGAGCAAGAGACAACCGCCCCTGATAATCTAAAATTCCAAACAAGCAGCACATATTACAGTTCCTCCTCTCCCTGCACCGGTTCACAGACGTACAGGCGGCGCTCCTTCAAATAGTTCACCAGCTCCGGGCAGCGCTGGGCATCCAAGCGAGCCACGAACTCCACCCAGGTCAGGTCGCTCATCTCTTCATCGGACGAAGAAAAAGCCACATCGCAGATCTCGTTGACGAGCTGCAATGTGGCTTTCAGCGTGGAGCACCGGAGTGTTCCACGGAACATCCGAAATTCGATGGTGCTGTAGTTCAGCAGATTCACGCAGGAATACCGGCTGTAACACTTGTTTTTGGCCGTTTCCATCACTTCCTTGGGGCTGTCCTTGCGCCCATAGCGTGCCGCCCACTGCTGCATTTGGGAAACCGTCCGGCGGCTGAATTTCAGCAGCTCGTTCCAGTTGTTCTCCACAAAGAACAGGATACGGGCGATGGTGTCCTCCTGCTGGGCAGGGGTGTCTCCCAGGCTGTCGCGGTTCACATGGACGTGTAGGCCGCAGGTAGAAGTCTGGTGGCTCCGGTATCCCATGTTCACGGCGGAGCGGAGCAATTCGGACCACGGCATAACGGTTTCGTGGTACTCCAGGGTCATAGGGTGAGTGACAATTTCAAACCCGCAGTTGATGGAGCCGTCGTGCTTACAGTAGATCCGCTCCTCGTTCGTGTTGGCGAGGTCGATCAGGCGGGAGGCGTGGTCGTCATACTCGCCGCCCCGGTCGATCTCCAGTTCCACGCCGAGGAAACGTTTTCCGTTGCCGTAAAAGATGGGGACGGGTTTGTAACCGTAGTTCTGGATGGGGTGGCTCCGGCTGGCGAACTGCGCCGCGCAGCTTCGGCAGTAGGGTGCATCCTCGTCGTCCTCGTCCGGGTAGCAGGCGGCGTCGTAGTAGAGGATTCTCCCGCATTCGGTGCAAGTGGTGTAGTGGCGGTCATAGCAGGAATCGCAGACGTCTGTGGCTGTCGCTGACAGTGTCAGACCGCCAGACGCGGTTTTCGCAGCAGTCGCAGATGACGGTTTCGTCCTCGAAGCAGTCATCGCAAAGCTGGCGGCCATCGAAGATGTGCCGCTCGTCCAGGGGTGTTTCGCATCCGCAGATGGAACAGATAAAGGTTTCGCTCATGGTACAGTACCTCCAAAATAAAAGTGGCCCTGGGCTGATGGCCCAGGGCGGGATAGGGTAAGGGATTGTTGTTTCCCTTATGGAGATAATATATCATTGAGTTTTGGGAGTTTGACGGAGGCGGTTTTCCGGGAAATTTAAAATGTACATCGTGTTGCCTTTCATCCCAGGTTTAAAGACTGGTCACTGGCAAAACTGAATAAATCACATGACATGATGAAATGTGAACAGTGTGTTAGAGATGTTGCAGCCTTGACACAGATATCCAATGTCCTTGAATTGAGAGTTATGCCTTCCCTGATGCAAATACCGCCGGGGATAATACTCAATCCAGCGAAAATGTGACTGTCACATCACCACTTCCCAGCGCTTCCTCCCAGCCGGTCAGGTCATCGACATGGCCCAACCGGGTGTAACTCCAGGAGTTAAAGCCATAGAAGATCACGATCTGGTTTCCATTGTAGAGAACAATGTCCCCCGCCTGAGTTGTCGTCTGGCTGTTGCTGGTGGGCAGGCTTGTTCCAAGCGGGCCGACCTTCTCAAAGCCGGAATAGTCGCTCATCTCAATCACAACAGGGGCTTCTTCCATCATTTCAATAAGTGCATTGACCGATTCATTTTCTTCCAGCGTAGCGGTAAACACGCTGTCTCCGATTTGAACCTTCATGTTCAATGTTTCCTCCTCTGTATTTTCTTCCACTGTTTCATTATCATCGGATTGATCCTCTGTTTTTGAATCTTCATCCTGAACTGTATCTGTAAAAGACGTTTCTTGCTCACCAGAAACTGACGCAGCGGCTCCAGTTTCTACCTTATCGGTTGATTCCACAACCTCAGAAACAGAGGTATCCGCATTGTTTTCCTGTGTATTGGCACAGCCGCTCATGGAAAGCAACATACAAAACAACAGAACTATCGAAACCAGCTTTCTCATTTCCCAAACGCCTCGCAAATCAGCTTCATCCGTTCACTCTGGCGGACATGGAACGGACAGCGACTGTCACAGTGGCCACAGCCGATACAGTCCCCGGCGGTTTTCTCCAGCGTCAGATAGTGTTCCCGTGCCAGATTGTCACCCAGCATGGCGAGGTCATAATATTTGTTGATAAGCGCAATATCAAGCCCTGCGGGACAGGGGTGACAGTGCTTGCAGTAGACGCAAGCGCCCTCAGATTCTTTTGGCGTATACCCGGCGATCACAGAGTAGTCCTTCTGTTCGTCCGGTACATTGAAATAGTCCAGCACCTCCATCAGTTCCGCTTCGCTGCCATATCCGGGAACGACGGTCAATACGCCCGGCTTATCCAGCGCATATTGCATACACTGATGCTTTCCCAGTGCCACGTCGAAGGGGGACTGCTCCGCGTCCAGAAGCTGGCCGCCGCAGAAGGGCTTCATGACGACGATGCCGACGCCCTCCTTTTCACAGCGCCTGTACAGCGCATAGCGTTCACTGCTGCTGCCGATGGCGTAGTCGCCCTGCCCGTAGTCGTAGAGGGGATTGATGCTGAACATCAGCACATCCAGAATCCCCATGTCCAGGACCCGGTGCGCCACCGCCGGGGTATGGGAGGACATACCGATGTGACGGACAATGCCCCGTTTTTTCAACTCTAGGATATAATCCAGCACACCGTTTTTGAGATAGGTATCTAAATCACTGTCCTCATCCATGCAGTGAATAAAACCGAAATCGATATAGTCCGTCCGCAGTTTCTCCATCTGCCACTGAACGGATTTTTTGATTTTTTTCAGGCTGGTCGTCCAGCCGTATTCCCCGGACGTGTAATCTGCGCCGAAGTGGACCTGCAAATAGACCTGCTCCCGTTTCCCCTCCAGCGCTTTGCCGTAGGCGTCAAAAATCGTCGCATGGCCGCCCGCCATGTCGAAATAGTTGACGCCGTGTTCCATGGCGGAGCGGACAGTCGCAATGATCTCTTGCTCCGGGCACTCCCCGATTACGGAGGACCCCATTCCAATGACGCTGATTTTTTCTCCCCCGTGGGGCAAGATACGATATTCCATAAACTTCTCCTGCTCAATCGCCGATGCCAATCAGAGTTTCGTAAAAACACAGCGTTTCGCTGTTGACTTTTGGCGTTGCCGACTGGTGTTACCTCTCTTTATTTTAGATAGCGACAGGAGAAAATGCAAATATTTTGTTTCTATTTCTGGTTATTCACGAAAAGAATTTCTGAGCAGAGCAGCTTTCTCAACGGGTTCTCAAACAAGGAACGGCCCTGAACCCATCCGGTTCCAGAGCCGTTTCTTATCCTTTGGGGCATTCTGATACAAGCAGAAGAGCTTCACTTGAACAAAGCCGCCGTCACACCCCGTCCGTCTGCTCCGCCGCCCACTGGTCCAGTTGCCGCTGCTTCTCCGCGATAATTGTGTCGATGCCTGCCTCTTTCAGCTCCTCCACAAACTTTGGAATTTCCTCATCCGGGTCCACACAGCCGCAGTCCAGCACCGGGAAGTAATACTCCACCACCGCCTGACACAGTGCCACTTCTTTGGATACGGGGGAGGAATCAAAGACAAAGCCGCAGGCCGGAGAAATTACATCGTTTTCCGCAAAGAACAGGCACTTTTCCTCATAATTTTCCCCGTAATCCGCCGAGGGATACCGCAGCGTCTGGTTTAGGGGCTGACCGTAGAGCAGAAAGTAGCCGCCGCTGTGGTCAGCCGCCCCGTCCTCGGTCAGGGTGTAATTGACGCCCTCAATGCCATGCTCCAGCAGATTGACCACATATTCGTCAGTGTAAAGCAGGTTCAAAAGCTGCATGGCCTTTTCCGGCGCGGCGCAGGAGGCGGAGATACAGACGCCCTCCAGCCCCATCTGGTAGCTGGTGAGCAACTGAGGCTGGTCGCTGAGCTGCACCTCCACCACCACGCTGGATTCCGACGCCTCGCTGCCGTAATCCCCGGTGGGCATGATGGTACTCAGGGTGCAAAAGGCCGTCCCTTCCTCCACCATAGACGCGCCGCTCTGCTGGGAAACCACCGCGTCCTGAGACAGATAGCCCTTCTGGTTCCACTGGTAAAGGAATCGGGTCAGCTCCAAAAATTCCTCCGTCTCATACCAGTCCACCACCGTCAGGGAGTCATCGGCCCGGAGGTTCAGCACCCCCAGCGTGTCGCCCAGGCAGTCGTAGCCCCCCAGAAGCTGAGTCAGGCTGGCGGAGCCGGAGGACGTGAAGGGGACCACCTCCGGTTCGTTTTCCAGAATGACCTCCAGCATGGGTTCCACGTCCGCCAGCGTCTCGATGGCGCTGATGTCAAAGCCGTACTTGCGCACCAGCGCGGCGTTGAACTCCAGGCTGGTCCCCATGGTGTAGTTGTCCCGCACCGCCGGGACCATATACGAAACGCCGTTCAGTTGCCCCGTGGAGAGGACCTCAGCGGCGCTGTCCAGCACCCCCTGCCCGTATTCCGCCAGCAGATCGTCCAGCGGCAAAATAAGCCCCGCATCCACCAGCGTGGAAAGCTGCTCCTCTCCCGGCAGCAGCGAGAAAAAATCCAGTTTTTCTGTGCTGGAGGACTGGAGCAGATAGTAGTCCTCCAGCGAGCTGATGGAAACCGCCACAAAGGAGACCTTTACGCCGATTTGTTCGATGAGGTAGTCGTTCAGCGCGTCTTCCACCTGGTCGATGTTTTCCGGCAGAGCGTCGTCCACGATCAGCGGGAAGCGCAGCGCCGCCACCTCCTCGTCCTCCTGGGCCGAGGACGAACCGGCTGCCTCCTTCGTCTCCCCGCCGCAGGAGCAGCCAAACAGCAGCAGCGCCGCCAGGAGCAGACAAATCAATTTTTTCTTTTTCATTCCCTCACGCTCCTTCGCCGTCAAGCGGCACTTCCGGGGCTTTGCCCCTCCTTGCCAAAGGTCGCTTTATGTAAGAAATCCTTGCAGATTCCGACCACTTTGCCCGAATTGGTTGCAATATTGACCTATGTCTGGTATGCTTAAATTAAGTCGAAGCCGCTCCCCTCCGGCAGCTCTGGGGCGAAACGCCGTAGGTCTTTTTGAAAATGCGGTTGAAGCTGGTGTAGTTGTAATACCCCACCCGGTAGGCCACGTCCGCGATGGGCAGGTGGCTGGTCTCCAGCAGCAGCCTGGCCTGTTCCATGCGGCGGTTCACGATGTAACTCTTGATGGAGGTGCCGGTGGCCCGCTTGAAAATGCGGGTGAGGTAATCCTGATTCAGGTGGACGTTTTCCGCGATCTGCACCATGTCCAGCTTTTCCGACAGGTGTTCTTCGATGAAGTGCTGGGTAGCCTGCACTGGGTCGTCGCTGGCAGCGGCCTGTTGCTCCAGAAGGAGCAGGGAGCGCTCCACCCACGCCGCCATATTGTCCAGCCCCCGGTCTGACATCTCGAAGCAGTGGGCGTTTTGGGGATCGGCAGTCAGTTGGTTCAGGGGAAAGTGGTGTTTTTCGGCGTAGGCGGTCAACAGGCCGGAATAACGGCTGTTAAACTGCTGAAATCGTTTTTTGTTGAACCAGACGTTGTCCTCCTGGCTGGAGAGGTACGCAACGATCTCCGTCCGGGTCTTTTCCAGTTGCCCGTCCTCCAGCAGCCCGCTCCAACGCTGAAACCGTTCCTCCAGGTCGCTCTCCACCGGCAGGGCCGGTTCCGCCTTCCCGTGGACGGAGATGCCGTTGTTTTTCAGGTGGCTGTTGTCCATCCGCATAAGACATTCCATTTCCTCCGCGGCGTCCTCAATGTGGGTGGGCTGCCCCAGGTAGCAGACGGAGCGCACCTCCAGATATTTTCGCTCGGAGGCCAGATACTGTTCCGCGAAGCTGCGGCAGCACCGGAACAGGGCCGACCTGTCCTCTCCGCCGCAGATGCACATTTGCCCGTGCTGCCCAAAGGGGAAGACGGTGAAAAAGGAACTGGCCGACCCCGCCGCCCCCTCAAACAGCTCCGCCACCACGTTGTGGACGGCGTACCGGTTCAGCCGGTGGGTGGTCTCCATGTCCTTGCCCCAGTTCCGCACCACCACCAGACAGGTGCAGTAATACCAGCCGGGGTCCAGCGGCAGCCCAAGCTGCCCGATGCGGGCGGCGATGGCCGGACGGTTGGAGGGGATCTCCTCGTAGAACAACTCCTGCCAGAACTGGTGACACAGGTTGTCCTGATCCTCCTCCATCAGACGGCTGGCGGACTGGGCCGCTTGCAGGGCCTGCCGCTTCTGAATGGCGGCGGTCAGGACCGATTTCAGTTCCTCCGGGTCGATGGGCTTCAGCAGATAAGCCTCGCTGCCCAGATGAATGGCTTTCTGGGCGTAGGAAAACTCCGCGTAGCAGGTCATATAGATACAGGAGATTTGGAGCTGCTGCTCGTTGACCCATTCCAGCAGCTCCAGCCCGGATTGCTGGGGCATTTCGATGTCGCAGAGCAGCAGGTCGATTTGGTTTTCCTCCATGCACCGCCTGGCCTCGGCTGCGCTCAGGGCGGTAAAACAGCGGTCAATGCCGATCGTTTCCCAATCCAACATATGCGAGACAGCCCGGATGGAGCTGATCTCATCGTCAACAATGAGCAGGTTCATGTTTCTCCTTTCCCTTTGCGATGTCCCGACGGAGGCACTTCCATGAAACAGAAAATTTTTAATATAATTCATTCTATCACAATGCCGGTATTTCTGACCATCCTTTTTTTGATGCTGCCGGTGGTTTTTCTCTCCTGCTACATCAACTGGAGCTATATGCGCAGCGGCATGGAGCAGGTGGAGCAGGCCCATGTTCAACTGCTGGAAAGCTATATGTCCCAAATTGACCGGGAGCTGGACCTGGCGGAGAACTATGTCAACTCCATGACCTTCTACAGCAGCAGTACCGTCTATCTGCTGGATCGCAATTCCTCCCATTTCTACTACTCGGCAAACTCCCTCAACACGGAAATTGCCAAGACAGCCCTTTATTACCAGTATATCACCGGTTTTTACTTCTACATTCCGGAGAGCGAGTTTCAGTACGTCTATCTGCGGGACACCTCGCAACCGGAGGGGCAGGAAGTCATGGCCGGGTACATCACCGGAACCTTCGCTGCCCTTTCCCTGGAAAGCTCTGAATGGCAGTATGTAGAAATCGACGGTTCGCCCTATCTCATGCAGGGGTATTGCTCCAACGGCATCTACGGCGGTTCCTTTGTGGCGCTGAACGCCCTGCCGGAGATAGAGGACGCCGAGGTGTTCTTTGTAGACGCGGAGCAGGTGGACGCACTGGAAACGGACAAAGGGGAGCAACTGCTCACGGTCCAATCGGACAAGTGTACCCTCACCGTCTGCGAGCGGCTGAACCAGCAGGAGGCCCTGTCCACCCTGCCCTTCTTCCAGCGGTATTTTCGCTTCGTCACCCTGTTTATGGTGCTGATGTTGCCTCTGGTGTATCTTGTGCTGCGGCGGCTCATCATCCTGCCCCTGCGCCGCCTGACGGCGGCTATGGAGCGGCTGGAGCAGAGCGACTTTGACGCACTCATCACCCACGGCTCCCGTACCACGGAGTTTGCCCAGATCGAGCACACCTTCAACCATATGGCGGGCAAGATACAGGGACTGAAAATTGAGGTCTACGAGAAACAACTGGAAAACCAGCAAACCCGGCTGAAAAACCTGTCCTATCAGCTACGGCCCCACTTTATGATCAACTCCCTGAACATGGCCTATAACATGATTCTAAGTCAGGAGTACGACACCGCCGCCAAGCTGATGCGCTTCTCTGCCAGCTATATGCGCTACCTGCTGAAAACCGAGGACGACTTTGTCCCCCTCCAGGCGGAGCTGGCCCACATTCAGGACTATATCAACATCCAGCAGCTTCGCTATGAGGGGCAGTTCACCTACGAAACGGCGGTGGACCCCTTTGTGGAGGATATTCTCATCCCCAATATGGTGCTGCAAAACTTCATCGAAAACTCAGTGAAATACTCCATTGGCCCCGACCACAAAACGCTGATTCAACTGACCGTAGATTACGACGAGCGGGACGGTGTTCCGTGCGCCGTTATCACGGTGCGGGACAACGGCGGAGGATACCCGGCGTGGCTGCTGGAGGCGCTGGAAAAACACGATTACGACGCCCTGCGGGAGCGGGTGGGGCTGCAAAACACCATGCTTCGGATACAGATGCTCTACGGCGACCGGGCGGAGTGCCGGTTCTACAACGACAACGGGGCCGTCAGCCGGTTCCGCTTTCCGCTGGACACCGAGGAATGATGGAAAACAAACACAGCAACGCAAGGAGGAACCTATGGACAAGCAGATCATGACCTTCCAAATTTCCATTGACAAAACCCAAATCTCCGACCTGAAAGGCCCCTGTGGGGCGGTGACGATGATCCCCTTCACGGGAAGGGTGGAGTCCGAGCTGTTTTCCGGGGAGATCATGCCAGGCGGCGTGGATGTGCAGGTAGAGGACCCCGCCGGGACCCGTCACATGTGCGCCCGATACATGTTCCGGGGACGGGACAGCGCGGGGACGGAGTGTCAGCTCTTTGTGGAGAACAACGCCTATTACGCCCCGGCGAAGGGCGCAGCCCCGTTCATCAGCGCCTGCCCCAAGTTCCTGACCGACAGCGAGACCCTGCGCTCCTACTTGTGCCAGCCCCGGTTCCGCGCCGAGGTCCACGGCGCAGAGGGCGGCGTGGAAATTCGGATTTTTGACGTGCTGGGAGAGTAGGTCGGAAAAGGGGAACTTCCGGTAGGATTCCGGCTGTTTTGTCTGCTGGATTCTCTCTATAATGATATACAGCAAAAGCCTGTGAAGGATGCTGTACATGATTAGGAGGTAAGACTATGTATTCAGAACGCTTTTTCGGAGTGGGAGAGCCGCTGATTCAGCGGGAGGGGGATATTGGCGTCCCCGCAGCGGCCTATCTGGACCTGGTGAAGGGGATGGGCTGCAACGCCTACCGCTCCTGGATGCACATTCCCGATGTGCTGAAGGACCCCGTCACCCCCAATGAGGACGTGGTGGCCATGCACACCAAGCTGCTGGACCGGGCCGCAGAGCTGGACATCGAAGTCACCGGCATGAGCCACGACTGGTTCCTGCCCGTGGGCTGCAAGCAGAAGTCCGGCCACGCCATGCCGCCCCGTAACCTGACCCCTGGCAGCCTCTATATGCAGGCGCTGGAGATGCTGGAGCAGAGCTGGTACACCATGGCGAAGCTGTTCCCCCAGGTCACGATTTGGGAAGTGGGCAACGAATGGAACCTGAACGCCTTCCTGCACCCGGACGGATTTCTGGACAGCGACATGAGCCAGCCCTTCTCCCCGGAGGAAAAGATGGACATCGCGGTGGACATGATGTACTTCTCCGCCAAAGGCGTCCGCCGGGGCAACCCCAAGGCGAAGGTGGCATCCTTCTCTCCGGCGCTGAGCACGCCGGGTCTGGGCGGCGGTCTGCCTGACTTCCTGCCGGTGATGTACGGCGTGGCCTGGGCGCTGGATATGGTGTACAGCCGCATCAAATCCGGTAACTTCTGGTCTGCCAACACCGACGATTATTTCGACCTCGTGGCGTGGCATCCCTATGTGTTCACCATCAAGCCGGTGGCCTCGGACAAAGACCTGTTCCTGAACGTGGAGGAGCCGGACAGCCTGTGGTGGAGCTACAACGATGCTGCCTACAAGGTCATGTGTAAATACGGCGACGGCCACAAGCAGGTCATTCTGACCGAGACGGGCTTCACTGACTGCGGCGACCCAGAGCTGGAGGAGCGTTACGCCGCCTACAACAAGAAGATCCTGCAAATGGCCTCGGAAATGCCTTATGTGCGGACGCTGCACAACTTCCGACTGCTCAACGAGGAGGCCATGCTCCAGCGGGCGGGCATCGAGCAGAACCAGATCGGCGGGCTGACCGAGGTGTACTTCGGTCTCTTTACAGACCCCTCCGGCGCAGAGGGCTGCCGTCCCCGGAAGCGGGCGCTGGCCATTCAGGAGATGGCAGGGGGCACCGGCGACCTGTGGGCGCTGGGGAAAGAGATCACCAAATTAGTACCTAAGAAGAACTGAATCACCTTATGATTTTCCGGGGGCGTAAAGCCCCCGGATTTTTTGCGCCCTTTGGGAAGTATCATGGGTTCAAATCCGATACTGCACCCGCCATCGCCCGGAACCGGCGTGGGCCTGATGCTCCGCAAATTCCAGCCCACCATCGTCCAGAACCTCACGGGCCTGCACAAGCTGAATCTCGGCGCTGGTGTTGGCCGGAATGGTCACATCCAGCGTGACAACATCCCCATTTTTGCGCCACTTGATGGTGATTTCTCCGTAGCTGCTCCGGTAGGAGATTTCCGCAGATTCCAGCCCGCCGCCGATTTGGGGCCGGATGAAAAAGTGCTCGTAGCCGGGGCGCTCCTCGTCCAGCTCCAGCCCGCCGATGGTGCGGAACATCCACTCCCCAATGGACCCATAGGCGTAGTGATTGAAGGAGTTCATATCGGCGCTCCACATGGTCCCGTCGGGCTTTTTCCCGTCCCAATGTTCCCATACCGTGGTGGCCCCCGCCTCCACCTGATAGAGCCAGCCGGGGCAGTCCTCTTTCAGCAGCAGGGCGTAGGCTTCTTCCAGACAGCCGTTTTCGCTGAGGGCCGGTGCGATGTGGGGCGTTCCCAAAAAGCCGGTGGTCAGATGGCCGCCGGACTGGGCCAGCAGGTCTTTCAGCCCCTGTACCACCTTGGGTTTCCACCCCTGCGGCACCAGACCGAACCGCAGCGCCAGCACATGGGCGGTCTGGGTGGGGACGGTCAGCCGCCCGTCCGGGGTGAAGAACCGCTGCCCGAAATCCGCCGTCAGCGTTTGGGCCTTCTGCTCCAGCGTCTCGGCTTCTTCCTCCCGGCCCAGGATGCGGAGCATTTTCCCCACCAGCCGGGTGACGTAGCAGTAATAGGCGGCGCTGCAATATTCGTCGGGGGTGGCCCCCTTGTAGCTGCCAGCAGGGAGGGGCGCAGCCTCGGACAGGGAGGCACGAAGTGCCGGAAGTACCCCTTGAGGGTAAGTGCCGCTTGACGGCGGGGCGGCGTCCAGCGCCAGCCAGTCCCCGAACTGCGCCCCAAACCGGAAGAGACAGCCCTCGCTGTGCCGCTCCAGAAAGTCCAGCCACCGGAGCATGGAATCCATCTGTTCCGCCAGCACCGCTTTGTCCCCGTAGGCCAGATACAATGTCCAGGGCAGCAGCACGGTCACGTCTCCCCAGCCGGAGGCCCCGCCCTGAACGTCCTGGTCCAGCAGCCAGTCCCCCTCCATGTGGCCCGTCAGCAGGTCAGGCACCACATGGGGGACGGCTCCGTTTGCAAACTGATCCGCCCGGACATCCGCCAGCCACTTCCGGTAAAAGGCATCGGTGTTCATCAGCAGACAGGAGGTGGAGGCAAAGGCCACCACGTCCCCCGTCCAGCCCAGCCGCTCATCCCGCTGGGGGCAGTCCGTGGGGATGTCTATGAAGTTCCCCTTCATGCCCCACCGGATGTTGTGCCACAGTTGGTTCAGCCGTGGGTCAGAACAGCGGAAGGAGGCGGTCTCCTCCATAGCAGAGTAAACTGCCCGGCCCTGGAATTGCTCAATCTTTGGCGTTCCGGGCCAGGACACGATCTGGGCATACTGGAATCCCTGGAAGGTGAACAGGGGCCGGAATTGCTCTCGCGCCTCACCCTTGCAGATGTAGCGCACCCGTGGCCGGATGCCCCGGAGGTTTTCCGTGTAGACGTTGCCCTGGTTGTCCAGCGTCTCGAAAAACAGCAGCTCCGCCACGTCGCCGGGGGCGGCGTTTTTCACCGTAAAGGCGCACCACCCCGCCATATTCTGCCCGAAGTCAATGACCCGCTCCCCCGCAGGAGTGGTGAACAACCGGACAGGGGAGACACAGTCCATCTCCCGCACCGGGCAGCCCTGCTGAGGTACGAGGGTTTCAACAGGACGGGGGACGGGCTCGGTTGCCCGCCAGCCGCTGTCGTCAAAGCCCAGTTCGTTCCATCCCGGCTGTTCGAGCCGGGCGTCGTAGACCTCTCCGTCATAAATCTCACTGAACAGCACCGGCCCCCGGCTGCCCTTCCAGCTCTCATCCGTGCAGACCCATTCCTCGGTGCCGTCCGTGTACCGGAGAATGAGCTGCCCGCCGAAGGCGGTGCGTGTCCCGTAATTGTTGCGGGTGTGCTTGTAGCCCATCATGCCCTTGTACCACCCGGCCCCCAGCATGACGCCCAGAGCGTTTTCTCCCTGCCGGAGCAGGGAAGTGACCTCATAGGTCTGGTAGCGCAGGTGCTTGTGGTAGCTGGTCCAGCCGGGGGCCAGCTCGTCCGGGGAGGCGGCCCGGCCGTTGAGAAAGGCGTGGTAAAGGCCGTGAGCGGAGCAGACCAGCCACGCCTCTTTTACCGGTTTTGAAACGGGAAAGGTTCTTCGCAGCAGCGTCCCGTAGCTCTGGTCCCTGTCCTCCTCTGGCTCGGCGGAGCGAAAGCTGCCCCGCCACTCCTCCGGGGTCTGAATAGCGGTGACAAAACGGGCCTCCGCCCACCCGCTGCGCTCCTCTCCTGCGACAGCCCGCACCCGGAGGGTGTAGCGGGTGATGCTTTTCCAGTCCCAGGCGAGGGAAACGTGTGCGGACTGGCGGCTGGGTACGCTGCCGCTGTCATAGAGCAGCGTTCCCGCCTCCAAAAGCTGGATTTGATACCCTGTCTGTACCACGTTGCGCCGGTCGGATTCCAGCGCCCAGCTCAATTCAATCGAATCACGAATGCCGACAGGCTCGGTCAGTCCATTGACCATCAAATGCGAAATCGTCAGCATAGGAAACTCCCCTTCATTTCAATCTGAACGACAGGAGCCGCGCTCCTGTCTGCTCTTATTTTAGCAGAGGGCGGCGCACTTGTCACCGCCCTTTTGCGCAACAGGTCGGATTAGGGTAAGAGGTGGTCGGGAAAGCGGTATTTCTCCCAATGGTGGTGTTGCTATAATATAACGCAGTAAATAAGCTATTAGCCATTAGCCGTTAGCTGTTAGTCACGCATTGCCAGTGTAAAGCGAACAGTGAAAAGGAAGCTGAGTGCAAACCACTGGTTTCAACAAGGAATGCAAACGGTAAGCGTAGCACGTAATGCCAGGGACCACAAAGCTAAGAGCTAAGGGCTAAAAGCCAACAGCTAATATAAGGAGGCAAACGAGAATGAGTGAACAAATTATCGCCATCAGCAGCGGAAAGGTGCGGGGCTACCAGCGCGACGGCATGGTGGAGTACCTGGGCATCCCCTACGCCCAGCCGCCCGTGGGAGAACTGCGGTTCAAGCGGGCGCGGCCCGTCCAGCCCTGGGACGGCGTCTTTGACGCGAAGGAGTACGGCCCGGAGGCGGTGCAGTTCGACGAGGGCCAGTACAAGGGGGCCGAGGACTGCCTGACCATCAACGTCCAGCGTCCGATGGAGGGAGAAAACCTCCCGGTTTTCGTGTACATCCATGGGGGCGGCTACAACACCGGCGGCTGCAACGTGCCGCTGTACAACGGCAAGACCTTCGTGGAGGAGGGCATCGTCTATGTGGCCTTCCAGTACCGGCTGAACGTGCTGGGCTTCTACGACTTCACCACCTACCCCGGCTGTGAGGACTTCGAGAGCAACTGCGGCCTCTCTGACCAGATCCTCGCCATGCAGTGGATTCACGAGAACATCGCCGCCTTCGGCGGCGACCCGGAGCGGGTGACCATCTGCGGCGAGTCCGCCGGGGCCGCCTCGGTGGTCAATATGATGGCCTGCCCCGCCGTCAAGGGGACCTTCCAGCAGGCCATTTCCCAGAGCGCCCTGCCCAACTGCGTGGTGACCCACGAAATGGCCCGGCGGAACATCGACCTCTTTCTGGAGGGCATGGGCTGGACGGAGGCTGACCTGCCCAAACTCCGCACTGACGACCCCTTCACTTTCCTGAAAGGGAACGACTATGTGGCGGAGCATCACCAGTACCGCAACCCCGGTATGTTCCTCCCCGGCCCCATCCAGGACGATTTGCTGCCCGTCCGCCCCATCGACGCCATCCGCAGCGGCAGCGCCGCCGACGTGAAGCTCATCATCGGCAGCAACGCCCACGAGGGCACCACCTTCGTCCACCCGGAAAAGACCGGCTTCCCCAACAGTTGGAGCATGATCGCCCAGATGTTTGAGAAAAACGGGAACATCGACCACTTTTTCGACTTTGTGCGCTATTACCACCCCAACGCGGACGCCTGGCTGAAGCAGTTCGACGGACAGGACAAGTTCAGTGCCGCGTCCGTGACCACCGCGCCGGGGCCGGTGAAGGTGGGGCTTCCCTTCATCAACTTCGGTACCGACTACGCCTTCCAGGTTCCCGCCGTCAAGGTGGCCGAGGGACAGCGCCAGTACACCCCGGACGTGTGGATGTACCGCTACGACCTGGTGACCAAATCCGGCGAGGCCAGCGGCCTGAGAGCCTCCCACGCCTTCGACCTCCCCGCCATGTTCGGCAACCGGGACTTCCATTTCAGCCGGTTTATCTTCGACGGCGAGGACGACGCCCTGGTGGACAGCATCATCAGCGAAATGCACGGCAGTTGGGTGCGCTTTGTCAAGACCGGCGCGCCCGGCGAGGACTGGCCCCGCTACACCGGGTACAACTGCAAGCTGCGCATCTTCGACCGGGAGACCCGGACCGAGCAGGTGAACCGCACCGAGCTGATGGACACCTGGCAGGACATCCGCTTCTATGAGGATTGACCCTGTCCCATCGGGTCGGAAAAGGGCAAGTTCTGGTAGGATAATACCTGTCAGAAAAACCATCAAATTCGTATACTGTATTCAGCGCAAGCAAAACGAAAATATCAAACAAAGGAGAGAAAGAAATGTTTAGTTTTGCGTCCAAAACCAACGACCCCAACACCAAACTGGGCTGGAACGACCGTATCGGCTACGGCGTCGGCAACTTCGGTATGGCGTGGGTCAACGGCATGATGTCCGCATTCTTCATGTCCTACCTGACCGATGTGTCCCTGGTGGACGCGGGGGTCGCCAGCACCATCATTGCCATTTCCAAGCTGTTTGACGGGTTTTCCGACCTGATCATGGGCCGCATCGTGGACGGCACCAACTCCAAAATGGGCAAGGCCCGTGTCTGGCTGGTGCGGATGTGCATCCCCATGGCCATCGCGGTGATTCTGTTATTCAGCATCCCCGCCTCCTTCACCGGCATGGTGAAGTACGTCTACATCTTCGTCATCTACAACCTGGTCAACTCCGTGTTCTACACCTCCATGTTCGTCCCCTACAACTCGCTGATTTCGCTGACCACCAACGACAGCTACGAACACGGTATGCTGGGCAACATCAGTATGATCTTCCAGACCATCGCCAACATCACCATGAACACCTTCTTCATGGGCTGGGTCATCATGTTCGCCGGAACCGACACCCTGTACACCCCTGACGCCCAGAAGGGCTGGACCATGGCCACCATCGTTGTGGGCATCTTCATCGTGGTCTCCGCGTTCATCTGCGTTCTGGGTACCAAGGAGCGCACCGCTGTACAGGTCGCCGCCGAGGAGGAAAAGCCCAAGGACGACATCCCCGCTATGGTGGCGCTGAAATCTCTGGTGACCAACAAGTACTGGGTCACGATGATCTTCTGCATGTTCGTGATTTTCTTCATCATCGTCATGTACTCCGCTGGCGCTATCTACTACTGCAAGGACGTGCTGGGTGATTACTCCCTGTACACCCCCGTAAACAACGCCCTTTCCATCTCCCAGTTCGCCACCATGTTCTTCACCCCCTTCTTTATGAAGAAGTTCGGCAAGCACCGCACCTATCAGCTGGGCCTTGTGGGAATGCTCCTGGGCTTTGCGGGCACCGGTCTCTGCGGTCCCAACGTGATGCTGCTGATCGTCTTTAACGCCCTGAAGGGCGTCGGCCTGGGCGCTGCCGGCGGCATGGCCTTCGGCATGGTGGCCGACACGCTGGAGTACAGCGAGTGGAAAACCGGCATCAAGTCCGTGGGTATGGGCAACGCCGCCATCTCCGCCGCGCAAAAGCTGGGCCTCGGCATCGGTCAGGTGGTCCTGGGCTGGATCCTGGCCTTCGGCGGGTACGACGGCGCTGCCGAGGTGCAGTCCGCTTCCGCTCAGAGCGCCATCTCCTTCCTGTACAACTGGCTGCCGGTGGCGATGATCGTCGTCTGCTTCATCATCATGCTGTTCTACAAGCTGGATAAGGAAATGCCTCAGATCCACGCTGACCTGGAAGAGCGGAAGAAGTAAGTAAATAGCCATTAGCTGTTAGCTGTTAGTCAGGTGTTGCAATCCAAACGCGCAGAGCTGAAAGGGCAGCATCACCAGGATAAAAGCGAATCGCTCGAATAGCTAAAGATGCGCTAATATCACCATATCAAAACAAAAAAGGGTATCAGGGGACGAAATACCCCTGATACCCTTTGCACTAGGCAGGAAGGAAAAGTCTTATGAAAGAGAAAAATCTGGACAGCCGCCGGTGGCTGGTGCTGGTCGCAAGCTGCCTCATCAACCTGTGCATCGGTTCCATCTACGCCTGGAGCGTGTTCGCCTCGCCTCTGGCGGAAAAACTGAGTGTTCTTTCCGGCGGGGAGCTGACCTCCGTCAGTCTCTCCATCGTCTACACCGTGGCCAACTCCGTTGGCCCCATCACCATGATCTCCGGCGGATACATCAACGACAAGCTCGGCCCCCGGTGGGTGGTCTTTGCCGGTGGACTGCTGTTCGGCGGCGGGATGCTGGCCAGCGGCTTCGCCACCAGTATCCCCATGCTCGTCGTCACCTACGGCCTGGGCTGCGGCCTGGGGATGGGGCTGGCCTACGGCTGCACCATCAACAACTCGGTCAAGTTCTTCCCCGACAAGCGGGGACTCATCGGCGGCATCGCCACCGCCACCTATGGCCTCAGCTCAGTGCTGGTGCCGCCGGTGGCCAACCTGCTCATCTCCGGCGCGGGCATCAGCCAGGCGTTTATCGTGCTGGGTGTGGCGTTTGTCCTCATCGTGGGCGTGTTCTCCCAGTTCATCCTGAAATGCCCCGAAAACTACTGCCCCGCCGGGTATCAGCCAAAGGCGGCGCAGGGTGGCACTGTCCTCTCTAACGACAAAAACTGGCGGGAAATGCTGGCCGACCCCACGTTTTACATGATGATCTTCATGCTGATGTGCGGCGCGTTCAGCGGTCTGATGATCACCTCTCAGGCGTCCCCCATGGCCCAGTCCATTACCGGCATGGGCGCGGGGCTGGCGGCTATGGTGGTTTCCGTTCTGGCGCTGTTCAACGCCGCCGGACGGGTGGTGGCCGGTTCCCTCTCGGACCGGTTTGGCCGGGTAACAGTGCTTTTGGCTGCTTTCCTGCTGGAAATTGTCGGTCTGGTCATTCTGCTGACCACCGGCGCCGGTGGGGTGGCTCAGTTTATCGCCGGGGTGTCCATTATGGGCGTCTGCTTCGGTGCGCTGATGGGGGTCTACCCCGGCTTCACCGCCGACCAGTTCGGGGCGAAAAACAACAGCGTCAACTATGGCATTATGTTCATCGGCTTTGCTCTGGCCGGGTGCCTGGGGCCGTCGGTGGTAGGGAGGGTCCTCACCTCCACCGGCAGCTACAGCGGGGCCTTCCTCATCGCGGGGGGACTGGCCGTGCTGGGTATCGTGCTGGCGCTGCTCTATCAGAAAACCACAAAGAAGAAAACCATTTAATAGGAAAAATACAGGAGGTATCCCTATGGCTTATCAGTATCCCCACCTGTGCGCCCCCATCACCCTGGGCCGCACCACCTTCCGCAACCGGATGTTCTCCGCCCCGATGGGCGGCACCGACATCTCCAACGACGGCTGCATCGGCCCCAAGTCCACCGCTTTCTATGAACTGCGGGGCAAGGGCGGCGCGGGCGCTGTCACGGTGTCCGAGTGCATGGTACATCCCCAGACCGACGGCTCTCATGCCTATCATCTGGACGAGAGCATTTTGAACTCGCTGGCCTGCGCCACCTATACCGCCGACGCCATCCGCCGCCACGGAGCGATCCCCAGTCTGGAGCTGTCTCACTCCGGTATGTATGCCGGAACCTACATGACCGACAAGTCTAAGCAGAAATCCATGCACCAGTGGGGGCCGTCCGCCTGCACCCGCCCCGACGGGGTGGAGGTCAAGGCCCTGACAAAAGACCTCATCGACGAAATCGTGGCCGCTTACGGGCATGTGGCGGGGCTGGCGAAGCGGGCCGGGTTCGAGATGCTGATGATCCACGGCGGTCACGGCTGGCTCATCAACCAGTTCCTGTCCCCCTACTTCAACAAGCGCACCGACGAATACGGCGGCTCTCTGGAAAACCGCTGCCGGTTCGCCATTGAAGTGCTGCAATCCGTCCGGGCGGCGGTGGGGCCGTTCTTCCCCATCGAGTTCCGTATGTCCGGCTCTGAGCTGTTTGACGGCGGCTATGACCTGGAGGAGGGCTGCCGCATTGCCCAGCAGGTGGAGCCGTACATCGACCTGCTCCACGTCTCCGCGGGGACTTACCAGCGGGGCTTCGGGGACACCCATCCCAGTATGTTCAAGGAACACGGCTGTAACGTCTATTTGGCCGCAGAAATCAAGAAGCACGTCAAAGTCCCCGTGGCCACCATCGGCGGTCTGAACGACCCGGCCCAGATGGAGGAGATCATTGCCTCCGGCAAGGCGGACGTGGTCTATATGGCCCGTGCGCTGCTGGCGGACCCCTTCCTGCCCAACAAGGTCATGGCAAATAAGAGCGAGGACATCGTTCACTGCCTGCGGTGCTTCACCTGCATGGCGGAGCGGGCGGCTACTTCCACCCGTCGCTGCACCGTCAATCCGCTGATCGGCCGGGAGTGCGAGGGGGACGAGGTGCGTCCCGCGCCCGTGTCCAAAAAAGTGCTGGTGGCAGGGGGCGGCCCCGGTGGTCTGTATGCCGCTTACACCGCCGCCCGGCGGGGGCATCAGGTCATCCTCTGCGAGAAGGAGGCCGAGTTGGGCGGCATCCTCAAGAGCGAGCAGGCCCTGCCCTTTAAGTATGAGATGTACCAGCTTGCGGGTACCTACGCCAAATTCGCTAAGGACGCGGGCGTGGAAATTCGCCTGAACACCGAGGTCACCAAGGAATACGTGGAGCGGGAAGCCCCGGACGCCCTCATCATCGCTGTCGGCTCCGCTCCGCTGGTGCCGCCCATCCCCGGCCTGGACGGAGACAACGTGGTGGTGGTCAACAACTACTACCTGGAAAAAGACAAAGTCGGTGACGACGTGGTGGTCATGGGCGGCGGCCTGGCCGGAAGCGAGTGCGCCATCCACCTGGGGCAGGAGGGCAAAACGGTTCATCTGGTGGAAATGCGGGATACCCTGGCCCCCGACGCCAACGTCCGGCACCGTCCTCTCCTGCTGAAGGAAATCGACAAATATGTTCACGTCCACACCGGTTATCGGGCGCTTCGGGTCACGAACGAGGGCGTGATTTGCGCCGACCAGTCTGGTCAGGAAGTTCTCGTCCCCGGCAGGAGTGTCATCTGCGCTCTGGGCCAGCGCTCCCGCACCGATGTGGTGGCAGATTTGCAGGGAACAGCTCCATTCGTTCGGGTGATTGGCGACGCCAGCCGGGTCAGCACCATCACCAACGCCGTGTATTGGGGCTATCATGCCGCACTGGATATCTGAAATACGAAGCACCGTTGTCCTGTAGCAATGACTGCATTTCATGAAACCAGCGCAAAACTGCTGGTTTCATGAAATTGCGCGGCCTTCGCCGCGCAAATAAACCGCATGGCGGTTTATTCAGCAGACATTATGATAAGGGAGGCGATTCAAAAATGCCTGCAAGTACCTCCACCGGTTCCGGTCCCTGGCGACTGACCTCCCGGCAGGTTTCCATCATTCAGATGCTGACAAAGACTGGCTCCGAGCCAATAACAGTCAGCGCTATTGCGGAAAAGCTGGGCGTCTCCTCCCGAACCATTCTGCGGGATATGCCCGCCATCGAAGCCTGGTTTGAAGAAAACAACTTTACCTTTGTCCGCAAGCCCGGTGTGGGCCTGATGCTCCAGGAGAAGCCGAGAACCATTCGGCAGATCCAGGAGCTGCTGGACACCGAGCGGGTCAAACCCGCCTACAGTCGGCGGGAACGCCGTCGGCAGCTACTGGGTGAACTGCTGTGCGCCAGGGAACCGGTGAAGTCCTATGTGTTCCTCTCTCGGTTCCACATTACCGGAGGCACTCTCTCCCGCGACCTGGACGCTCTGAACGACTGGCTTTCGGTTTGCGGCATTCAGGTAACCCGCCGCCCCGGTGTGGGCATTCTGTTGGAGGGCAGCGAGTTTGCCTGCCGCCAGGACGCTGCCAACGCCGCTCCCGGACGCACGAACGAGGGAAAAACACTTTAGTTCCTGCGGGGGATACCCTGCCGCACTGGATATTTAAGGAAAATAGAAACAGGAAAGGCAGGTTCATGTATGAACCCATATTATCTCGCCATCGACATCGGCGCCTCCTCCGGGCGGCACATTCTGGGCTGCGTCCAGGACGGCAAAATCGTGTTGGAGGAAATCTACCGCTTCGACAACCGGCAGCTCCGCAAAAACGGTCACGACTGCTGGGACATGGACAACCTGTGGAGCGGCATTGTGGGCGGACTGAAAGCCTGCAAAGCCGCCGGGAAAATTCCCGCCACTGTGGGCATCGACACCTGGGCAGTGGACTACGTTCTGCTGGACAAGGATGACAACCTGCTGGGAGACGCCGTAGCCTACCGGG
>JAJQCW010000036.1 GCA_021202515.1 Clostridiales bacterium | reverse complement strand
ATTCAATTTTTGAAAAACTGCAAAAAAGCCAAAAAAGTTATAATATTCAAAAAAATTTGCATATAGTTTATTCTATATACATATTGCATTAGAATATATAAAGATGCAAATTTTGCTCGATAATAATCAGTGGGACAGCCCCTCTACAGACTGTCCCGCGATTGATTTAGTGGAAGTTGAACTAACAGACCGATTAAAACGGGTGCAGTGCGAATGCTCTGTGTTGGTAAAACAGTAATCAAGAAAAAGAATGGGCAACTGCCTCTCAGGATTGGTTAGTACAAAACGAATACATAGCAAAGGACGGTACTGATTACGAAATCCATCTACGAACAGTTTGCTGGCACCTACTACGAACACGGTTACCTGCTCCCTGATTTGGCGATACTGGAGGAAGAAATGGTTTCCGTCGGGCTTTGGGGGCAACGGCGCAAAAGTTTTCTGCAAGAACATAGACCAACTTTCTATAACGAGCTTCTGCTGGAAGGCAGACTGAACTGTTATCTGGTGGACATCAACGAGCAGACTCAGGCTCGTTATGACCTGTTGCTCGAACAAATGAAGGAACACAAGGCAGAATCCCCCTGGGAATGGATCAGCCTAATGAACAACATTGCGGCCTGCACAAGAGAGGATGTGAACGCTGAGATAATACTGGCATAAAAAATCCTTCTCGATGGCACGGAAAATATGACTTTGAGGGGGGAGACCATCATCATCATTTTCAGTAGCCGCTACTGAAAATGATGATGATAGACACTTTATATGTGGGGCGATACAGAACGTCCACTTAAAAAAGATTGCATTTTGCGCGTTTTCCGGTATAATAAAGAGCAAGGTGTCTGCCTTCTTCTGCGGTCAGAGCCATAAGGGGAGGGGCAAACTCAAAAAAGCGGGCTTCTGTAGCCTTTTCTGGATACAATATGTCACGTCTGACACATCGATGTAGCAGGCGTTATGATTGGAAAGGAAGTATCAATGCAACAGCTTGAATCAAAACAGACCAGCGAATACATTGCAGAACAGCTGGCGGAACAGATTTTAACAGGGGAGATTCCCGGCGGCAGCCCTCTCATACAAGAGGAACTGGCGGAGATGTTGGGCATCTCCCGTATCCCGGTGCGGGAAGCGCTGCAACTCCTGCAAAGCCAGGGGCTGATCCAGCGGCTCTCCACCCGGCGCATGATCTCCGTGGAGGTGACGCCGGAAAAACTGCGGCAGATTTTCGCCATGATCGCCCGGATGGAACTGGCCGGGCTGCAAAGCATCGCCCAGGCGGGCAGGCTACCCGCGTTTCAGGAGGCTGTGACCCGCTCCGGGAGCGATGAGTTGCCCCTACACCTGCTGCTGGCACGGGAGACCCCGAACGAATATTTACAGGTGTTGCTGAGCAATGCCTGTACCTATTATCTGGGCTGTGCCCTGCGGCACACCGCCCCCTCCGGCGAGGTATACCGCCGCCTTTTGTTGGAGGATGAGCCAAAGGAAGCAGAATGGCTGGCACACTTTTCCACGCTGGCAGAAGCCCTCATCGCGGGCAGAGAGGAGAACCGATGAACGTATTACATCCCATCAAAATGCCCACCGCCAAGGAACGGGCGGCGGCGGAGCTGCGCAAAGCTATTCTCTCTCACCAGTTTCAGGAGGGAGATGTGCTGACTCTGGACAGCGTGGCGGCCCAGTTGAACATCTCTACCACGCCGGTCCGGGAGGCGTTTCAAATCCTGGCACGAGACGGGCTGATTAAACTGCGGACCAACAAGGGGGCCATCGTCCTGGGGGCCACCGAGCGCACCATCCGGGACCACTACACCGTCCGCGCCATTCTGGAGACTGGCGCAGTGGAACTGATTTGCGATGCTCGTTTGGATGTCACCGCAGTGAAGAACTGCTACGACAATGCCCTGGACTCATTGGCAAAGGGGAACTTCCAGGACTACAACAACTACAACCGCTCCTTCCATGTGGAGATCTGGGAGGCCACCGGCAACGAGCGGCTGGTGACCATGTGCTCCGAGCTGTGGAACGGTCTTTCCATGGGCATCCAGTCAACAGAGGAACAGTACGCCCAGCTTTCCAACCGGGAACACAAGGCCATTCTCGACCCGCTGTTGGCCTACGACAAGACCGCCGCCATGGACGCCATGCACCGGCACATCATGCGTTCCTGCGAGGATATGCTGACCCATCACCGGAAAACCTGACTGACACCTGAACAACCAGCCTTCTGCCCCTCCGCGGCATCGCGGAGGGGCTTTTGTGCGTTTTCGCCAAAAAATGCCCCCGTTTTTTTGGAGGGGTCAATCGAAGGAAAAACCTTGACAATTCGTCGTCCGAGTCTTATATTTAATATCAGATATTGTATACAATATATCAGACGAACACAGACGGAGAAAGGAAGTCATCTATGTCAGCGACAACCATCACCCTGCTTTTCCTGGCATTCGCCATCATCAGCTTCATGCTGGAAAAGATTCCTCTGGCCCTGACCGCCACCATCGTGGCCATCGGCCTCAACGTCACCGGTGTGCTGGACACCTCGTCCACCTTTGCCGGGTATGTCAACAGCAACGTGATTTTGTGCGTCGGCATGTTCGTGGTGGGAGAGGCCCTCTTCCAGACGGGCATGGCCAACAAAATCGGCTCTCTGGTGACTCGATTCGCCAAGAGTGAGCGGCAGCTCATCGTGGCCATTATGGTCATCGTGGGTATCATGTCCGGGTTCCTGTCCAACACCGGCACCGCTGCGGTGCTCATCCCCGTGGTCTGCGGCATTGCCGACGAGTCCGGCTACTCCCGCTCCCGGCTGCTCATGCCGCTGGTCATGGCGGCGGCCCTGGGCGGCAACCTGTCCATCATCGGCGCACCCGGCAACCTGATGGGCATCAACGCCATGAACGAGCTGGGCATCGAGACCGGATTCTTTGAGTACCTGCCCATCGGCGGCCCCATGCTGATTTGCGGCATCCTCTACTTCGCTCTCATCGGCTACCGCCTCCTGCCCGACGGTTCCGCCCTGGGCCAGGCGGATGCTGTGGAGGCAAAGGACGACTACAGCGACGTTCCCGCCTGGAAGCAGACTGTCTCTCTGGTGGTGCTGATCCTGGTCATCCTGGCCATGATTTTTGAGGATCAAATTGGAATCAGCATCCAGATCAGCGCCTGCCTGGGCGCCATCGTCCTGGTGCTCACCGGCGTGATCACCGAGAAGCAGGCCCTGCAATCCATCGACCTGAAAACCGTGCTGCTTTTCGGCGGCTCCCTGGCCCTGGCCAGCGCTCTGGACTCCACCGGCGCAGGTACGCTCATCGCCAACGCCATCGTGGGCATCCTGGGCGACAACCCCAACCCCCTCATCATCCTGCTGGCCATCTTCGTTGTTACCTGCGCTCTGACCAACTTTATGTCCAACACCGCCACCACCGCCCTGATGGTGCCTATCGCCGTGTCCCTGGCTCAGAGCCTGGGGGCAGACGCCCGCGCCGTCATCATCGCCACCGTTATCGCAGGCTCCTGCGCCTACGCCACCCCCATCGGTATGCCCGCCAACACCATGGTGGTCGGCATCGGCAACTACAAGTTCAAGGACTATGTGAAGGCCGGACTGCCTCTCATCGGCATCTCCTTCGTCATCTGCATGGTGCTGCTTCCCATCCTCTTCCCCTTCTATCCCTGATTCGAGAGAATCCAGCATATACCGTTCCCATCCACCCTGCGGCACAACACCAAGGAGGCTTTGTTATGACAAAAGAAGAAAGCGTAAAATTGATGACGGACAAAATGGCCAAATTTGTGGCCTACACCGGCAAAAAGCTGCCGGATGACGTCATCGCCAAGCTCGCCGAGCTGGGGGAGAAGGAGACCAGTCCCCTGGCCAAGACCCTCTATCAGACCATGTTCCGCAACCAGACCCTGGCCGTGGAGCTGAACCGGCCCAGTTGCCAGGACACCGGCGTACTCCAGTTCTGGGTCAAGTGCGGCACCAACTTCCCCCTCATCAACGAGCTGGAAGCCCTGCTGAAAGAAGCCGTGGTACAGGCCACCTTCGCCGCGCCTCTCCGCCACAACAGCGTGGAGACCTTCGACGAGTACAACACCAAGCGCAACGTGGGCAAGGGCACTCCCACCGTCTGGTGGGACATCGTTCCCAACGACGACCACTGTGAGATCTACACCTACATGGCCGGCTCTCATATACACATATAACGCTTCCCA
>JAJQCW010000055.1 GCA_021202515.1 Clostridiales bacterium | reverse complement strand
GGGGCTGGGGGTGGTGGTCGCCCAGTTTTTGAAGAGCGAGGACACCGGGGAGCGCCGCGCCCTGGCCCAGGTGCCGGGGGTGGTGCTGCTGCCCCTGCCGGAGCGGGTCAAGTTCTCCTTCCAGATGGGCGAGACGGACCGCCGGGAGGCTTCCCAGCGGTTCGCGGCCCTCTGTGACCGGTGCCAGGCGCTGGCGGCGGCGGGAGAGGTTCGGATGGTGATTCTGGACGAGGTCTGCGCCGCCGTCAACACCGGTTTGCTCCCCCTGGAGCGGGTGCTGGCGCTGCTGGACGGGGTCCCGGCGGAGACCGAGGTGGTGCTGACCGGGCGGGACCCCCACCCGGCGCTGCTGGACCGGGCGGACTACGTGACCGAGATGAAAAAAATCAGACACCCTTACGAGAAGGGCGTCCGGGCTAGAGTTGGAATTGAGTTCTAATTAGCAATTTGCAATGTGCAATGTGCAATGAATCAAACCGGAACGTAATCTGTGTATTGCCCTGTGCGCGATTTCCCTCTGCGAAAAAATGACACAAAAGCGGAAAATATCGCATAATTGCACATTGCTAATTGCACATTGCACATTGTTATGTATTGTCGGGCTGCGCCAACGTGATTCGATACCACCGACGGGGTGCATCGCCGTCCAGCGCGTCGAACCGGGCCAGGGGAAACGCCTCGGTCAGTTCCCGGCGCTCGGCCTCAGTCAGGCGCAGCTCCCGGCTGCCGGGGTGGGGGACACCGTCGAAGGCGGCCAGCAGCAGGGCCAGCGGACTGCCGGGGGCGGGAAATTGGATTGTGGAGACGGCTTCGCTCTGCATAGCGGTTCCCTTTCTGTGTATCTCTTGTGATGAGGGACGGGAATTTCATTATAAAGGATGCGGGGCGATTTGGCAAGGTGCCATATTGCCCAAATCGGCGGGCGAATTTTTGGAGGGGGAGAAAAAACACCTGGTTGCACGTTGCTTTTTTGCCGTCGTCGTTGTAGAATATCCATATCATTTTATTTGGGCAGCGCCGTGCAATTCCTGCTGCGGTGTGCTCTGCCGGACTTGTCCGGCAGTTTTAGAAGGAGAACGGTGTTTATGAGCTTTACATTTGCGGATTATCAGACCAGCGCGGACTATCTGCGGGGCCAGTTGAAGGGCTTTGTCCCCAAGGTGGCGATGGTGCTCGGCTCCGGCCTGGGCTACTTGGCGGAAAAGGTGGAGGACCCCATCGCCGTCCCCTTTTACGCCATCCCCTACTTCCGCCGCTCCACCGCGCCGGGCCACGCCGGGCGGCTGGTCTTTGGCAAGCTGGACGGCCAGAACGTGGCGGTGATGCAGGGCCGGTTCCACCACTACGAGGGCTACAGCTTTGAGGACGTCACCTTCCCCATCCGGGTGCTGCGGCTGCTGGGGGCGGAGACGTTGATCGTCACCAACGCCGCCGGCTGTGTCAACGAGAACTGGCAGGCCGGGGACCTGATGCTCATCGGCGACCACATCAAACTGACGCTGGACTCCCCTCTCTGCGGGCCAAACCTGCCGGAGTTCGGCCCCCGGTTCCCGGACGGCACCTATGACTATACCCCCGCCCTACGGAAGCTGGCCCATGAAGTGGCTCAGGAGCAGGGGATCCCCATGCGGGAAGGGGTCTACCTCTATCTGCCCGGCCCCCAGTACGAGACCCCGGCGGAAATTCGCGCCGCCCGGATTTTGGGCGCGGACGCGGTGGGCATGTCCACCGTGCCGGAGGTCATTGTGGCCCGTCACTGCGGGATGCAGGTGCTGGGGGTCACGCTGCTGACCAACATGGCCGCTGGGATTTTGGACCAGCCCCTGACTGAGGAGGAAGTGCTCACCGCCGCCCAGGAGGGGAAAGAGAAGTTCTCCGGGCTGGTGCGGGGTTGTTTGGAGAAGATGTAAAAGTAAAATCGGTTCTCCCTTTGAAGCAGCCGCGTGTTTTAGTTGCTAGTTGCTTGTGGTTAGTGGCTAGAAAGCGAGCTTTTCTACTGAAAATCCCGCATCTGTCGAGTAAAACCGGCAACAAACGATAAGCACTATCCCCCTCGCCTCCCCTGTGAAGCGCTGGCCGAATGGCCAATTCCTCTTTAGCGCAAATGCAGGGAGCTATGGCCCTTTGGGGCCATGCGAGTCGCAAAGGGGAGGTGGCGCGGCATAAGCCGCGACGGAGGGGTTTCACAGTTTGCAAAATCGCAAAAACGAGGCATAGTATGAACACATTATTTAAAAACGTCACCGTAGTGACCATGAACGACAGCCGGGAAGTGCTGAAAAACGCCTATGTCGCCACCCAGGGGGACAAAATCGCCGCCGTCTCCACTGAGAAGCCGGAGGGGATCTTTGACCGGGTCATCGACGGCGCGGGCAAGGTGCTGATGCCCGGCCTGGTCAACGCCCACACCCACGTCCCTATGACGCTGCTCCGGGGTTACGGCGGGGGCCATGACCTGCAAACCTGGCTGAACGATTACATCTTCCCCGCCGAGGCCCGGCTGGACTCCCGCACCATCCACGCGGGCACCGCCCTGGGCATGGCGGAGCTGATCGCAGCCGGGGTCACCTGCATCGAGGATATGTATTACTTCTGTGACGACATGATCGAGGAAGTCCTCGCCGCCGGTCTGAACGCCAACATCTCCCGTGGCATCACCTGCTTCCAGGCCCTGGACGACCCGGCGGCCTATCCGCCCTGCGGGGAACTGCGGGCCACGGCGGAGCGGTACAACGGCTACAACAACGGGCAAATCAAGGTGGATGTTTCCATCCATGGGGAGTACACCTCCTTCCTGGCCCCCAACCTGTGGACCTATCTGGGCCGGTACGCCGCGGACAACGGCCTGGGGATGCACGTCCACATCTCCGAGACCAAGTCGGAGCACGAGGAATGTCTGGCCCGTCACGGCAAAACGCCCCTCCAGATTCTGGACCAGTACGGTGTGTGGGACTGTGGCCGCAGCGTGGCCGCCCACTGCGTCTGGGTGTCCGACGAGGACATGGACCTGATGGCGAAGAAAAATATCACCGCCGTCCACAACCCCGTCTCCAACCTGAAACTGGGCAGCGGCGTGGCCCGTGTGCCGGAGTTGCTGCGCCGGGGGGTCAACGTGGCCCTGGGCACCGACGGCCCCTCCAGCAACAACAACCAGGACATGTTTGAGGAAATCAAGCTGGCCTCCATCCTGGCCTGCGGCGTCAACCGGGACGCTCAGGCAATTACCCCTCTCCAGGCGCTGGAGATGGCCACCGTCAACGGGGCCAAGGCCCTGGGGCGGCGCACCGGCAGCGTTCAGCCGGGGTACGACGCGGACCTGATTCTGGTGGACTTCACCCGGCCCAGCCTGACCCCCTGCCACGACGTGGTGGAGAACCTGGTCTATGCCGCCCGGGGCGGCGACGTGTGCCTGACCATGGCGCGGGGCAAGGTCCTCTATGAAAACGGCGTCTTTTTCACTCTGGACCTGGATAAAATCAAGAGCGAGGTGGAGGGGTACGCCCTGCCCACCATGTTTGGATAATCAAACGAATTTGAATCCCGTTCAATCAGCTCTGTGGTGAAACCCCTCCGCCGTCAAGCGGCACTTCCGCTTCGCTCCCTGCGCCACCGCCTAAAGGCGGCGGCCCTCCTCCCCTTTGCGACTCGCATGGCCCCAAAGGGCCATAGCTCCCTGCATTTGCGCTAAAGAGGAATTGGCCATTCGGCCAGCGCTTCACAGGGGAGGCAAGAGGGGTGGTCGTTTGATGAGCCTCAGTTCTCTGCGGAAAACTGGTACTATGCTGGTCAAAAGCATTGAAAAAGCTGAGGAAACCCAGACAGCACGCAATCGTTCTGCACAAGGAGGAACGTTCATGTCCGAAGAAAAGCAGCAGAAGAGCAGCAGCACCTTTTTTGGCGGCGCGGCGATTCTGGCCGCAGGCATTTTAATTGTCAAGGTCATCAGCGCGGTGTACAAAATGCCCCTGGTCAATATCCTGGGGGCGGGGTACACCGACTTCACTGCGGCGTTCAACATCTTCAACATCCTGCTGATGATCTCCACGGCGGGCATCCCGGTGGCGGTCTCCAAGATGATCTCCGAGGCCAACACCCAAGGCCGTCCCAACCAAATCAGGAAGATTTTCCGGGTGGCGTTCCTGTTCTTCTTCGCCTTTGGCGCGGTGTGCTCGGCGGTGATGTTCCTGGGGGCGGACGGCTTCGCCGCCCTGATGGGCGACAGCAAGGCCGCCGACTGTATGCGGGCGCTGGCCCCTTCGGTCATGCTGGTGGCGGGGCTGGCGGTGTACCGGGGCTACTGCCAGGGACACCAGCACATGACCCCCTCCTCTGTCTCCCAGATCATCGAGGCGCTGTTCAAGCTCCTCGTGGGCCTGAGCCTGGCCTGGTATCTGCTCAAGGTGCTGGGCCAGCCAGACCATGTGGGCGCGGCGGGGGCCATCATCGGCGTGACGGTCTCCGAGCTGGTGGCGCTGCTCTACATGACCGGCGAACACTTCCACACCCGCGCCAAGTCCCCCCTGGTAGGGAATGACCGGCCCGACAGCACCAAGCGCATCCTCAAAACCTGCCTGAGCCTGGCGGTGCCCATCACCCTGACCTCCTCCTCCACCTCCATCATCACAGCGGTGGACAACGCCCTGGTCATGCGGCGGCTGCAAAATGCGGGCCTTTTCCTGTCGGAGAACGACGCCCGCTCCCTGATGAGCAACTACACCGGCGTTCAGACGGTGTATCAAATTCCCGCCTCCCTGATGGTGGCCATCACCGCCTCGGTCATCCCGGCGGTGACCATCTGCTTCACCCGGAAGGACCGGAAGGGCGCGGCCCGCATCGTGGGGTCGGCGCTGAAAACCGCCGCCCTCATCGCCTTCCCCTCCGGCGTGGGCATGGTGGTGCTGGGGACCCCCATCGTCAAGCTGCTGTTCCCCTCGCTGGAGTCCTCTGTGGCGGGCGTGATTTTGTCCATCCTGGGCGTGGCGAACATCTTCGTCTGCCTGATGCTGGTGTGTAACTCCGTGTTGCAGAGCCACGGCGTCCTGCACCTGCCCATCGTCACCATGCTCATCGGCGGTACCATCATGGTGCTGGCAGACTACTTCATGGTGGGCACCGCCTCCATCAATATCTACGGCTCCCCCGTAGGCACCTGCATTTGCTACGGCACCACCTGCTGTCTCGATTTGTTCATCGTCTACCGCATTGTCCCCGGCTGCCCCAGCTTCGTCAAGGTCTTTGGCAAGACGCTGCTGGCCTCGGTCATCATGGGCGGCGGCGCGTGGGCCATCTACGGCCTGATTTACCGGGCCACCGGCAGCAACACCCTGGGGGTGGCCGTGTCCATCCTGGCGGCGGTGGTCATCTACGCGGTGCTTATCATCGCCCTGCGGGTGCTGAACAAAGACGATCTCTCCCTGATGCCCAAGGGGGATAAGATCGGGAAGCTGCTGCATATTCAGTGAGCTGTTAGCTGGGCGCTGCGGGCTTTTGGGGTTGTGCCTTTGAACCTGCCATAACAATTAAACCGTTAAATTTCCCCACATTCCTGTAGGGGCGGCCCTCGGCCGCCCGCAGGAGCCAACTGCGTATTCCGGGCGGCCACGGGCCGCCCCTACACTGTGTTGAGACTAAAAATGACAACAAAACGGATAATTTGACAGAGAAAATACGGAGAGGAAAGTCCAATGAACATCTATCTTGACCTGTTTCTCACCTTCGCCCAGGCCGGGGTCTGCACCTTCGGCGGGGGCTACGCCATGCTGCCCATCCTCCAGCGGGAGGTGGTGAACAAGCACCACTGGGCCACCGACGAGGAGCTGGCGGACTACTACGCCATCGGCCAGTGTACCCCCGGCATCATCGCCGTCAACACGGCCACCTTCATCGGGGCCAAGCAGAAGGGCGCGCTGGGCGGCATCGTCGCCACCCTGGGGCTGGTGTTCCCCAGCATCGTCATCATCACCGTTATCGCCGCCTTTTTGCAGAACTTCGCGGATCTGCCGGCGGTGGCCCACGCCTTCGCGGGCATCCGGGCCTGTGTGTGCGTGCTCATCCTCAACGCGGTGCTGAAGCTGCGCAAGTCCAGCGTCATTGACGGGCCGACGGCGGTGATTTTCGCAGTGACCTTCGTGCTCTCCGCCCTGTGGGGCATCTCCCCGGCCATTATTGTGGTGCTGTGCGGCGTGGTGGGCCTGGCCCTGAAAATGACCAAGAAGGGAGAGCAGGCGAAATGATGTTTTTACAACTGTTTTTGGAGTTTTTCCGGACGGGCCTCTTCGCTGTAGGCGGGGGCCTCGCCACCATTCCCTTCCTGACCGATATCGGCCAGCGGACGGGCTGGTTCACCAATACGGAGCTGGCAAATATGATCGCCATTTCCGAGTCCACCCCTGGCCCCATGGGGGTCAACATGGCCACCTATGTGGGCTTCGAGACGGCAGGGGTCCCCGGCGCGATTATCGCCACTTTGGGCCTCATCACCCCGTCCATCATCGTCATCCTCATCATCGCCGCCTTTTTGAAGCGGTTCCGGGACAACAAATATGTGGAGGCCGTGTTCTATGGCCTGCGCCCCGCCTCCACCGGCCTCATCGCCGCGGCGGGCTGGAGCGTGGTCTGTATCTCCCTGCTGACCGTGGCCTGGAGCCTCAGCGGGGACGCCATTCTGGTGGACATGAGCGTCAACTGGAAATGTGTACTGGTGGCCGTGGCGGTGTTCGTCGCCACCCGGATACCCAAGGTGAAAAACCTGCACCCCATCGTTTGGATCGCCCTCTCCGCCGCGGCGGGGGTGGTGTTTGCGCTGTGATTAGTGGTTAGTAGTTAGTGGCTAGTGGGGCCGCCCCTACAGGAATTGAGCGGGACTGTTAAGGCTGGCGCAGCGAGATATTCAAAACCGGCAACAAAACAGTAACAAAAAAATACAAATGATTACAGATTGCCCGGCGCCCTTGACAGGGTGTCGGGCATATGTTATGCTATGTACATACTAGATGTCGTAATACGGACCTAACGGAAAGGAGGTATAAAGTTTGAATAAAAGACGCGATTCATCAAAAATATTCACAAAAACCCTTGACTATAGGCCCGTTCCGGTGTATGATAAACGTGTATTATTCCGCTCCATACACCCACTATGGCGCGACAGAGGTGATCGTGTGTTTTTAACATTGAACTACAAGAGCAGGAAGCCCCTTTGTGACCAACTGTGCGATGGCGTCATCCGTCTGGCAGCTTGCGGCGGGCTGGAGCCCGGCGAACAGCTTCCCTCCGTTCGGAATCTGGCCCAGGAGCTGGGCATCAACCCCAACACGGTGCAGAAAGCCTACCGCATCCTGGAGAGCCAGGGTGTGCTGGAGACCGTCCCCGGCAAGGGTTCCTTCCTGGCCAGCGAGAACAACGCCCAGGAGCAGCTCCGGGCCAGAACCAAAAAGGCCCTGGGGGTCGCCTTGCAGGAGGCCCTGGACCGGGGCCTGACCGTGGAGGAGGTGGCGGACTTCTGTGCCACGTATCTGCAAAAGAAGAAAGAGGAGGACGCTTTATGATCGAAATTTTGGATTACACCAAGCGATTCGACAACGTGGTAGCGCTGAATCAAATTTCCTTCCAAATCCAGGAAGGGTGCATCTTCGGTCTGGTGGGCAGCAACGGGGCGGGTAAATCCACCCTGCTGCGGAGCCTGTGCGGGGTCTACGCCGCCGACGGCGGCGAGATCCGCATCGATGGGGAGACCCCTTACGAGAACCCCAGGGTCAAGGATCAGGTGGTGTTCGTGCCGGACTTCCCTTATTACCTGCCCCAGGCCAGTCTGCGCACCATGGCCGACCTGTTCCGCCGGATCTACTCCGGCTGGAGCAAGGACGAGTTCCAGCGACTGTGCAGCCTGTTCGGGCTGAACCAGAAGATGAAGCTCCACAACATGTCGAAGGGAATGCAGCGCCAGGCCGCTCTCATCTGCGCCCTGGCCGCCCAGCCCAAGTATCTGCTGCTGGACGAAGTCTTTGACGGGCTGGACCCTGTCATGCGCCAGTTGCTCAAGCGCATCGTCTCCGACCAGGTGGCCGAGCGGAACATGACCGTGGTCATCGCCTCCCACAACCTGCGGGAGCTGGAGGACTTCTGTGACCACGTGGGTCTCATCCACCAGGGCGGCGTGGTCTTCGAGCAGGAGCTGGACACCCTCAAGCTGGGCATCCACAAGGCCCAGGCCGTGTTCCAGCCCCCGCTGGAGCAGCAGCAGCTCCAGTGGCTGCGGGAGCAGCTCAACATCGTCAAGCTGGACACCAGCGGCTCCATGATCAGTCTGGTGGCCCGGAAGGACGAGGAGACGGTGGAGCAGGTCCTTTCCGAGCTGCACCCGGTCTTTTCCGAGACCCTCCCCCTGTCCCTGGAGGAGGTATTTATCAGTGAAATGGAGGCGGTAGGTTATGACCTCGACAAGATCCTCTCGTGACGAACGCAAAAACGGCGCGTTCCGCCGGATGTTCTGGTGGCAGATGCGCAACAACCGGGTGTTCTCCGTGTTCTTCGGCCTGTGGACCATCCTCTCCATGCCCATAGTCACCCTGAGCGTCATTCTGGGCAACCAGGCGTATTACACCGACATGACTAACTGGGAGGGCTACACTGCCGAGTCGGTGGCCCAGCTCTACGGGCAGGCGGTCTACTATAACCTGCTGGCCTTCCTGCGCAGCGGCATTTTCCTGGTGCTGATGCTCTACCTGGTGGTCTACTGCTGCAACAGCTTCGGCTATATGCACACCCGCCGCAGCGTTGATCTGTTCCACGCCCTTCCCGTCCGGCGGCGGCCTCTGCTGCTGGGAGGCTATGTGGCGGGACTGTTGACCTCCATCGTCCCGCTGGCCATTGGCTTTGGCCTATGCCAGGTGGTCTGCCGGTCCTACAACGTGCCTCTGCCCAACGCGGCTCTCTCCCTGTGGGCGCTCTTCGGCTGTTGCGCGCTGATGACCTTCGCCTGCCTGACCTTTATGCTGTTCTTCCTGGTGACTGCCGGAACGCTGCTGGACGCGGCGGTCTCCCTGGTCGCCACCGCCGTGGGCTGGCCCCTGCTGTGGGACGTGCTCAACTCCACCATGAAGGAGTTCCTGCCGGGCTATGTTTCGGTCATCCCCGACGCATTTTACACCGCCCTGTGTCCGTTTGGCGCGTTTTATGGACTGTTCAGTACCAATTATACTATCCTGACCGGGCTGTATTACGCCGATGGTTCCGCTATCACCGCCGAGCTGCCGGGGATGGGCCTGTGGAGCATCCTGTGGTGGGTGCTGTTCACGGTGGCGCTGCTGCTGGTGACTGTGTGGTACTATGGCCGCCGCAAGAGCGAACACGCCGAGAACAATTTCTGCGCGCCGGTGCTGCGGGGGGCGGTGCGGTTCCTGCTGTCGGTGGCCGTGGGGCTGGGCCTGGCCGACATCCTGGGCGACATGACCGACAGTAACCGGGTCTACTTCATCAGCGTGCTGGTGGGTTCCCTGGGGACGTACATCGTCATTCAGCTGATTTGGGCCAGAGGGTTCCGCAAGTTCTGGCGGGCGATCCCGGCCTACCTGCTGACGCTGGTGGCCTGCGTGGGCTTCCTCTACTGCCTGTACACCGGCGGCCTGGGCTACGTGACCCGCGTTCCTGACGTGGATAACGTGGTCAGCGTGACCTTCTCCCTGCCTGACATGGCGGGTGACACCTCCAAGGAGTGTTACCTGGCCGCTCATGGCGTGGGCGCGCTGGACGTCAGCTATGGCAACTACAACTGGGGCTATTTCATGGTGGAGTTCACCGATGACGACGAGCAGAGCACCGTATTGGCCCTGCACCAGGCGATTTTGGAGAAGTTCCCCGGCCCCTACCTGCCCTATGGGGACGGCGTCAGCCAGTATAGCACGGTCTCCATCGAGGTCACTTACACCCTGGCCAACGGCAGCACTTTGGAACGCGCCTATTATGTGCCCCTGTACGAGGACGACGAGGAAATTTTCTCCTGCATCGCCGCCGTGCAGAAGTGCGACACCTTCCAGCTCTACGACACCTTCTATTCCATGACCGCGGACGCCCTCAGCGGCATTTACGTCTCCCAGTACACCAGCGAGTATGATTACGACGCCAGCAACTACGAGCTGACCGACGAGCAGAAGGAGCTGGTGTGGAGTACCTTCCTGGAGGAGCTGGACAGCGCCGACTTCTCCTATGACGAGGGCCGGGACGGATACATCATCGAGACCGATTCCGAATACGATGAGGATTACGAGGAGCTGGAGTCCCTGGCCGGGGAGCGGAGCTACAGCATCACCATGAACGACCTGAAGTACGCCGACCTGAACGCGGAGCAGCAGGCCCTGTTGGTCCGGCTGCTGGGCGAGGCGGATGCCGCCACCGCCACGGTGTTTAGCTACGGCTTCGACGTGCCGGAGTGCTGCGAAAAGACCCGCGCCCTGATGGACGAACTGACCGAGGAATACGGCGACTATTACTGGTACGACGAGGACAGCGGCGAGTACACGACCATTGTCACGGAGGAATCCGACGTGGACGCCGAGGGCGAGACCGACCCGGCGGACAACGGGACCGACCCCGCCGACGCCAGCGCGGATGTCAGCGCCGTGGGATAAGCACGCCAATCACACACAGTTCACTTCTCACTTCGATTTTCCCCCGCCGCCTGAAAGGGTGGCGGGGGTTTGCGTTTTTGGGGCCGTTATCAGCTTTACGCAGAAGTAGAAGTGTTCCCAACCACCTGTAGGGGCGGCCCGTGGCCGCCCGAAATGCGCAGACGCTTCCTGCGGGCGGCCGAGGGCCGCCCCTACACACACGATGGAAAAGAGAGCGTCGTTATGGCTCCGCCGCCTTCTGGTGGTTTTGACGGGAAATGGGGGTAAATTTTTGTGGAAAACTGACCTGCGGAAGGGCGGGGAACGGTTGACATTTGGTGCAAAGAGACGTATAATAACATTGTTAAAAAAAACACAATCATTTTCCGTTCGCTCTTCCACAAGGAACCCCCCAATTTTACTATTTTATTTTCAGGAGGCCAATTTCAATGAAAGATGTCTATGTAGTCAACTGCTGCCGTACCGCTCTGGGCAAATTCGGCGGCTCCCTGAAGGACAAGACCCCCGCTGAGCTGGGCGCCATCGTGACCAAGGAGGCCCTGAAGCGCGCCGGTGTTGCCCCGGAGAACGTGGACGAGCTGATGTTCGGCTGCATCCTCACCGCCGCCCAGGGCCAGAACGTGGCCCGCCAGGTCAGCATCCAGGCCGGTCTGCCTCTGGCCACTCCCTCCTACACCGTGGGTATGGTCTGCGGCTCCGGCATGAAGGCCGTCATCGAGGGCGCTCGTTCCATCAAGGCCGGCGACGCCGACATCATCGTAGCCGGTGGCACCGAGGTCATGTCCGGCGCTCCCTACGCCCTGCCTTCCGCCCGCTGGGGCGCCCGTATGTTCGACAACAAGATGGTCGATACCATGGTCAAGGACGGCCTGTGGGACGCTTTCAACAACTACCACATGGGTTCCACCGCTGAGAACATCTGCGACATCTGGGGCATCACTCGCCAGGACCTGGATGAGTTCGCCGCCTCCTCCCAGCAGAAGTGCGAGGCCGCTCAGAAGGCCGGTAAGTTCGACGACGAGATCGTTCCCGTCCCCGTCAAGGTCAAGCGCCAGGTCGTGGACTTTAAGGTGGACGAGTTCCCCCGCGCCGGTACCACCGTCGAGTCCCTGGGCAAGCTGCGCCCCTGCTTCCCCACCACCGCTGACGGCGCTCTGGACAAGATCGAGATGACCTTCGAGTCCACCGAGATGAAGGATATGCCTGAGAACGTCGGCCAGGGCCGCGTCACCGCGGGCAACGCCTCCGGCATCAACGACGGCGCTGCCGCTCTGGTGCTGGCCTCCGGCGAAGCCGTTGAGAAGTACGGCCTCAAGCCCATGGCTAAGCTGGTCTCCTACGGTCAGGGCGGCGTCGATCCCAAGATCATGGGCACCGGCCCCATCCCCGCCTCCCGCAACGCCATGGCCAAGGCTGGCCTGACCATCGACGACATCGACCTGGTGGAGGCCAACGAAGCCTTCGCCGCTCAGTCCATCGCTGTGGCCCGTGAGCTGCACTTCGACATGAGCAAGGTCAACGTCAACGGCGGCGCTCTGGCGCTGGGTCATCCAGTGGGCGCTTCCGGCGCTCGTATCATCGTCACCCTGCTCCACGAGATGGAGAAGCGTCCCGAGGCCAAGAAGGGCCTGGCGACCCTCTGCATCGGCGGCGGCCAGGGCGTGGCGACTATCTTCGAGAAGTGCTGAGTTTGACGCAGTAGAAAACACCATATAAACCCTTTGGGCGGTCCGCTTCGGCGGGCCGCCTTTTTTTGCGACGGAGGGGTTTCCGCCGAAAACACCGCCAAGTCCGGTTCAAAGGGACAACCAAGCCCCCTCAACCCGACAAAAGCACCCAGACACGGTGGTCTGGGTGCTTTCGTTTAGGAGGGTATCAAAATGTGCGTTATTCGCTGTCGGTAGAGGTATCCGCGTCGGTGTCTTCCGCGTCCTCGCTGTCATAGGTCAGGCCGTTGGCGGCCAGCTCCAGAGAGGTTTCAATGCTGCTGGCGGAGATGAGATAGACCTCGTTGGGATTGGTGTCCAGGGTGCAATAGTAAGCGTCCTCGTCCTCGTTGTAGCCGCCCACGGTCAGGACAGAGGTGACGGTGATCTCGTCGCCGTCGTCGTCCTCATCGGTGTAGCGCACGGTGAGGGTCATAGTGGGTTCGGTCAGGCCGTAGACCTCCAGCGCCTCATCGGTGGGCTTGAAAGCGGCCAGGCTGTACATGGAGATGGAGTCCACTTCGGTGTTGAGGGAGGTGATTTGGCTCTGGTCGGTCACGTCCTCGCCGTCCAGGAACCAGTGGTACTCGATTTCCGTCTCCGGCTCGCTGGAGGAGGAAGAGGCGTCGCCCTCGGCGGAGGAATCCGCGTCCTCGTCCTCATCGTCCGAGATTTCCACCTCGACCTCACCAATGGTAAAGGTGATCTCGCTGTCGCCGCTGGTCAGGGTCACGTCCTGAATGATGTCGCTGCTGAGGGAGGGGTAATCCGCCAGGTCCGCCATATAGTAGAGGTCATAGCCCAGGTTGGTGGCCAGGGTGTCCGCGATGGTGTAAATGGTGTCGCCGTCCTCCAGCATGGCGTAATAGTAGTCGCCGGTGGTGCCGCCCACCAGGAGGGTGTAGGTGTCCCCGTCCTCGGTGGTGTAGATGACCGCCAGGTCAGGGTCCTCCAGGCCGTAAGCGGAAAGGTCGTCGGCGATTTCAAATGAGGCGTTGGCCTGGAAGTCCTCCGCCAGCCCCGCCACGGTCGCCACTGCGGTGTCGTCCAGCAGGAAGTCCTCGTCGTCGGCCCAGTACCACTCGTCGTCATCGTTCAGCAGAAACTCCAGACTGGAGTCCCCGTTGACGAAGGTGACGCCGGTGACATCGTCCAGGGTCAGCACACGGGGGATGGCGGCGTCCTCCGCCGCCTCCTGGCGGGCGGTGTTCCAATTGTTGAGCTGGATGGCCACCACCAGGATGGCCGCCATAGCCGCCACAATGACCACCATAATGGTCAACTGTTTTTGCTTTTTCTTGCTCATTTGGGTACCTCGCTTACAGCTTGCGGCGGCGGAACCACCGGACGAAGCCGAAGATCAGCACGGCGATGGGCAGCACCACCAGGAACAGCAGGCTCCACAGCCCGGCGTTGGTCACGGTGTTATAGGTGGTCTCCAGGCTCTTGGCGTCGATGGAGATGTTGGACACATCCTCGAAGCCGCTGGTGATGGTGTTCATGACCACGGTCAGGTTCACGATGGAGTCGCCAAAGTTGGAGGTGATGTCGTCGTTGACCAGGCTCTCGGAGGTCAGCACGGTGAACTGGGCGGTGATGGTGTTGTCCTCTTCCTCTTCTTCGTCCTCGTCGGACTCGGCGGAGGTGTCGGCGTCCTCGTCGGCCTCGGCGCTGGTGTCCGCTTCGTCGGTGTCGGCGTCGTCGGTGTCCTCGTCCTCAGTTTCCACCTCAATTTCCTCGGTGGCGGTGACGCCCAGGTAATACTGGCCGGAGACGGTGTCCTCACCGTCCAGCATGACGCCGCCGGAGCTGGTGGTGCCCAGGAAGTCGTCCACAGAGATGGTGTCCCGGGCCGGGTCAATGAGGTTCAGGCCAAAGGAGGTGGTGACCAGCACCAGCGCGTCAGAGGAGATGCCCTCCGCCGCGTCCGAGCTGGAGGTCAGCTCCGGGAAGAAGGTGAAATAGCTCTGGGTGGCGGCATAGTAACGGCTGGTGTCGCCCACGTAGCCGGTGGTCAGTTCCATGCCGTAGGTGGCCATCAGGCTGTCCAGGTTGGGGTGTTCAAAGGAGGTGCTGCCCCAAATCAGCTCCACCTTGCCGCCGGCGTTGAGGTAATCGTAAATCATGTCGATTTCCTCTTCGGAAAAGTCGCTGGTGGGGACGTAGATCATCAGCAGGTCGCAGTCCTCCGGCACGGAGCCAGTCTGGAGCAGGCTGACGGTGCTGGCGGTGAAGTGGTTTTTGTCCAGCAGCTCGGAGAGGTTGGTCCCCACGTCGGACTCGCCGTGGTTCTCGGTGCAGTAGACAGTGTAGCTGCTTTCGGAGACCACGTAGTCGATGGCGGAGAGCACCTGACCCTCGCCGTCGAAGGAGGTGTAATAAGTGGTGCCGTAGTAGTAGTAATAGTAGCTGTCAGGGACCAGGATGCTGTCGAAGGACACCTGATAGGTCCGGTCAGTTTCCTCGCAGGTGACAATGAGGGTGTTGCTGTCGCAGTCATAGGTGGTCAGGGCGGAGGGATAGGCCACAGGGTCGATCCACTCCAGGGTGACGTGGTCGGAGAGGGCCGCGTATTTCTGGAGGAACTTGACGATGCGGGTGTCGGTGTCGTCCTGGGTGGCCACGGCGATGAGCTGCACGTCGGTGTCCAGGTCGGCCAGGTAATCTTTGGAGGTATCGGAGAAGCTATAGAGCTTGGTGGTGGACAGGTCAAACTCCATCACGCCGGAGGGAATTTGTCCCACCGCCAGGTTGAAGATCAGGGTGATGACCACGGCCAGCACGATAAGGGTGGTGGAGAACAGGCCGTTCCGACTGCGGATGCTCATGCTCTTGCTGCCCTCGCTCTTGCCACCTTCGGACAGCTTTTGCAGCTCCTTGGCCTGCTTTTGGGCCTTTCTGTCGGGCTTTTTATCAGTATTCTTATCGTTTTTTGAGAAAAGAGACATAGTGCGCACCTCCTCAGTTCCAGCGGCGTCTCTGGATGACCTGAACGGTCAGGAAGAGACAAAGGGCGGTCAGGGACACGTAGAGCAGCAGACCGGCCACGTCAAAGACCTGGTCGCTGGCGAAGCTGGAGATGACCTCAGACACGGAGAACTTGCCCAGCACGTTGACCAGCAGGCTCTCGTACAGGCTGCTGTTCGCGATATAGGTGATGACGATAGCCGCCAGGCCCACAATGCCCACGCCCACGGTGATTTTCGGGGAGGAAATCAGGCTGTCCAGCAGCAGGCACAGCAGGGCCAGGATGAAGATGGTGGCCGCCAGGTTGCCGATGGCGTTGGTGGGCAGGAAGTCCACGATGCTGTTCCACATATAGAGGATGAACAGGGCGGCGAAGGTGCCCACGGCGGAGAGGATCTGGCTCTCGGTGGTGGAGGAGATGAGCAGGCCGATGGCCAGGTACAGCCCGCCCAGCAGGAAGAAGGCCAGCAGGGTGGCGTAGTCGGTGGCCCAGTAGACCTGGCCGCTGGAGCCGCTGGCCAGCTTGATGATGACCGGGCAGAAGCAGAACAACACGCAGGGGATGGCGTACACCGTCAGCAGGGCGAAGAACTTGCCCAGCACCACTTTGGTGACGGTGATGGGGGAGGTCAGCAGAAGCTGGTCGGTCCGGGAACGCCGGTCCTCCGCCATGGAGCGCATGGTCAGGATGGGGATGACCACCAGGAAGATGAACAGGGAGGCGCTCAGCGCGTCGGCAAAGCTGGGGTCGCCGCTGTAGAGGTTATAGGCCATGAAGTACAGCCCCACCACCGCCAGCAGAAAGGCGATGCACACCGGGGCGATCATGTTGTTGAAGTAGGAGGACAGCTCCCGCTTATAAATCGCTTTCATCAGTCAGTTCCTCCTTCTTCGGGTTCTTCCTCCGGCTCTGCCGGGGTTTCGCTTGCCGCGGGAGCGGACTTGGCGGCGCTGTCGCTCTCGGTCAGCTCCAGGAACACGTCCTCCAGGGAGGCGGTCTGGACGGTCATTTCCAGGATGGCTTTCTTGGCGCGGGCGAAGGTGAAGAAGATGTCGGAGCGCGGGTCGCTGCCCGGCGCCATCTCCACCAGGGCGGTGGTGGTGCCGTCGTCGTTTTCGGTCAGCTCCTGGACGGTGACGCCGCTGACCAGGTTCAGCAGGTCCCCGGTGTCCTCGGCGTCGGCTTGGAGCAGCAGCCGCAGCACGGCGGAGCCTTTCAGGTGGGTCTCCAGGTGATCGGCGCTGTCGTTGGCGATGAGCTTGCCGTGGGAGATGATGATGATCTGGTCGCAGATCTCCTGCACCTCGGAGAGGATGTGGCTGGAGAGGATGACCGTGTGTTTTTCGCTGAGCTGGCGGATCAGGTCACGAATTTCGATGATCTGCTTGGGGTCCAGACCCACCGTCGGCTCGTCCAGGATGATGATGGGCGGGAACCCCAGAATGGCCTGGGCCAGGCCCACCCGCTGGCGGTAGCCCTTGGACAGGTTGTGGATGAGGCGGCCCTCCACGCCGTCCAACCGGGTCATGTGGACGACGCTCTCGATCTGGGCGGCCCGCTTGTCCTTGGGGACGTTTTTCAGCCCGGCGCAGAAGTTCAGGTACTCTGCCACCGTCATGTCCATATACACCGGCGGCTGCTCCGGCAGGTAGCCGATGCACTTTTTGGCCTCCTCCGGCTCCTCCAGGATGTCGTGGCCGTTGATGATGATCTCGCCCTCGGTGGGGGAGAGATAGCCGGTCATCATGTTCATGGTGGTGGATTTGCCGGCGCCATTTGGGCCGAGAAAACCGTAGATTTTCCCTTCCTCGATGGTCAGGTTCAGGTGGTCCACCGCCAGGTGGCTGCCGTACCGCTTGACCAGATTCCTGAGTTCTATCACAGGGGTTCCTCCTTTTCGCGGGGCGCGCCCGCAGTTCACTGGTTTGACAGGTGTACTGTACTACGGGAATCTTAAAACAAGCTGAAAGTCTGCCATACCCGAATTTTAATCAAAACGTAATGTTGGCGTGATTGATTTGTGGGGCGGGGTGTGTTAGAGTAGCGGTAACAGGAAAGACGATTGCTTCAAAACACCACACGCCTGTAGGGGCGGCCCGTGGCCGCCCCTACACATACGGCAGCAGAAAAATACAACCCCTAAAAGGAGAGGACCCATATGAAACGCTTACTATCCCTGTTCCTGGCCGCCGCCCTGTGCCTTGTGCTGGCGGGCTGCGCCAGCAGCGAGAAGCAGGAGCTGAAGGCCGCCCTGGACGAGGCCAACGGCTACACCACCGTGGATTACACCATGGACGACGGCACCACCCTGGAGCAGACGGTGATTTACGACGAAAACGGCGTTGTGGTGACAGCCCTGGGGGTGCAGGGGAGCGCCGATACCTGCCGCCTGTGGCTCCGGCTGGAAAACAATACCAGCGACGATGTGACCCTGTGGACCGACAGCGTCCAGGTCAACGGCTGGGAACTGGACAGCGTCCTGTGGCTGGAGGTCAGCAAGAACAGCATGGGCCGGGAGTATGTGTCCTTCTACCCGGAGGACGCGGGCCTGGAACTGGACAGCATCCAAACCATCACCCTGGACTGTGAGCTACAGGACGACGACTATAACACCATCGACACCTTCACCGCCACGTTGGAGACCTCCGCCTACACCGGCGCGCTGCCGGACGAGGAGCTGCCGGGGGATGTCCTCTATGAGGGGAACGGCGTGACGCTGACCTTCGGCGGTATTCAACAGGAGCGGTACAGCAGCTACGCCAAACTACAGTTCTATGTGGAGAACACCGGGAAAAAGTTCGTCACATTGGAGAGCGAGGCGTTCCGGCTCTACGACGACTACGAAATGGATGTATTCCTCTATGAGACGGTCAGCGCCGGGGCGAAGAAGGCGTTTTACATTTACATCGAGCAGGACGACATCGACGACGCGGAGATGGGCACGTATTACTATGAGTATGACGGCGACGACTGGGAAGAGGACACCTTCGACTGGACGGTGTATATGCCCTTCCAAATGGAGTTGACCATCATTAAGGCATACAGCGAAGTGCTTGACACCCCCACCGTCACCATCGACACCAACGATGTGGAGCTGGTGGACGAGGACGAGGCCGCCGACTGGGGCGAGGAGACGGCGACGGTCACGGACGAGGCGGATGTCGCAATAGCGGAAGAAGAACCCGTCGAGGAAGAGGCAGCCAATGTCATGGACGACACCGACACCGCCGCCACGGAGGAGACCACGGACGCCGCAGTCGCGGAGGAAGAAACTGCCACAACAGGGACAGAGGATGTGCGAACTGCCTAAAAAAAACGCCGTAGAAAAAAATCATTTTTTATCAACTGACAGTCCTTTGTATATTGAATCCCGGCTTGTGGGATGCTATACTAAGTATTATCTGGAGGACTGCCCAAAAAGCCGCCGGATTCCGGCGGCTTTTTTTGACATAGCAAGCCCTCCGTCAGAAAGGCAGAACCGTATGAGTTACTTTGACGAATGCGAACGATATGGCAGTCAGATCGCCCTGCTGGACGAGCAGGGGCTGACCATCACCTATGAGCAGTTGGCCGAGGGCTGCGAGGCCATGGGGCAGGTGCTCCAGTCCCGGAGCCTGGTGTTCCACCTGTGCGAAAACGTGGCGGGGTCCGCCGCGGAGTATGTGGGCTTCCTGCACAACCGGGTGGTCCCGCTGATGCTGGACGCGAAAATCGACGGCGGGCTGCTGGCCCACCTGCTGGAGGTCTACCGGCCCCGGTATATCTCCGTCCCCGACCACATGGCGGGCCAGTACCAGGACAAGCCCCTCCTGTGGAAGCACTGGGGTTACTCCCTGTTCCGGCTGGAGGAGGAGCAGGTCTACCCCCTCCACGACGACCTGGCCCTGCTGCTGACCACCTCCGGCTCCACCGGCAGCCCCAAGCTGGTGCGCCAGAGCTACACCAACACCGAATCCAACGCGGAGGCCATCGCGGAGTATCTGGAGCTGGACGCCACCGAGCGGCCCGTCACCACCCTCCCCATGAACTACACCTATGGCCTCTCCATCATCAACAGCCACCTGCTGGTGGGGGCCACCATCCTGCTGACCACCAAGACCATCATGAGCCGGGACTTCTGGATGTTCATGCGGGAGCAGAAGGCCACCAGCTTCGGCGGCGTGCCCTTCACCTATGAGATGCTCAAGCGGGTGCGGTTCTTCCGCATGAAGCTGCCCGACCTGCGCACCTTCACCCAGGCCGGCGGCAAGCTGGCCCCGGAGCTGCACAAGGAGTTCGCGGAGTACGCCCAGCAGAACGGCAAGCACTTCGTGGTCATGTACGGCCAGACCGAGGCCACCGCCCGGATGTCCTACCTGCCCTACGAAAAGAGCCTGGAGAAATACGGCTCCATCGGCATCGCCATCCCCGGCGGGCGGCTGGAGCTGATCGACGTGAACGGCGAGCCAATCACCCAGCCCGACGTGGTGGGTGAGCTGATGTACCACGGCCCCAACGTGACCCTGGGCTACGCCGAGCAGGGCGAGGACCTGGCCAAGGGCGACGAGCGGGGCGGCGTGCTGGTCACCGGCGACATGGCCAAGATGGACGAGGATGGCTATTTCTTCGTGGTGGGCCGCAAGAAGCGGTTCCTGAAGCTGTTCGGCAACCGGGTGAACCTGGACGAAATCGACCGGATGGTGAAGCAGCGCTACCCCGACCTGGACTGTGCCAGCACCGGCACCGACCAGCAGTTGAAGATCTACCTGACCGACGAGAGCAAGCTGGACGAGGTGAAAAAGTTCCTGTCCACCACCACCCACCTGAACCCCTCTGCCTTTGCCGCGTATTATATCCCAGAAATTCCGAAAAACGAATCCGGGAAAACGCTGTATAAAGAGCTGCCCTGAACCTTATAACCTTTTGACAGCGCCGCAGCACGGAAAAACCGTGGCGCTGTCACGAAACATAACACCAACTCATCACAACACCACAAGGAGGAATCCCCCATGAAAGAACTGCTGGAAATCCTGAACGACCTGCGCCCCGACGTGGACTTCACCACTGCGGAGGGCATCGTCTCCGAACACATCATCGACTCCATCGACATCTCCTCGATGATCGCGGAGATCGAGGACACCTTCGGCATTGAGATCGACATGGAGTACATGACTAACGAGAACTTCGACACCGTCGAGGCCATGTGGGCCATGATCCAGGAGCTGCAAGACTGAGTTTTGTCCCTGGAACGCACAGAATAACATAAAATGACCCATGCGGGTGTGCGATTTTGCGCCCGTATGGGTCACTTTGAGATAATGAGGAAATGTGAAATTTCCTACACATTCGTGTATGAAAGAGGTAAGGGAAGCTCCGGTTCATGTCCCTGACGCCAGGAACGAGCAAAGCGGAGATTCCCCAAAAAAGGAGAGAAACAGATGTCGATTACGTCCCTCAGCTTTATCCTGTTTTTGTTCCTCTGCGTGGTCCTGTTCTACCTCTGTCCGGTGAAACACCGGTGGGTGGTATTGCTGGTGGCCAGCGTGGTGTTCTACGCCATTTATGGGCTGGAGTATCTGCCCTTCATCTGTTTCACCACCGTCACCGTCTGGTGGGCGGGCCGGAGGATGGGCAAGCTCTACGAGCAGCAGGATGAAGTGCTCAAAACCCTGCGAGATCGGACGAAAAAGAAGGAAGTCAAGGCCCTCTACAAAAAAGAGTGCAAACGGACGCTGGTGCTGGTCATGGTGCTGAACATCGCCCTGCTGTGCGCCGTCAAGTTTTTGAAGTATTTCGTCCCCGCCATCAACCGGGTCCTGGACTGGAGCGGCCTGTTCCAGGGCGAGTTCACCGCCGCCATGATCATTGTCCCCCTGGGCGTGTCCTATTATACCTTCTCCACGGTGGGGTATCTGCTGGACGTGTACTGGAAGCGGTACAGCTACGAGCCAAGCCTGGCCCGGTTTGCCCTCTACGCCATTTACTTCCCCCACATCGTACAAGGCCCCATCTCCCGCTACAACACCCTGGGGCAGGAGCTGAAAAAGGAGCTGCGCTGGGACACCGACCGGGTGTGCAAGGGCGTCCAGCTCATGGCCTGGGGCTTCTTCAAGAAGCTGGTCATCGCGGACTGGCTGAACGTGTTCGTGGAGGCGGTCTACGCCGAGACCAGCGTCGCCGGGCTGGTGTACGTGGTAGCCATCCTCTTTGATGCGATCCAGATCTACACCGACTTCACCGGCTATATGGACATCGTCTCCGGCGCGTCGGAGATCTTCGGCGTCAAGCTGGAGCAGAACTTCAACCACCCCTTCTTCTCCAAAAACGTGCCTGAGTTCTGGCGGCGCTGGCATATGACCATGGGCGGCTGGTTCCGGGATTATGTCTACAAGCCCGTCACGGTCTCCGGCTGGATGAAGAACCTGAACAAGGTCACCCGGGGCCGTCTGCCCGACGCGGTGCGGCGGTACATCATCACCGCCATCCCCATCCTCATCACCTGGTTCCTGACCGGCCTGTGGCACGGCACCGGCAAGACCTATGTGGCCTGGGGCATCTACTATGGCGTGCTCATCACCCTGTCCACCATCTGCACGCCGGGATTGCAGTCTCTGGGGCGCAAGCTGCACATCAACATGGACGCCCCCAGCTTCGACGTGTACCGGATGGTGCGGATGTTCTGCCTGTTCTGCGGCGGGCGGCTGCTGACCCGGCCGGGCAGTCTGCACATGTCCCTCCAGGTGGTCAAAACCATCCTCGGCAGCTTCCAGCCCTGGACGCTGTGGGACGGCACCCTGACCACCTACGGACTGACCGTCCCCCAGATGGTGGTGGAACTGGCCTGTATCGCCCTGCTGTGGTGGGTCAGTTACCATGAAGAACACAAAGGCCCGGTGCGGGACGCGCTGGCGGAGCAAAATCTGGTGTTCCGGTGGGCGCTGCTGTATGGCCTGGTGTTCGCCATCATCATCTTCGGCTGCTACGGGCCGGGGTATGACGCAGCCTCCTTCATCTACGCGGCTTATTGAGGAAACGGCTCATGAAGTGGAAAAATGCAGTTAAAGTTGGCCTCAAAGCGGTGGCTTTCCTGGCGATTTTGGCGGCGCTGTTTCTGGCGGCGTCCCAGTTGCTGCGCACCAAATGGGTGACGCAGAACCAGGAGGAGTATATTTACGGCAACCTCTATGACCTGAACGAGGACAGCCTGGACGTGCTGATCCTGGGCAACAGCCAGGCGGTCTACGGCTTCTCCCCGGTGGAGATGTACGACCGCGCGGGCATTTCCGCCTACACGCTGGGCGGTTCTTCCGCCGCGCTGATGAGCAACTACTATTGGATGCTGGAGGCGTGCAAAACCCAAAATCCCTCGCTGGTCATCCTGGACGTCAGCGGCCTGCTGGAGCCGTTCCGGGAAAACTACGAGCGGGAACGCATTGACGTGATGCGCTTTTCGATGAACAAAGTGCAGAATATCCTGGCCATGGACGGACTGGCAGAGGATTCGCTGCTGAGTTATTTCGTCCCCATGCTGAAATATCACACCCGCTGGAGCGAACTGAACGGGACGGACTTCGGCTATGGCGTGAACAGCGACCTGACCTACCGGGGGCAGGACCTGGAGGACTACTGTAAAAATACCCTGAACTACAAGAAGCTCATCATCGACAACGACGACCCGGAGGCAAATCTCCGGGAGATGTACGACTACCAGGTGGAGTATTTCGACAAGATCTACACCTATTGCCAGGAAAACGGCATGGAGCTGCTGTTGGTCAAGACCCCGAAGTACAGTTGGATCGGCAGCGACGCCACCCAGGTGCAGGCCCTGGCGGACGAATATGGGCTGACCTACATCGACTTCAACTGGGAAGAGATGCTGAACGCCATCGGCTACGACATCAAGACCGACATGAAGGACGCGGACCACCTGAACGTCCAGGGCGCGGACAAGCTCAGCGACTGGCTGTGCGACTACTTGAAGGAACACTACGACCTGCCCGACCGGCGGGAGGATGAGACCTTCGACCTGCAAATCAACCGGGAGCTGTACGAGACGGAACACACCGACGCTTACCTCTGCTCCACCACCGACCCGGCGGCGTGGCTGACCCTGCTGGCACAGCACACCTCCTGCGACATCTTCCTGTCCACCTACGGAGACGTGGCGGGGCTGGTGGACGATGAACTGGCGGCGCTGCTGGCAGATTTGGGGCTGGAGACCGACCTGAATACCCTGGAATCGGGCTATGGCTTCGTGGCCTGGCTGACCAACGACGGCACCTCCGTGGAGGAGGCCACCGACAGCGGCTACGTGCGCATCGAGGGGACGATGGACAACGGCGTCTCCTACCAGGTGGTCAGCCGGAACCAGGAGAATAACAAGCAGTCCAAGCAGCTCATCGGCGGCGAGGACCAGAGCGTCAACACCCAGGGGCTGAACATCACCGTCTATGACCAGGAACAGGATTTGGTCATCGAAACGGTGTGCATCGACCTGGAAACCGGCGAAATGACCTGCGTCACCCGGCCAGATCCCTGAGAACGGCCCCGGCGTTTCCAAAACGCGAAAAAGCCAACGCCGGGGGCAAGACGTGCTTACTGGGCGCTGTGAAAAGGCAGTTCCACCATGGCACGATGAGGGAGGCAATATGAGCAAAAAACTTACCCTGAAAACGGTGATCAAAGCGGTGGCGTTTCTGGTCGTTTTCGCCCTGCTGTTCCACCTGGCCACGGAACTGCTGCGCTCCAAGTGGACGAGCGACAACCAGGAACGGTATGTGCTGGGGAATTTTTACGAACTGGACGAGGACAGCGTGGACGTGCTGTTTCTGGGCAGCAGTCAAATTATCTACGGCGTAGACCCGGTGGAGATGTACGACTACGCCGGCGTCTCCGCCTACTGCCTGGGCGGTTCCTCCGCCACGCTGATGAGCAGCTACTATTGGCTCATCGAGGCGGAAAAGACCCAAAGCCCCTCGGTGGTCATGCTGGAGACCAGCTCCCTGTTTGAGGAGGTCAAAGAGCACCAGGAACGCAAGAAAGTGGACGAGATGAAGTTCTCACTGAACAGGCTGCGGTTTATCCGCGACCTGACCGGACTGGACGACATCAGCGAATCCTTTCTCAGCTACCTGATCCCTATCGTCAAATACCACGTTCGTTGGTCGGAACTGACGGCGAAGGACTTTGGCATGTGGATGGACTCCGACGTGGCCTACCGGGGATTTGACATCGTTGACCAGTGCAAAAAGGGCCTGGACTATGACCGGATGATCATCGACAACGACGACCCGGAGGGGAACCTGCGGGAGCTGTACGACTACCAACTGGAGTATTTGGTGAAAATCGTGGACTACTGCCAGGAGAACGACATCGAGCTGGTGCTGTTCAAAACGCCGAAATTCAGTTGGATCGGCAGCGATTCCGCCCAGGTGCAGGCCCTGGCGGACCAGTACGGGCTGACCTACCTGGACTACAACTGGGAAGAGATGCTGAATTCCTTCGACTTCAACCTGGAAACCGACATGAAGGACTACGACCATCTGAGTACATTGGGCGCGGACAAGTTCAGCGATTGCCTGGCGGATTACCTGACCGCCAACTACGACCTGCCGGACCGGCGGGAGGACGAGGATTTCGACCTGCAAGTCAACCGGGACACGTATAACCAGGAGCATACGGACGCCGCCCTGGTCACTACCACCGACGCGGTGGAGTGGCTGACCCTGCTGACGCAGCACAGCACCTGTGATGTTTTCATTGCCACCAACGGGGACGTGGGCGGTCTGGTTTCCGATGAAATTGCCGACCTGCTGGCCGAGTTGGGGCTGGAGACCGACCTGAATACCCTGTCCTCCGGCGACTGTCTCGTGGCCTGGCTGACCAGCGACGGGACCTCGGTGGAAGAGGTGGCCCAGGCGGAAAAGGCCGAGATCAGCGGCACCCTGGGCAACGGCGTCAGCTACAGCGTCACCAGCAAGAACCAGGGGGAGACCGTTTCGGCGGAGATAACCCTCAACGGCACGGCTGGCAGCCTGAACGGGGCCGGGCTGAACATTGTCGTTTACAGCGAGAGCCGGTGGCTGGGCATCGAAACCGTCTGCATCAACCTGGAGACCGGCGAGATGACCTGTGTGACCAATTCCGGTTAAGAACCGGCGAGACAAATCGGAATATAGGAGAACTCCAAGCGCTGCGCCTGTTGGCGCAGCGCTTCAGGTTGTCAAAGAAGTCTTTTCCAGCAGAATTAAGTGTAACGAAAAGTTACAGAAGCCCTCCGCAGGAGTTTTGTTGCGTAAGCAACAAAATAAATTGAAATCCGT
>JAJQCW010000080.1 GCA_021202515.1 Clostridiales bacterium | reverse complement strand
AGGCCGAGACCAACATCGGCTTCGCCCTCTACGGCACCCCCGCCGAGAGCCTGTGCTATCGCTTCGCGGAGATCGACCGCAAGCGGTACGGCACCGTGAAAAACGTCACCGACAAGGGCTATTACACCAACTCCTACCACGTGGACGTGCGGGAGCCAATCGACGCCTTCTCCAAGTTCCAGTTGGAGGCCGAGTTCCAGGCCATCTCCCTAGGCGGCTGCATCAGCTACGTGGAGGTGCCCAACATGCGCCACAACCTGACCGCCCTGGAGGACGTGGTGCGGTTCATCTACGACAACATCCAGTACGCCGAGTTCAACACCAAGAGCGATTACTGCCAGGTGTGCGGCTACGACGGAGAAATGACCATCAACGACAAGCTGGAGTGGGAGTGCCCCTGCTGCGGCAACCGGGACCACCACAAGATGAACGTGGTGCGCCGGACCTGCGGCTACCTGGGAGAGAACTTCTGGAACGTGGGCAAGACCAAGGAGATCAAGTCCAGAGTGCTGCATTTGTGATTCAATGTGCAATTAGCAATGCGCATTATAATGTGCAATTAGCAATGTGCAATGTGCAATTATGGGGGAAACCCAGCCATTGCGCATTGCACAGCGCACGGAGATTGCAGACGCAAACCATAAAGAACCACGCAAAAGCAAGGTTTCATTGCTAATTGCTAATTGTAAAGAGGGGAGACTTCTATGAACTACGCCGCCATTAAAACCCACGACATCGCCAACGGCCCCGGTGTACGGGTCTCCCTCTTTGTCTCCGGCTGCACCCACCACTGCGAGGGCTGCTTCAACCCGGAGACCTGGGATTTCCACTACGGCCAGCCTTACACCGCCAAGACGGAGCAGGAGATTTTGGACGCCTGTGACAAGCCCTATATCCGGGGGCTGTCCCTGTTGGGGGGCGAGCCTTTCGAACCGGCCAACCAGAAGGCGCTGCTGCCCCTGCTGCGTCGGTTCCGGGAGCGGTTCCCGGACAAAACCGTGTGGTGCTACTCTGGCTATAACTACGAGTTGGACATGCTCACCGGCCAGGTGGGAGACTGGTCCGTCACCAAGGAAATGCTCAGCCTCCTGGACGTGCTGGTGGACGGAGAATTTGTCCTGGATCAGAAGGATTTGAACCTCCGGTTCCGGGGCAGCGCCAACCAGCGCATCATCGACGTACCCCGGAGCCTGGAGCACGACCAGGTGCTGTGGTGGGACGGCAGCGAACAACCGTGAGACAATGTGCAATTTGCAATGATGTGGGGCGGAACGCCGCACAAATAAACCGCTGAAAATGAAATTCACCCGCAGGAGAACGGATGCTCCTGCGGGTGGTTTTTGCATGGCATGGCAAACTGCGTCGTTTTCTGTTGCATTTCGCCAAAAAGTATGGTATCCTGTCAATGGTTCTCCTCGGAGGACCAGGGCGCTGCCCAATACGGTATGCGGTTCGCTCCCCACGGGGGCGACTTCTTGCCCCCGTTCGCAAGAAAGGGGGTGACTGCCCATGACTACGATGGAAGTTTTAACACTTTGTCTCGTTATCATCGGCCTGTGTGGATTGTTTCTGACGATCTACTATAACAAAAAGAAGTAACCGCCCCAGCTCCAACAGTGGCGGTTACTTCTTGTAACAATCTCTTAGGGGGCTGACCGTTGCCGGGCAGCGCCCTTTTTCTGACTCTTAGTATACCCCGGCGGCGGGGGTTTGTCAAGGGGCGGCGTGGATTGCAGCGGTGAACTGCCGCTTGACCTTTGTCCCGGCGAACCGTATAATGGTAACAGCAAACGAGTTTCGCCGCGCTGCGGCCAGATTTCACGATAAAGGACGGATCGACTATGTTTCCACGCTCCAGCGGTATCCTGCTCCACATCTCCTCCCTCCCCGGCGACTACGGCATCGGCTCCATGGGGCGGGAGGCCCGCCACTTTGTGGACTTTTTGCAGAAGGCCGGTCAGCACTACTGGCAACTGCTGCCCCTGGTCCCCCCCGGAGAAGGGGCCTCTCCCTATATGTCCCCCTCCACGGCGGCGGGCAACCCCCTGTTCATCGACCTGGAGGACCTGCGGGAGCGGGGCCTGCTGACGGCGGCGGACCTGGAGAGCTGCCGCTACTACGCGCCGGACCGGGTGGACTACGACTGGGTCACACGGCACCACTACGCCCTGCTGAAAAAAGCCTATGAAAACGCCCCCCAGTCCCTGCTGGACGAGGCGTGGGCATTCGCCCAGGAACAGGCCGACTGGCTGCCGGACTACGCCCTGTTCCGGGCCGCCCACGACCACTTTGACGCCAGGCTCTCCGCCTGGCCGGACAAAAAACTGCTCCGCCGGGAGCCGGAGGCTCTGGCAAAATACCGGACGCTGCTGGAGAAGGAGATCGGCAGCTATGTGTTCAACCAGTACCTGTTTTTCCAGCAGTGGAACCGCCTGAAAGCCTACGCCAACCAGCGGGGGGTCTCCATCATCGGGGACATCCCCTTCTATGTTTCCCCGGACTCGGTGGACGTTTGGGTCCACCCGGAGCTGTTCCAGGTGGACCCCGCCACCGGCAAGGCGGACTTTGTGGCGGGGGTCCCCGCCGACCTGTTCTCCGACGTAGGACAGTTGTGGGGCAATCCCCTGTACAACTGGCCCGCCCACGCAGCAGACGGCTACCAGTGGTGGTGCGACCGTATCCGCCACACCAACACCTTCTATGATGTCATCCGCATCGACCACTTCCGGGGGTTCCACTCCTATTGGGAGATTCCCGCCGGGGCGAGATCCGCCCTGGAGGGCCGCTGGCGGCAGGGGCCGGGTCAGGCCCTGCTGGACGCGGTCCAGAAGCAGGTCCCCGAGGCCCAGTTCATCGCGGAGGACCTGGGGGACATCGACGAGGCCGCCCACAACTTCATCGTCGGCTCCGGCCTGCCGGGGATGCGGGTGTTGTGCGATGCGTTCAGCGATATCTGGGGCAGCTCCGACTTCCTGCCCCATAACTGCGTGCCGGAATCCGTCATGTACACCAGCACCCACGACACCGCCACCTTCGTCCAGTGGTATACCGATATTGCGGACGAGGCTCAGCGGGACTTCTGCAACCGCTACACCCGGATGCACTACGGCGACGCCATCGGCTGGACGGCGGTGGCCTGCGCCTGGGGGAGCGTCTCCCGGCTGGCCATGGCCTCCCTCCAGGACGTGCTGGGGCTGGGCGGCGACGCCCGCATGAACGCCCCCGGCACCATGGGGCCCCACAACTGGAGCTGGCGGGTGCGCATGGAGGCCCTGAACGACGAGGTGTCCGGACGGCTGCGGGAGATCACCGGCACCTACGGGCGGCTGTGGTGAAACTCTGGCTGGCCGCTGTCCGGGCGGACGGGGAACGGTTCGCCCTGGAGCGAAACCGCGCCCTGCTCTCCCCCGGAGAAGCGGAGCGGCTCTCCCGCCGCCGCACAGAGGACCAGAAGCGGTCCGTGGCGGGCCGGTGGCTGCTGGAGCATCTGCTCAGGGAGCAGTATCCCAATTTATCCCTCCCGCCCCGGCTGGACTACGGCTGGCAGGACAAACCCCTGCTGGCGGACGCGCCGGACGTCGGTTTTAACCTATCCCACAGCGGCCCCTGGGCGGTGTGCGCCCTGTGCGCCGCCCCGGTGGGGGTGGACGTTCAGGAAGAACGGCCCCTGCGCCGAAACCTGCTTCGGCGGTTCGCCCCGACAGAGCAGGCGTTGCTGGAATCTCTGCCCGAAGTGCAGCGGCAGAGCGCCTTTTACGACCTGTGGTGCCTGAAAGAGGCTTTCTGCAAATGCACCGGCGACGGCCTGCGTACCCCCCTGAACGCTACCGCCTTCACCCTGGACCCGGTGAGGCTGGACAGGCCGGGCTACCGGGCGGCGTTGGCGCCCTTCCCGGCGGCGGGCGTTCACCTGGCGGTGTGCGTCCGGACGGCGGAACCGCTGGAGACAGAGCTGCGGGTCTTTCCCGAACCATAGAAAAAGAGGAAAGCGTCGAACCCGACGCTTTCCTCTTTTGTGGTTTTATGGTGCGAATCAGGCCCGCGCCGCAATGTCCTTCCGGAACAAAAATTTGAAAGTCGTGCGGACAAGGGGCTGGATGAAGAACAACTGGCTGAAAAAGGCAAACGGGAAATTATAGCAAACGAGCTTCAACCAGTTTGCGAGCAGCGTCAGCAGGTGGAACCCGGTGTAGTAGGGATAATAAAAGCACGCCGCGAGGAAGCTCATGGCAGGGCACATCAGGCCCACAGTCGCGCAGATAATAGCGCTTTCAAAAATCACGGGATGGGTTTTCTGCGGGTCAAAGTTGAGACAGGCCAGCTTGAAAGAGCAGGGGCTGCCCATGAGACACTCCAGGCCATAGGCAAAGCAGAACTCGATCAGGATGACCGCCCAAATCGGCAGCATATGGCCGAACATATACACGCCGCCCTGGGCGTTGATCGCGTGGAGTACGCTGTCGGCGCTGTTCACCTCCATGAGCGTCGCTCCGTTGATCACGTACAGGCTATAGAAAACATAGCCGTGTACGGTGATGATAACGGTGATGAGTGCGAAGATCATTCGCTGAAATTGGTTTCTTGGCATAATCAATTTCTCCTTTTTGCGCATAAAAAGACACAAGCAGTCTTTGCAGTCACAAATCTGGTGGGGATTACATAGTACCGTGATCAGATTTACACGCAAAGCGCAACTTGTGTCGTTCATGCTGTATTTACTTGCCTAGGCATTTTAGCACAATGGGATTTCAAAAATCAAGCGATCATTTTGACGAAAAACGGAGCGGGAACCGACTTCTAATTTTTCCCCAAAGAGAAATAATGGCAACAAATAAGTTCCGAGAAACTGCCGACTTGACAATTCCTCGGAACATGGTGGAGGCGACGGGAGTTGAACCCGTGTCCGAAAACGCATCCTCAGGACCTTCTCCGGGCGCAGTCAGTTGTTTACATTCCCTCGCCGCGCCGTGAACTGACACACTGCGCGGTTTGGTAGCTTCATAAATTCATGGAGCCGGCAAAGCTTTCGGCCCTCACGTTTCCCACTAAAAGGCATCACCCAGCCCGGCTCGTGGGCCTTCCGGGATCGGCGTCCGCGCACATTGGGCGGAGGTCGCAGAGCCTAATTAGGCCGCGACAGCAACGTATTCGTCGTTGTTCTTTGATTTATAAGTGCCCATTGATAAGCGGCTGGGCGCCGCTGCCCGCTAGTCCGGCCTCAACGTCCCCGTCGAAACCGGTACGCCCCCATAGATGAGCCTGTCTCCGACAGGCTCTCGACCAAAATCACGGATTTTGGTCGAAAATGCGGCCCGCAAAGACAGACCGCTGCACCGGCAGGAGCGGGGAAGCCTCCGCCGGGAATTAGCAATTAGCAGTGTGCAATGTGCAATTATGAGGAGAATCAAACGCTGGCTGTGCTCCGCGGGACGTATTGTTTTTCGTCTGCGTTGCGGTCATGCGTCTGCGCCTGAAAACCCCTTCATTGCTAATTGCTCATTGCGCATTGAGTCAGACCTTTTCCGGCTCCGGGTAGTCCACGCCGAAGGTGTCCACCGTGACCTTTTTCATCATCTGCTTCTGGCGGGGCTTGTCGTTCCAGTCCCGGCGGGTGGAGACGATCTGGTCGGCCACGTCCATGCCCTCGATGACCTTGCCGAAGGAGGCGTACTGGCCATCCAGGTGGGGCGCGTCGGCCACCATGACGAAGAACTGACTCCCGGCGGAATCCGGCGCCATGGTCCGGGCCATGGACAGCACGCCGCGGCTGTGCTTCAAATCGTTGGTGAAGCCGTTGGCAGAGAACTCGCCCTTGATCTCATAGCCGGGGCCGCCCATGCCGGTGCCCTGGGGGTCGCCGCCCTGGATCATAAAGCCGGGGATGACCCGGTGGAAGATCACGCCGTCATAAAAGCCCTTCTTCACCAGGGAGATAAAGTTGTTGACGGTGTTGGGGGCGATTTCGGGGTACAGCTCCGCCTTCATCACGCCGCCGTTTTCCATTTCGATGGTCACAATGGGATTCTGTGCCATGTTAAACACTCCTTCGCTGTTGTCGATTCTGCCCGCAGACCGGGCAGATTATTCCCCGTAGCGGCCACGGTTCCGGGATTTCATCTCCCGGTCCATGTCCCGCTTGGCGGCCCGCTCCGCCATGGCCTCCCGCTTGTCATAGAGCTTTTTGCCCTTGGCGAGGCCCACTTCCACCTTGACCCGGCTGTTCTTGAAGTACAGGGACAGAGGGATGAGGGCGTAACCGTCCTGCTTGACGTGGGCGTAGAGCCTGCGGATCTCCTGCCGGTGCATCAGCAGGCGGCGGTCCCGCATGGGGTCTTTGTTGAAGATGTTGCCCTGCTCATAGGGGGAGATGTGCATCCCGTAGACGTACAGCTCGCCGTTTTTCACCTGGCAGAAGGCGTCTTTCAGGTTCACCCGCCCTGCGCGGATGGATTTTACCTCGGTGCCGGCCAGTTCGATGCCCGCCTCGTACTTTTCCAGAATATAATAGTCGTGGTAGGCTTTGCGGTTGCTGGCAACCACTTTGATTCCCTTTTGACCTGGCACACAGCGCCCTCCCTTCTGAACAGGTATCATGTTATTATATAGAAACGGGGAACTTTTGTCAACTGTTTTTTCGTTGGCGGCGCAGAGCGTCAGTTCTCTGTCTGCTTACTCAGGGCGGCAGAAGCCGCCTCTTCCCTGGCCTTTAACGCTTGCCACGTTTTTTCAATGGTGGCCGAATCCGGTTTGCGGAAAATGATAAATACAGCAAGGCTCAGGACGGCCAGAGCAGCCCCAAGCACGATTGAAAAGCAAATCGAGACTTTGCTTTGTTCTGATGCGGCAATTCCCACTCCATACAGGACAAAACACAGGGTCGCACATACAAAATAGGGAATGTGATTAAAATTCATTCCACTCCAGCGGAGGATATGCCTGGGCTTTATACCTATTTCTGAGAAATTCTCTTTCAGGAATTTGCCAAATTTGTTGAATCTGGTTTCCCACATGTGTAAACTCATATTTTCCTGCTCCACTGCACCCTCCAGAAAAACCTGCATATAGAGTGAGGCAACAGAAACGCTCTTCCAATATTCGTAAAAGAGTACATAAGAAGGTAAAATAATTGCCAAAGGCAGCAGATACAAATATACGCTGAATGTATTTGCTGTATTGATACCTAATAGGCTTATTGTCCCAACGTACATCATATTTCGCAACGTTTGGTATTCCTCTATGTATTGTAGTATTTCGATGCGAAGAATGTTGTATTCCGCATCCACGTTGCCTTTTCTTGTAGGGGTTCCCATTTCGGTGTTCTATCCTCACTCTGTTGTCTGAATGGATTTTGAGGCTAACGAAAAAAGCAACCCTGTCAGACATTTCATCTGACAGGGTCACTTTTGATTCTTGATATCTAACATCATTACAGGTACCTCTCTTTCTACGGAATGAAAAACATTCGCTTCACTCTAAACTGTCGCTCTTTCACAGCGGCTTGCCTCTTGGCTTCCCGAAAACTGTGCGGGGTGCTGCGGGTACATATCTAAAGTTGAAGGAAAGGTTGACGTATGATACAAGAGGAAGAGGTTCCGCTTCGGGGAAGTTCTCTTCTTTTGTTGTGTTAAGTATAGCATCGCCTCAGCTTTTTGTCAAGCACTTTTTCAAGATTTTTTAGAAATTATTTTCCCGTTGGTTTTGCGAATGCGGGCGGCCCAATCGCCGCCGTTTTCGTCAAAATCACCGGAACACCGGATGTTGTAAATTTTACCCCTCCTTGTGGAAACCGTCGAACTGTGTTATATTGTAATGGCATTGACAAAGGAGGACGTCCCCATGCTGCACCGCCGAACCATGTACGAAGAGATCACCGCGCCCACCAAGCGGTCTTATCGCTGGCTGTTGGTGAACGTCCTTTGGTGCGCCGTGCCGGGGGCGTTTCTGCTGTTGTTTCTGCTGACCAGGAGCCACCAGGGGCTGATGAATTTCATTGTGAACCGGGTCACGACGCCGGTGAAGCACCTGCTCTCCCGGTTGTGCGGCCTGCTGCCCTTCGCCCTGGCGGAGGTGATTTGGGCGGCGGGGGTCATCGCGGTGGTGGTGTTCCTGCTGCGGACGGTGTGGCTGCTCATCCGCCGGAAGGAGCGGCTGAAACGGCTGCTCCGCCGGGTGCTGGCGGCGCTGGCGGCGGCGTTGGTGGTCTATAGCTGTTACACCGCCATGTGGGGCGTCAACTACTACGCCGACAGCTTCTCCCAGCGCACCGGCCTGACGGCCCGCGGCTGCTCCGCGGAGGAACTAACCCAGTTGGCCGCCTCCTTCGCAGCCAAGTGCAACGAGCTTTCCGACCAGATGGACCGAGACGGGGACGGCGTGACCCAGGTGGACGCCGCCGCGGTCCTCCGGCAGTCCACCGACTGCTATCAGGTGGTGTTCGATGAGTTCCCCGCCCTGGAACAGCCCCTGTTCACCCCCAAGGCCATGGTTTTCTCCCGCATCATCAGTTATATGGGCTTCACCGGGTTCTATTTCCCCATGACGGCGGAATCGTTGGTCAACGTGGACCAGCCGGACTGCCTCATCGCCGCCACCGCCCTCCACGAGCTGTCCCACCAGTGCAACGTGGCGGAGGAGGACGCCTGCAACTTTTTGGCCATCATCGCCGGGCTGCACTGTGACGACGTGACGTTCCAGTATTCCTCCGCCGTGATGGGGTACATCCACCTGTCCAACGCCCTTTACTCTGCCGACAAATCCGCCTGGCAAGCGGTCCGCGCCACCCTGAATGAGCAAGTGCTGACCGATCTGACCGACAACAACGCTTACTGGGCGCAGTTCGAGTCCCCGGTGCAGGAGGCGTCGGAGCAGATCTACACCGGTTTTCTGGAGAGCTACGGCCAGACCGAGGGCATGAAAAGCTACGGGCAGTGCGTGGATCTGCTGGTAGCGTACTACTTTGATACATGATTCTTGGATTCAATTAGCAATTAGCAATGTGCAGTTTGCAATTATGGAGAAACCAGACGCTGCTGCTTTTTCGCAAAAAGGAGTCGTTTTTCGACGGTGCCTCCACAGATTCGATATGGATGCAAATCCGGTCATTGCGCATTGCTCATTGCACATTGCAAATTAAAACAGTCTCGCCGCCGAAAGGAGACGACAACATGCAATACAACACCGTGATTTTCGACCTGGACGGCACCCTGCTGGACACGCTGGACGACCTGGCGGACAGCCTGGACCACACCCTGACGGAAGTGGGCGCGCCCACCCTGACCAGGGAGCAGGTGCGCCGCTACGTGGGCAACGGCATGGCCCGGCTCATCGAACTGGCCCTCCCCGGCGGGCGGGACGACCCCCGGTACGACCGGACGCTGGAGACCATGCAAGCCTATTACAAGGCCCACAACCAAATCAAAACCGCTCCTTATCCGGGGGTGCTGGAGCTTATCGACGAACTGCGGCGGCGGGGCTGTGCCCTGGCGGTGGTCAGCAACAAGCCGGACACCTCCGTCAAGCCGCTGGTGAAATCTTACTTCGGGGACGCTATCCCCGTGGCCATCGGGCAGCGGCCCGACGTGCGCCGCAAACCCGCCCCCGACGCGGTGGAGGAGTCCCTGCGGCAGTTGGGCCGGGACCGCTCTGAGGCCGTTTACGTGGGGGATTCTGAGGTGGATCTGTACACCGCCCGGAACGCCGGGATGGACTGCATCTCCGTCACCTGGGGCTTCCGGGACCGGGAACTGCTGGACAGCGAAGGGGCCACCCGCTACGCGGACACCCCGGCGGAGGTGCTGAACTGGCTGGAATAAAGCTCTTAGCTATTAGCTGTTAGCCGGGATAGTGCTTACTGAGTCGTCAGCGATTTTGCCCTGTATGGTACAAGTTTTCCACAAAGAAGTGTTGTCCGTCAACCGGCTACCCCTCTCGCCTCCCCTGTGAAGCGCCGGCCGACAGGGAGGGGCGCAGCAGCGCAGGCAGGGAGCGAAGCGGAAGTGCCGCTTGACGGCGCAGGGAGAAGCGTAGCTTCGGAAGTGCCGCTTGACGGCAGAGGCAAGAGGGATAGTGCTTGTCGGCTGTTCTGCTTTTTCCCCAACAGAGCGCAAGTTTTTTGCAAAATGGCAAGTTAGCCTCTTTTTCTCTTCTTTTTAGGGATTTGAAAGGAAAGCTTTTGTTCCATATTATCAACCTTTCCTCGGAGAGCTATCATTCTGCAACTGACCACCCCTCTCGCCTCCCCTTTCAGGAGAGGCAAGAGGGGTTACGAGCAAATGGCTATCTCAAAAGGGGTGTCCATTAACCGAAAAAACGCTTGTTTTACTTGCTTTTTTCCCGATACACTGGTAGGATAGTGTTGTTATAGCATCGAAAGCGCCGGGTTCGCCCCGGCGGGAAAGGAAGAACCCACATGAAAGTGATTTTACAGCAGGATGTCAGAGGCCAGGGCAAGAAGGGCCAGCTTGTGGAGGTTTCCGACGGCTACGCCCGGAACTTCCTCCTGCCCCGGAAGCTGGCTGTCACCGCCACGGCGGACAACATCAACACCATGAAGCTCCAGGAGAAGGCCCGCAAGGAGCGGGAGGCCGCCGAGAAGGAGGCCGCGCTGGAGCTGGCTCACAAGCTCAAAAACAGCACCGTCAACGTCACCGCCAAGGCGGGCGCAGGCGGCAAGCTGTTCGGCGCCGTCACCACCAAGGAAATTTCCGCCGCCATCAAGGAGCAGTTGGGCTACGACATCGGCAGCAAGAAGCTGGTCTGCGAGCCTATCAAAGCCTTCGGCACCTACGAGGTCAAGTGTAAGCTGGGCTATGAGATCAGCGGGACCATCAACGTGCAGGTAATTCCCAATTAGCAATTAGCAATGACCGGGTTTTCATCCGTTGTTGTATGACCGAAAGGCAGCCAAAAACAAAGCGTTCAGCAGAGAACCGCTGACGTTTGATTTATCCCATAATTGCACATTGCACATTGCTAATTGCTAAGTGATAGAAAGGGGGGACGATTATGCCAGATGAAGAACTGTTGAGCCGTCAAATGCCCCACTCGCTGGAGGCGGAGCAGTCGGTGCTGGGCAGTATGCTCATCGACAGCCGCTGCATCCCCGACGTCATCGAGGCGTTGGAGGCGGGCGACTTCTATATGCAGCAGAACCGGGACATCTACGAGGCCATTTACTCCATGTTCGTCCTCTCCCAGCCCATCGACGCCGTCACGGTGCTGAACCGGATGCGGGAAAACGGCACCTATGACGAGAACAACACCCGGGGTTACGTGCTGCAAATCGTTGACGTGACCCCCACCGCCGCCAACGTGATGGAGTACGTGGCCATCGTCAAGGACCGCTCGCTGCTGCGGCAGATCGCCCAGACCGCCGGGGACATCACCGGCATGATCCAGCGCAGCGAGGGCAGCGGGCAGGACATTCTGGAGGCGGCGGAGCAGCGCATCTACGCCATCCGACAGGGCCGGGGCAGCCGGGGGCTGCTCCACATCTCCGCGGTCATGCAGGACGTATACGCCCGGCTGGAGGAGCTGTCCGCCAGCGATCAGGCGGTGCCGGGCATCTCCACCGGCCTCACCGCCCTGGACAAGGCCATCTCCGGCCTGAACAACTCCGACCTGATCCTGCTGGCCGCCCGTCCGGGCATGGGCAAGACCTCCCTGGCGTTGAACATCCTGCTCCACGCGGGCAAGCACTGCGGCAAGTCGGTGGTGTTTTTCTCCCTGGAGATGAGCCGGGAGCAGCTCGCCATGCGGCTGCTGTCCAACGAATCCTTTATCGACAACAAAAAGATCACCACCGGCCAGTTGGACCCGGAGGACTGGGGCAACATCGCCCTGGCCAGCGCCGCCCTGAACAAGACCACCATTTTGCTGGATGACAACCCCTCCCTGACGGTGGCGGACATGCTGGCAAAGTGCCGCCGGGTGGACAACCTGGGGCTGGTCTGCATCGACTACCTCCAGCTCATGCAGTCTGCCGGTGGACGGACCTATTCCGGGGAAAACCGCCAGCAGGTCGTCTCCGACATCTCCCGGAGCCTGAAAATCATGGCAAAAGAGCTGAACGTGCCCATCCTCTGCCTGAGCCAGCTCTCCCGTGCCAACGAGAGCCGCCAGGACAAGCGCCCCCTGCTCTCCGACCTGCGGGAATCCGGCGCCATCGAGCAGGACGCGGACATCGTTCTGTTCATCTACCGGGACGACTATTATAATGAGGACAGCGAGGCCCACAACCAGGCCGAGCTGATCATCGCCAAAAACCGTCACGGCGAGACCGGCAAGGTCTTTCTCCAGTGGCTGCCGGAGTACACCACCTTCTCCAACCTGGAGACCCGGCGGGAGGAACCGCCTTGGTGACGGAGCGCGTCCGCGCCTTCATGCGGGAACACCAAATGCTCACGCCGGGGGAACCGGTGCTGGCAGCCGTCTCCGGCGGCGGGGACTCCATGTGTCTGCTTCACCTGCTCTGGCGGGAGGGGTACGCGGTCCAGGCCGCCACCTACGACCATGGCATCCGGCCCCAGTCGGCCCAGGACGCCGCCTTTGTGGAAAGCTGGTGCCGGGCGCATGACATCCCCTGTCATGTGGAGCGGGGAGACGTGCCCCGCTGGGCGAAAGAACAGGGCCTGGGGCTGGAGGAAGCCGCCCGCGCTCTGCGCTACGCCTTTTTGCGGGAGACCGCCCAAAAAGTGGGCGCGGCGAAGATCGCCACCGCCCACAACGCCGACGACAACGCCGAGACTCTGCTGCTGCACCTGCTGCGGGGCAGCGGCCTGAACGGGCTGGGGGGCATCCCCCCGGTTCGGGGGAACCTCATCCGTCCTCTGCTGACCACCAGCCGGGCGGAAATTGACGCATATTTGGAGCGCTGGGACATCCCCCACGTGGAGGACAGCACCAACGCCGACACCACCTATCGCCGGAACTACCTGCGCCACGAAGTCCTCCCCCTGCTGAAAGCCCAGAACCCCAACTTATTGGAGGGGCTGAGCCGCACCATGCGGGGCCTCCGGCAGGACAGCGATTATCTGGAACAGCAGGCGGCGGAAATCGCAGACCGGGCCGTTCCCACGGGGGGCGGGCTATCCTACCCCGTCGGAGAGCTGGCCGGTCTGCACCCCGCCCTGGCAAACCGGGTGGTGCAGTGCATCGCGGCGCGGTTAAATCCCGACGTGGTGCTCACCGCCGCCCAGCGGGAGGCGGTGCTGGCCCTGTGCAGGAGCGACGACCCCGGCGGACGGTATTCCCTCCCCGGTGGACTGGTCGCCCGGCGGATGTATGACCGGCTGGTGTTAGGCCGGAAGGAACCGGAAGAATCGTTTCAACCGGTCCCCCTGTCTCCGGGGAACTATGTCATCATTGGAAACCGCTGGCTGGAGTGCCAGTGGGCGACCTGTCCCGAAGGCAAGTTCAACCAACCCGACGAGTTTTATCTCATCCCCTGTCCGGGGCTGATTTTGCGCCCCCGCCGCACCGGGGACGCCATCACACTCCCCGCCAGAGACCGGAAAACGGTGAAAAAGCTGCTCATCGACAGCAAAATTCCCCGCGCAGTTCGGGACAAAATCGCCGTCTTTGACGTGGGTGGCCGGGTGGCGGCGCTGGACGGCTTCGGCGCGGACCGGGCGTTTTTGCCCAAGCCGGGAGAACGGTGCTGGAAAATCACAATTAGCAATGCGCGATTAAATTAGCAATGTGCAATGTGCAATGTGCAATTCGCCTTTGCTGTTTCGTCAGCGCTTTTGCCCAGCGTAGTATAAGTTTCCCCCGGAGAACAACTGCTCCGCAACCGACCACCCCCCTTGCCTCCCCTGAAAGGGCAGGGAGGGGCAAAGCCCCGGAAGTGCCGCTTGACGGCGGAGGGGGACCATGCGAAGCATGGTGGAGGGGGTCCCGGAATCACCGGCACGACCGATACAAAGAAATAGCCCAAAAACCAATCATTGCACATTGCTAATTGCAAATTGCAAATTAAAAACAGAGAGAGGAGCAATTATCATGGGAATGGCAAACGACATCGAATCCGTCCTGTACACCGAGGAACAGCTCAAGGCGCGGGTCGCCAAAATGGGTGCGGACATCACCAGAGATTACCAGGGCAAGGACAAAATTCTCCTGGTCAGCGTACTGCGGGGGTCCTACATCTTCATGGCCGACCTGAGCCGGGCCATCGACCTGCCCTGCCTGGTGGACTTCATGGTGGTGTCCTCTTACGGGTCCGACACTAAGTCCAGCGGCCAGGTGGAGATCAAGAAGGATATCTCCATGAACCTGGAGGGATATCACGTCATCATCGTGGAGGACATTCTGGACTCCGGCAACACCCTCTATTACCTGATGAAGATTTTGAAGCTGCGCAAGGCGGCCTCCATCCGCATCTGCACCCTGATGGACAAACCGGAGCGCCGGGTGAAGCCCATCAAGGCGGACTATGTGGGATTTGAAATTCCCGACGCCTTCGTGGTGGGCTACGGCCTGGACTACGACCAGCGGTATCGTAACCTGCCCTATGTGGGCATTTTGAAGCCGGAGGTTTACGGCGGCTGAGCTTCAATTAGCAATGAGCAGTTGGCAATTAGCAATGAACGGGTTTGCAGCCGTGGTCGTTCTGAGAGAACGCCGGTGGAAAATAATATCGCTGTAAACCCCGCACCGCTTAAAGGCGGACGCAGAGCGTTCGGTTTACCCATAATTGCACATTGCACATTGCTAATTGCTAATTGGAAGAAGGGTGTGAGCATTTGAAACGAAACCATAGCAGAGACATGATGATCTATCTGGTCGGCATCCTGGTGCTGCTCCTTGCCGTCCGCTCCTTCCAGAGCGGCAGCACCGCCGTCTCCGTGGCCTACAGCGAGATGGTGCAGCTCTTCCAGGAGGAACAGGTCACCTCCTTCGTGGTGAAGGACAACACCGTCACTCTGGAGCTGAACACCGAGTATGAGGGCAGCACCGAGGTCACCTGTGACATCACCAGCCCGGAGATCTTCTACGCCGACATGAACGAGCTGGTGCAGGAGCAGGAAGAGGCCGGCATCATCACCGGCTACCACTACGACAAAGACACCGAGACCACCTGGCTCCAGACATTGGGGACGGCGCTGCTGTCCACCCTGCCGGTGCTGCTGGTGCTGTACATCTTTATGATGCGGCAGAACGGCGGCGGGGCCGGGGGCCTGAGCAACTTCGGCAAGGCCCGCACCGTCAACGCCGGGGACATGAAGCACAAGGTCACCTTCCGGGACGTGGCCGGCGCCCAGGAGGAAAAGGCCGAGCTGATGGAGGTGGTGGACTTCCTGAAAGACCCCGCCAAGTACACCGCCCTGGGGGCGCGTATCCCCAAGGGCATCATCCTGGTCGGCCCGCCGGGGACCGGCAAGACCCTGCTGGCAAAGGCCGTGGCGGGAGAGGCCGACGTACCGTTTCTGTCCATCTCCGGCTCCGACTTTGTGGAGATGTACGTGGGCGTGGGCGCAAGCCGCGTCCGGGACCTCTTTGAACAGGCCAAGAGCAACGCCCCCTCTATCGTCTTTATCGACGAGATCGACGCGGTGGGCCGTCAGCGCGGCACCGGTGTCGGCGGCGGCCACGACGAGCGAGAGCAGACCCTGAACCAGCTCCTTGTGGAGATGGACGGCTTCGAGGGCAACTCCGGCGTCATCGTCATGGCGGCGACGAACCGGGTGGACATTCTGGACCCCGCCCTGCTGCGCCCCGGCCGGTTCGACCGGCAAATCTACGTGGGCCTCCCCGACATTCAGGGCCGGGAGGAAATTCTGCGGGTCCACTCCCGCACCAAGCCCCTGGCCGACGACGTGGTCCTCCGGGACCTGGCAAAGGCCACCGGCGGCTTCACCGGCGCGGACCTGGAGAACCTGATGAACGAGGGCGCGCTGGTCGCCGCAAGGGAGAACCGCCCTTACATCAACATGCAGGACCTGGAAAGCTCCATCATCAAGGTCATCGCCGGGCCGGAGAAAAAGAGCCAGGTGGTCACCCCCTATGCCCGGAAGCTCACCGCCTACCACGAGGCGGGCCACGCCGTGGCGATGGCGCTGCTGCCCACCCACGACCCGGTGCATCAGATCACCATCGTTCCCCGCGGGCAGGCGGGCGGCATGACTGTCTCGCTGCCCCAGGAGGACAAATCCTTCCAGAGCCGTACCGAGCTATATGAGGACATCGTGGCCCTGCTGGGAGGCCGTGTGGCCGAGGAGCTGGTGTTACACGACATCTCCACCGGCGCGTCCAACGACCTGGAGCGGGCCACCTCCATCGCCCACAGCATGGTAGCCCGGCTGGGCATGAGCGACAAGCTGGGCGCGGTGGTCTACGACAACCAGAAGAACGAGGTCTTTATCGGCCGCTCCATGGCCGAGGCCAAGCCCTACTCCGAGAAGGTGGCCGCCGACATCGACGCGGAGGTCAAGGCCCTCATCGACCGGGCTTACGCCCACTGCACCCGCCTGCTGCAAAGCCGCCGGGAGCAACTGGAGGAAGTGGCCCAGTACCTGCTGGAGTACGAGACCATGTCCGCCGAGGACTTCGCCGCGGTGATGGCCCCCAAAGGGGAACTGACCGGCGGGGAAGTGTGAGAGGCGGGGCGCAATGGAGAAACTGACGTTTCAGCGGCAATTTCTGATCTGCGTTGCCCTTGTCCTCTGCGGTTTTCTGCTGGCGGCGCTGACGAATTGCGGCATCTTTTCCAATGTCGGCTGGGTCGCCGCCGGGCTGCTGTTTGTGGTCCACCCGGTCTGTCCCCCAAACGCGAACAACCGGACGGCGGCCCGCATTGGCGGGGGCCTCGTGATTTTGCTGGGGCTGCTGCTGCGGTTTCGGATGTGAGAGGCGGGGAGAAACCCCTCCGCTGTCAAGCGGCACTTCCGCTGCGCTTCCTGCCCTGAAAGGGGAGGGGGACCATGCGCAGCATGGTGGAGGGGCTTCATTGGCGTTACTGACCCGCCTGATACAAAGGGATACGCAGAAATCAGAAAATCAAGAGAGGGATTCACCATGAACCTGCAAGCCTTCCAGTGGACCAGAGAGCCGCTGGCCTGCCGCGTGGACGGCGACACCGTCGCCGTCACCACCAAACCCCACACCGACTTGTGGCAGCGCACCTATTACCACTTCCAGAACGACAACGCCCCGGTGTTCCAGATGGAGACGGCAGAGCGGTATTTCAGCTTCACCGTGAAAACCGACTTCACCCAGAGCCACCAGCGGTTCGACCAGTGCGGCGTGGTGCTGTATCTGGACAGCGAAAACTGGCTGAAAGCCTCCGTGGAGTACGAAAACGAGACTTTCCAGCACCTGGGCAGCGTCGTCACCAACCACGGTTACTCCGACTGGGCCACCACCGAAATTCCCGCCGGGGTGAAAACCATGTGGTATCGCCTGAGCCGCCGGGAGGACGACTACTGTGTGGAGTGTTCCGAGGATGGCGTTACCTTCAAGCAGATGCGCATTTGCCACCTCCACGAGGGCGGCGGCGTCATCCGCTTCGGCATTTACGCCTGTTCTCCGGAGGAATCCTCCTTTGAGGCGGTCTTTTCCCGGATGGAATTGACCGAGTGCCTGTGGAAAGCCCACGACGGCCAGCAGCCGGACTGAACCTCGCCCCTGCGTGCGAGCATCCCGTTTCCTGTTGGGGAAACGGGATATTTTTTGCCCTCGCGCCGTTTTATCTCCCGGTTTTTGGGACATAAATATAGGGAAACGCTACACAGGAGGGACACATTTATGGATTTGACCGCGCTGTTTCAGCTTTCCTACGGGGTCTATGTGGTGGGGACGGCGGACGGCAGCCGCCGGAACGGCTGTATGGCCAACTCGCTCATGCAGGTGACGTCGGAGCCGCCGGGGTTGGTGGTGGGCCTGAACAAGGACAGCCTCACCGCCCAACTGCTCCGCAGGTCGGGCCGCTTCTCCGTCTCCGTGCTGGGGGAGAAGGTTGACCCCAGTCTCATCGGCACCTTTGGGTTTCGCTCCGGCAAAGACTGCGACAAGTTCGCGGAGGTAAATTGGGAGGAGCGGGACGGACTGCCCATCCTGCCTCAATGCTGCGCCTACGCCCTCTGCGAGGTGGGGCAGACGATGGACCTGGGCACCCACTGGCTGTTTTACGGCCGGGTCACCGACTGCGGCCACCTGACAGCGGGGACGCCCATGACCTACGCCTACTATCATCGGGTCATCAAGGGGACGCCTCTGCCAAAGCGCTGACGAGAGTGCCAGCCAAAAGGGGACACTTTGCCGGAAAACTGTCCAATTCAAAATTTTTTGTGAATATGGCCGGTTGCCTCTTGCAATTCGGAAGCGAATGGTTTATGATAGGTTAGCACTCAGGAAGAAAGAGTGCTAACCTACCGTCAAAACAAGATTCACATAAAAGAGGTACTGACTTATGGCAAAAAAAGAGTTCAAGGCGGAATCCAAGCGGCTGCTGGACATGATGATCAACAGCATCTACACCCACAAGGAGATCTTCCTGCGGGAAATCATCTCCAACTCCAGCGACGCCATGGACAAGCTGGCGTACAAGGCCCTGACCGACGACAACGTGGGCATGAACCGGGATGACTTCAAGATCAACATCACCGTCAACCAGCCCGCCCGCACCATCACCGTCTCCGACAACGGCATCGGCATGACCGAGGCCGAGTTGGAGGAGAACCTGGGCACCATCGCCCAGTCCGGCTCTCTGCAATTCAAGAAGGACCTCTCCCAGGCCGAGGGCACTCCCGAAGGCGACGTGGACATCATCGGTCAGTTCGGCGTGGGCTTCTACTCCGCCTTTATGGTGGCCGACCAGATCACCGTCCTGACCCGCGCCTATGGCAGCGACACCGGCTATCAGTGGGTGTCTAACGGGGCCGACGGTTACGAGATCACCCCCATCAACAAGCCCACGGTCGGCACCGACGTGGTCATGCACATCAAGGAGGACACCGAGGAGGAGAAGTACAGCGACTTCCTGGAGCAGTACCGCATCCAGGAACTGGTGAAGAAGTACTCCGACTATATCCACTACCCCATCGAGATGATGATGACCAAGTCCCGCCAGAAGCCCAAGCCGGAGGACGCCGGGGACGACTACACCCCGGAGTGGGAGGATTACCAGGAGCTGGACACCCTGAACTCTATGATCCCCCTGTGGCAGCGGCCCAAGGACGAGGTCACTCAGGAGGAGTACGACGACTTCTATCAGAGCAAGTTCAACGATTACGCTAAGCCTCTCTCCACCATCCGCATCTCCACCGAGGGCAACATCTCTTACAACGCCCTGCTGTTCATCCCCGGTCAGGCCCCCTATGACTTCTACACCCGCGATTACGAGAAGGGCCTCCAGCTCTACTCCTCCGGCGTGCTCATCATGGACAAGTGCGCCGACCTGCTGCCGGAACACTTCCGCTTCGTCCGGGGCGTGGTGGACACCCCCGACGTGTCCCTGAACATCTCCCGCGAAATGCTCCAGCACACCCGGGGCGTGAAGGTCATCGCCCGGAACCTGGAGAAGAAGATCAAGGCCGAGCTGGAGAAGATGCTGAAAGACGACCGGGAGAAGTACGAGCAGTTCTGGAAAGCCTTTGGCTCTCAGATCAAGTTCGGCGCGTACTCCGACTATGGCGCGCACAAGGACCTGCTGCAAGACCTGCTGCTGTTCGTTTCCTCCGAGAACGAGAAGGGTACCACCCTGGCCGAGTACAAGGAGCGCATGAAGGAGGATCAGCCCTTCATCTACTACGCTGTGGGCGAGGAAGCCGTTCAGTTGGGCAAGCTGCCCCAGGCCGAGCGCATTTTGGACGCGGGGTATGAAATTCTCTACCTGACCGAGGACATCGACGAGTTCGTCATGCAGAGCCTCCAGGAGTACGACGGCAAGAAGCTCAAGAGCATCAACGACGAGGACGCTCTGCCGGAGACCGACGAGGAGAAGAAGGCCGCCGAGGAAAAGGCGGAGTCCTCCAAGGAGATCGTGGACTTCCTGAAGGAGACCCTGGGCGACAAGATCAAGGAGGCCCGCGTCTCCAAGATTTTGAAGTCCCACGCCGTCTGCATGACCTCTGACGGCCCCATCACCATCGAAATGGAGAAGAGCCTCAAGGCCCGCGGCCAGGACATGATGGGCTTCAAGGCCGAGCGGGTGCTGGAGCTGAACCCCGACGCGCCGGTGTTCGCCGCCCTGAAAGAGTCCATCACCAGCGACCCCGACCGGGCCAAAAAGTACGCCGAGCTGCTGTACTGCCAGGCGCTGCTCATCGCCGGACTGCCCTTGGAAGATCCGGCGGGGTATACGGACCTCGTTTGCAGTTTGATGGTGTAATAGCCATTGTACGAAACATAGAAACCACTTTTTCTTTCCACCTGTAGGGGCGGCCCTTGGCCGCCCTGGGTAGGAAGGTGGTTTTCCGGGCGGCCAAGGGCCGCCCCTACGAAAACGTCGCTGTAGCTCATCCGGGCTGCGGCGGCGTTTTTTTGTGATACCGCAAAAAAGAAAAATTGAAAACGAGAAAACGAGAGAAAACCAGCGATAACGTGAGAAAAAGTGAGGGAATCCAGCGGTAAATTAAATTCCCTGTTGACAGGGGGTCGGGTTTTTGATAATATAGTACCCGCGCCAGTCAGTGCTTCCCACTCGCTGCGGCGCGGAACTTTTCTTTTCATTCAATCGTGATCATAAATTGGAGGTTCGCAATATGTCCACTTATATGGCTAAAAAGGACGAGCTGGGCCGCAAGTGGTACGTCCTGGACGCCGCTGGCAAGCCCCTGGGCAAGACCGCTGTCGCCGCCGCCGACATCCTGCGGGGCAAGACCAAGCCCGAATTTACCCCTCACGTTGACTGTGGTGATTTCGTCATCATCATCAACGCCGAGAAAGCCGTCCTGACCGGCAAAAAGGCCACCCAGAAGTATTACCGCCACCACTCCGGTTGGACCGGCGGCCTGAAAGAGATCCAGTATGGCACCCTGATGGCCAAGCGCCCTGAGTTCGCCATGGAGCTGGCCGTGAAGGGTATGCTGCCCAAGAACAGCCTGGGCGCCGCCGCGCTGAAGCGTCTGCGCGTGGTCAAGGGTCCTGAGCACAATCACCAGGCTCAGAAGCCTATCGTTGTTGACTGATCGGGAGGGAACGAACTATGTATCAGAGCAAGAAGCCTTATCTGTACGGTACTGGCCGCCGGAAGTCCTCCGTGGCCCGCGTCCGCGTCTATGAGGGCGGCACCGGCAGCATCACCATCAACAACCGGGACATCGACGATTACTTTGGCCTGGACACCCTCAAGCTGATCGTTCGTCAGCCCCTGGTGGCCACCAATAACACCGACAAGGTGGACATCATCGTCAACGTCAGCGGCGGCGGCGTCACCGGTCAGGCCGGCGCCATCCGTCACGGCATCTCCCGCGCCCTGCTGGGCATGGACCCCGAGTACCGCGCCATCCTCAAGAAGGCCGGTTATCTGACCCGCGATCCTCGTATGAAGGAGCGTAAGAAGTACGGTCTCAAGGCCGCCCGTCGTGCGCCTCAGTTCAGCAAGCGCTGATTTACCCATTCAATTCAAACCAACAGACAAGCCCCCGGAAGCCTTTCCGGGGGCTGTTTTTGCGCAAAAAGGACCCCGAATCGCCGCTGACGGTCCGGGGCAGTTTTCTGTAACAATACGGCTCACAGGCTGTTGTGGATGATCTCCAGCACCGCGTCCAGCTCCTTCACGCCGATTTGACCGGGGGCGGAGGCTTTGGCGGCAGCGCCGAAGGTCATGGCGGACCCCAGGCTCTCCCCCACCAGGCGGCTGATGACGCCGGTCCCCGCCATGGACATGGTGAGGATGGGCCGGTCCGCGAAGTTGGTGGACATCTCCTCGGTGGCGGCCAGCAGGGTGATGACGTCCTTTTTGCAGGTGGGCATGACGGCGATCTTGGGGATGTCCGCGCCCATGTCCTGCATCTTGCGCAGGCGGTAGACGATATCGGACTGAGAGGGGGTCTTGTGAAAGTCGTGGTTGGAGGCCACCACCTTGACCCCGGCGGCGTGAGCGGCGGCGATGATGTCGCTGACCAGCGCATCCCCGGTGAAGATCTCCACATCAATGAGGTCCACGGTGCCAGAGGCGGCCACGTCTTTCAAAAGTTGGGCATAGACCTCCGGCTCGATGGCCGTCTTGCCCCCCTCCTTGGCGGTGCGGAAGGTGCAGAGGATGGGGAGGTCGCCCAGCACCTGCTGGAGCTTTCCGGCGGTCTCGATGACCTTGGCCGTGTCGAACACGTCCTCATACCAGTCGATGCGCCACTCCACCACGTCCACAGGGATGGAATCGAAGGTGGCGGCTTCGGCCAGAATGGCTTCCTGCGTCACGTCCACGATGGGGACGATGATTTTGGCCCTGCCCTCGCCAATGCGGCAATTTTTCACGACAACGGGATTCATAACAAACGGTCCTTTCCGTTTTGACTGTTGACCACCAGTTTATCACAGCGCGGGGCAGAAAACAAGCCCGGCTGCGTGCCGACGGATCAGATGCCCAGCTTCTTTTTCATGTAGTCCACCGGGGCGGATTTGCCGGTGAACAGCTCGATGGCGATGAGCGCTTGGAAGAGCATCATGCCCATGCCGTTGTAGACCCGGGTGCAGCCGGCTTCTTTGGCCTGCTTCATCATCACGGTCTCTCTGGGAGCGTAGACGGTGTCGGTGACGATCAGCTCCGGGTGGAAGTAAGAGGGGTCGGGGATGTTGGTCCGGTCCTCCAGGGGGTGCATCCCCATGCCGGTGGCGTCGCAGAGCAGGTCGGCCTGGCCCATCAGCTCCCTGAGCAGGGCTTTGTCGCCCAGGTCGTGCATATCGGCTTTGCAGGCGGTGTTCCGGTTGATGATGTCCACGATCTCCTCGCCGCGGGGATAGAACTTATCCCTGATGTTGAACAGGTGCAGCTCGGCGACGCCGTCCAGCGCGCCCCGGACCGCGACGGCGGTGGCGGCCCCGCCGGTGCCGATGAGGACCATCTTCATGCCCTTGCAGTCAATGCCCTCCTCTTTCATCGCCTGCCAGTAGCCCATGCCGTCGGTGTTGTATCCCTTCAGGAAGCCGGTGACGTTGCCGTCGGCGTCCCTGGTGTTGACCACGGTGTTGATGGCCCCGCACAGGCGGGCGGCCTCGTCCACATCGTCCAGATATTGGTGGACAACGGTCTTGTTGGGCATGGAGATATTGGCCCCCAGCATTTTCAGCGCCCGGATGCTCTGTATCGCGTCTTTGAGGGAATCATTGTCCACCTCGAAGGCCAACTGAACGGCGTCCACGCCGATTTTGTCGTAGGCCAGGTTGTGCGTGGTGGGGGACTGACTGTGGCGGATGGGATACGCCATCAGGCCAACCAGCTCAGTGTGGCCGGTGATGTTCGGCATAAGAAGTTCCTCTTTCCTTTTTGATCGAAACCGTGGGGGTGCCCTGCGGCCCTGTGGCGCTCCGGAGGGGCGGCAGGCCGCTCCCATAGCGCACCCTTTAATAATAAACGATATTGCCCGGAAAGCCAACTCTCTTTTGCGAAAAAATTTGTCCGTTCCTGTTGAAAAGAAAAGCGCGTCCGGTCAGGAGGCCCTATTCATACACACGGGTGATGTTTTTCAGCCAGCCATACTTCTTATAATGCCGGTAGACGAAGGGGATCTTATAAAACTCGTCCAGGCAGACGATGAGGTACACCGCCTTCACCGGCAGCTTCAGCACAAAGGCGCAGAAGAAGCTCACCGGCACCGCCACCAGCCACATGTCGATGGTGTCGCAGAGCAGACCGAACCGGGTGTCGCCTCCCGCCCGGAAAATGCCTGCGATGACCAGGGTGTTGATCTCCTGGCCGATGACATAGTAGCTGTTGACCAGCAGCATGAAGTTCAGGTAGTCCTCCCCGGTGGCGCTGAGGGAGTAAAACTGGAACACCAGAGGCCGGGACAGCAAAATCAGCAGCCCGGTCAGCGCCCCCACCCCCAGGGTCAGGTGGCAGAGGGTAGCCCCCATGGAGCGGGCCTCCTCCATGCGGTTGTCGCCGATGGCCTTGCCCAGCAGCACGATCCCCGCGCTGGACATACCGTAGCAGACGGTGGTGCAGAGGTTGCGGACGGTGCTGGCTACGGCGTTGGCCGCCACCACGTCGGACCCCAGGTGGCCGAAGATGATGGAATAGGTGGAGAAGGCCAGGGTCCAGACCATGTCGTTGAGCAGAGCGGGGACCGCGTAGCGGACAAAGTCCCGCAGCAGCTTGGGGTGGGACCCCATCAGCACCGGCCAGGAGTAGTCCAGCACCTTGGAGCGCACCGCGTCCAGCAGACACAGCCCCACTTCCACCGTCCGGGCAATGGCGGTAGCGATGGCGACGCCCACCACCCCCAGTTTGGGCGCGCCGAACAGACCGAAAATGAACACCGCATTCAGGCAGATGTTCAGCACCAGGGCGGTGGAGCTGATGGCGGTGCTGAGCCTGGCCCGCTCCATGCTGCGCATGGTACACTCGTAGACCTGGGAGACGGCCATCATCAGGTAGGACACCCCCACGATGCGCAGGTAGCCGGAGCCGATGCGGATAAGCTCGGCATCGTTGGTGAAGATGCGCAGGAACAGACCAGGGAGGCACACCCCCACCGCCGCCGCCAGCACCGTCACCGCCAGGGAGATTTTGAAGGCGATGCCCATGACCGCCTGGATGGAGCGGCGGTCGCCCTTGCCCCAATACTGGCTGACCATCATGGAAATGGCCGAGTTGACGCCGAAGAAAAACCCGCCGACGAGAACATAGAGCTGGTTTGCCAGAGAGACCGCGGACAGCGCGTCCTCCCCCACGTAGCCCAGCATGAGCACGTCGGCGGAGTTCACCGCCGCGCTGATGATGTTTTGCAGCACGATGGGCAGGGCCAGCCGCCAAAGCTGGCGGTAGAAGCGTTTTTTCTGGTCGGTCAAAATCGGGTTCATGGGAAAGCTCCTCCTTTTCGGAAGCGTTTTGCAGATATTATAATGAACGGGACGGTGTGGCGCAAGAGAAAATTAGCAATTTGCAATGTGCAATGTGCAATTATGGGGAAACCGGAGAGTGGGCGGTTCCATGAGAAGGGTACGATTTTTCGATGAAAAAACCGCCTGCCAGACCGTAACGGAATGGCGGGCGGAACCGTAGGAACGGGGAAACCCTGTTTTCAATTAGCAATGTGCAATGTGCAATTATGGGGAGGAGAAGGCTGGTGGTTTTTGGGGAACGGCATTGTTTTCTGTCGGCGTTCCTGTGGTGGAATATGACTGCAAACCCGGTCATTGCACATTGCAAACTTATCTGTTGTCCACTTTTTCCGGGTACAGATCGTGATTCGCCAGGCGGTTCCAGGCCACCTCTTCCCAGCGGGTGCCGGGTCTGCCGTAGTTGCAGTAGGGATCGATGGAGATGCCGCCGCGGGGGGTGAACTTGCCCCAGACCTCGATGTACTTGGGGTCCATCAGCTTGATGAGGTCCTTCATGATGATGTTCACGCAGTCCTCGTGAAAGTCCCCGTGGTTGCGGAAGGAGAACAGGTAGAGCTTGAGGCTCTTGCTCTCCACCATCCGCTCCCCCGGCACGTAGGAGATGGTGATGGTGGCGAAGTCCGGCTGTCCGGTGATGGGACACAGGCTGGTGAACTCCGGACAGTTGAACTTGACGAAATAATCGTTGTCCGGGTGCTTGTTGGCGAAGGTCTCCAGCACCTCCGGGGCGTAGTCGGAGCGGTAGGTGGTGTGCTGGCTGCCCAGCAGGGTCAGGGGTTCGTTCTCTCTCATGTTCTCACCTCATTGCAGGGCCGGGTCGGGCACGCCGTTTTCCGCGAAGGCTTTGGCCCGGTCCAGGCAGGTGCCGCACTGTCCGCAGGGCTTGTCGCCTCCCTGGTAGCAGGACCAGGTCAGCTCGTAGGGTACCCCCAGCTCCAGGCCCTTTTTCACCACCTGGGCCTTGGTCCAGCGGACAAAGGGGGCCTCGATGCGGAGCTGGTGGCCGCTGCCCTCGTAGACGGCGGCGTCCATGGCCTGGTGGAAGGCGGGAGAGCAGTCGGGATAGGCGAAGCCCGCCGCGTCGTCGGCGTGAGCGCCGTAGATCAGCACCCCACAGTCCTTCGAGAGGGCAATGCTGGCGGCACAGGACAAAAACAGCCCGTTGCGGAAGGGGACGTAGGTGGACACCGGCGTTTCGCCGCCGGTCTCTTCGATTTGCTCCGCGTAGCTCTCCAGGGGGATGTCCTCATCGGACTGCCGGAGCAGGGAACAGTCGCTGTACTGAAAGATGTCCGTCAGGTCCAAAAACAACTGCTCCACCCCGTAGTGCTGCGCCACGGCCTTGGCGGAGGAAATTTCCTTGTCGTGCTTCTGGCCGTAGGAGATGGAGAGGGCGACCACGTTCTCCCGGCCGTACTGCTCCACCGCCAACGCCAGGGCGGTGGTGGAGTCCACGCCGCCGCTGGATAACACAAGTGCTTTCATGGTGTTTTACTCCTTTGTGTGTGGGTTTGATGCTCCATTTTGCACCATTGTATGTGTAGGGGCGGCCCTTGGCCGCCCTGGGTAAGCAGGTGGTTCCTGCGGGCGGCCACGGGCCGCCCCTACA
>JAJQCW010000009.1 GCA_021202515.1 Clostridiales bacterium | reverse complement strand
TACTTCTTTAGCAAATCCATAGGGGGCTGACCGTTGCCGGGCAGCGCCCTTTTCTAACATTTAGTATACCCCTGCGGCGGAGAATTGTCAAGGGGCTGCGTGGATTGTGACGGTACTACAATTTTTGTTGCATTAAGTCAAATTCTGTGATATTCTGTTTATGGTCCTCTTCGGAGAACCAGGGTGTTGCCCAATACGGTGCGGTTGGCCCCTCTGCGGGGGCAGCTTCTTTTGCCCCCGTTCGCAAGAAAGGGGGTGACTGCCAAATGAGTACGATGGAAGTCTTGACACTTTTCCTTGTTATCATCGGCGCTTGCAACCTGTGTATCAAGTTGTACAATAAAAAGAAGTAACCGCCCCAGCTCAACAGTGCGGTTACTTCTGTAACAGTTTGGAGGGCTGACCGTTGCCGGGCAGCGCCCTTTTCTGATTGTTAGTATACCCCTGCGGCGGAGAATTGTCAAGGGGCGGCGCGCACAGGAATCCAGTTTGAACAGCACTGAGAAATTTGCCCTGTCTGACGGCCACGTTCACGCCTCTATACATACGAAAACCCAACCCCCCACCTCACCCCGAAAGGAGACACGCCTCATGTCAAAATTCAGCAGCTACCTGAAACAGCTCTTCGAGGCCAGCGGCGAGAGCATTGCTGCCGTGGCCAGGGACATCGGCGCGGAGCGCACCTCCATCCACAAGGCGCTGACCGACGAGCGGGTGCTGCCCTACCGGGTGGTGCAGGCGCTGGCGGGCCACTTCCGCCTGACACTGGAGGAGCAGGAGGAGTTTTTCCAGTATTACGAGATGTTCCTCCAGGGGGAGGACGCCTGGCGCAACCAACAGGCCATTTGCGACCTGTTCAACCACCTGACCGAGATGCGCTTCACCCCCGCCGCCGTCGCGCAGCCGCCGGCTCCCCCCAGCGGGGCCACTCTGGTGGATGGAGAGTTCGCGGTACGCACCGCCATTCGCTCTGTGCTGACCTGGGAGGTCAGCCAAGGCGCGGACGTGACCATTCGGATGTTTCTTCCCCGCGGGCTGGACCTCTCCCAGGACCTGCTGGAGTTGTGGATGACCGGGGCGCAGTTCCACGTGGAGGAGCTGTTTTGTTCCCCCGTTGTGACCGGGAACGACTGCTCCCAGGACATCCCCCTGCTGGAGCGCGTCATCCCCCTGTGCCTGGTCTCCCGTGGCGCTTACGCCCCCTATTATTTCCGGGACCGTCCGGGAACGATGGAGGTCAACCCGCTGAATTACTATCTCATCACCCCGCGCTATATGATCCATCTCTCCCGGGATCTGTCAACGGCGGAGGTCCACACGCTGAAGCCGCTGATCCGGCTTTTTTCCGACCACTTCCAGCGGCTGCTGGAACGCTGCGACCTGCTCACCACCTGCACCTCCAGCATCCTGGACGTGCTGCGGAGATACACGGAGCTGACCAGCCCGGACAACTCCTTTTTCCTGCTGTCCCAGCCCTGCTTTGGGCGGTATATCACCTCTGCCTTCATCCAAAAGTACCTGCGCACCGACGGGACCATCCCATTGGAGACGCTGAGCAGCGTAGGAGAAGAGCGGTTTTCCCTGCTGCGGAAGGTGGAAAAGGACTATTACACCATCTTCTCTGAGGAAGGGCTGCAGCTTTTCATCGACACCGGCGTTTTGATCGAAATGCCGCCGGAGTATGTGCCGCCCATTGAGCCTGCTGACCGCCTGTTGTTCCTGACCCAACTGCGCAGGGAGATGGAAGAGGGGACTGTGGTGGGGCTGATCGTCCGGCCCTCCTATCTGCGGCTGCCCGATTACCTGGAGGTCTATGTGGACGCGGAGGGGCGCATCCACTTCGACACCACCAACCGCTTCCTCTACGGGGCCTACTGCTGCGACCTCCGCCTCTCCGAGGAATACCTCTGCCGGGCGTTTCGGCAATTCTTCCAGTCTCTGCCCAACAGCAAGATGGTTTACCCCAAAAAGGACGCCCTGCGCATCCTGGACGATGGCATTGGCAAGCTGAAAAACATCGTGGGTTGAAAGAAGTGTGACAAATTTTCAAAAAAATCCGTCTCACTTTTTGTCACAGCTTGCAAAACCAATTTTGCTCTGCTAAAATGGCTTTCACCGGAGTTGTAAACATCATACCGGTATTGAATTTGATTACCCCCCCCCCAATTTGGTTCGCCCCCCAAGCGAAACGGCCCTCCCGCGTTGCCGCGCGGGAGGGCCACATTTGTTTCAATTTGCAATGCTCAATGAGCAATTAGCAATGATTGGTTTGCAGCCGCTGTCGTTATATGGCAGCGCCGCCGGAAAACCATACGCTCCGCAGGAAACGACCAGCGTCTGGTTTTTTCATAATTGTACATTGCAAATTGCTAATTGCTAATTGCCCCCGCTTGTGGCATAATGGGAACAGTATGGAATCGGGAGGGACGGTTATGGAACGGCTGGAGCGCATCGGCCCCTACACCCTCCGGCAGGACGATGCCCTTCCCCTGCTGGGGACAGACTCGGTGCAACTGGCCCGGTTCGCCACCCTTCGCCGGGGGGCGCGGGTGCTGGACCTGGGCTGTGGCGTGGGGGTGCTGGCCCTGCTGCTGGCGGCGCGGGAGCCGGGCCTGACCCTGGACGGCATCGACATCGACCCCGCCGCCGCGTCCCTGGCCCGGCGGAACCTGGCGGAAAACGGCCTGGCCGGGGAGGTTCTCACGGGCGACCTGCGGCAGCCGGGATGGTTCTCTCAGGGGCATTACGACCTCATCGTCTCCAACCCGCCCTATTTCCCCCTGGGCACCGGCGCGCTGGCCTCCCGGCGCAGCGCCGCCGCCCGCAGCGAGGTGACTTGCACGCTGTCTGACCTGTGCCGGGCTGCGGCTCCCCGGTTGAAAACCGGCGGGCGGTTCGCTCTGGTTTGCCGGGCAGAGCGGCTGGCCGACCTGCTGCTGGCCCTGCGGGAGAACGGTTTGGAACCCAAGCGGCTGCAACTGGTGCAGCACCGGCTGGAAAGTCCCCCCAAGCTGGCGCTGGTGGAAGCAGTGCGGCAGGGGAGACCGGGGCTGCGGGTGGAACCGGCTTTGATTTTAATGAGCAATTAGCAATGCGCAAGAACGAATTAGCAATTAGCAATGTGCAATGTGCAATGGTCGGGTTTACAGCCGTGTTCCTATCATAGGAACGCAGCAGGAGAACAACTCGCTCCGCAGGAAGCCGTCAACATCTGGTTTCCATGTAATTGTACATTGCTGCTTGTACTTTGTCTCGCCGCAAGGCGACAACGAACCGCTTGACCTCCACTATAATTGCACATTGCTAACTGCAAATTGCAAATTGATAAAAAGGGTGATTACATGGCAGGCACACTCTATCTCGTCCCCACGCCCATCGGCAACCTGGGGGACCTGTCCCCGCGAGCGGCGGAGACGCTGGCGGCGGCGGACTTCATCGCCGCGGAGGATACCCGGGTATCCGTCAAAATTCTGAACCATCTGGGGCTGAAAAAGCCCATGGTCAGCTATTACCGCCACAACACAGAGACCAGCGGCCCCCAGATCCTCCAGCGGCTGCTGGCCGGGGAGGACTGCGCCCTTGTCACCGACGCGGGCACTCCCGCCATCAGCGATCCCGGCGAGGAGCTGGTGGCGCTCTGCGTGGAGGCAGGGGTCACGGTGGTGTCCCTGCCCGGCCCCTGCGCCCTGGTGACGGCGCTGGCGGCCTCCGGTCTGCCCACCGGGCGGTTCACCTTCGAGGGCTTTCTCGCCATGAACAAAAAGAACCGGCGGGAACATTTGGATTCCCTCCGGGGCGAGACGCGGACGATGATTTTTTACGAGGCCCCCCACAAGCTGGTGTCCACTCTGACCGACCTGGTGGAAACCTTCGGCCCGGACCGGCGGGTGGCCCTGTGCCGGGAACTGACCAAGCTCCACGAGGAGATCGTCCGAACTACCCTGGGCCAGGCCCTGGAGCGCTACCGGGAGCAGCCCCCCAGGGGGGAGTTCGTGCTGGTGGTGGAGGGCGCCGCCCCCGTGGAGGACGCCCCCGTGCTGACTCTGGAGCAGGCGGTGGAACGGGTCTGCACCCTCTACGAAGGGCAGCACCTCCCCATGAAGGAGGCCGCCCGGCAGGTGGCGGCGGAGACCGGGTTCCAGAAGAAGGAGCTGTACCGGCTGGCGGTACAGCGGTGAACGACATTTTCTGTTGCGTTCTGTCAAAATCTATGCTATCCTATCAGTGGTTCACCTTCACCGGTGAACCAGGGTGTTGCCCAATTACGGTGCGGTTGGCCCCTCTGCGGGGGCAGCTTCTTTTGCCCCCGTTCTCAAAGAAAGGGGGGCTGCCCAATGACGACTTCGGAATTTTATCAGTTCTGTTTGGTTATCATCGGCCTTTGTGGATTGTTTCTGACGATCTACTATAACAAAAAGAAGTAACCGCCCTCAGCCTTCCAAGCAGGCGGTTACTTCTTTGTAACTACGCGAGGGGCTGACCGTTGCCGGGCAGCGCCCTTTTTCTGATTTTCAGTATACCCCAACGGTGGGAAATTGTCAAGGGGCGGCGCGGCGTTTGCGGCGGTGTAGCGGTGAACGACATTTTCTGTTGCGTTCTGTCAAAATCTATGCTATCCTATCAG
>JAJQCW010000056.1 GCA_021202515.1 Clostridiales bacterium | reverse complement strand
GTTCCAGGAGGAGCGGGTGGGGCTGTACATCCTGCCCCTGGCGGTGGCGGTGGCCCTCTCCGCTTACGAGGGGATCTTGTCCACCGTCCTCAACGGCGCGGGAAAACAGTCTGCCTCCGCCGCGATTTCCCTGCTTTGCGGCCTGTTGCAGTTGGCCTTCACCTGGTTCGGGGTGGGCCGGTACGGGTTCCCCGCCTTTCTGGTGGGGATGCTGGCGGCCTCGGCGCTGGGGGTGCTGCTGCGGTTGGGGGTCGCAATGCAGGCCACCGGATTGACGATGGACTGGTTCGCTGCCTTTGTGGGACCGGCGCTGGCGGCGATGTGCAGCGGGCTTTGCGTCAACCTGCTCTATCAGGTTTTGCAGCGGAATGGGACCTCGGACGGGGCCTCCCTGCTGGTCTGCGTCCCGGCGGGGCTGGTGCTGTATTTCATCACGCTTCGCGTTCAGGGGGTGCGGGTCATCTACGTCGTGCCTTCGCTGCGGCAGCGTTGTCGTTGAAATGTGCAATTAGCAATTAGCAATGTGCAATGGGTGAGAAACCCAGCCGTTCATTCCCGCCTGACGGCGGAGGTAAGCGTAAGGTGTTTCTTTTGTGCGAAACTGGTTATCCCTTTGAACAAATCCCAACAGTTTTATGAGAAAAGATTCCAACGTGCCTGTAGGGGCGGCCCTTGGCCGCCCTGGGTAGGCAGGTGGTTTTTCGGGCGGCCACGGGCCGCCCCTACACACCGAGGGAACAAAAGTGGCATATGGCATTTTTGTTGTGTATGACCGGAATCCCATAATTGCTAATTGCTCATTGCAAATTGCAAATTGAGTTCAGCAGTTCCAAAATGCGAAACCGCAGCACATAATCCGTCCCATCTTTGGTCAACAGGGCCACGTCCTCCTCGGTCAACCCCTCCGCCATGGCGGACTGGGCCAGGTCGCTGACCGGCTCCAAACACAGGCCGGGGAACAGCACACACCACCAGTTGTGGCCCTCGCCCGCTCCCAGCTCCACCCGCAGGGCCTGGTAGTCCCCGGCGGGCAGGGAGAAGTCCCCGTAATCGATGGTGGGGAAATTCGTATACTCCAGCGACACGGCCACGGAGCAGTCGTACCCCTGCTCCTCCACCACGGCCAGCCCCGCCGCCGCCAGGTCGGGCAGGGCGGCTTCCAGCGTTTCGCGTGTGTCCTCAACACTGTCCGCCCCGGCCAGCAGCTCCCGGCAGCGCTCCAGCACCGCGTCCCGCACCTGGAGCTTGAGTGTTTGGTCCTCGTCGCTGTCGGAATTTGCCACCACATGGAGCCGCACCATCCGGGAGGCCAACTGGCTCTGGCGGAACTGCGCCCAGCACCCCACCGCCAGCAGCGCGCACAGCAGCACCGGCAGCACGCCCCACCATTTTCGCACAAAAGACATAACAACACCGCCCATACCATAGTTTTACCTACAGTATGGACGGTGTTTCGTTGGGTTATACCGTTTTAATTTTTAAGTTGCCTGTTGGCCCAGCGGAAAAAGTGCCCGGCGGGGACAAACAGATACAGATTGTTCGTATACGCACTGACCAGCTCCTCAATGGTGTTGGGCTGGTAGCCGTACAGGTCGTCGTCGTAGGAGAAAAGCTCCTCTGTGTTGCCGCGGCACACCAGGCGGAGGAATTTCTTGGTGTCCTTGTTGCACTTGCGCAGCTTTTTCAGGTGGTCCAGAGAGGTGTCCAGCTCTCCCAGCTTGAAATAGAGAAGGGAGAGGGCCAGCAGCATCTGACATTCTTCGCCGTATTCGTCGGAGTGGAACAGCGCCAGGGCCTTTTCCTCCTCCTCCAAATAGGTGTACAGATGAATCAGGTCATAGCGGACGCCCAGGCTGTCGCTCTTGCACAGCTCCATCAGCCGTTCGCCCTCTGCCACTGCTCTGCGCATCATGCCGCAGTCCTTCAGGGCTTGCAGATAGGTGTACCGCAGGCGCATATAGGGTCGGGTCTCATAGACAAGCCAGAACTCGCCCATGTCCTCCCGGAAGTGGCCCTCCCGCTCCATCTGCGTGTCGCCCTTTTCAAGGAGGGTCGGCAGGGAAACCACCAGGTCCATGGGAGACTTGGCGTTTCGCTCCGCCTGCATCAGCAGGGCGTCCAGGTTGTCCGGCTCCAGTTCCAGGGCCTTTTTGATATAGCCCATGGCCGCCTTTTTGGTCTGGGCATCCTCTGCCAGCTCCAGGTAGTCGTCCGCCGTCTCCGGATGGTCAGAACGCGGCTGCGCGTTGTACTGCAGCGCAAATTCCTGAAACAGACGGTTGGCGTCCCCTTCGCCCTTGATTTCATCCTCATGGGCGGCTAGATATTCCAATGCCTGGTGTAATGTTTTTTCACTTTCTCTGCTCATGGGCTTTATCCTCCTCACTGTTGCAAAATAAATTGGTTGCCCCTTTTGCTCGGCTATGTGTTGGAAACCCCTCCGCCACCGCCCAAGGCGGCGGCCCTCCTCCCCTTTCAGGGCAGGGAGCGCAACGGAAGTGCCGCTTGACGGCGGAGGCAAGAGGGGATAGTGCTTGTCGTCTGGTGTCAATTTCGTTCAACAGATGTGGAAATTTCAGCAGGAATGGTCTCTTTCTAGTCACTAATCACTAGTCACTAAAAACGCTGCTGATTCAAAGGGATAACCAGTTAAAATAATATCAGACTGGCTGGACCACAAAGGTCTCCTGATAGGTCTCCCGCAGCTCCTTTGCGGCGGCCTGAGCCTCCGCCTGGGTTTGGAACACGCCGAACACGGTGGGGCCGGTGCCGGAGAGACAGGCCCCCAGCGCCCCCCGTTGGATCAGGGTGTTGCGAATTTCCTGGATGACGTTGGCCCGGTGGACGGGCAGCGCGTCCTCAAAGACGTTGTACATCTGCCGGGCGACGGCGGCCAAGTCCCCGGCCTCCAGCGCGGCGATGAGGCCGTCCGTGTTGGGGCGGCAGCGGATTTTCATGGTGTCCAGCCGGTTATACAGCTCCGGGGTGGACACCGGGAACCCCGGCTTGCACATGACGATGGCGCAGGCGGGCATGGGGGCCAGCCGGGTCAGCACTTCCCCCCGGCCCTGGGCCAGCATGGTGCCGCCCAGCACGCAATAGGGGACATCGGACCCCACCTGTTCCCCCAGCTTTGCCAGCTCCTCCGGGGAGAGGCCGGCGCCGCACAGCTCATTCAGCCCCCGCAGGACGGCGGCGCCGTCGCTGCTGCCTCCGGCGGTGCCGGCGCAGACGGGGATGTGCTTGTCCAGTCGGATGACCAGGCCGTTCAGGTCGGTCCCCGTGGCGCGGGCAAAGACCTCCGCCGCTTTGACGGCGATGTTCCGTCCGTCGGTGGGCAGAAATCCCCAGTCCGCGGCCAGGGCGATGCCCGTTCCGCCGGTCAGGGTCAGGGTCACGTCGTCGTGGAGGGACACCGACTGCATGACCATTTTCAGGTCGTGAAACCCGTCGGGCCGCTTGCCCAGCACGTCCAGGGTCAGGTTCAGCTTGGCATAGGCCGGCAGCGTTAGCTGGGTCATTTGATCTTTTTCGCCTCCAGATAGAAACGCTTGTCGCAGGCTTCGCCCATGGAGAAGGTCTTGCGGGGCAGCGCCCCGTCGTGGATGACCCCCTTGAACAGGTCCGCCTTGTGGATGGAGGGCAGCAGGAAGCCGATGTTGCCGGGCCGTCTGCCCAGCTCAGTGGTCACGTCCTCGCCGTGGACGTAGTCCACATAGCCGTCGTCGTTGGCGGTCAGGTAGTAGTCCAAAAAGCCCTGGAGGGACCCCACCGCAAGCTGGGCCACCGGGTCGGGGATGGTGATGGTCCCCTCACCCTTCTCCCAGACGTAGCGGAAGGTCTGGCCCTCCCCCTCGCCGTAGTGGGTGCCGGGGTAGTAGTCCACCAGGTCCGCCAGCAGCTTTTCCGGGTCCACGGAGAACACCACCCGATGGATGGCCTCAAAGTCCAGGGAGTCGTCGTGGAGGTTGACCAGCTCCACCGTGGCGTACCGGGCGGGGTGGTGTTCCCAGTCCAGCTCCGGGTGCAGCTCCTTTTGCTCCAGGTAACAGGCTCGTGCCGTAGCCAGGGAGTGGTTGCCGTCGCCCACGGCGAAGAGCATGGGCGCCTCTCCCTGGGCGTCGTACAGTTCCCCGAAGCGGTTGGGGTCGTTCAGCTCGTTCAGCTCCGCGCAGATGGTTGCCTTCTGCTCCTCGGTCAGCAGGTAGCCGGTGATATGGCCCCCCTGTTCCATCAGGTCGAAGTCGTAGACCATCTCCATGTCGTCGGTCTCATAGGTCAACTGCTCGATGAGGTGTTTTTCCGGGTCGTCCATCAGCAGCAGCACATGGGACAGCTCCAGCGCCGCCCCCCGGCGTATCGCCATGCGGGGCGGGATGCGCGCCACGACGGTGGCTTCGGTGGCGCGGATGAGGGTCTCCCGGCTGCCGTCGTAGTCATAATCCTCCAGGTCGATGGCCCCCACCAGCCCCCGGCGGAGCTGTCCGCCGGACAGCCAGCGCTCCACGTAGATCAGCGCGTCGGGACAGCAGCGGAACCGACCTTCGACCAGGTACTGGTCCATGGTCCGGTTGATGGAGGCACGCCGCTGCATGATGTTGCCCTCCCGCAGGAAAAACTCCGGCAGGATCATGTTCAGGGTGGAGGGCGCGTCCCCCACAAAGTCGGCCACCCGCTGCCAGTAGTCCGGCTGGGAGGTGTATTGGTCACAGGCTACCACGCTCCACTTGCTCATATCGCAGTCGGTGGGCAGCAGCAGATCCGCCGGGCGGAAGGCGGGCCAGTTCAATTTGTTTGCCATGTGGCACCTTGCCTTTCTGGGGCGGAAGGGATACTCTGCCCCGGATAACCGTGAATATTGTCCGTTGTGCCTTCTGGCGGTTTCGTCACACCATCGCGCCCCGAATGGCGGCCAGCAGGTCGTCAAAGGAGGTGAAGGCGGGGATGTCGGGATAATCCGCCTGGATCTGGGTTGTGCTGCGGAACAGGAAGCCCGCTTTGCTGGCCTGGATCATGGCCAGGTCGTTGAAGCTGTCCCCGGCGGCGATGGTGTCGTAGCCGATGGACTGGAGGGCCTTCACCGTGGTCAGCTTGGACTGGGCCACCCGCATATGGATGCCGGTGATCATGCCGTCCGGGGCCACCTCCAGGGTGTTGCAGAACAGCGTGGGCCGCCCCAGCTTCTCGATGAGGGGCATGGCGAACTGCTCGAAGGTGTCGCTGAGGACGATGACCTGGGAGAAGCTCCGCAGCTCATCCAAAAATTCCTTTGCGCCGGGCAGAGGGTCGATGGTGGCGATGACGTCCTGAATTTCCTTCAGGCCCAGGCCGTGTTCCTTCAATATATCCAGCCGGTACTGCATCAGCTTGTCGTAATCCGGCTCGTCCCGGGTGGTGCGCCGCAGGGCGTCGATGCCGGTGGCCTCGGCGAAGGCGATCCAGATCTCCGGGACCAGAACGCCCTCCATGTCCAGGCAGGTGATGTACATAGTTGATTCCCCCAATGAAATAGCAATGATAAGTAAGTCGATGTATCGTCACTCCCCGCTTTGCCGGGGAGTACACAGTCAAAAGGTTATTCTAATTCAGTATACACGGTTTTTGCCCCAAACACAATACCCGATTTGTTGTATTTCTGGCACGATAATGTCAAAAAACCGTGCCTCCCTTTTGGAGAAAAGCACGGTTTTGTTCGAATCCGTTATATTATTGTTTTGGCATCCGTTATGTAAGGATACGCCGCACTGCCACCAGCCTGCTGGTGTTCACCGCGCAGATGATAATGCCGTGGTTGGTGTCGAAGGCGTTGACCATCTGACCGCCGCCCATGTAGATGCCCACGTGACCGTCATAGCAGATGATGTCGCCGGGCTGGGCCTCGCTGTAGCTGACCCCAGTGCCGCAGTAGCGCAGACTGCCGGAGAAGTGGGGCAGGGAATAGCCGAAGTGGGCGTAGACACTGACCACAAAGCCGGAACAGTCGCATCCGTTGGTCAGGCTCGTCCCGCCCCAGACGTAAGGATTGCCCACGAACTGCACTGCGTAGGCCACCACGTCCGACCCGGTGACGCCGGAGGACGAAGACGAACTGGAGGATGACGACGAGTTAGACGAGGAAGAACCGGAAGAAGAGCTGGACGAGGACGAAGAGGAGCTGGAGGACGAAGAAGTGTTAGACGAGGAGGAAGAGGAACCGGTCGAAGAGGAAGCGGTCTCTTCCTTGCTGCTGTCGCTCTCCGCGTCTGTGCTGGAGCCGGAGGAGGTTTCCTCCTTGGCGTCAGACGTTTGCTCGTTGGACTCTTTCCCGGCGTCCGTCTGGGCGGAGGTCTCCGCTTCCTTCTCAGCGGCTGCTTTGGCCTCCGCTTCGGCGGCTGCCGCGGCCTCCCGTTCGGCAGCCTCCTGAGCCTCCAGCTCTGCCTGGCGTGCGGCCTCTTCTGCGGCCTGCTGCGCCGCCAGCGTCTCCGCTTCGAGGATGTCCGCCTCCAGGTCGCCGCACTCCACGGTCACTGAAGCCAACTGCTGGGCATAGAGGTCGATGTTCTCCTCGATTTCCGCCAGGACTGCGGCGGCCCGGTCCTCGTTGGCCTGCATCTGGTCCTGCTCGGTCTGGAGCTGGGAGAGAACGGCCTCCTGCTCCTCCTTGGCCTCGGTCAGCGAGGATTGCGTTTCGGCGATCTCGGCCTCCAGGTCGGTCATCTGCTGGAGGATGCTGTTGTCATATTTGAGGATGGTGTTCATGTCCTCCAGGGCGGTCAGCAACTCGGTGATGGTGCTGGAGGAAAACACCGCCTCCCAGATGGTGACGGAGCCGCCCTGTTCCATCTGGCTGACCCGCTGGCAGTACAGCTCATAATAGTCCTCGTAGTCGCTTTCGGCCTGGGCCAGCGCCGCCGCCGTTGCCTCGATCTGTTCGTCATAGCTGTCCACCAGGGCGGTGGTGGCGTCGATTTGGTTGGCGAGGACCTGGTTCTGTTCCTCCAGAAGCTGGTATTCTTCTACCGCTGCGGCCTCTTCGTCGGCCAGCGCGTCCAGTTGGGTCTGGCACTCCTCCGCCTGGGCCTGGAGCGCCGCCTGCTGGGCTTTCAGGGCGTCGATGTCGTCGGCGTCCACCGCCAGGGCGTAGAGGAAGATCTGAGACGCCAGCATCAGCACGAAAACCGCCGCCAACACAGCGGCCACGATGCGCACGATCAGCTTGTGACGGCTGGCGCTGCCGTATTTCTTATGAACGTCGTTGCTCATGACCGGTTTGCTCCTTTTATGTTCTATGTTCTGGTTGTCCCTTTGAATCGGCTCCGTTGTGAAACCCCTCCGCCGTCAAGCGGCACTTCCGGGGCTGCGCCCCTCCCTGCCCTTTCAGGGGAGGCAAGGAGGAGAGTGCTTGTCATTTGGTTTGCGTTTTTTCAAAAAAAGATATTCGATATGTCTAAATATCAGTTAGTAGCTTATCAATGGGATAATCAACTGTCCTTTACACTTTCAACAGTCTGCGAATGGCGGCGACGCTGCCGAAGATCCCGATGAACAGCCCCCCGCCCAGGTAAACCGCAAACACGACCGTTTGGACCTGGCGGAAGGGGATCACATAGAACAGATCGGCAAGTTGATAGGATTCCACGATCTGCTGGAACACCTCGTAAAACCCCCGCTCCAGCGCGCAGGCCAGAGCGCCGCTGATCAGGCCCATCACCGCACCCTCCACGACGAAAGGGCCGCGGACAAAGCCGTTGGTGGCGCCCACCATTTTCATCACGGCGATCTCTTCTTCCCGCCCCTGCATGGCCATGCGGGTGGTGTTGAAGATGACCAGCAGGGAGACCGCCAACAGCGCCGCCAGCAGCAGCGCTGCCACGGCGACGACCACCTTCCGGGTGGAGGAAAAGCCCTCCGCCACGGACAGGGAGACTGTCACATGGTCCACGCCGGACAGAGCCTCCACCTGGTCCGCCGTCTCCTCCAGTTGGTCGATGTCCTCCACGTAGACGGTGTACCGGGCGGGCAGCAGGTCCTCCGGCAGGTCCGCGAACAGCCGGTCGCCTTCCTCCATCTGCTCCAGGTAATTTTCCATGGCCTGCTCGGAGGAGATGTAGACAGTCTCCCGCACGTTGTCCACCGCCAGGATGTCGCGCTCCATCCCGGCGGCCTCGTCCTCGTCCATGCCGTCCTCCAAATAGGCGACAAACTCGTTCTCGTTGATGAGCTGGCCGATGTTGTAGTCCAGATTTTCAGCCAGCAGCGCAAAGCTGCCGGTCAGCGCCAGACAGGCGGTGATGACGGCCACGGAGCCGAGGAACATCAGCAAATGCCGCCGTATCCCCCGGAAGCCCTCTCGGATGTAATAAATGGTCAACGCCTTCCTTTCGCCCCGGAGAACTCGTAAGTTCCCTGCTGTCGGTCCCCGACGATGCGGCCCCGGTCCAGGTAGAGCACCCGCTTGTTCATCGCGTCCACCAGCGCCTTTTCGTGGGTGACCACCAGCACGGTGGTTTTCAGCTCCCGGTTGATGCGGTCAAACAACTGGAGGGTGTCCTGGCTCAGCTCCGGGTCCAGGTTGCCGGTGGGCTCGTCCGCCAAAATCACCTCCGGCCGGTTCATCAGCGCCCGGGCGATGGAGACCCGCTGCTGCTCCCCGCCGGACAGCTCGTGGGGGAAGCGCTGCTTTTTGTCGGTCATCCCCACCCAGCTCAGCACCTCGTCCACCCGGTCGTCGATGAAATAGGGGTCGATGTTGATGACCTTCATGACAAAGGCCAGGTTTTCCGCCACCGTTTTGGTCTGGATCAGCCGGAAATCCTGAAAAACGACCCCCAGCGTCCTGCGGTAAAAGGGGACCCTGCGGTGCTTGAGCCGGTTCAGGTCGAAGCTGTTGACCTGGATGTTCCCCCCGGTCAGCGGCTCCTCCTTGGTGATGAGCTTAAAAATGGTCGTCTTTCCCGAACCGGACGGCCCGACCAGAAAGACGAACTCGCCATCCTTCACTTGAAAGGTGGCGTCCTGAACGGCAAGCTGCTCTGTCCCTTTATATCGTTTGGAAACGTGCTGGAAGTCGATCATGCTGAAGTATCCTGCCTAAAAGCATTTTCGACAAATAGTATAGTGTTTTTTTTGCCGGATGTCAATACAGGACACGCAGCTTTGCAAAAAAAAGAGTGCGCTTTTGCGCACTCTTTTGGGCAGATTTGTCATTTTACGAGTTGATTCCACGGGATACGAGATATTTCTTGACCATCAGCGCCACCTTGAAGGTGATGGCGTCGTCAAACTCCCGCAGGTCCAGTCCGGTGAGCTTTTTGATCTTCTCCAGCCGGTAAACCAGGGTGTTGCGGTGGACGAAGAGCTTCCGGGCGGTCTCGGAGACGTTCAGGTTGTTCTCGAAGAACTTGTTGATGGTGAACAGGGTCTCGGAATCCAGCGAGTCGATGGGATTCTTTTTAAAGACCTCCTGCAAGAACATCTCGCACAGGGTAATGGGGAGCTGATAGATCAGGCGGCCAATGCCCAGGTTATCGTAGTTGATGACGTTGCGCTCGGTGTCGAACACCTTGCCCACCTCGATGGCCATTTGCGCCTCTTTGTAGGACCGGGCCAGGTCCCGCAGGTGCTCGGCCACGGTGCCGATGCCGATGACGATGCGCTGTTTCAGCTCGGTGGAGACAGTCTCCTCGATCTGCTGGGCGGTTTTGATCAGCTCCTTGCCGCTGACGCCCTCCTGGATCTGCTTGACCAGCACCACGTCGTTTTCGTTGACGGAGATGACGAAGTCGTTCTGCCGATTGGGGAACATAGCCTGGACCGCGTCCAGCAGGGCCACGTCCGCGCTCTCCACGGGCCGGACCAGGAACACCGCCCGGGGCACGTCGGTGGCGAAGTGCAGCTCCTTGGCCCGGATGTAGATGTCGCCCAGCAGGATGTTGTCGGTGAGGATGTTTTTGACAAAGGCGGTCTTGTCATATTTTTCCTCGTAATAGCTCTTCACGCCGTTGAGGGCCACCGCCGCCATGTTGCAGATCAGTTTGGCCTCGTCATCGTCGCCGCGGACGAACACCGCGTAGTCGAACTGAGCGCTCCAGCCGCTGAGGGATTTAAAGGTTTTTCCGTCGATGACAACGGTGGAATCCCGGTCGCCGTTCAGCGTTTCCACCGTGTTGGGCCAATGCTCACCAATAATGGGAAGGTCATTGCACGCAATGACATTGCCCTCGATGTCGATGACACCGATGGCGCGGTCTGTACTTTCTTTCATTTGCAGTACAATGCTCTGAAACAGTCTGCTGGACATACTGCCGCTCCTCCTTCTCAGGTCTTTTTCAGGTCTTTTTTCTGGTCGTTCGCGTTTTTAATCGTCTTTTATTATAGCGGGTTCTTTTCGCAATTTCAATAGTTTTCTCCAAATTTTTTGTGGAAATTGACGAATCATTTTTGAAGGTCGCCGCCTGTTTTCCCCTTGACTTTTCGGACCTCCTCCACTGTCAGGGGCCGCCACGCTCCGGGCGCCAGGATCTCGTCCAGCGTCAATGGCCCCATCGAGAGGCGCTTCAAATAGCGCACCGGTTTGCCGCGGGCGGAGAGCATCCGTTTGACTTGGTGAAACTTCCCCTCCCGGAGGGTCACAAGGCACCGTTCCGGCCCCAGCCGCTCCAGTCCGGCGCTCTGGCAGACCAGGCCGTCCCCCAGCGTCATCCCGGCGGCGAAGGCGACGATGTCGTCCTCGTCCACCGTGCCCTCGGTCTCGGCGTAATAGACCTTGTCCACGTGGGATTTGGGGGCCAGCAGCCGGTGGGCCAGCGGTCCGTCGTCAGTGAGGAGCAGCAGGCCCTCGGTGTCCTTGTCCAGCCGCCCCACCGGGCGAAGCTGCTTCCGCCGCAGATCCTGGGGCAGCAGGTCCAGCACCGTGGGCTGCCGCCGGTCCTCTGTGGCGGTGAGGACGCCGCCCGGCTTGTTCATCATAATATAGGTGTATTTTTGCCAGAGCACCGGCTGGCCCGCCGCTGTCAGGGAGGACTGCGCCGGGTCTACCTTGGCCTCCGGCTGCTTCACCACGGCCCCGTCCACCGTGACCTGGCCCCGCCGGATCAGGCCGCGGGCCTCCTTCCGGCTCCACAGGCCGGTGTCAGCCAGCAGCTTGTCCAGCCGCAGTTGTTCCGCCATTGTGCGCTCCTTTGGTGTCGGAGCGGCCAACGTTCCAGGTTGGCCGCTGAATTGGTTGACAAATCCCCGCATTGGGGTATAATAAATATAGAAATAAGGGCGTTGCCCGGCAACGGCTGGCCCTTATGAGTCGATTACTGAAGTAACCGCCACGGGGTAGGGTCCAGGGCGGTTACTTCTTTTTGTTATTGTAATAGATTGTCAGAAACGATCCACACATGCCGATGATAACGAGACAAAATTCGTAAAATTCCGAAGTCGTCATAGGGCAGACCCTCGTCGGCGTGGACTTCATATCCCTCGCCCCGCCGCAAGCGGCAGGCCTCGTCCATTCCGTCACGCCTCCTCTCCCCACCAAACCCGCTTCGCTGGGCTTTGGCGGGGGCCCCAAAAGGGAAAAAGCTGCCCCCGCACAGGGGGCAACCGTGTTTGGGTAACGCCCGGTTCTCCAACGGAGAACCATATTTAGCATAGCATCTTTTTTCGCTGAATGCAACAAAAATCAACCGATGTCAGGAAAGTTCTTGCAACGCGAGGGCAAGGCATAATTGCACATTGCTCATTGCAAATTGTTATTCTCCCGCGTCTGACAGCTCCGCCAAAATCATCTCGAAATACAGCTTGTGGACAAAGGAGCAGATGGCGTGGTTCAGCAGCGCCTCCTGGGGCGTACTGTCTCCCTCCGACGGCTGCCAGAGGCCGCTGCCGCCCACCGTCCGGACGGCCTGCTCCATCTGCTGGCAAAAATAGTCGTACCCGGCCTCAATGCTCCCATCCCGGTTCTGCACCGCCAGCAGTTGCCGCACCTCCGCGATGGACAGGACCTTTTTCAGTAGACAGGTCAAAATCAACTGGGCCAGTTGCTCCCGGCGGTAACGCTTCTTCACCGGCGGCACGATGACCTTGAGCTTGACGTAGTTGTTGACCATCGTGTCGGTCACAGCCGTCTCCCCCAGGAAAAACGGGGACAGATAGCCGTTGGTCAGCTCCACCAGTTGATCCTTATACAGCTCCAGCGTGGGTAACTGACTGTAGCGCGGGAGACTGGCCTCCTGCAAGCGCTGCGCAAACGACTTGGTTTCCATTCCGCGGTCCCTCCTTGTAGAGACAAAAACGTGCAATTCCTGTGAACATCTCCATTATACTGCAAAACTGCCGGTTGTCAATAGTACGCCTCTTTTTGTCACCTTATCCGCCTCACCTTGTTATCTAATATGAAACACCATGTCATGGGCTGCACCACCTTTTTCACGGTTTATTCACAGAACATTTGCATTTTTCCCTTTCTCTTTTCCGCTTTTCTGTTATACTAAATAGATACTGGTATGAAAAGCCGCATTTGTATGTCCGGCGTTTTATCCGTTGTCAGGAGGATCTCATGGAGCTTCTCTTATCGTTGAAAACTGTATTTCCGCTGGTCATCGCCCTTTTGGTGGATCTGGTCCTTGTTCTGGCGATTTATCGCCAGTGGCGCAGGCTGCATCAGCCGCTGCAAACCTACCAGGGCGTTCTGCTGACTGTTCTCTCCTGCTGGGCGGCGGCAGCGGTGGTCCTGGTGCTGTTGTTTCCCGGCAGTACCTCCAGCCAGGCCAACCTGCACCTGTTGAGCACCTTCCGCTCCGCCTGGAACCAGTGGTCAGCGGCGGAGCTGTTGCAGCTTCTGCTGCAATTTGCGCTCTTTTTGCCCCTGGGCCTGGCAGCCGCTCTGTTGGGGGAGCCGTTCTGCCGTCTGCGCTGGCTGCTGCCGGTCTCCGTCTCCTGCACGGCGACGCTGAGCTGTGTCAAATTCGCCCTGGAGCGGGGCGGCTTCATCCTGGACGAGTTGCTGCTGAACACCCTGGGCGTTCTGACGGGGTTTTTCCTGGGCAGGCTGATTTGGACTGTCTGGCGCAAAGAGCGGCTGGGACCGCCGCTGGTCAAGGCGCTGGTGCTGCCGGTTTGCTGCCTGGTGGCGCTGGGCGGCGTCTTTTCCGTGTACTACGGCAGCGAGTTCGGCAACCTGGCCCTTTCGCCCGCCTACCGGCAGTCCATGGGGGGCGTGACCCTGACGGTAGAGACCACCCTCTCGGAAGAGGAGGGGACCGCCTCGGTCTACCGGAACACCATTGCCAACACCGCCCGTCCCGGCGACACCATCGCCTCCCTGCTGGCCACCGAGATGAACCTGGACCTGTCCGCCAAGGTCCTCCAGACCGGCCAGCAGCGACAGTTCGCGCTGACCGACCAGGAGGGCCGGGAATACGCCTTTTCCGTCTCCCTGCGGGACGGAAGCTGGCAGTTTTCCGCCCAGGAGGACGAGGGCGTCTCCGTCTCCGGCTCGCTGGACAGCGTCCGCTGGCGGTGGGAGAGCTGGCTGACGGAAAACCAACTGCTGGACCGGGCCGCCGTCTACAGCCTGGACGAGAGCGGCAGTCTCCGCTGGGACATGAGCGCCCCGGAGGACCTGGCCGCCTACCAAAACGACTTCACCGCCGGGTCGCTGGTCATCACCCTGACCCGTGGGGACATCCCCGCCCGCATCATCAGCACCATGGCCACCTATCAGTACGTCAAAGAGGCGGAGATCCTCTCTCCTGCCGAAGCCTATCGGATGGTGGCGCTGGGCCGTTTTTCCTGTGCGCAGCCCTTCCAGACCGGCGATCAGGTGACCGTCACCGGCTGCCGACTGACCTACGCCACCGACTCCAAGGGATATTACCAACCGGTCTACGCCTTCTCCTGCACCGTCAACGGGGAGACCGAAACCATCTCCGTTCCCGCATTAAAATAAAAAGGTGCTTTGCATCCAACGAAATGCGCCTTGCGTTCCGCCGCCTGACCTGTTTGCTTTGTCGAGCAGGCCGGACGGCGGTGTTTTTTGCTCTACAAAGGGGGAGCGGAAAGGACTACGTTCCTCCGGATGCCTCAAAGTTCTGATAAATTTGTGCATTTTTATACAGTGATTTCAATGCAGATAAGAGACTGGGGCAAAAGCTGTGTAAATCTTTCTGCATTTTGAACTTAATAAAAAGAAAACAAATTAATTGTATTTTAATGGGAATCTGTTTGGAAATAAACAGTTTCACAGCATGGTTATTTATAAAGATATTTAAAAGCGGATATACAACGAAAAAATATTTTGTCTTATTTTGGCGGATTTCGTCAAAGGCGGGGGAAGATTGTTACGATGCGCGGAAATTTCGTTGTTTATGTCGCACAAAAACAATGGAAATAGGTTGTCTTATTTCGTCATTTATGTTACATTATGGGAGAAGAATCCCCTGTGCCCTGCATCGGCGGGAGCGATGGGGCCGCATCTATCATAAATCAATCAAAAGGAGACCGGGAAGATGAACACAACAAAAGTGATGATCGCGGACGCGGACGAAGAGTTTCGCGTCCTGCTGGGCGAAATGATCGACAGAGAGGACGACATGGAGGTGGTGTTTTCCACCGAGGATGGCGAGAGGGCCATCAGTTGTCTGCAAAGCACCCCTGACATAGACGTGCTGGTGATGGACACCGTGCTGAAAAACATGGACGGGCTGGAGCTGCTGGGAGAGATGAGCCGGATGCAGGGGCCGCGGCCTCTGACGCTGGTGCTGTCCAACTTCCTGCGGGGCAACCTGGTCAACCAGGCGGCGGAGCTGGGCGCGGACTTCTTCCTGCTCAAGCCCTGCCGCACCTCCGCCGTGGTGGAGCGCCTGCGGCAGCTACGGGGCGTGAAGCCCAGCCGACCCCAGAGCGAGAGCCTGGAGACGCTGGTTACCTCCATCATCCACGAAATCGGCGTCCCCGCCCACATCAAGGGCTATCAGTACCTGCGGGAGGCCATTCTCATCACCATCGACAACATGGATGTCATCAACGCCGTCACCAAGGTGCTGTACCCGGAGGTGGCCAAGCGCTATGGCACCACCGCCAGCCGGGTGGAGCGGGCCATTCGCCACGCCATCGAGGTGGCCTGGGACCGGGGCGACATTGAGACCCTGCAAAAGTACTTCGGCTACACCGTGTCCAACGCCAAGGGCAAGCCCACCAACAGCGAGTTTATCGCCATGATCGCCGACCGGCTCCAGCTCCAGCAGAAGGCCCGCTGACGGTTACAAAAGGGGAGCGCTGCAAGGCATCTCTTTGCAGCGCTCCTGGAAAAGGAATTGACATTTTTCAGATTTTCGGCTATACTAATCACAGAACAAGGGCGCTGTCCGGCAACGGTTAGCTCCCAGATTTGGCTAAGAAGTAACCGTATCCGGAGGCAACTGGGCGGTTACTTCTTTCTATCCAGCAACTGAATACACAGATTGCAAACGCCGATAATGACCAAACAAAGCTGTAAAACTTCGGATGTACTCATCAGGCAGGCCCCCTTTCCTCAGATTGGGGGCAAAGAAGCTGCCCCCGTGATAGGGAGCCAACCGCCGTCGTAGTTGGACAGCGCCACAGATAGAATAACATAGCATTCAACGAAACGCAACCTAAAAACCGACAAAAAACCGCTCCGGCGCAAGCGCCGAGGCGGTTTTTGCAGTCTATAGGGAACTCACTCTGTCGCCGCTGCGTCGTCCTGCTTCGCCGCCCGCCGGGGACGGATGAGCAGTTGATAGACCAGCACCCCGCCGGCCCCCACCACGCACAGGAACGCCACCAACTGGGAGACCCGGATGCCAGTGTTGAACAGATACAGGCTGTCCGTCCGCAGACCCTCGATCCACACCCGGCCCAGGCCGTACCAGAACAGGTAAAAGGTGAAGAGCATCCCGTTGAACTTCCGGTGCTTGCGGACGACGAAGTAGAGCAGCGCCAGCCCCACCGCGTTCCACAGGGACTCATAGAGGAAGGTGGGATGGACCTCGATGTACTCCCCGGTGTTCAGGGTCAGCCCCATCCGCCAGGGGGCGGAGCAGGCGGAGCCGTAAGCCTCCTGGTTGACGAAGTTCCCCCAGCGGCCCAGGGATTGGCCGATGAGCAGGCCGTAGGAGCAGGCGTCCGCCATGGAGGGGAAACTGCATTTCCGCACAAGGCAGAAGATCAGGCAGGTCAGCACCGCGCCGATGATGCCGCCGTAGATGGCGATGCCGCCGTCCCAGATGGCGATGGCCTCCTTCCAGTCAAAGCTGCCGTCCGCCGTGGTGTACAGATCCAGGTAAAAGACCACGTAATAAATCCGGGCGCAGATGATGCCGATGGGCGCGGCGAGGATGAGCATGTCCAGCAGGTCGTCCTGATCGACCCCCAGGCGGGGAGCCTGCCGGTAGCTGAACGCCACCCCCAGCAGAAAGCCCACGGCGATGATGACGCCGTACCAGTAGATGTCCTTCCCGGCAAAGGAAAAGGCCACCCGTTGGATGTGAAAGGTCAGGCCCAGGCCGGGGAAGGTGATTGGGTTCATAGGAAAAACTTCCTTTCTCAGTTCGTGGATAGGTGCAGGGTTATTCCCCCGCCACCACCGCCAAAGTCATCCGCTCCGGGCGGAGCAGCTCGTCCAGGAAGGCCAGCGTCTCCTCTCGCCCGACGCCGTCGAACAGCTCCGGGAACCGGTAATAGTGGTAGCCGTTGAACTGGCCCTGGGCCAGTTGGACGCAGCAGTGGTCAAAGCTGTTCAGCCGCCGCACCCGTGGGCCGTAGACCGCCTTTTTGCACCGGCAGAACCGCTCCGCCGAAATACCCTCCCGGCGGATGCGCGCCCCCTCGTCCAGCATGGCCTGGGCCACCTGTTCCGGGTCCGGGCTTTCCCCGCCCAGGGCCAGGAACGCCGCAACCGGGTAGTCCTCATAGAACTGGTCAAATCGCTTGTTGATGAGGCCCTGGTCGTAGAGCTTCTGATACACCGGGCTGGACTGGCCGCAGAGCAGCTCTCCTGCCAGCTCGCCCAGCAGTTGGAGCCGCAGGTGTGTCTCCCCCTGGGGATGGGGCGCGCTCTTGAAGCCCACCAAAAAGTTGGGGGCCGACACCGCCATTTGGGTTTTGACGGACGACTGGGTCGCAGTCAGTTCCTCGGTGGGGCCGTAGTCCTTCACCGGCGGCTCCTTCTCTTCGCCCTGTCCGGCGGGCAGGACCATTCGCGCCACCGCAGCCACCTGCTCCGGGTCCACGTCTCCCGCCACGCACAGAACCATGTTGCCGGGGCGGTAAAAAGCCCGGTGGCAGTCGTCCAGCGTCTCCGCCGTGATGTCCTTGATGGACTTCAAACTGCCCGCCACCGACACCCGCAGGGGGTGGGTGCGGTACAGGCCCTCCAGCAGGTTGTGGTACAGCCGCCAGCCGGGGTCGTCCTCCACCATCTGGATCTCCTGGTCGATGATGCCCCGCTCCTTCTCCACCGACTCCCGCGTGAAGTAGGGGGTGGAGACGAAGGAGAGCAACATCCGCAGGTTGGCGGTGAAGCGGTCGGTACACTCGAAGTAATACCCCGTCATGGCCGGGCCGGTAAAGGCGTTGGGGGACGCGCCGTTAGCCGAGAGCATTTGCAGGGCGTTGCCCTGGGGGGTGTCGAACATTTTATGTTCCAGGTAGTGGGCGACCCCGGCGGGGGTCTCCCGCCGCTGCCCGTCCACCTGATAGCGCATATCCATGCCGCCGTAGTTGGCGGCGAGGAAGGCGTAACGCTTCTCAAAGCCCGGCCTTGTCACCACGTAGATGGGGAGGCCGTTTTCCAGCCGCTCAAAGTAACAGGTCTCCCCCAGCCGGGGGAACTGGGTCCGCTCCATCATGGCTGTGCCTCCTCTCCCTCCGGGCCGCGCAGGGTATAGACCGTGTCCAGCCGCAGCTTTTGCGCCGCCTGAATGATTTCTTCTCTCGTCACGTCCTCCAGCAACTGGGCCAGCTCCTGAGGGGCAAGCCACATCTCAGAGAGCGCCTGGCTGAGCCAATAGTCCTCCTGAGCGCCCTGGCTGTCGGCCATGGTGCGGTAGGCCCGGACCATGGCCCGTCGGGCGGCGTCCAGCTCCCCGTCGGTGAAGTCTCCCGCCTGCACCGCCGCCAGTTGGCGCAAAATCTCCTCCTCCGCGCGGGCCAAATTGTCAAAGGCCACGCCGCACTGGACGTACAGCAGCCCCTTGTGCTTGTCCAGCCCGGAGCTGGCGTAGTAGCACAGGGACAGCCGCTCCCGCACGTTGAGGAACAGCTTGGAGGTGGGGGTGCCGCCAAACAGGGCGTTTGCCACCACCAGGGCGGGATAGCCCCGGCCGCTGAGAGTGCAGCCCGTGCGGAAGCCCAGGACCAGCTTGCCCTGGGTCACGTCCAGGTGGTCGGTAAAATTCCGCCGCTCCCCCGGCTCCACCCGCCAGCGGGTCAGGGGCAGCTCAGGCCGCCCCTGCCGGGGCAGGTCCCGCAGAGCCTCCCGCCAGACCAACTCCATCCGGCGGGGGCTGGCGGAGCCGCAGTAATAAAGCTCGATTTGGGCGGAGGGCAACAGCTGCCGATAGTGCCGGTCCAGCTTGGCGACACTGATTTTCTCCGCCGCCGCCAGAGAACCCAGACGGCTCACGCCGAAGTCCTCCCCGGCGCACATCTCTTCCACCAACCGCCGCAGGGCGTACTGGCGCTTGTCGTTGACGGCGCTTTTGATGTCGTCCATCAGGTTGGCCCGCTCGCTGGTCACATAGTCCGCCCGGAGCCGCCCGTTGCGGGTGGCGGGCCGCAGCAGCAGGTCCCCCAGCAGCTCGGCCTCCCGGTCCAGCAGGGACGTTTTCTCCGGCGTCAGGCCGTCGTCCAAAAAGGTGGCCGCGAAGCCGAAACACTGGCTCTCTCCCCGCTTGGTGACGGTGGGCTCCAGCACGCCGCCGTACAGCTCCTCCAGCGCCGCCGCCAACTGCTGGCGGTTCGGCCAGCGGGCCGTCCCCCGGCACAGCACCTGGGGCAGCAGGGCGTTGAGGGCGGCGGTCTCCGCCTTCAGCGGCGTCACCAGCCGCAGCGCCCAATAGCTGCTCTTGAATTTTTTTGTCTGAACGCAGGTCAGATGGACCCCCGGCATCAGCTCGGTGCGGTGAACCTCCTGCATACGTCTCACCCCCGTGTTAGCTGTTGGCTGTTAGCTTTTAGCTATTAGCTAGGTTGTGCTTAACAGTTTGCTCTGCGTTTTTGGTTCGCAGCTCATAACTAACGGCTGACAGCTTCTCTTTTGTTGAAGATTATTATACAGGACAGGCAACCGTTTTGCAAGAGAAGAACCATTTCACTGGGCTTTTCGTTTTAACCTCTGCGCTTCGAGTTCGCACTACATGGCTAACGGCTAACAGCTAAGAGCTAATGGCTATTCACCACCACCACAACGATTTCGCTTTCCTCCGGCAACCCAGCCAGCGGTATCCTCTGCCCGGCGGGTGCGCCGTTCAGGGCGATGCTTGCCACAGCGCCGCGGGAGACGCGAAGGTGCAGCAGTTTGCCCTCCAGCCGCCAGTCGGCCTGATAACCCCGCCAGCTTTGGGGCAGCCGGGGCTGAACGTAGAGCCGGTTTTCCCGGACCCGCAGGCCCAGCAGCTCCTCCGTAGCCGCCCGGCAGAACCAGGCCGCCGCCCCGGTGTACCAGCTCCAACCGGCCCGGCCCTGCTGCCCCTCGGCGGTGGAGACGTCCCCCGCCAGCACGTAGGGTTCCCCCTGATAGATTTTGTGGTCGGCTCCCTCCGGCAGCAACGTTTGCAGCAGCTCCCAGCCCTGCTCCGTCTCCCCCAATTGGAGGGCGGCCATGGCCAGCCAGACGGCGGCATGGGTGTACTGCCCGCCGTTCTCCCGGACGCCGCCGGGGTAGGCACTGATATACCCCGCCGGGATCTCCCGGAAGGGCGGGTCCAACAGGGCTACGGTGCGGTGTTCCCGGTCAAAGAGCCGGTCAATGGCGGCCTGCACCGCCTGCCGCCCCCGCGCCGGGGAGGGGTTGGGGGCAAAGACGGAAAAGCTCTGGGCGATGGAGTCGATGCGGCACTCCCGGCTCTCCCGGCTGCCGATGGGCTGGCCCTCGTCGTCGTAGGCCCGGCGATACCAGCCGCCGTCCCAGGCTTCGTCGGCTTTGGCGGCGAGGCGGGCGGAGAGTTTGCGGTAGCGCTCCCGCCGTTCGCCCTCGCACAGGGCGGAGAACTCCTCCAGCACCAGGGACAGGAACCAGGTCAGCCAGACGCTTTCGCCCCGTCCCTCCCGGCCCAGCCGGTCCATGCCGTCGTTCCAGTCGCCATGTCCCATCAGACAGAGGCCGTGTTCGCCCACGCCCCGCCCAAGACAGCACTCGATGGCCCGGATGCCATGCTCCAAAACGGTGTCTGTTCCATCGGAGAGGGCAGCTTCTTCATAGCGCTGTTCCTCGCCTTTTTGCAGGGGCTGGGAGACCAGCCAGGGAACTTTTTCGTCCAAAAGTGTCCTATCTCCGGTGACGGACACCCACCGGCACAGGCTATAGGGCAGCCACAACAGGTCATCGCTGATGCGGGTCCGCACGCCCCGCTCGCCTTTGGCCAGGGGATGCCACCAGTGTTGGGCGTCCCCCTCCCGGTACTGGTGGCGGCAGCAACGCAAAATCTGTTCCCGCGCAAGTTCCCTGCCGTTGGGCAGCAGGCCGCACACGTCCTGCAACTGATCCCGGAAGCCATACGCGCCGCCGCACTGATACAGGGCGGAGCGGGCCAGCAGGCGGCAGGCGATGACCTGATACCGGCCCCAAAAGCTCAGGTAGTGGTTCAGCGCCGGGTCGGGGGAGCGAAGGGTGAAGCACCCGGCCTGTTCCTCCCAGTGGCGTTTCGTTTCCTCCAGCAGCAGCCGCACCTCGGATGGAGCGACGGGCAGCGGGGTTTCCACCCCCGCCGCCAGCACCAGCTCCCGTTCTAAGGGGACTTGGGCTGTGAAGGTGTAATTGTTCTCCCGCCCGGTCAATTCCAGCGGCCCGCTGGCGGAAAAACGCAAAATTTCGCCGGGAAACTCTGTGTTGGCGGGGTTTTCCGCCCAAAGTTCCCCCTCGTGGGGAGTGACAGCGACATAGTTCCGACCCCGGACCCGGGGGGACATCTGCAATTCCACCCGCCAGCGCAGCGCCGCCCCCGGCCCGAAGCCGGAGGACTCCACCAGGAAGAACCGGGCCGCGCCGGTGGGCGGCACAAAGGCGGTGACGGCGATTCGCTTGTTCCCCCAGCGCTTTTCCCAGGCGGCGAAGCCGGGGCCGTACCGAATGACGGTGGAAATGCCGTCCGCCGCAGCGAAGAGGGAAACTTCCTCCCCGCCGTCCACCACCCACAGCCGCTCCGGTCCCTTATGGGCGGCGGGGTCGTTGCGCCACGGGGTCAGCTTGTTCTCGTGGGCGTTGGTCGCCCACAAGTGGCCGGTGCCGCAGTCGTCCGCCGTCCAGCCAAAAGAGCCGTTGGTGAGGATATGGCTCCACCGCCGGGGCAGAAGTCCCCCGTTGGTTTCCAGCACGAAAACGTTCCCCTCCCACCGCCAGGCGGGTTCCCCCGCCGGGCGCAGGGGGGCGGCAGGGGGCGGGGTACATTGAAATTTGCGCTCCGGCTCCCCCACCGGCCCCACCAGGTCGGCCATACCGGTGATATCCTCCACCGCCGCGCCTGTAGCGGGAATTAGATGAATACCGCCCTTCGCGCCTAAAAATTCCGTTAAGCGGAGCGTTTTGCACCGTTCCGTGAGCTTCCGGGCCGCGTTCCCTTCCTCCGGCACCAGCAGCGCCAGGTCGAAGGGCAGACCGCAGCCCCGGAGGACCGCCCACTGGCGGATGCAGCGCTCAAGCCGCTGTTCCTCCTGCCCGGCGGCCAGCACCGCCCACAGGAGCAGGTCGCCGGAGACGCCGTAGGGCCACAGAGCGCTTTGCCCCCTGGGGACGCCGCTCCGCTCTCTGGGGGAGAGCAGCCGGGAGGTCAGCTCGTCCATCTGACGCTGGGCGGCCCCGGTCAGGCTGTACCGGGCGGAGAGGGCGGAAAACAAGTCCTCGCCGCCAGTCTTGGCCCCCACCAGCAGACCTTGGGCGGCGTGGAGCGCCCGGTTTCCCTCCCCGGCGGCAAGGGCCAGCCGAAGGGCGGTTGTCCCCGGTTGGAGGGGGAGGCTCAGCCGCAGGACGCAGTTTTCCGCGTCCTCTAATGTGCAGTTCCCCGCCCAGAGGACGGCCAGCGCAGGGATTTCCTTCCCCTCTCTGGGCCGCCGGGTGAGGACCGCGCCGCCCTCCACGCTTTCCGGCGCCAGCGACAGCCGGGAAAAGGCCCGGTGGGCCTCGTAAGCGTCCGCCTCGTCCAGAACCGGCGTGACGCGCACCTCCAGCAGACCCGCCGGTTGGGTCTCCACCGTCCACTCCTCCAGCAGCCCGCCAGACGACAGGGTCAGCCGCCGATGAATGGAAATGCCGCCCCGCTGTATCGACAGCTCTGCCGTTCCTGCGGAAAACCGCCAGTGGAGGTCCTTTCCGGCGGGGCCGGTGGGGAAAAGGCGAAGCTGCTCCTTCCCGTCCCGGAACCGCACCTCAATGGGTTCCGCCAGCAGCAGCTCCGCCCGGCAGAGCGTCCCGCCGCCCCCGGCGGTCAGGGGCAGGGCCAGCCCCTCCGCCGCCAGCAGGTGACAGGCCGGGGCCGCAGGGTCGAAGCCCTGCCCGGTGCGCAGATATCCCTTGGTTTGCTTCATTTTGTTCCTCTTTTCCGTGATGTGCAGGGGTTTCGGTGGGGTCAGACCCAGAGGCATCCGCTCCTGCAATAGCCCCCGATAGGCCGCCATGGACGGCTCCGCCAGGAAGCGGCGGCGCATGATCGAAGCGTTCAGGGCGTTGTCGATGGCCAGCAGGCTCATGCCCAGGTGATGCACCATCCAACTGCGGACCACCACCGGCTGTTCCCCGGTGAAGTCCATCGCCTCATAGAAGCCGTACTCTCCCTCGGCCCCCAGGTCGGCCAGCCGCCGCAGGTTCTGGACGGCGCTGTGGGGCAGGAACTCCAGCGCCAAAAACGTGGCGTAGGGGGCGACTACCTGCATCCGCTCCAGACCCCGCTGGAGGCCCAGGGGCGGGACGCCGTGGGCCTTGTACTGGTAATTCATCTCTCCATTGAGCCGGGCATAGGCGGACTCGGAGATCCCCCAGGGCAGACCATTTCGTTCGCCCCACTCCTTTTGCGCCCAGGCGCAGAGGGCCAATGATTCCCACAAAAGGCTACCTTTCTCCGCCGGCAGCAACAGGTGGGGCATGAAGTATTCAAACATGGTCCCCGACCAGCTCGCCAGACCGAACCGCCCTTTGAGGCAGGTCATGCTCCGGCTCAGCCGCCCCCAGTGGCGGGGCGGCACGTCTCCACGGGCCACCGCCAGATAGCTGGTCTGGCGGGCTTCGCTGGCCAGCAGGTCATACCAGTTCTCGGTGAACGCGCCCTGTTCCGCGTCGTAGCCGATGCAAAACAGCGCCCGGTCAGCGTCATAGAGGTGTTCAAACTGCATGTTGTCCGCCAGCGCCGCCGCTCGCCGGGCCAACACCGGCTCTCCCAGCTCCAACAGGCCCTGCTTCAGGGCGATGAGTGCGCCGCACAGGTTGCCGCTGTCCACAGTGGAGACGTAGCGAGGGTAGAGGGGCCGGGCCGTGGCGGTGTCATACCAGTTGTAGAGGTGGCCCCGCCATTTGTCCAGCTTTTCCAGCGTGTCTAATTGCTTTTCAATGAGATCGATCGCCCGCTTTTTCTCCGTCACGCCCAGGTCCACCGCCGCCAGGCAGGACAGCAGCGCGAGACCGATGTTGGTGGGGGAGGTGCGCCGAGCGGGACCCAAATCGGGCAGCTCCTGCACGTTGTCCGGGGGCAGGTAGTGGTCCTCAGGGCGGAGCCAGGTGTCGAAGTACCGCCAAATCTCCCGCGCCTGTTCGGTCAGGTAGTCTTTTTCTTCGGCGGTGAAGGGGGATTTCGATTTTTTCGCTTTGGAAAGTCCTCCCAGCAGCACCGGCGCGGCCAGCCACCCGAGGCCCAGCAGCTTTCCGCCCAGACCGGGGGCCAGCAGGAGCAGCAGCGCCCCCGCCGCCATCCCCGGCAGCCAGAAGCGTTTTCCGCCCTTCGCCTGTGAGGACACCGTCCAGTCCAGCAGCCCCCGGTGGGTCACGGCGGCGCGCCACAGGGCGGTGCAGGCGGCGGAAAGGCCCACCCAGCCCTCCGAGGGCAGCCAAAGCAGCCGCACCAGCCCCCGCACTGCCGCCCCGGTGACGGGGCCGTACATCCGGCCAAACGTCCGCTGGCGGCAGCCCCGGAACCCCTGCAGCGCCCAGCCCAGCACTGCCAGCAGCAGGTCAAATCCCAGCACCACCAGCGCCAGTCCCCCGCAGAGCCGCCGGTCGGCAGTGTGCGACAGCGCATAGACCAGGAGCAGCACCGTCACCGCCGCCGGGAGCAGGCTCCGGCGCAGGTTGTCCAGCAGCTTCCACTTGTCGATGGGAGAGAGCGGGTTGGAGACACGCTCTCCCGCCCGATTTGGCACCCGACCCGCCAGCCAACAGGCGGCCTGCCAGTCCCCCCGCACCCACCGGTGCTGTCGGCGAAAATAGCCCTCCACTGTGGGCGGGAAGCCGTCGGCCAGCTCCACCTCTCCGCAGAAGCCCACCCGGAGGACGCAGCCCTCCAGCAGGTCGTGAGAGAGGATGCGGTTTTCCGGGAACCACCCGGTCAGGCACCGCTCTGCCGCCGCCACGTCCAAAATGCCCTTGCCACAGTAGCTGGCCCGGTCAAAAAGGTCGTGATACAAATTCGCTGCCCCCGCCGTGTAGGGGTCGCTGCCGCTGCCGCCGCAGAACAGGGCGGCGAAGGGGGTGGCGTTGGCGTCCTCCAGGTCGGTGGTCAGCCGGGGCTGGAGCAGCCCGTAGCCCCGGACAACGATGTTTCGCTTCTCGTCCACTACGGGCCGGTTCAGCGGGTGGAGCATGGCCCCTACCAGCCGCCGCACCCCGTCCGGTCCCAGCCGGGTGTCGCTGTCCAGAGTCAGCAAAAACGCGGTATTTTGCAGCCCCGCCCGATCCCCGGCGCGCACCTCCAGCGGGGTAGATTTGCCCCGCAGCAGGGCCAGCAGCTCCAGCAGCGCCCCCCGCTTGCGCTCCCAGCCGCGATAGCGGTTGTCCCGCTGCACATAGGTCTGCTCCCGGGTGAACAGGTAAAACCGCCCTCCGTAGAGGTCATTCAGCCGGTCAATCTGCCGCTTTGCCCCCTGGAGCCGGGCCTCGCCGCCCACCCCTTGGGGAAAGCGGCTGTCGGGCAGGTCGGCCAACAGGCCGTAATTCACCTGCGTTCCGGCGGAGCGGTTGGCGAGAAAATACTGCTCCAGCTTGGCGGAAAGCTGCTCCGCCGCGTCGTCCCCGGTCAGCACCGCGCAGATGACGCAGAGGGTCTTGCCCTCCGGCGGGATACCGTCCTGTAAATCCAGCCGGAACACCGGGCGGGGTTTTGTGAGCCGCAGGGCGGCGAAGTCCACGCCCTTTTTCACCAGCTCCGACACCGGCAGCAGCACCGCCAGCGCCAGCCACCACGCCCCGCTGAGCCAGCCAATAAACGCGGACAATGCCAGCGTCAGCAGCCCCAGCAGGCAGGGATACCAACGGCCCGCCTTCGCCGGGGGAAAGAGCAGAAATCCAACGTGCCGCCCCTCCTTTAGGGCCTGTTCCAGCAAGGCTTGCGCAAACGCGCCCTCGTCCTCTCCGGCGCGGTGGGCCAGCTTCGCCAGCCTCGCCCGGTAGCGCTGCCGCCCCTGTCGGCTGGTGCGGAGATAAATTTTATCCTGGGCAAAAACCGCGTGAATTTGGCTCAGTTCCTCCAGAAAATCAGAGAAATCCCTGCCGGTGAACAGCCCCAGGGCGGCGAAGCAGGCTTGCAGTTCCTCTGCCGCGCCGTCCCTCTCCAGGTGGGCGGCGATCTCCCGCACCCGATGGACCACCCCCAAAATCAGGCAGGGGAACAAGGCGTTTAACTCAGCCTCCCACAGCGGCGCGGCGGACTGCACCCCCCGGAGGTATGCCAGCAGAGTGTCAACCGTCCACGTCCCCGCATCCTGGGCCGCAAGCTCGCCCAACCGCTGCACCCTGGCGCAGCGGCCCCGGAGCCGCACCGCCGGGAGCCGTCCCAGTCCACGGAGCTTGGCTGCGGCCTCGTCTCCCTCCCGGCGCAGCAGCCAAAGCTGGTCCAGCAGGAGCTGGGCCGCGGGATGCTCGTCCCCATCCACATCCAGCCTGCGGCAGAGGGCGCAGAGGGCGGTCAGATCGCCCTTGCCCTGACGGGCGACGGCCCCGGTGGAGACAGCGCCGTCCAGCAGCCACTGTCCGGCTGTGCGTTTTCCCTGTTCTGTCGCGTCGTTTTGTCTCATCTCTGGGTCCTCCCCGCTTTATGGTAATCTGGTTGTCCCATTGAATCAGCCTCGATAGTTTCACATACCTGTAGGGGCGGCCCTTGGCCGCCCGCGGGAACTGATTTCTTTCTCCGGGCGGCCAAGGGCCGCCCCTACACATACGTTGGCAAAAGGGATACCATACATGGTGACTTGTCAGGCAGGGCACAAACAGCCGCTGTCCACCCGTCAAGTGTTCCCATCGTAAGGGAAAAGTATGCTTTCCAGAAAAAAAGTGACCGGATGGGAACCCGTGGGGAAAAGTGTGAGAAATGTTCATTTGTCAATGATGTGAAACCAGGAAAAGGGGAAGAGTTTATTCGTTAGC
>JAJQCW010000057.1 GCA_021202515.1 Clostridiales bacterium | reverse complement strand
TCGCGCTTTGCGCGGAAGGGAGCGATATGGAGCTTGCGGCGACGATGTGCGCTGCTGGGGCCGCATTTTCGACCAAAATCCGTGATTTTGGTCGAGAGCCTGTCGTTTTACGACAGGCTCAAGCGCTGCGCCTGTCGGTGCAGCGCTTTTTTGTCTGGAAGGAAAACTGCACAAAGCGGCGCGAAATTTTCCTCTCAGATGTGGCGCTATTGCAGGTGAGCGGTTTCATCCTCGTTTAAGTTTGGGCGCATATACTACGTACAGCAGTGGGAGGACCCTGTCCCCACCAAGTTGACCAACCAATATTCTTTCAACGAGGTGTATCTATGAAAAAAATTCTCAGTCTGGTGCTGGCCCTGGCCATGGCGCTGAGCCTGGCGGCCTGCGGCAGCACGACCTCCTCCGCCGACACTGACAGCGAAGATACCAGTGTCGCCGGGGAAACCGACGCTTCCACCACCTACACGGGCACCGTCATCGCTCTGACGCTGGAAAGCATCACCATCACCACCGACGACGACGAGGAAGTGGAAATTCCCTACTCCGAGGACACCACCTTCACCCGCGAGGGCGGCATGGGCGGCGGCGACATGACCTCCGGCGGCGGCTCCGTCCCGGACGGGGAGGCCCCTTCCGATGACGGGGAAAGTACCGACAGTGACAGCACAACTTCCGACGACAGCGCCGAAGCCAATACTGCCACTGGCAACGGCAACACCGTCCTCTCCGAGACTTCCGCCGAAGTGAATGATGCTGCCGAAACCACTGACGACAGCGAGGACGACGCTGCCGCCGAGGGCGGCGAGGTCCCCGACGACCTGCCCGACGGCGCAGGCGGGGAAATGCCTTCCGGTGACGGCGGAGAAGCACCTTCCGGCAACAGCGGCTCCATGCCCTCCGACATGGGCGGCGGCGGCATGGGTAGCATGAGCGAGACGCTGACCTATCAGGACTTGTCCCTGGGGGACACTGTGACCATCGTGGTAGGTTCTGACGGCGTGGCGGAGAGCGTCACCATCTCCTCCGGCGATACCGGCACCGCAGGCGGCGACATGGGCGGCGACAGCAGCCAGTCCTCCGGCGTGGACGACTACGACGCGGCCAACGAGTACACCGAGGACACCAGCGTTTCCGACACCGAACTGACCAGCACCGGCACCGACGAAAACGCCGTACTGGTGGCCACCGAGGGCATCACCGTGGACCTGGACAACGTGACCATCACCCGCACCTCCGATGACAGCACCGGCGGCGACAACTCCAGCTTCTACGGCGTGGGAGCTGCTGCGCTGGCGGCTCTGGGGACGCTGACCATTGAGGACAGCATCATCACCACCAACGCGGCGGGCGGCGCTGGCGTGTTCGCCTACGGCGACGGCGTGGTCTACGTCTCCGACACTGCCATCACCACCCAGCAGGACACCTCCGGCGGCATCCACGTGGCCGGGGGCGGCACCCTTTACGCCTGGGACCTGACCGTGGAGACCTCCGGCGAGTCCTCCGCCGCCATCCGCTCTGACCGGGGCAGCGGCACCATGGTGGTGGACGGTGGCAGCTACACCTCCAACGGCACCGGCTCCCCCGCCGTGTATAGCACCGCGGATATCACCGTCAATGACGCTACGCTCACCGCCACCGGCTCCGAGGCCATCTGCATCGAGGGTCTGAACACCATCCGGCTGTTCGACTGCGACCTGTCCGGTGCCATGGCCGATTCCGAGCAAAACGACTGCACCTGGAACGTCATCCTCTACCAGAGCATGTCCGGTGACTCCGAGGAGGGCAACAGCACCTTTGAGATGGTGGGCGGCAGCCTGACCGCAGCAAACGGCGGCATGTTCTACACCACCAACACCGAATCCACCTTCATCATTTCCGGCGTGGATATCACCTATGCCGCCGACAGCGACTTCCTGCTGAAATGCACCGGCAACAGCAACGCCAGAGGGTGGGGATCCACCGGCTCCAACGGCGCGGACTGCAATTTTACCGCCATCGACCAGGCGCTGGAGGGCGATGTGATCTGGGACACCATCAGCCAACTGGACTTCTACCTGACCGAGGGCAGCACCCTGACCGGCGCGGTGGTGGACGATGAATCCAACGCCGGGGACGGCGGCAGCGGTTACGCTAACCTCTATATCGACTCCACCAGCACCTGGGTGGTCACCGGCGACAGCGTCCTGACCGAGCTTCAGTGCGCAGGGACCATCGTGGACGAAAGCGGCAACACTGTCTCCGTCGTGGGCAGCGACGGCACCGTCTACGTGGAAGGCACCAGCGCCTACACCGTCACCGTGGAGAGCTACTCTGACAGCGCGGATGTCTCCGGCGCGTCCTCTGTGGACGCCTGGGAGGATTTCCAGGTGGAGGAACCGTGAACAATTTGCAATTAGCAATGAATGGTTAGCTTTTAGCTCAACGCTTTTCCCCAGTAAACACGGTTTTCAATAGGCCCCAAGCCATAAGGCTTACAATAGACCGCCCGAACCGGAGAAATCTGGTGTGGGTGGTCGCCTTTTCAGAACAAAAGGTTCAGCAGATGCAAAGCAAAAAGCCCCCAGCCGGGGACTTGACAGAACGTCCGCTGAGGGGCTATAATAAGCATGAGAACAGGCGCTGTCCGACAACGGTTAGCCCCTTTCGTTAGTTACAAGATGTAACCGCTCGCTTGGAAGGCTATGGGCGGTTACTTCTTTTTGTTGTAATAGATTGTTAGAAACAACCCACACAAGCCGATGATTACCAAACAGAATTGATAAAATTCCGAAGTCGTCATAAGGCAGGCCCCCTTTCTTTTCAGATCAGGGGCAAGAAGGCGCCCCTGTGAAGGGGGCAAACCGCCGCCTCGTCGGTGTGGACTTCATATCCCTCGCTTCCGGCGAAAGCCGAAAGCTCATCCATTCCGTCACACCTCCTCTCCCCACCAAACCCGCTTCGCTGAGCTTTGGCGGGGACCCCGAAAAACAGCGCCCCGGTTCTCCGAAAAGAACCACCCACGGAAAACGACAAATTGCAAGCCTCTGGAACATGATCTGGGGGCTGGGTTTCCATTTGGCGAACTTTTCTTGCTTTTATCGCAGAAAGGCAGTATAATGGACGGGTGACAGAGCCAATTCTGCCCACCCGCCCATTTTTGTGGAAATTTGGCATTGTTTGGCGGAGCTGGGGCCTTGCGGCCTTGTCCGGTACGCGGTATAATAGCGTCAGTGTTGATTACGACTTCTTCTTGAAGGGGATATCCCGTTGTATCGGCCCCTTTTCAAAGCGATGGAGGCAATGAGTTTGGACGAACAGAAAGAAAAACACCAGCCCAAACGGGCCAAAGGCGTCACCCTGGGCCTGGGGACGCGGGGCAAGCTGATCCTTGCCGCCGTGGTGCTGGTCCTGCTGTTGGGCGGGTACACCGCTCTGTGCGCCGCGGTGAACACGGCGCAGGTCCTTCCCAAAACAGTGGTGAACGACGTAGCCCTGGGCGGCATGAACCAGGAGGAGGCCACCGCCGCGCTGGAGACGGATTTTGAGGCCCGGTACAGCGACAGCCAGCTCACCGTGACCGCCAACGGCGAGGACTACACCGTGGCCGTGGGGGAGTCCCTGACCATGGACATTGAGACGGCGGTACAGGACGCATTGACCCAGCGAGCTTTTTTCACCCGGGGAGCCTATTTGGTGCGGGCGTATCTCTTCGGCACCCAGTGGACGGTGCTGCCCACCGTGGGGGACAGCGAAGCCCTGGCCCAGGCGGTGGAGGACAGCGGCCTGCTGGACATCAACACCACCGTACAAACCAGCTATGAGGTGAAGGACGGGCAACTGGTGTTCACCATGGGCACCACCGGCAACAGCGTGGACGAGGACGGACTGCTGGAGCAGCTCACAACCGCCATCGAAGCGGGGGACTACGAAAGCGCCATTGACTGTCCCATGGTCACCGGGACGGTGGAAGCGGTGGACGTGGACGCGGTCTATGAGGAGCTTTACGTGGAGGCTGCCAACGCCACCCTGGACCCAGAGAACGACTATTCCATCGTAGAATCTGTCACCGGCGTCAGCTTTGACAAGGACACCGTGCAGACCGCCCTGGACGCGGCGGCGGAGGGCGAGACCGTGGCCATCGACCTGGATTACGAGGAGCCGGAGGTCACCACCCAGAAGCTGGAGGACGGTCTGTTCGCCAACTACCTGGGGACCTACACCACCAAGGTCAGCGGCACCACCAACCGCATCTCCAACGTGAAGCTGGCGGCGGAAAAAATCAGTGGGACGATTTTGCTCAGCGGCGAGGTGTTCTCCTACAACGACACCGTGGGGGAGCGGACGGCGGCCAACGGCTTTAAGGAGGCCGCGGCCTACCTGAACGGCGACACCGTCCAGGAGCTGGGCGGCGGCATTTGCCAAGTGTCCTCCACGCTCTACGCCGCCTGTCTGTATTCCAACCTGGAGATCGTCCAGCGGCAGAACCACACCTATGCCTCCAGCTACATCGACCTGGGGCTGGACGCCACCGTCTCCTGGGGCGGGCCGGATTATCAGTTCTGCAACAACACGGTTTATCCCATCAAAATCGTGGCGGACTACGCCGACGGCTACCTGACCGTCACCATTCTGGGCACCAAGACCAACGAAAACTATGTGAAGATGGTCAGCGAGACGCTGGATACCACCTACTACAGCACCATCACCAAGGAGGACTCCAGCCAGTACGAGGGGGAGTCCACCGTCACCCAGAAGGGCGAGAACGGCTATAAGGTGCAGACCTACCGCCAGGTGTACGATGGTGACGGCAATCTGATTTCTGAGACAGAGGAGGCGTACAGCGTCTACTCCAAGCACGACGAGATCGTCTATGTGGGCACCAAGAAGAAGGAGACGACCACCACCACCGACGACACGGCCACTGCCAGCGACAGTACGTCAGGTGACGGCACGTCCACAGGTACGTCAACCGGCGACGGCACAACGACCACCACTGACGACACGACCACCACCACGACGACCACCACCAACTGACCGCGCGAGATAGAACAAACGGCTCCGGCGTTTTGCCGGGGCCGTAACTATACGGGAAAGAAACAGGAGAGAAAAAACAATGTTTCAGGGATTCACAGACGAGACCATCTCTTTTATGTGGGGCATCCGGTTCAACAACCGGCGGGACTGGTTTTTGGAGCACAAGCCAATCTACGAGCGGGAACTGTACCAGCCCATGAAGGAGCTGGCGGCGGACGTGCAGGAGCGTCTGCTGGAGGGACACAAAAATCTGGAGTTGAACGTCAAGGTGACGCGCATTTACCGGGACGCCCGGCGGGTGAAGTACGGCGGGCTGTACAAGGACCACCTGTGGTTCACCCTGCGGCCCCCGGTGGAAAACTGGACGTGTTTCCCCTGCTTTTACTTCGAGGCCCGGCCGGAGGGCTACGGCTATGGTATGGGCTACTGGCGGGTCACGCCCACCATGATGGAGCAGTACCGGCGGCGCATCCTGCGGGAGCCGGAAAAGCTGGAGAAGCTGGCCCGGCGGCTGAACCGCCAGAAGGTGTTTGCCCTGGAAGGGGACGAGTACAAGCGCAGCAAGGGGGAGGTCTCGCCCCTGTTGCAGCCCTGGTTCAACCGGAAAAACGTGGGTCTCCACGCGGAGAAGGAGTACGAGGAAAACAGCCCCTTCTTCGGCCCGGAGCTGGTGGACGAGGTGGCCCAGGGGTTCGAGTGGCTGCTGCCCTATTATGAGTATTTTAAGGCGCTGGAGCTGGAGCCGCCCATCGAATGAGCAATGCACAATGACGGGAAAGGGGTGCAAACATGGGAAAAACAGCGGTCATTCTGGCGCTGGGGGTGGTTCTCCTGATTCTCGCCGGAATGAATTTTAGCGGCAACATTTCCTCCATCCACTGGTATCACCGCCGGAAGGTGACAGCCGAGGACGCGCCCAAATACGGCAGGGCGATGGGCGTCGGCACCGGCATTATCGGGCTGTGCGCCATCGTGACGGCGGCGCTGGAAGCCGCGACGAGCCGGAACCTGGACGCGGTCATCATCGGCGGCTGTGTGGTGGGCCTTGGCGTGATGTTGTACGCGCAAATCAAATATAACCACGGGCCGTTTTAGCAATTTGCGAGACTGTCCCTTTGCATCATGTTTGTTGGTTATTTCGAATCGGCTCTTACCAAACACTCACTTTCCCTCGAACAGGACTTGACGCGGCCCCGCCCCAATGTGCTACACTATGGAAAGGAATAAGCGCGCAACCCACACTATGGCTGAATACGCAAAAGGAGATATACGTTATGAAAAAATTAGGCTTCGGCGCCATGCGCCTCCCCCTGACCGACGCCGCCGACCAGACGGCGGTGGACATGGAGCAGGTCTGCCAGATGGTGGACTCCTTCCTGGAGCAGGGCTTTACGTATTTTGACACCGCCTATATGTACCACAATTACGCCAGCGAGAGAGTGCTCCGCAAGGTGCTGGTGGAGCGGCACCCCAGGGACAGCTACACCATCGCCACCAAGCTGCCCACCATGATGCTGAAGGAGCCGGAGGACCAGCCCCGCATTTTCAACGAGCAGATGGAAAAGCTGGGGGTGGACTACTTCGACTACTACCTGCTCCACTGTCTGAATCAGGAGAACTACGCCACCGCCCAGCGGCTGGACAGCTTTGGGTTCCAGTCCCAGATGAAAAAAGAGGGCAAGATCCGCAAAATGGGCTTCTCCTTCCACGACAGCCCGGAGCTGCTGGACCAGATCCTCACCGAGCACCCAGAGGTGGAGTTCGTTCAGCTCCAGCTCAACTATCTGGACTGGGACAGCGTCTCCGTTCAGTCCCGGCGGTGCCAGGAGGTCTGTGTCCGCCACGGCAAGCCCATCGTGGTCATGGAGCCGGTGAAGGGCGGCACACTGGCCAAGGTCCCCGCGGCGGCGGAGGCCCTGATGAAGGCCGCAGAGCCGGACATGAGCGTGGCTTCCTGGGCGGTGCGCTACGCCGCCAGCCAGGAGAACGTGTTTATGGTGCTCTCCGGCATGTCCGACCTGGGCCAGATGCAGGACAACACCAGCTATATGCGGGACTTCCAGCCCCTGACCGCCGGCGAGACTGCTATGCTCCGCCAGGTGACCAGAATCATCCAGGAGGACATGCAGGTACCCTGCACCGCCTGCCGCTACTGCACAGAGGGCTGCCCCAAGCAAATTGCCATCCCCGACTACTTCGCCCTCTACAACCAGAGCCTGAAAGAGGGCCGTCCCAGCGACGACACCCTGGCCCAGTACCGCAGCTTCCAGCAGGAGCAGGGCAAGGGCAAGGCGTCAGACTGCATCGCCTGCCGCCAGTGCGAGCGGCACTGCCCCCAGCACATCCACATCGTGGACCAGCTCAAGGCCGTGGCGAAGCAGTTGGAGGGGTAAACCGCGATGGGAAAAACGCTCTATCTGGACTGCTCCACCGGCATCAGCGGCGACATGACCGTGGCCGCCCTGCTGGACCTGGGCGCGGATGTGGCGGTGCTGCACAAGGCCCTGAACAGTCTGCCGCTGACGGGCTATCAACTGCGCATCAGCCGGGTGAAAAAATCCGGCCTGGACGCCTGTGACTTCGCCGTGCTGCTGGACGAGGCCCACGAGAACCACGACCACGATATGGTATACCTCTACGGTCACGGGGAACATCCCCATGAACACCCCCACGATCACGGAGAACACCACACCCACGACCACCCCCACCGGAACCTGCCGGAAATTTTGCACATCATCCGCCACGGGGACCTGACGCCCAGGGCCAGGGAATTGGCGGAGCGCATCTTCACCATCCTGGCCCAGGCCGAGGCCAAGGCCCACGGTGTGCCGCTGGACGAGGTCCACTTCCACGAGGTGGGCGCAGTGGACTCCATTGTGGATATCGTGGCGGCGGCGGTCTGCTTCGACGATTTGGACATCGAGCGGGTCATCCTGCCCCGCCTGAACGAAGGGCGGGGGTTTGTCCGCTGCCAGCACGGGGTCATCCCGGTACCGGTGCCGGCGACGCTGGCCATTGTCCAGGCCCACGGCCTGCCCCTCCACATTGGCGACACGGAGGGGGAGCTTGTCACCCCCACCGGCGCGGCCATTGCCGCCGCCGTTGCCACGGAGTTCCGCCTGCCCGACCGGTTCCAGGTGGAGAAAACCGGCATTGGCGCGGGGAAGCGGGCCTATGAACGGCCCAGCCTGCTCCGGGCCATGCTCATCAGCGAGGACGTCCACCAGGAGACGGTGTGGAAGCTGGAGACCAACGTGGACGACTGCACCGGCGAGGCCCTGGGCTATGCCATGGAGCGGCTGCAAGCCGCAGGAGCCAGGGAGGTCCACTTCTTCCCGGTGTATATGAAGAAAAACCGCCCGGCCTATCAGTTGGACGTGCTGTGTGACGAGGAGGACATCTCCACTCTGGAGGGTATTCTCTTCGCGGAGACCACCACCATCGGCATCCGCCGGATGAAGATGGAGCGGACGGTCCTCCCCAGGGAGAACCGGACTGTCTCCACCCCTCTGGGGGCGGCCCAGGTAAAAATTTGCACCCTGCCTGACGGCACCCGGCGGGCCTACCCGGAGTATGACAGCGTGGCGGCCCTCTGCCGTCAGACCGGGCGGGCTTACCCGGAGGTATTTCAAATCGTGCAGAATAGCGTGGATTTGGGGCGGTAAAACGACATTTTTTCTGCCGTATATGTAGGGGCGGCCCTTGGCCGCCCGCAGAAAGCACCTGCTTACCCAGGGCGGCCAAGGGCCGCCCCTACAGGTGGAAAGAAAAAGTGGAAAAGCCGCGAACCAAAAACCGCGAAAAAAGCGCCTGCCCCATTTTCAGGGACAGGCGCTGAAATTTTTGTGTGGAACGGTGAGTTCCTGATTACTTGATCATAGAGGCAACTTCGTCCGCGAAGTTCTCCTCTTTCTTCTCGATGCCCTCGCCGGTGACGAAGCGGGTGAACTTGACGACCTGGATCTTGCCGCCCAACTGCTTGGCGACGGCCTTGACGTGCTGCTCCACGGTGGTCTTGTTCTCCTTGACATACTGCTGGTTCAGCAGGCAGACCTCGGCGTAGAAGTTGTTCATACGGCCCTTGACCTTGTTCTCGGCGATCATCTTGCGCTTGGCCTCGGGGACCTTGGTGTTGCCCTTGCCCTCTTCGATGGCCTTGGCCAACTGAACGGCCTTCTCCTTCTCCACTTCCTCAGCAGGGATCTCGTCGGAGGAGACATAGGAGGGGCTCATAGCGGCAATCTGCATAGCCAGGTCCTTGCCCAGCTCAGCGACAGCAGCGGTGTCCTCAATGCCCTCGGCCTTCAGGTTGACCAGCACGCCGATCTTGCCGCCCATGTGGACATAGGCCACGTTGATGCCGTCGTCATAGCGGACGAAGCGGCGGATCTGGATGTTCTCGCCGATGGAGAGGACACGGTCAGCGGTGACGGCGTCCACGGAGCGGTCCTCGCCGGGATAGTTGGCGGCTTTCAGGGCCTCCACGTCGGCGGGGTTCTCGGTGGCAACCACGGTAGCCACATCGTCCACAAAAGCCTGGAAGGTGGCGTTCTTGGAGACAAAGTCGGTCTGGGAGTTGACCTCGATGATGACGCCCACGCCGTCGATGACATACGCCTTGGAAACGCCCTCAGAGGCGACCTTGGAAGCCTTCTTGGCCTGAGCAGCCAGGCCCTTTTCCCGCAGCCAGTCAACGGCCTTGTCCATGTCGCCGTCACAGGCGACCAGGGCCTCTTTGCACTTCATCATGCCCACGCCGGTCATTTCCCGGAGCTCTTTTACAGTCTTAGCGGAAATTGCCATTGTTATAACCTCCTGTATCGGTTGGTAAATGCCCGCCCGCAGGCGGGCATGAAAATGGTACAGTTACTTCTATTAAGCCTCGACAGTCTCTTCGCCCTGCTTGCCCTCGATGATGGCGTTGGCCATGATGCCGGAGATCAGGCGGATGGCGCGGATGGCGTCGTCGTTGCCGGGGATGACATAATCGACCTCGTCGGGATCGCAGTTGGTGTCCACGATGGCGACCACGGGGATGCCCAGCTTGCGGGCCTCAGCGATGGCGTTGTGCTCCTTGCGGGGGTCCACCACGAAGATGGCGCCGGGCAGGGTGTTCATGTCCTTGACGCCGCCCAGGTACTTCTCCAGCTTCTCCTGCTCGTGGAGCAGCTTGATGACTTCCTTCTTGGGGAGCATGTCGAAGGTGCCGTCCTCCTGCATCTTCTTGAGCTGGTTCATGCGGTCCACGCGGCCACGCATGGTCTTGAAGTTGGTCAGCATACCGCCCAGCCAACGGCTGTTCACATAGAACATAGAGCAGCGGGTGGCCTCTTCCTTGATGGCTTCCTGGGCCTGCTTCTTGGTGCCCACGAAGAGCAGGCTCTTGCCCTCCGCGCCCAGGCTCTTGACGAAGTTATACGCCTCGTCCAGCTTCTTGACGGTTTTTTGCAGGTCGATGATATAGATGCCGTTGCGCTCGGTGTAGATATAAGCGGCCATCTTGGGGTTCCACCGACGGGTCTGGTGGCCGAAGTGAACGCCGGCCTCCAGGAGCTGTTTCATAGATACGACTGCCATGGATAAATTCCTCCTTGTTTTGTTGTTACCTCCACCCGGTTCATCTCCCGCGTCCACCACCCCTTTGGGACGGCACAGGGCGCAGAATCCCCCTGGTGTGCGTAATCACGGTTGCTATCATACAACATTTTTCCAACGAACGCAAGTGGTTTTTGCCGGTTTTCAGAAATTTTTTTGTCGGGTATTTCTTTGCAGCGGCCTTGTCTGTCATTGCAGCCGGAAAACACAGAAAATTTTTCTGGTCATCTCGTTTCCTCATTTATGTGCTAAAACCCCCTCCGCCATGCTTCGCATGGCGGAGGGGGCAAGGCTGATTGAAACGGCAAACCAGTATGGTTTAATCCGCGCTCTTTTCGTAGTTACCGAGGATATGGAAGCTCAGCGTCTCGTCGATGAGCTGGTGAATGACCGCGTCCATCCCCTCGTTGTGGAGGTTTCCGGCGAAGTCCGCAAAGAAGTTGTACTCCCAGCTTCTGCCCGGAATGGGGCGGGACTCCAGCTTCAGCAGGTTCAGGCCGTTGGCGGCGAACACGGACAAAATGCGGTGCAGACTGCCCTCTGTGTGGGGAACGGTGAAAATCACGCTGATCTTGTCCGCCTTCTGGCTGATGCGGGGCTTTTCCGCCACTACCACGAAGCGGGTGTAGTTGTTGGAGTTGTAGTTGATCTTCTCCGCCAGGATGTCCAGCCCGTAGAGCTTGGCCGCCCGGCGGCTGGCGATGGCTGCCCTGGAGGGGTCGTTCAGCTTGGCCACCATCTTGGCGGAGGCGGCGGTGTTGGCCTCCACGTTCTGGTTCCACTGGGGGAAGGTGTTCAAAAACTCCCGGCACTGGGAGAAGCCCTGCTCGTGGGAGTACACGTCGGTGATGCTGCCCAGGCTGGAGCCGGGGACCCCCATCAGGCAGTGCTCCACCCGCACAATGGTCTCGCCCACGATGGAGCAGCCATATTTGCCCAGCAGGTCATACACATCGTTGATGGAGCCGGTGGAGCTGTTCTCAATGGGCAGCACGCCGTAACCGCCCAGCCCCTCCCGGATGGCCACAAACACGCCCTCGAAGCTCCGTGCCGGGGTGCGGTCGCAGTCCTCGCCAAAGAGCTGGATGGTGGCCTCTTCGCCGTAGGCTCCCGGCTGGCCCTGGTAGATGATGCGGTCCGACTCCGGGAACCAGTTGCCGCTGTTCATGGCCTCCTGGTACTCGCTGTAAGCCCGCTCCTTGGCGGGGCTCCAGGCGTTGATGAGCTTGGTCTGGATCATGCGGCTCTGGGCCATGATCTGCTCAAACAGGGCGATGACGTAGGGTTTCATCTCCGGGTCGCTGACCAGGTCGGTCTTGCCCCGCAGCACCTCGGTCTCCCGCCCGGAGTCCAAGATGGGCATTTGGGTGCGCAGCTTGTACAGCCCCACCTGGCGGCAGCAATCCATCCGCTCCTCGTAAAGGGCCACGATTTGACGGTCGATTTCGTCAATTTTTCCCCGCAGTTCGTCTAATTCAGTCATTTTCTCTTACCGATTCCTTTCCCTGTATGCAATCAGATGCCCAGCAGCTCGCAGGTGGCCAGCGCCGCCGCCGCCTCGATGACCGGCACCGCCCGGTGGACCACGCAGGGGTCGTGCCGCCCCTCGATGCGGAGCTTGGCGTTCTGCATGGTGTCCAGGTTCACCGTGTCCTGCTCCTTGGCGATGGACGGGGTGGGCCGGACGGCCACCGTGAAGGTGACGGGCATTCCGTTGGTGATGCCGCCGTTGACGCCGCCGTTGTAGTTGGTGCGGGTGCGCACGTCGCCGCCCCGCATATAGAGGGGGTCGTTCATCTGGCTGCCTCGCAGCCCGGCGCAGCCGTAGCCCACGCCAAAGGCCACGCCCTTCACCGCCGGGACGGCAAAGAGCTGCTGCGCAAAGATGCCCTCCACGTTTTCGCCGTAGTCCGGCGCGCCCAGTCCGGCGGGCAGGCCCAGCACGGCGCACTCGATAACGCCGCCCACCGAGTCGCAGTCGTTCTTGGCAGCGAGAATGGCCTCCTGCATTTTCTGGCCCTGCTCGTCCACCAGAACGGGGAAGTCCTTGTGGGCCACGGTGTAAAACAGGTCGCCGCAGAGGGGATACGCCTCGGCGTCGAAGGCCGCATCCTCAATGCCCGCCACCTGCTGGATGTGCGCGCCCACCTTGACACCCTCCTGGGCCAGAATCTGCTTGGCCACCGCCCCAGCGAACACCAGCGGAGCCGTCAGCCGGGCGGAGAAGTGTCCGCCGCCCCGGTAGTCGTTATAGCCCTGATAGCGCATGAATCCAGCGTAATCGGCGTGACCGGGCCGGGCCAGATCCTTGGTTTTGGCGTAGTCCTTGCTGCGGGTGTCGGTGTTGTGGATGATGGCGCAGAGGGGGGTCCCCGTGGTCATGCCCTCGAACACGCCGGAGAGAATTTCCGGCACGTCCGCCTCCTTCCGGGCGGTGGAGAGGGGACTTTTGCCGGGGGCGCGGCGGCTCATCTCAAAGGCAATTTCGTCCATGTCCAGCTCGATGCCCGACGGCACGCCGGACAGGGACACGCCCACGGCGAGGCCGTGGGACTCGCCAAAAATCGTGTGTTTCATATCGCTCTCTCCTTAATCCCAGATGCTGAACTGTCCGCCCAGCCGGTAGTAATGTTCCCAAAAGCCGGGGTGGGACTTGGCGACGCTGCCCGCGTCCTGCAAAATCACCCGGTCGGTGGCGGCGCTGGCCACCATCGCCAGCATCATGGCGATGCGGTGGTCGTTGTGGCTGTTCACCACGCCGCCGTGGAGCTGTTTCACCCCGGTGATGATGAGGGAGTCGGGGGTCTGCTCCACTTTGGCCCCCAGCTTGTTCAGCTCGGTGGTGACGGTATCCAGCCGGTCGCTCTCCTTGATGCGCAGCCGGGCGGCGTTGACGATTTTTGTCACCTGTCCGTCCCGGAGAGCCGCCCGTCCCGCCAGGGCGGGGACCAGGTCGGGGCATTGCCGCACGTCGATGACCACCTCGCCAGGCTGGTCCAGCAGCGCCTCCTGCTCCACGATGATTTTGTCCCCCTGACAGGTCATGGGGTTCATGTCGCAGACCTGGATGTCGTTGCCCAGGCCGTTGGCGATGATATAAAAGGCGGCGTTGGAGTAGTCCGCGTCGATCATCACCGGCCCCTTGGCGGCCCGGTAATGCTGGTTTCCGGGGACGTGCCAACCGGTCTCTGTCCGCTCCACTGTGACGCCGAACAGCTTTTGGGCCACGATGGTGGAGTCGATATACCCGGCGGATTCCAGCTCCGTGGTGAGGACGATGTCGGAATCGGCCTCCAGCAGAGGCAGGGCGAAGAGCAGCCCCGTGATGAACTGGGAGGACACGTTGCCCGCAATGCGGAAGGTGCCGGGCTGTAATTCTCCTTCCACCTCGATTTTGCCGTTTCGCCGCTCAAAGCGGATGCCCCGCTCCTGGAACAGCTCCCGGTAGGGGCGCTGAGGCCGCTCCATCAGCCGCCCGCGGCCACTGAACACGCCGCCTCCCGCCACCACCAGGGCGATGGGGATGAGGAACCGCAGGGTGGAGCCGGATTCACAGCAGTCCAGTTCCGGCAGGGGCCGCATTTTGCCCCGGCGGGCGTTGGCCCCGGTGATGATGCCGCCATGCTCCGCAGCCTCCGCGCCCAGGGCGCGCATACAGTTCAGGGTGGCGTGGATATCCTGGGAGAGCTGCAAGTTCAAAATTAGGCTCTCCCCCTCGGCCAGCGCCGCGCAGATGATGGCGCGGTGGGCCTGGCTCTTGGAAGGGGGCGGCGTCACCGTCCCCTGTAGCTTGTGGGGATAAATCGCTAAATCCATGTTTCTATCTGTCCTTTCCGCACCTCGTCGCCACAAGCTCCATATCGCTCCCTTCCGCGCAAAGCGCGAAAGGTCACTCATTCCGGCTGCGGCTCCTCTCCCAGCCAAACCCGCTTCTGCTGTGACCGAAGGAAATCCCCAGAGGGGAGGCTTTGGCTGGGTTCCCTATGAGCACATTCGGCGGCGTTGTGTCACCGAAAAACGCCCGCCGGCAATTCTTTCTCAAAGTGCTTTGATTTGTTCCATCAATTCCGATTTTTTCAGCCGGACGGCCTCCGCCTTGCCCAGTTCCGGCAGCAAAATGACGCTGATATCGCCGCCCTGTCCCTTTTTGTCCAGGCCCACGGCCTCCTCGTAGTCGGCCTGGGTGCAGGGGATGGCATCCGGCAGACCGAACTTCTTCACGATGGACTGGATTTTGCCGGGGACCTCCGCCGGGGTGACGCCCATGTGGACGCCAATTTCCGCCGCCCGGCACATACCGGCGGCCACGGCCTGGCCGTGGGTATAGGTCTCGTAGTGGTACGCCTTCTCGTAGGCGTGGCCCAGGGTGTGGCCAAAGTTCAAAATCATGCGCAGGCCCCGGTCGTGCTCGTCCTGGAGGACGACCTCCGCTTTGATGGCGCAGCAGATGTGGATGACCTGCTCGATGGCCGCCATGACCCGCTCCCGGCTGCCGCACTGGTCCAGCATGTCGAAAAACTCTGCGTCCCAGATGCAGCCGTACTTGATGACCTCGGCCATGCCGTCGGCAAAGACCGGGTCGGGCAGCGTCTCCAGCACGTCCGGGTCAATGACCACCATCCGGGGCTGCCAGAAGGCCCCGGCCAGGTTCTTCCCGGCCTGGAGGTCCACTGCCACCTTGCCGCCCACGGAGGAATCCACTTGGGCCAGGAGGGTTGTGGGGATTTGGACGTAATCAATGCCCCGGAGGATGGTGGCGGCGGCAAAGCCCGCCAGGTCGCCTACCACGCCGCCGCCCAGGGCCACCACTGCGTCGGTGCGGGTCAGGCCGAAGGCCATCAGTTCCTCCCACAGCCAGGCCAGCATCTCCGGGTTCTTGGAGGACTCTCCCGCCGGGATGGTGAACACCTTCACCTGAAACCGGGCGGCCTCCAGGCTGTCCACTACCCGCTGGGCGTACAGGGGACCGACGGTGCTGTCCGTCACCAGGGCAATACGGGTGGCCCGCATCAGCACCACCCGGCACCGCTTGCCCACCGCGTCCAGCAGGCCCCGTTCAATCAAAATCTCATATTCTCTGCCGGGCAGAGCCACATTCAGTCGGTTCATGACGCTTCCCTTCCGGGGCAGCAATGCACAGGCAAAACCAAACGATTTCCCGCAGCTTTCGCTTTCCCCTACCATACTTTATCGGTTTAAAGCAAATTCTATCCTTTTTATAATACTACTGTTTTACCCATCAGGTCAACAATTTTCTGCACCTTGCCCATGAGCTGGCCGAACTGCATGGGGGTCAGGGACTGCTGGCCGTCGCAGAGGGCGTGTTTGGGGTCGTTGTGGACCTCGATGATGAGGCCGTCGGCCCCCGCCGCCACCGCCGCCATGGTCAGCGGCTCCACCAGCCAGCTATAGCCGCCGGAGTGGGAGGGGTCCACCACCACGGGCAGGTGGCTCATCCGCTTGACGGCGGGGATGGCGGAGACATCCAGCGTGTTGCGGGTGTACTTCTCGAAGGTGCGGATGCCCCGCTCGCAGAGGATGACGTTTTCGTTGCCCTCGCTCATGATGTACTCGGCGGACATGATCCACTCCTCGTAAGAGCTGGAGAGGCCCCGCTTCAGCAGCACCGGCTTGGACATCTTGCCCACTTCCTTCAGCAGGTCGAAGTTCTGCATATTCCGCGCCCCGATCTGCACCAAGTCCACCTTTTCCTCGAACAGTTCGCAGTATTTGGGGCTCATGATTTCGGTGACGATGGGCATCCCCGTCTCTGCCTTGGCCTCCAGCAGCAGGTTCAGGCCGGGGGTGCCCATGCCCTGGAAGGAATAGGGGCTGGTGCGGGGCTTGAAGGCGCCGCCCCGAAGGATGGCGGCGCCCGCCTGCTGGACCTCATCGGCGATGGTGATTATCTGCTCTCTGGACTCCACGGAGCAGGGACCCGCCATGACCGCGAACTTGCCGCCGCCGATCTCCACGCCATTGACGTTGACCACCGTGTCCGCCGGGTGAAATTTGCGGTTGGCCTTTTTGAAGGGTTCCGACACCCGCATGACCCGCTCCACATGGTCATTGAGCAAAATCTTGTCCTCGTCCAGGTGGGTGGTGTCCCCCACCAGACCCAGAATGGAACAGTCCACGCCGTTGGTGATGCCCACCCGCAGGTTCCGGGCCTCGAACCAGGCCGCCAGCTTGCGAATTTCCTTCTGGCTGGTGCCGGGCTTCATAATGACTACCATAAAAATACTCCTTTCAATTTTAGCGCGCAAAAAGGCCCATTGCCTTGCGACAATGAGCCTAAAATTACCGTGTATAGAATCCTGCCTTTTGACAAAGGCGGCTTTAGACGCTCACAGTCCCGCTATCTCATTTTACCCATGCGTAATAGCCGAAACCGAAAAATCGATTCCAGCTACCGGTAAAAGAGAAAGTGGAAGAATACAGCATCGTTCAATACGCCTCAATCATCAGGTGGAGCTTGCGTCCCATCGAAAAAACCAATGGAACAGTATAGCCATTATATCATCTTTTTCGGAAAACGCAAGAGGGAATTTTCAAAAAGCGCAAAAGTTCAGAAAAGTTCTGCCAATTCCGCAAAGCTCTCCACCTTCGCCACATATCCCTCCGCCTGGCCCAGCCCATAGGCGGCGAACACAAAGTCCACCCCTGCCTTGGCGCAGGAATTTGCGTCGCCCTGGGTGTCCCCCACGTAGACGGGGTTTCGCAGACCGTACCGCTCCATCAGGACACGGATGGTCTCGTCCTTCTCCGCCAGGGTGTTTCCCCAGGAGAGCCACCCCTCGAAGCAGCGGCGCAGGCCATAGCTGTCCAGCAAAATTTCGATATACCCCCGCTGGCAGTTGGAGACAATGAACAGCCGATGTCGCTTCGCCAGCACCCCCAGCGTCGCCACCACGCCGGGGTAAAGCACGCCGGGATCTTTCGCCAGGCCGATGTTCTCCTGTGCGTAGCACCGTTCCCCCAGCTCGTGGCGCTGGGCGGGGGACAGCTCCGGCACCAGGTCCAGCATGATGTCGTCCATGGTCTTGCCGAACTCCTTTTCCAGGGTCTTGCCGTCCCAGCAGTAGGGTTTGCCGGTATACTTTTGCGCCTCGGCAGACCAGATTTTAGCCACCTTATGGCAGGAGTACCACAGGGTTCCGTCCACGTCGAAGATGATGCTGTCGTATCCGTTCATAACAGCTTCTCCAAAGTCAGCAGGTCGGGGAACCGGTGGATGGTGGCGGCGGGGTTCTGAATCTCCCCCAGGCCGTAGGCGGCATAGATGATGTCTACCCCGGCTCTGGCGCAGGCGTCCGCGTCCGCCTGAATGTCCCCCACATAAACGGGGTTTTTCAGCTTGTATTGTTCCGCCAGCACCCCCAGGGTCACGTCCTTGGGGGCGTTGGTGTCCGCGTAGCACAGCCAGCCCCGGAAATAGTTTCTCAGGCCGGTGCCCTGGAGCATGGCCTCGATGTAGCCCTTGCCGCAGTTGGAGACGATGAACAGGGGATATCGCTCCGCCAGCGTCTCCAACGTCTCCTCCACGCCGGGGTAGAGAGTGCCGGGCCGCTCCAGCAGCATATCATTTTCCCGGCGCAGGCAGTAGTCCCCCAGCACCGCCTGCCGCTCCGGCGGCACGCCGGGGAAGGCAAAGTCAATTAAATCGTCCAGGGGCTTGCCAAAGAGCTGCCCGAAGGTCTCGCTCTCCAGCGTGCCGGGGACGCCGGTGATTTCCTCAATGGCCAGGTTCCACCCGGCGGTGATGCTCTCTCTGGCGTCCCAGAGGGTGCCGTCGATGTCAAACACGATTGCGTCGTAACTCATACGTTCTCCCAAAAGGGCCGCCGCAAACGCGGCAGCCCTGAGTTGTTGATTTTGTAATAAAATGATATGTTGTTCCTTTTATTCAGCCATATTATAGATATTTCTGCTGTTAAGCACTGTCCCCTCTTGCCTCCCCTGAAAGGGGAGGTGGCGCGGCGTAAGCCGCGACGGAGGGGTTTCCCGTTGGGATAATTGACATGGCTGGTTAAACGGATAAGTCCAGGTAAGTTTTTACTTAAAATATGCCGCGCCAGACTCGAAAATGGGCATCAGCTTCTCGCCAGGGATGTTCTTCGCCACGCCGGGGTTCCACCGCTCGGTATGGCCCATCTTGCCGAATACCCGCCCGTCGGGGCTGAAAATGCCCTCAATGGCGTAAAGGGAGCCGTTGGGGTTGGCGGCAATGTCCAACGAAGGACGGCCCTGGGTGTCCACATACTGGGTAGCGATTTGCCCATTCTGTACCATCTGCTCCAGGATGGGGGCGGGAGCCACGAAGCGGCCCTCGCCGTGGGAGATGGGAACGCTGTACACGCTGCCCACCTCGGACTTGAGCATCCACGGGGACTTGACCGAGGCCACGCGAATGTCGCAATAGCGGCTCTGGTGGCGGCCAATCAGGTTGAAGGTCAGAGTGGGGCAGCTCTCGTCCAGGTCACGGATCTCGCCGTAAGGCACCAGACCCAGCTTGACCAGCGCCTGGAAGCCGTTGCAAATGCCCAGCATCAGGCCGTCCCGGTTTTTCAGCAGGTCATGCACCGCGTCCTTGATGCGGGGATTGCGGAAGAAGGAGGCGATGAACTTGCCGGAGCCTTCCGGCTCGTCGCCGCCAGAGAAGCCGCCGGGCAGCACGATCATCTGCGCCCCCTGAATGGCCTGTTCCAGCGCCGTTTCGCTCTCGGTCAGCAGTCCGGTGGTCAGGTTGCGGATGACCAAAATCTCCGGCTCAATGCCCGCCCGCAGGCAGGCGTTAGCGGTGTCGTACTCGCAGTTGGTGCCGGGGAACACGGGGATGACCGCACGAGGCCGGGCCAGCTTGGTGGCGGGGGCGTGGGTGCTGCGCTGGGCGCAGTCCACGTTGGGGATGTCATAGGGGTGCTCCACCTTCGCCACGGTGGGATAGACCTTTTCCAGCGTCCCCTCCCAGGCGGCGCGCAGGTCGTCCAGGGGCAGCTCTTCCCCGGCTACCCGGAGGATGGGCAGGCCGGTGGTCTCGCCGATCTTCTCGGCAAAGTCCACATCCTCGGTCAATTCCGCGATAATTGCGCCGTAGTGCCGGTCAAAGAGCTTCGCGCCGGACAGGTTGTCCCCGCCGATAAAGCCGATGCCGTTGCCAAAGGCCATTTTCATCAGGCCCTCGGCCACGCCGCCGGAGGTCAGCGCCCAGGAACCGGCCACCTTGCCGTCCAGCACCAACCGGTGGTACTGCTGCCACACGGCTTTCATGGCGGGGTAGTCCCCCTCCGGGGCGGCGAAGAGGTACACCGGATGTCCGGGGGCCTTGAACTCATTGGAGACGATGTTCTCCACCTTCTCCGGCGCAATGGCGAAGGAGACCAGGGTGGGCGGCACGTCCAGATCCATAAAGGACCCAGACATGGAGTCCTTGCCGCCGATGGCGGCGCAGCCCAGCTCCAACTGAGCCTGATACGCGCCCAGCAGGGCGGAGAAGGGCTTGCCCCAGCGGTGGGGGTCCTCGTGGAGCCGCTCAAAGTATTCTTGTAAAGTCAGATAAACCTGCTCGTTGTCGCCGCCGGCGGCCACCAGCTTGGCGACGCTCTCGATGACGGAGCATTGCGCCCCCAGGAAGGGGTTCCGGGCCATCAGCTCCGGGTCGAAGCCGGAGGCCATGATGGAGCAGGTGGTGGTGGTGTGGCCGGGACCCACGGGCAGCAGGCCCACCATGGCCTGGGTGGGGGTCAACTGCTTTTTGCCGCCGTAGGGGAACAGCACGGAACCGGCCCCGATGGAGGCGTCGAACCGCTCGGTCAGGCCCCGCTGGGAGGCGGTGTTGGGGTTCTCGGCCAAGGCGAAGAAGCGGTTCTTTACGTCGGCGGTCTGGTCGTCCTCCGGCTTGCCGGGGAGGGCGGGAACCGCTACGGCAGCGTGCTTCACCGCGCCGTTGGAGTTCAGGAAGGAGCGGGACAGGTTGGCAATGGCCGCGCCGTTCCAGTTGATGACCATGCGGGGTTCCTCCGTGACCACGGCCACGGTGTACGCCTCCAGGTTCTCGGCGGTGGCGGCGGCGATGAACTTGTCCACGTCCTCCGGGGCCACCACCACGGCCATCCGCTCCTGGGACTCGGAGATGGACAGCTCGGTCCCGTCCAGGCCCTCGTACTTCTTGCGCACGGCGTTCAGGTCGATCTGCAAACCGTCGGCCAGCTCGCCGATGGCCACGGAGACGCCGCCCGCGCCGAAGTCGTTGCAGCGCTTGATCATCCGGGTCACGTCGCCGTTGCGGAACAGCCGCTGGATTTTGCGTTCCTCCGGGGCGTTGCCCTTCTGCACCTCGGACCCCATGGTCTGGAGGGAGTCCATGTTGTGGGTCTTGGAGGAACCGGTGGCCCCGCCGATGCCGTCCCGCCCGGTGCGGCCACCCAGCAGAATGACGATGTCGCCGGGGGTGGGGACTTCCCGCACCACTGCGTCAGAGCGCACCGCGCCCACCACAGCGCCCAGCTCCATGTGCTTGGCTACATAGCCGGGGTGATAATACTCGTTGACGATGCCGGTAGCCAGGCCGATTTGGTTGCCGTAGGAGGAATACCCGGCGGCGGCGGTGGTGGCCAGCTTCCGCTGGGGCAGACGGCCCTCGATGGTCTCGCTCATGGGGACGCGGGGGTCGCCGCAGCCGGTGATGCGCATGGCCTGATAGATATACGCCCGCCCGGAGAGGGGGTCCCGGATGGCGCCGCCGATGCAGGTGGCCGCGCCGCCGAAAGGCTCGATTTCCGTGGGGTGGTTATGGGTCTCGTTTTTGAACTGGAGCAGCCAGTCCTCCTCTGCGCCGTCCACGTCCACGGGGATGTGGATGGAGCAGGCATTGATCTCCTCGGACTGGTCGATGTTGGCAAGGCCGCCCCGCTTTTTCAGCACCTTGGTTCCGGCGGTGGCGATGTCCATCAGGGTCTCCGGGCGCTTTGCGGCCTTCTCCTGGCCGTAGACCTCCACCCGGTCCGCCTTATAGCGGTCATAGGCCGCTTTGACGGCGGGGTCCTGAATGTCGGCGGAATCCAGATGGGTGCCAAAGGTGGTGTGGCGGCAGTGGTCGGACCAGTAGGTGTCCACCACGCGAATTTCCGTGATGGTGGGGTCCCGGTGTTCCTCGTTCTGGAAGTAGGACTGGAGGAAGGTCAGGTCGTCCAGGTCCATCGCCAGGCCCAGCCGCTTCAGCAGCGCTGCCAGAGCCTCCCGATCCATGCCGATGAAGCCCTCCACGGTGGCGACAGAGGTGGGGATGTCGTAGGTCTGCACCAGGGTCTCCGGCTTGTCCATGGCGGCCTCCCGGCGCTCCACCGGGTTGATGAGGTAGCGGCGCACCCGGTCCAGCTCCGCCGGGGAGACGGCGGGCAGCAGCACATAGAGGGTGGCGGCGCTGACCAGAGGCCGGTCACAGCCCGCCAAAAGCTGAACGCACTGGGCACAGGAATCCGCCCGCTGGTCGAACTGGCCCGGCAGGGCCTCCACCGCCAGGATGGAGTGATCCTCCGGCAGTTCGGGCAGCGTTTCGTCGTAGAAGTCGTCTACCATCGGCTCAGAAAAGACGGTGGTCTTGGCCTTTTCGTAGACGGCGGCGTCGATCTGGTCCACGTCGTAGCGGTGGATGATGCGAACGCCCTCCAGGTTCGTCAGGCCCAACTGCTCCTGCAGTTCGGCCAGCAGGTGGCTGGCCTCCAGGTCAAAGCCGGGGCGTTTTTCCGCGTAGCAGCGGTACACTTGGTTGCTCATAATTCCGTTCCTCCTGTTGCTGTCTGTTGAAACTGTTCAAGGTTGGAAGTGCTGGAAAAGTGCGCGTTGGGATGTTTTTGATTGCTAATTTGTGTGCCAGAAACCCCTCCGCCACTAGGCGCATGGTTTCTCTTTTGCTGTTGTAAGTGTAGGGGCGGCGCTTCGCCGCCCGCAGGAACCGCCTACTTACCCGGGCGGCCACGGGCCGCCCCTACAGGTGTGCAGTAATCGTTCCATGCAAAGTGCCTAAAGCTGATTCAAAGAGACGACCAGATGATTCTATCATTCTTCGCCCTTGCTGGCCTCTACCGCTTCTTCGGTGAAGGACCAATCCCAGAAGTGGAAAAACAGATTCTGCTGGGTGGGCTTTTGGCTGGTCAGATACCCCTCCCGGCTGAGCAGGGAGTAGGTCTTGAAGCAGACGGGGATAAACGGAGCCTGCTCCGCCAGCGCCTGATAAAACTCGGAGGCGGCGGAGGCCCGTTCCTCGCTGCTGGCGCAGTTGAACAGCCGGGACAGCTCCGACAGGTCGGCGTCATAGTAGCCGCTGTAATTCAGGCTGCCGCCGTAGCCGATGAACTGGGTCAGGTCGAAGTTGCCCTTCATCTTCACCTCGCCCAGATAGAGGTCGTAGTCCCCATTTCGCAGGGCTTTTTTGTACTTGGACCAGGAGAGGGTCTCCACCTCCACGTCCACCCCCGCATCTTTCAGCTCCTGGGCGATCTCCTTCGCCAGGGACACCTTAAAGCTGGAGTTGGAGTTGACCACCAGGGTCAGGGTGGAGCCGGGGTCTGCCGCCCCGCACAGCTCCTCCGCCGCAGAACGGTCATAGGCCAGCTCCGCCGCCAGTTCCTCGTCGTAAAGGGCGGAACTGGGGGAGACGGGCAGCACCGCCGCCTCCGCGTGGCCCGCCAGCATCCGGGTGACCAACGTCTCCCGGTTCAACGAGCGGTAAATGGCAGCCCGGAGGGACTGGTCGGCACAGGCCCCCTCGCTGGTGTTACACCCCAGGTAAATCATGTTGGTGGTGGCGTAGTCAGTGACGGAATAGCTGCCGGTGTAGGTCAGGGAGTCGTTCCCCGTCATATCGGTGGAGACCACGGAGACGTTGCCGCTGCTGAACCCAAAGACCAGCTCATCGCTGTCCTCCACGGCGTAAATTTTGATTTCCTCCAGAGGCTGGGTGATGGTTTTCGTCACCAGCATGGTGGTATCTGAACCGCTGGTGCTGTTCAGGTTCTCCACCTCTTCCTCGTACTCCCGCGTCAACTGCCACCAGCTCGTGTTGGTGGTCAGTTTGGTGGGCAGGCCGTTCTTGTTCCGCTTGGGGATATACGGCCCCGTTCCCACAGGAAACAGGTCCTCGCCGGTGCCATATTTCACGATGGGGATGTCCAAAAAGACAGCCACGTTGGTGTTGGCCCCGGTGATGGTCAGGTAAACGGTGGTGCTGCTGCCCTGCCACACGTTGGTGACGGTGGAGAGGCGGTTATAATAGACGCTGTCGGAATCCATGGCCCGCTCGATGGAATAGACCACGTCGTCCGCGTCCATGGTGCTGCCGTCGGAGAAGGTCACGCCGCTGCGGAGGGTGATGGTCACATCCGTCTCGTAGGTAGTGATGGCGGTCTCGGTGCTTTCCTGCGCTTCGGCGCTGGCGGAGCCGTCGCCCTCTTCCTCGTCCGTGCCGGGGTCGGTTTCGGTGTTCTCGTCCCCGGTCTGGGTATCGGTATTTTTCTCGTTCTCTTCGTCCTCGTCGCTCTTCATGGTGGTGGTGCCAGTGGAGCGCACCTCCGCCGTCACCGACTCCGCCAGGCATGGGATGGCCTGGAAGGACTCGTTGACCTCGAACAGCGTCTCATAGACCAGCCCGGCGATGGTCTGGTTCTGGGCGTTGTCGCAAAAGTAGGGGTTGATGCCCACTCCCTTGTAGTACCCCAGGCCGAAGGCGGACAGCTCTTCCGTCTCCTCCGGTTCCTCCACCACCTCCTCCACAGAGGCGTCCGCCGAGCCTTCGGCAGAGGTGTCCCTGTCGGCAGAGCTGTCCCCCTGACGGGAGCAGGCCGTCAGGCCCAGCAGCATCGAAAGGACCAGCACAAGGGAGAGAATCGAACGTTTTTTCATGGGAGAAACCTCAACGCAGGGAAGAAATGCTTACAACAGTTGAATGATGGCAGCCATCGACCCCCGTGCAGGGCCGGTGTGCCTATGGCTCCAGTATATATCAGGATGACAGGAGGTGCAATCGTCAGAAATAACGATTTTTTCCGGCAAAACCCCGGCTTTTTCAAGCCAGTAACCATTGATCCCCTTCAAATCCACCCGAAACTTGCCGCCCGGCAGCAGGTCGATGAACGGGGCCGCAGCCGCCGCGCCTATGGCCCGCTCCATGGCCTGGGGCACATCGCCGTGGGTCTCGAAGCAGCAGCGGGAGATACCCGGCCCAATGGCGCAGCGAATGTCCGCCGGGCGGCAGCCGTAGACCGCCGCCATGGTCCGCACGGTTTTCCCGGCGATACCCAGGGCGGTGCCCCGCCAACCGGCGTGGCAGGCCCCCACCACCCGGCGCGCCGGGTCATAGAACAGGATGGGGATGCAGTCGGCGGAGAAAATCATCAGCGGCAGGCCGGGGACGTCCGTCACCAGCCCGTCGGCCTCGTAGTCCCGGGGGCGGTCCAGCCCTTTTCCTGCGTCCGCCAGGGTGCAGACCCGGATCTCGTCCCCGTGGACCTGGTGGGAAAAGACCATTTTGTCCATTCGAGCGCCCAGCGCGCCGCAGAAGCGGCGGTAGTTCTCCCGGACGTTGGCCGGGTCGTCCCCGCGGGCAATGCCCAGGTTCAGGCTGGCGAGGTGTCCTTCGCTGACCCCGCCCAGCCGGGTGGAGAAGCCGTGGGTCGCGCCCTCGTCGGTGAGGCCCTCCGCGCTGAGCCAATCGGGACCGGCTTCCCCCTGTCTGTGGATAAAATACATCGCGTCTCCTTCCGCGTAAAAGACAGCCGCAGACAAACCGCCTGCGGCTGAAAAAATTGGCTTTGGTCAATGTGCAATGTGCAATTCGCAATGTGCAATGACTGGGGTTTCAGCCGCAGTCCTCACAGGAACGGTTTGGAAAACAGTTCGCCCCCCTCGCCGCAAGGCGATAGAAGATGATTGGGTTTCCATATCATTGCACACTGCACATTGCTAATTGCTAATTTTTTGAATAACAGTACTCAGAAACTGGCCAGCTTACTCATAGAAGAAACATCCGAAGGGACAACCAGGCGCCGTTCTCAGGCTTCCTTGTTCTCGCTGACGGCCTCCTGGGCGGCCTCGTCCACCTCGTCGGGGATGTAGCGCTTAGCGCCGTTTTTGCCGTGGCACTTCTTGAACTTCAGGCCGGAACCGCAGGGGCAGGGGTCGTTGGGACCCACCTTGGCGCCCTTCACGATGGGCATCCGCTTGGGCTTTTCGGACTCGTTGGCGGCGACTTTGTCCACCTTGCCGTGCTCCGCATCGGTGGGAGCCGCCTGACGGCGGGCCACGCCGCGGGTCTGGATGTTCTGGGTACGGGGGTCAGTGGCGGCGTTGGTGTAACCGCGGCCCTCGGAGGTGACACGGGCCACCGCCCGCCGCTGGAGGGAGCGCTCCCGCAGCCGGAACAGGTACAGGCGGCGCACCGTCTCCTCCCGGATCTCGTCCATCATCAGTTCAAAGGCCTCGAAGCCAGCCTTCTTGAAGGCGACCACCGGGTCCTCCTGGCCGTAGGCCCGGAGCCGGATGCTCTGCTTCAGGTCGTCCATGGCGTCCAGGTGTTCCATCCAGTACTCGTCCACGACGCCCAGCAGGATGACGCGCTCGGCCTCCCGCATACCGCCGTCGCCGGGCATCTTCTCGTTGACAATGGCCTCTTTCTGGGCGTAGATGTCCAGCGCGCGGGCCTTGACCGCCTCGATCAACTCCTCCGGGGTCTTCTGGGCCATTTCCTCCTCGGTGTAGTTCAGCTCGTCCGCCGTCAGGAACATGGCGCGGTATTTCTCGATGGCGTCCTGGAAGTCCTCCACGGTCAGGTGGTGCTGCTCGCCCACCTTGGCGTTGATGGCGTTGGTGATGCTGGCGGAGATCATCTCCAGGATGCTGTCCTTCATGTTCTCCCCGGCCAGCACCTTGCGCCGGTCGGCGTAGATGACCTCCCGCTGGGTGTTCATCACGTCATCGTAGTCCAGCACGTTCTTACGGGTCTGGAAGTTCCGGGACTCCACCTTCATCTGGGCCTTTTCGATGGCGTTGGACAGCATTTTCGCGTCGATGGGGGTGTCCTCGTCGATGTTCAGGTTGTCCATCATCTTCTGGATCTTATCAGACCCAAAGAGACGGAGGATGTCGTCCTCCAGAGACAGGAAGAAGCGGCTCTCGCCGGGGTCGCCCTGACGACCGGAACGACCACGGAGCTGGTTGTCGATACGACGGGCCTCGTGGCGCTCGGTGCCCAGGATGAACAGGCCGCCCACGTCGCAAACCTGCTGGGCCTCATCCGCGATCTCAGCCTTATACTTGGCCTGGCTCTCCACGAACATCTTTCGGGCGGCCAGCACGTCCTCGTTGTTGGTGTCGGCGTAGCCGGTGGCCTCGGCGATGACCTCGCCGTTGTAACCGGCCCGGCGCAGGTCGGCCTTGGCCAGGTACTCGGCGTTGCCGCCCAGCATGATATCCGTACCACGGCCAGCCATGTTGGTGGCCACGGTGACGGTTTTCAGCTTGCCGGCCTGAGCGATGATCTCGGCTTCCTTCTCGTGGTTCTTGGCGTTGAGGACGTTGTGGGGGATGCCCGCCTTGCGCAGCAGCTTGGACAGGTGCTCGGACTTCTCGATGGAGACGGTACCCACCAGCACGGGCTGGCTGCGGTCATAGCACTCCTGAATCTGGGCGACGATGGCGCGGTACTTGCCCTCCTCGGTCTTGTAAACCACGTCGGGGTTGTCCTTGCGGATGACGGGCTTGTTGGTGGGGATCTCCACGATGTCCAGGTTGTAGATGGAGCTGAACTCGTCCTCCTCGGTCATGGCGGTGCCGGTCATGCCGGAGAGCTTGTCGTACAGCCGGAAGAAGTTCTGAAAGGTGATGGTGGCCAGGGTCTTGGACTCGTTCTGAACCTTGACGGCTTCCTTGGCTTCGATGGCCTGGTGCAGGCCCTCGTTGAACCGGCGGCCAAACATCAGTCGGCCGGTGAACTCGTCCACGATGATGATCTGGTTGTCCTTCACCACATAGTCGATGTCCTTCTTCATCACGCCCCGGGCGCGGATGGCCTGGTTGATGTGGTGGTTCAGGGTGGTGTTGTCCTCGTCGGCCAGGTTGTCCACATGGAAGAACTGTTCCGCCTTGGCGATGCCGCGGGCGGTCAGGGTAGCGGTCTTGCGCTTTTCCTCCACCACGTAGTCGTAATTCTGCTCGACGGTCTCGTCGATTTCCTTGTCCTCAGTCTCAGCGATGGTGTAGCAGTCCAGGCTCTTGGCGAACAGGTCCGCCTGCTGGTAGAGCTGGGTGGATTCCTCGCCCCTGCCGGAGATGATGAGGGGGGTACGGGCCTCGTCGATGAGGATGGAGTCCACCTCGTCCACGATGGCGAAGGACAGGTGACGCTGCACCACGTCCCGGTCATAGACCGCCATGTTGTCCCGCAGGTAATCGAAACCGATCTCGTTGTTGGTGCCATAGGTGATGTCGGCGGCATAGGCGTCCTGGCGCTCCTTTTTGGTCAGGCCGTGGACGATGAGGCCCACATTCAGGCCCAGGAACCGGTAGACCTTGCCCATCCACTCGGAGTCGCGCTTGGCCAGGTAGTCGTTGACGGTGACGATATGGACGCCGTTCCCGGCCAGCGCGTTCAGGTAAGCGGGCAGGGTGGCCACCAGGGTCTTGCCTTCACCGGTTTTCATCTCGGCGATACGGCCCTGATGGAGGATGATGCCGCCGATGAGCTGCACCCGGTAGGGCCGCAGACCCAGCACGCGGTCCGCCGCCTCCCGGCAGGTGGCAAACGCCTCCGGGAGAAGCTCGTCCAGCGTTTCGCCGTCGGCAAGACGTGCCTTGAACTCGTCGGTCTTGGCCCGCAGCTCCGCGTCGCTGAGGGCCTTGTACTCGTCGGCCATGGATTCGATTTTATCCACAATGGGGAGGATCTTCTTGACCTCCCGCTTGGAATTGCTGCCAAACAATGTTTTAAGCACACCCATAAGTGATGTTCCTTTCTATCTTGATCCCTCTTGAGAAAGAGAGGGGTATTCATACAGGGGGCATTATACCATAAACTGCGCCAAGAAAAAAGGGGGAATTTCAAAGAATGCCCAGGAAAATTTGCTTTTCTCCGATTTTTTTCGAGGGACATCCCCCGTTTTTTCATTTTGGGGCGCGTTTTGGCAGGGGTAACTTTTCCACTGTCCTGTAGAATTTCCCATTTTCAATTGCAATGCAGCGGTCAGGGAACGGTACGCACAACTCTTTGGCCGCTGACCGTTCAGGCACACTGATATTGGACGGGAAGCTCATGAAGATTATAATATAGATGAAAAAATCTGCTCCGGTTCACCAAATGACCGCTGCTTGTGATATACTATACTCAGACGAACAGCAAGCCAGGAGGAGACTCGCTTTTGAGCCTTTCCAATTTCGCCATCACTGAACTCCCTTTGGAAAGGACCGAGATGAAAACAGAAATGCCGTCTAAGAAACAAATCCGATATTACAAAACGCTCCAGGACGACTTCGTAGAAAGCTCCGACCAGGAGCACACTTTGCCAGATGATTATGTCTGGATACGGGAGAGCAAAGGGGCCAGATTCGCCCGGCCAGTTTTGTACGCCATCGGCTACCTGTTCGCGCTGCTCTACGGGAAGCTCGTCCTCCACCTGAAAATCGTCAGGGCCGTTGACATGAAGGACTATCGCACTACCGGCGCAGTGGTCTATGGCAACCACACGCAGCCCATCGGAGATGTGTTTGTCCCCGGCCTGGTATGCGCCCCCAAACGGTGCTACACGATTGCAAGCCCTGCCAACCTGGGGATTCCGGTCATTGGCGCGCTGCTGCCGTGGATGGGCGCGCTGCCGATTCCAGCGGACTTCCGGCAGATGAAAAAATTCCTCGGCGCGGTCCGCCAGCGGCTGCGGGAAAACAACTGCGTCGTCGTTTACCCGGAACAGCACGTCTGGCCGTACTGCACCCAAATCAGGCCGTACCCTGCCACCTCATTCGACTACGTAGTCAAAAACGAGGTCCCGGCCTTTTGCATGACCACCACTTACCAGCGCCGAAGGTTCTCGAAAAAGCCGAGAACTACCGTATATCTGGACGGCCCATTTTACGCTGACGCCAACCTCTCGCCCCAGGCGCAAAAGGAAGCGCTGCGGGCTCAGGTTTACGCCTGTATGCAGAAGCGGAGCGAGCAGAGTACCTATGTGTATGTGGAGTACCGTCCGGCGGCGGAGGAAAACGGGACAATGGACAAATAAGAGAGCCAAAAAACGAGCGAGGACTTCCCTGTAGAAAGTTCTCGCTCGTTCGTTTTACCTTGGTGTAAGGACCAGAAGGGACGTTCCCTCCTCAACTGGCGGCGGCCTGCTCTACCCTCAAGAGGCACTTCTACCCTCAAGGGGTACTTCCGAAGCTGCGCTTCTCCCTGCGCTACGCTCCCTGCGCCCCATGATTCATGATGAGCATTTGCAGACGGTTCTCCACGTTGGCATAGCTGGTGTCCGGGTCCAAATCCAGCGGCAGGATGGAGATGCCTGGATACTCCTCCTTGAGCCGCTTGATGACGCCCCGGCCACAGACATGGTTGGGCAGGCAGCCAAAGGGCTGCAAAATGATGAAGGATTTGACGCCCTCTTTGGCGTTGTGGGCGATTTCCGCCGCCATCAGCCAGCCCTCGCCGCAGCTCAGCGTCTCCGGGATGATGTCGTTGACCTCCTGATACAGCTCCTTAGGCTTTTTGGCGTATTCATAGAGCGGGTGCCGGACGGCGACCTTCTCCAACTGCCTTTGCACATAGTCAAACAGGCCCTCCACCAGTTGGGGATAGGGCGGGATGTTGGCGTGGTAGTCCTTGATTTCACACTCCGTCGCCCGGAAATCCTTTCGTAGCTGGTCGGTGATTCTGGGAAAGGCCGTCTCCATGCCGTTGGCCTCCAAATACCGCTCGATGTTGAAGTTGGAGCCTGGGTGGTAGGTCACCAGCAGCTCGCCGGTGACGAACACCTTTGGCTTCAGGTGGCTCCGGTCATAGGGGATCTGCCCCATCTGGTCGATACAGTGGGCAAAAGCACGCCGGGCGCTGCCTACGCCGCCGCGGATGCCTTCTGCGATCTGCGCGACGCAGTCCTGATAAACCTCGTCCGTCTCGCCGGGATGCAGCTCATAGGGACGTATCTTCCGGCACAGGTCGGTGAGGATGTCCAGCATCAGAAACGTCCAGACTGCCTCCCAGACCGCGCTGACCCCAAGGACGGCTACGCCGGGGTGCATCTCCTTTGTGTCGCCCATGTCCGTGGTGACGATGGGGACCTCCGTGAACCCAGCTCTGTCCAGGCCCTTGCGCAGCAGCCCCGCATAGTGGGACATCCGGCAGTCGCACTGGAACTTCACCATCGCCACGGCCACTTCGTCCTGCCGGTAGTGTCCCTCCTGCAAGGCGCTGATAAGCTCCCCGATCACCATCTGGCAGGGGAAACAGATGTCGTTGTGGACATACTTCTTGCCCAGCGCGATTTGCTCCCGTCCGCCGATGGGCAGCGTCTGAACCTTATAATGCTCCTTCTCCATGATGGCGGAGAGCAGGACGGACACCTCTTTGGAAATATTGGGGACCAGGATGGTGCGGGTTTTCTTGTCCTGCTTGTAGAATTTGGTCGGGCTGGGTTCGGGCAACTCTTTATACCAGTGCAGCATATTCTCCCGCAGTCGGGCGTCCCGCCGCTTGATTTCAATGGTCTCCAGGAAGGACTGGATGCGGATTCCCAGGGAGCCGGTGGCGTCGCTCTCGTCCACCTTGAGGATCAGCGGGGACTTGCCCCCGCTCTCGGTAAGAATACGGCTGATCTCGTCAGACAAAATGGCGTCGTGGCCGCAGCCGAAGCTGACGATCTGCACGTACTCCAGCGCCGGGTCTTTCGCCGCCACCATCGCGCCCTCCAGCATCCGGGTGTGGAAGTTGTTGGTGATTTCAATGGTGGTGTTTTTCAAATCCTGCTCGCTGAGATGGGGCAGGCTGTCCACGGTCAGCACCGGCACGCCCCGCTCCTCGAACCGCTTGAAGATGTCGTGGCAGATGAAGGGGTCGGTGTGGTAGGGACGCCCTGCCAGCACCACCGCATAGGAGCCGTTTTCATGCACCTGGCGCAGCACTTCCTCGCCCCGCCCGGTCAGGGCATTGCGGAAGGTGCACAGCGCCTGTTCGCCGTCCCGGAAGGCGGACTCCGCCTCCCCTTTGGTGACGCCCAACGTCTCCACCGCGTAGCGGCAAATCTGCTTCTTCCGGTCCTTCTCCGCGAACCAGTGAAAGACAGGGGTGTCAAAGACGACCTTCCCGCCCCGCGCCGGGTCCTGGGAGTTCCGTACCACCATAGGGTAGCCCTGGAGGACGGAGCAGACATAGGGGCTGAGCTTGTCCACCCCCTCCGGGGGCATGTGCATCACATAGGGAAAAAAGATGCAGTCAACCCCCGCCTGCGCCAAGTCCATGATGTGGCCGTGTACCAGCTTGGCCGGGAAACAGACCGTATCGGAGGCCACATATTGCAGCCCCTGCTCATACAGTTTGCGGGAACTTTTGTGGGAGAATTTCACCTGATAGCCCAGCGACCGGAAGAAGGTGCTCCAGAAGGGCATACTGTCCCAGAACTCCAGCACCCTGGGCAGGCCGACGACCTCCCCCTTATCCGGGGCGGCCTGCTGATAAGGGTAGTCCTGAAACAGCAGTTTTTCCCGCTCCGCAAACAGGTCTGCCGGTTTTTCCTTTGCCGGTTTCTCCGGCGCGGAGCTGTCCTGCGCCTCCGCCGCTCCCTTCTCGCACCGGTTGCCGGAGATCCACTGTTTTCCGGTGGAGAAGCGAACGATGGTGCGATTGCACCGGTTACCGCAGCCCAGACAGGGAACGCCGGTCTGCGTCTCGTAGTTGAAGCGTTCCACCGCGTCAAAGCCGATGAAGGAGGACGAGCTGCCGTGACCATAGCCGGATTCCGCCACCTGCCGCTTCACCGCCAGGGCTGCGCCGATGGCCCCCATCTCGCCTGGGTAGGGAGCCAGCTTCACCTCCGCGCCCAGATATTCCTCCAGCGCCCGCAGCACCGCCCGGTTGCGGAAGGTGCCGCCCTGCACCACAATGCAGTCTCCCAACTGGGCGGTGTTGGAGATGCGCACCACCTTGGTGAACACGTTCTCAATGATGGAACGGCACAGCCCCGCCATAATGTCATCCGGGCCTTTGCCCCGCCGCTGCTCGTTGATGATGGTGCTGTTCATAAACACGGTGCAGCGGCTGCCCAGATGGGCCGGGGCTTCTGACCGGAACGCCGCCTCTGCGATTTTCTCCACGGGGAGATTCAGGTTCACCGCGAAATTTTCCAGAAAGGAGCCGCACCCGGAGGAACAGGCTTCGTTCAGCATGATGTTGGTGATGATGCCGTCCTCCAGCCAGATGGCCTTCATGTCCTGGCCGCCGATGTCCAACAGGAAGGTGGCCTCCGGGTAGTACTGGGTGCAGCCCATCGCGTGGGCCACAGTCTCAACGGTGTGGTAGTCCGCGCCAAATGCCTGGGCCAATAGCTGTTCACCGTAGCCGGTGGTGCCCAGGCCCAGAACCGTCAGCTTGGTGCCCTGTGCGTCATACTTCCGCTTGAGGGCGTTCAGCCCGTCCCGCACCACCAGCAAAGGCTCCCCTTTGTTGTTTGCGTAGAACCGGTCAATGACCCGCTCCTCCTCGTCCAGCAGGACAAACTTGGAGGTAGTGCTGCCGGAGTCGATGCCCAGCCAGACCCGCAGCTCCCCGTTCACCGGCATTGGCTGACACAGGTCTTTCAACTCCCAGTCATGCCGCGCCTGAAAGGTCTGCTGTGCCTCCCAAGAGGGGAAAAAGGGCTTCTGCACGTCCTCGTCTGCGCTGGAGGTTTCCTCTGACTGCGCCAGCCGTTCCAACAGCTCCCCCAGGGTGGCTGTGTCCCCCTCGTTGGGGAAAAGCTGGTCGATGGCGATGGCTGTGCCGTAGGCCACGATGGTCTCCGGATGCTCCGGGCGGACAACGTCATTTTCCGACAGATGCAGCCGCTCCACAAACACCCGCATCAAAGTGGGATGAAAGGTCAGCGGACCACCTTCAAAAATGATAGGAGCTGTCAGCTCCAACCCCTGGGCCAGTCCGCCGATGGTCTGCTTCACGATGGCGTGGAAGGTGGACAGGGCGATGTCCTCCTTCCTGGCTCCAGAGAGGAGCAGCGGCTGAATGTCCGTCTTGGCGAACACGCCACACCTGCCGGAGATGTCGTAAACCGTGCGGCCCTGCTCCGCCAGAACTTCAAACTGCTCCGGCTCCACGTTCAGCAACGCCGCCACCTCGTCAATGAATGCGCCGGTGCCACCGGCACAACTGCCGTTCATCCGCATATCCGAGGTTTGGAGCTGGCCCTTTTGCTCGTCGTAGTAGAAAAACACGACCTTTGCGTCCTGTCCGCCCAGCTCCACGGCGGTTTTTACATTGGGGTACAGCGCCCGGACGGCGGCGGAGTTGGCCACCACTTCCTGTATGTACGGGACACCCAGCTTTTGCGCAATCGGCCTGCCGCCGGAGCCGCAGACCGCCGCCCGGAACTGCGCCGCAGGGAAAAGCCCCGCCGCCTCCCGAAGCAGACTTTCTACTGTTTCCTGCTGCCTGGCGTTGTGCCGAACATAGCGTGCGTGGAGCATTTTCCCGGTTTCCGGGTCGGTGACAACCACTTTGACGGTTGTGGAACCCACGTCGATACCAAGGCGAAGGGTTTTGACTGTCTCTTCCACAACGATCCTTCCTTTCTGTGCGGGCTATTCGCCCCTTTGAGACCGTGAAATCCAGCCGGCGATGTCGCTCTCGTCAAAGTCATAGGTCAGCTTTTTTCCGTAGGACTGTTCATAGGCGGCCACCTTCTGGCGGTAGTCCTGCGCCATCATTTCCTCGCTGTTCTCCCGGTCACTTTTGGCCGGGTCGGGGTAGATGGGCGGGAGAATGTGCATGACATACCGGGTCTTGTGAAACTGGTCGTTCTCCTGCCCCGGTAAGTCCCGGATCTCCACAAAGCAGGAGACCACGGGAACACGGTTGACGGCGGCATAGTAGTAGGCGCCCCGCTTGGGTGGCCGGGGCTTCCGGTAGTGGAACCACATCTCCTGCTCCGGATAAATCAGAACAGCGTGCCCCTGTGCCAGCCGCTCGTGGAGCATGGGGGCAAAGTGCTTGCGGAGATAGGTGGTGTTGTTGGCCAGAGGAATGATGTCCTCGTGATTCATCAGAAAGCCGATCCACCCCTTCATGGCCAGGTTCGTCTCCTGGCTGACCATGAAAAGCCGCCGCCAGCCCGCCTTGTTGATGGCGCTGCGCACCGCTGTATTGTCCAGCGGACTGAAGTGGTTGCTGGTCACGATGACGCCGCCGTGAACCCCGGCCAGGTTTTCCAGCCCCTCGATTTTGGTGCTTCGGTTCAGGTATTTGGTAACGGTGTCCGTCAGCGCTCTGGCGCAGACGTTGCAGAACCGATAGCCAAAGGTCTTATAGTTGTCCAGAAAATGCTGGGTGATGGCGTCCTGTTCCTCTTTGGACAAATCAGGGTCATCCACCTCTACTTTGCAGTTCAGGTCACCGCGCTCCGCGGCGGCGCGCATATTGGCCACTACCTGCTCTTTGTTGCCTCCGATCAACATACGCGAATCCTCTCTCCCTTTTCCTGCATTTTGCGGAAGGTGATGGGCTGTTTGCACACTTCCGGCCCCTTGCGCACCATGTTGCCCAGACAGGTGCGGTCAGACAGCTTCTGCTCCTCAGAATAAGTCTCCTTGTGCCGCACGATGTCCTCATAGAAGGGAGAACCCTCTGCATAGCGCCAGAAGTAGTCCGCATACGGGATATTGTCATAGCACCAGGGCTTCTGAAACAGGTTGTAGTGGATCAGGTTGGGATGCTCCAATATCGCACCCGTTCCGCCGCCCTCCGGCGGCATGGCGTCCCAGCTCTCGTCCAGGTAGACGATTTTCCCGTTGCACATGGCGTTGAAGTAGTCCTGATCGGGCGCGAGGCAGTCAAAGTGATAGGTTTGGAGCAGGTGGAGGAAATGCCCGGAGAAGTCCACCTCCCGCATTTTTTTCAGATTCATCACCAGAACGCCAGAGTTGATATACTGGTCGATGGGAACGCCCACGGCATTCTCCACATACTCCACCAGTTCGGGCACTGGCGTGATGGAGCGGTCAGCGCAGGCGGCGATGAGGTTGTCCCCCAGCTCGGTCTGGAAGAGCTGGGAGATGTCGCCCGGCACCACAATATCGCTGTCCAGATAGATGCCCTTGTCGTATTCGGGGAACAAATCGGCAATAAAGAGCCGAAAATAGATTGTTAGTGTAAAGTAATCGCACCGCAATCTATTCTCGGCTCGGTCTGTGATACCTGCCAGTTTGTCTTTTACCGTCAAGCGGTACTTCCGCTTCGCTCCCTGCATCTCAAGAAAGCGTATCTGGAAGGGAGGCTTTACACCGGCGGAGAGCTTTTCCTGACTTTCCTCGGTCAAGTCCTCATGGAGGACGATGATTTGATACGTGTGGGATTTGGACGCATTTTCCATTACCCTCAAGGGGTACTTCTGCTGTCGGGCAGCACTTCCGAAGCTGCGCTTCTCCTTGCGGCGCTCCGTGCCTCCCTGCATGGAGCGAATTGCACAGTCCAGATAGGGGGCATAGCTCTCGTCTACGGTGAAAAAGATTGGAATTTCATCCTGCTTCATAGCAAGTATCCTTTCATTGTCGTGGTGACATCAGTATACTCCTGAAAAATGTCATCATATTCATGCAGCTTCAGCTTTTGGTGCACCTGCTCGATCTGCCAGGGCTTCACCGTCAGGGTGTGTATCCAGGGGAAAAAGCGAAAGCTGGTGGTGAAATGTTGAAAAACGGTGTTTTGATGCAGCTTCCGCTGCTCGTTGTAGGCCCGGCCCCAGTGCTTTTTGGACTGGGCCAGCTTGTTGATAGCGGACTGATCCGGCATGAACATTTGTTTATCACGGCACATGGCCCTGCACCGGGCGAACAGGCCGGTCTCCCGGATGTGTCTCAGGTTCAGCAGCAGCACCCCGGAGTTGAGGTAATCCATGTGGAACAAGCGGTTTCGGAAGAACCACTTCCCATAATAGTCCAGCACGCCGGCCAGCTCACACCCCTCCATGTCCTGGTGGTAAAAGGCGCTGTAATCCCCCCGGCACAGCACGTCGTTGTCCAAATACAGGATGCGCTCCGGCAGCTCTGGCACCTGGTCGGCATACAGCCGCAGCATACAGCAGGGAGTGAAGCGGGTGCCCAGGTTGGCCGTGGGCGGCTCCGCCTGGAACAGACTGGTTGCATCAATGCGTGTGATGGAGTTATCCTTATTTTTCTGTTTGACATAGCCATCCAGATATTGAATGGTCCCCTGGGTGACAGGTAAAATCTGACGCTCCCCCAAGGTCAGATTCATCGTCATCACAAAGATATGCAGCGGCTCCGCCGTGTGTCTGAGCAGCGACAAGACAGACAGGATCAGGCCGTCCTCGATGTTTCTGTCCCCACAGTACAGGACGTTGACACCGCTTTCTGATTGCTTGTCGTGTTCCATCATGGCTGTGTTCCCTCTGCCTGTTCCATCCAGGTGCATCTCCCTGGCTGACGTATTTATCGTGCGACATGTATCGCACGATTTATATTTTACCCTCCTGTGAGACGTTCATCAATGGACAAAATCAGACAAGTGTCGTAAAATACAGGATGAACCACGCATTTCACTCTGTTCGTTGAGCCTGTCGAAAAACGACAGACTCTCGACCAAAATCTCGGATTTTGGTCGAACATGCGGCCCCGGCGGCGCAAAAACGCTTCAAATGGCACTGTCATCGTACTATCTCATGCAAAAACTGTCCAATGGTTAAATAAAATATCCGGCTATAACGCAAGGCTATGTTTCGTTGGACATGTCGCTTCTGACCCAGGCCATATTGAAATTTCCGGCAATGCCACATGAACCGTGCTACAGGCTCTTAAAAAAGCAACCCACCCATCGAAGAACGGATTGCCGGATTTGGATGGGATGGAATTAGGGTCAGGAGTCACTGTCCGATTTTGGCTTGGCGTCCTCTTCACTGTCGCCCGTGCCGCCTCTGGCAAGACGGGAAAATAAATTTTATAAAATCATTCTTTGCTATTGACTTTAATAATATTAAAGTATATACTAAATTTAATGAAAGGAGGGCTGTCCATGGCCATTGAATTTCTGCCGGAATGGATGGTAAATCTGGACGAGGAAGATTTGGCCTTTGTCCGGCGCTTCGTGCTGGCCTCCGGCTCGCTGAAAAAGGTCGCCGCCGAGTACGGCGTCTCCTACCCCACCGTCCGGCTGCGGCTGGACCGGCTCATTCAGAAAATCGAGCTGGGGGAGAGCGGCGAAAAGGACCCCTACATCGCCCTGGTCAAGCGGCTGGCCGTCAACGAGAAGCTGGACTTCGACACGGCCAAACTGCTCATCAACGAGTACAAAAAATCGAAATCCCCCGGTCAAGCGAGGTAAAGACCCAACTGTAAAGGAGGAATCCATATGGCTATCAGTGCTGCCAGCGTTACGATACTGCTCGTCTTTTTCCTGGTGCTGCCCATTGGGGCCATCGTCCTGCAAATTTTTCTCTCCCGGATGGAGAGCCGAATCCCCGGCCTGATTCTGCCGGTGCTGTACCTGGTGGGGTTCGTTGTCGGGACGCTGTACGCTACCGGCGCGCCCACTCTAAAGGCCGTGGTTTCGGTATTTCTTCCGCTTCTGTTTTCCCATATTTTTGTGGCTTTGGCGCTGGTTCTGCCCATCGCTCTGCTGCTGCTCATTTACTACGTCTGCCGGAGAAAGTACCGCAGGCAGAACCAGATGGACAAAATGCGGATTCAGGATTTATAAACGTTGCGCAACAACAAAACGGCGGCGGTTCCCCGTGGAAGGGAGCCGCCGTTCCTGTTGTTTTTTCTCAAAAATTTTTTGCAAACCGGCCGCATAGTCCGGTTTTCGGGACTTTGACTTTGGTATACTATCCTTATCAAAAAACCAACCGTTTTCACACGATAAGGAGGTTCCGTTATGTCAGTTGAAATGCGCAATGTTCGCGGCCATGTGGAAGTCTATGATTTGTCCGGTCAGTTCCTCTTCTCCGCCGACACCGTCAGCGAAGCCTGGGCGGAGCTGCGGGAGGAGGAGGATTGGCTGAATCAGCAGGAGCGGTACGCCTCGTAAACGGGAACGCAGCTTTTCGGGCTTTTGGGTATAATTCTGGAAAAATCGGGTTATCCTTCCTGCATGGAGGTAATTTGACCATGAAAAAACATTCTTTTACCCAAAAGCTGACCAATTTCCTCAACGGCAGGGGCTTCTACATCGCCCTGGCCCTGTGCCTGGCCGCCATCGGCGTGTCCTGCTGGTATTTGTGGCAGGGGGCGACCCTGGCAAGCGAGATGGCGGAGGAAGCCAGCGCGGTGGAGACCGTCACCCTGGAGCCGGAGGAATCCGAGGAAACTGCCGGTGACGCGGACAGTTCCACCGACCCGGCGGACACCGAGGACATCACCGAGGAGGACGCTCCCAGCGACGCCCCAGCCGCCTCTGACGCAGAGGAAACGGCGAACACCGAAACCGCCGAAACTGCGGCGGAAGCTGCCGTGACAGAAGAATCTGCCGAGACCCTGGAGCCAGTGACGGAGACCGCCGCCGAGGTCTCAGAGTGGGTCTGGCCCCTGGAGGGGGCGGTGGTGGCCGCCTTTTCCAGCGACACCCTGACCTATAACGAAGCCCTGGGCGACTGGCGCACCCACAGCGGGGTAGACCTCTCCGCTGAGGTGGGGCAGGAGGTGGTGGCCGCCTGCTCCGGCACGGTTATCTCCGTCCAGGACGACGTGCTGCTGGGCCGGACGGTGACGGTGGACTGCGGCAGCGGCCTGACCACCTTATACGGCAACCTGGCGGAGGACGTGGCCGTCACCGCCGGGGACACCGTTTCCGCCGGTGATGTCATCGGCACAGTGGGGGAGACCGCCTCCGGCGAGCGCAACGAGACCGCGTGGCTCCACTTCGCCGTGGAACAGGACGGGGAGGCGGTGGACCCCATGACGTATTTGGAGTGAGTGCGGCTTAAAACCCGATGACCCCCAAATGCTCCAGCAAAATCTTGACGCCCATCAGAATCAGCACCAGCCCCCCGACCAACTCCGCACGCGACTTGTACCGGGCGCCGAACACGTTGCCCACCTGCAAGCCCACACAGGACAGCACGAAGGTGATACAGCCGATGAAGCACACCGCCGGGAGGATGTCCACCTGCAAAAAGGCAAAAGTTACGCCCACGGCCAGCGCGTCGATGCTGGTGGCCACCGCCAGGGCCAGCATCGCCCCGACCGCGAAGGAGGCGTCCACTTCCTCCGCCTCACCCCGGGACTCTCGGACCATGTTGCCGCCGATCAGCGCCAGCAGCACAAAGGCGATCCAGTGGTCCACATGCTCCACCAGGCTCTGGAAGCCGCTGCCCAGCAGGTAGCCGATGAGGGGCATCAGCGCCTGAAAGCCGCCGAACCACAGCCCCACGCACAGCAGATGCCTGGGCCGCACTTTCTCCACAGAAAGGCCCTTGCACACCGCCACCGCGAAAGCGTCCATGGACAGGCCCACCGCAATGACAAACAATTCCCACAATCCCATGTTGTTCTCCTCCTCATTTGTTGAGGAAACTCCGTACCGTTCGGCAAGGTCGATTGCGCAGCGTTTCCTCATTTCTCCTCTGCGGCGCGGCATAACGCGCCGCATTTTTTTGCGCCGGGATAGTCAGAATAAAAAAAGGCGAGACCTATCTGCTCCTCATGCAGATAAGTCTCGTCATTTCAGCCGGGGCCAGGAATCTCTTCCAGGCTGTTGACCCCGGCGCACACTTGCCATAGCTGTGCCGACTACTCCCTTATTCCTTTACATCATACCATATTCGTTCGGCAAACGCAAGGGGGCAGTTTGCATTTTTTGTCGCTACTCCACCCGGTAGAACAACATCTCCTGGGCGGCGCAGTAAAAGGTGTCGTCGCTGACCTCGGTGATGTAGTAGGTCAGCCCGGCGGTCTCGCCGGGGTAGTTGAAAATTACCAGCTTGGGACAAAGCCCCGCCGCCGAGCGGTTTAGAATGGCGCAGTCGTAGGTCTCCTCCTCCATGTCCAGATAGGAGATGGTGACGGTACACTGGTTGCCGTTGAAATACAGCTCCTCCGAATCCCCGCCGAGATTTTTCCACATCCAGCGGCCCTGGAGTGCGGTCATGGTCACGTCAGGATAATCAGGGTCCACAGAGGTGTCCAGCCCCTCTGTGGCCAGCCACGCGGCGATGTCCTCCGACGCCTGGGCGACTTCCTCCCCAGAGAGAGCCACGCCCCGGCTCCACAGGCTGGGGATGCGAAGCATGGTCAGGTTGGAGATTTTATAGCAGACATTGTGGTATTGATAGGGCGCGGCCAGGGGGAACACCACGAACAAGAGGACCGCTCCCGCGAAAACCACTCCCAACAGGGCCAGCAGCCCCTTTTTCAGCACCTTCACGGCGTCACATATCCGCCCAATTGATGACATCCTTGTTCTTGACGAAGTATTCCACGCCGGAATATACCGTGGTCACCACGATGACCCAGCAGCAAAGGGTATCCAGCACGGGGATGGACACCGCCAGCATCAGGATGATGCAGACCATGGTGGAGGCGGTTTTCACCTTGCCGGACCAGGCGGCGGCAATGACCTTGCCCTCGCTGGCCGCCACCAGCCGCATGGCGGAGACGGCGAACTCCCGCGTCAGCACCACCAGCAGCATCCACGCCTCCATCCGGCCCCAGGCCACGAACATACACATGGCGGAGGTGACCAGCATCTTGTCCGCGATGGGGTCCATGAACTTGCCGAAGTCGGTGATCATGTTCCGGGAGCGGGCGATATAGCCGTCCAGAAAGTCGCTGAGGCTGGCGATGAGAAAGACGGCCAGCCCCACCCAGATGTGATAGGGAAAGTCCAAATAGAGGACGACGAGAAAAACAGGGATCAGAACGACCCGAACCATTGTGATTTTGTTAGCAGTGTTCATATTTCAACTCTCCTAAAGAACGGTTCCGGCATTGCGCGGGGAAAGGGTGGGGCGGCAGCACTTGGGGCTTACTCCTCAGCGTCGTCTTGGATTTCCCCCATCATATCACCATCCACCGTGTCCGTCAACAGGACGGGGACGAAGCTGCCGGCGGGAATTTCTCCCGCGGCGGTGAAGTAGACGTGGCCGTCGATGTCCGGGGCGTCGGCGTAGGTGCGGCCCCGCCAGCAGCCCATTTCCTCATCGAAGCCCTCCACCAGCACCTCTACCGTCTCGCCCAGGCGGGATTCGTTGTATTCGTCCATCACGTCGCTCTGGAGGTCCACCAGCAGCTCCAGCCGCCGGGCGGCCACCTCCGGCTCCACCTGATTTGGCATGGTGGCGGCGCGAGTCCCCTCCTCCGGGGAGAACTGGAACACTCCCGCCCGCACCAACTTCTGCTCACGGAGGAAGTCACACAGCTCGTCGAATTTTTCCTCGTCCTCGCCGGGGAGACCGGTGATGAGGGAGGTCCGAAAGACTACATCCGGTATTTTTTGTCGAATTTTATCCAGCAAGTTGATGATTTCCGCCTTGGTGCCCCGCCGGTGCATAACGGAGAGCAGCTCGTCGTTGCAGTGCTGGAGGGGGATGTCCAAATAGTGGACGATTTTCGGCTCCGTGGCGATGACCTCCAGCATTTCGTCGGTCAGGTCGTTGGGGTAGAGGTAGTGGAGCCGTATCCAGTGGAAGTCCAGTTTGCACAGCTCCCGCAGCAGGTCGGGCAGCTTGTGGGTGTGGTACAGGTCGGTGCCGTAGCGGGTCACGTCCTGCGCGATCAAAATCAGCTCCTGCACCCCCTGCTCGGAGAGATACCGGGCCTCCGCCAGCAGGTTTTCCATGGGGCGGCTGCGGTAGCGGCCCCGGATGCGGGGGATGGCGCAGAAGGCGCAGTTGTTGTTGCAGCCCTCCGCCACCTTGAGATAGGCGAAATACGGCTCGGTGGTCAGCACCCGCAGGCCCTCGTCGTCGGTGTGGTTGATGTCCCCGTAGTATTCGGGAAAGCGCTCCCCCATTACGTCCTCGATGGCGGCGACGATGTCGGTGTAGCTGCCGGTGCCGAGGATACCGTCCACCTCCGGGAGGGATTCCTTGATTTCCTCCCGATAGCGCTGGCTCAGGCAGCCGGTGACCAGAATTTTGGTCAGGGAACCTTCTTCTTTCAGGTGGGCCATAGCCAAAATGTTGGCAATGCCCTCCTCCTTGGCGGCGTCGATGAAGCCGCAGGTGTTGATGACGCAGACGTCCGCCCCCTCCGGCTGGGAGACGATTGTGTGGCCCGCGTCCTGCACCAGGCTCATCATCTGTTCCAGGTTCACCCGGTTTTTGTCGCAGCCCAGGGAGATGAAGGCGATTTTGTAGTGGTTCATGTGGATTCCTCTTTTGGGATGGAAATTGATTTGGGGATTCGTGTGAATCAACGTTGTCAGTGATTCCAGCGGGAAACCCATCCGCCACCGCCTAAAGGCGGCGGCCCTCCTCCGCCGTCAAGCGGCACTTCCGGGGCTTTGCCCCTCCCTGCCCTTTCAGGGGAGGCAAGAGGGGTGGTCAGATACCAGACAAGCAAGATTTATTCTTAACACAGGGGTCTTACCCCTGTTCCGCCAGATACCGCTCCAGCCCCTCTCTGACCTCTCCCCAGGAAAACCCCCGGCGGAGCAGGAAGTTCTGCACCCGGTTTACCTCTTTGGGGTCGGAAGGGTCAGCGAGCCGCTGGGCAATCAAACGGTCGATGGTCCCGGCGCTGTCGGGCAGCTCCTCCAGGGCCTGGGGCCAGAGTTCACGGGGGATTTTCCGGCGAAAAAACTCCTGCTCCAGCTTTTTGCGCCCGTAGCCCCGGGCGGCGTAATGCCGGGCGACGGAGGCGGCATAGCGGCTGTCGTCCAGCACCCCCAGCTCTTCCAGCCAGTCCGCCGCCTGCTGCGCACAGGCGGGGTCCTCCCCCTTGTCCCGGAGCTTTTGCAGCAGCTCCCCCCGGGAGAGCAGCTTGCTGGAGCAGAGCCGGGCGGCGGCAGTTTTAGCAGAGGACAGCCTGCCATCCTGCACCAGGGCGGCGTATTCCTCTTCGGAAAGCTCCTGCCCGGCAAAAAGGCCCCGGAGCAGCACCTCGTCCTCGGTGAGTTTGACCAGTTCTCTGTCCTGGAAAAAGACCAGCACCCGACCCCTGACGTGCTTGGAGGCTTCCAGCCGTATGATTCTAGGCATCAGCCCTCAAAGTCCTCGGCGGAGATGTCCAGCCCGTTCATCAGCTTGTCGAAGTCGTCCATGTCCCTGGGGGCGGGAGCAGGCGCAGGCTCGGCGGGAGCTGCCGCTGTCTCCTCCACGGGGGCGCGGCCTGCGGCTCTGGCGGCAGCCAGCCCCTGACGGCTGAGCAGCTTGTAGGAATTGGCGCGAATGGCCGCGTCCAGCTTGGCGGCCTCGTCCGGGTGCTCTTGGAAGTAGAGCTTGGCGCTGTCCCGGCCCTGGCCCAAACGGGTCTCCCCCATGGAGAACCAACTGCCGGACTTCTCCACCAGTCCCAACTGCACGCCCAGGTCCACCAGCTCGCCCATCTGGGAGATGCCCTCGCCGTACATGATGTCGAACTCCGCCTCCCGGAAGGGGGGCGCGACTTTGTTTTTGACCACCTTGGCGCGGGTGTGGTTGCCGACGACCTCGCCGCCCACCTTCAGGGACTGGATACGGCGGATGTCGATGCGGACGGAGGCGTAGAATTTCAGCGCCCGGCCGCCGGTAGTGGTCTCCGGGTTGCCATACATGACGCCGATTTTTTCCCGGAGCTGGTTGATGAAGATGACCACGCAGTTGGTCTTGGAGATGCAGCCGGCCAGCTTCCGCAGGGCCTGGCTCATCAGCCGGGCCTGGAGGCCCACGAAGCTGTCGCCCATCTCGCCCTCGATTTCAGCGCGGGGCACCAACGCCGCCACGGAGTCCACGACTACCACGTCCAGCGCGCCGGAGCGCACCAACTGCTCGCAGATTTCGAGCCCCTGCTCGCCGGTGTCCGGCTGGGAGATGAGCATGGAGTCGATGTCCACGCCCAGGGCGCGGGCATAGCTGGGGTCCATGGCGTGTTCCGCGTCGATATAGGCCACCTCGCCGCCCAGCTTCTGGGCCTGGGCCACGATGTGCAGGGCCAAAGTGGTCTTACCGGAGGACTCCGGCCCGTAGATTTCCACGATGCGCCCGCGGGGGACGCCGCCGATGCCCAGAGCCAGGTCCAGCCCCAGGGAGCCTGTGGGAATGGCCTCCACCTGGATGGAGGCGTTGTCCCCCATGCGCATGATGGAGCCTTTGCCGTAAGCCCGCTCGATTTGGGAGATGGCGGTCTCCAGCGCCTTGCTCTTGTCAGAGGGCGGGACGACCTTCACTGAGGAATTGGAGGATTTCTTTGCAGCCATAAGTGTTCTACCTTTCCTGAACCGGTGTATAGAATAAAACTTTGATTTTTCTTTTGCTGTTTTATGTGTAGGGGCGGCCCTTGGCCGCCCAAGATAAGCAGGCGGTTCCTGCGGGCGGCCAAGGGCCGCCCCTACAGGCGTGAGGGAACAATCCAGAGCAAGCTGATGGAGCTAACCAGTCACATTTCTTCCTTCGGCAGCGCCGCCAGCAGCCCCAGCAACTCCGCCTCTTCCTCCGGGGAGAGCCGCGCCCGGTCCACCAACACCGACACTCCGCCGGTGGGCATCCGCAGGTAAAGATAATGCCCCTGCTCCCCCCAGCAGCGGTAAACGCTCCAGTCGTTGGTCGTCTGGCTGTGGGCGGAGACGGTTTCCACCCCCGCCGCGTCAAAGCGGTACTCGATGGGGCCGTCGTACGCCATGGGGCTGCTCCGAAGCTGCCGCCGCAGGGCAATGCGAGTGCCCGCTTTGGTCAGAGCGTCCCGCACAGGGGGCAGCGCCCAGACCGCCAGCACCACATAGACTGCGCAAAAGGCAAAAAAGGCATTGGACATCTGGGTACGGCCAAAACTGCGCATCCGCTGCCCATACCAAACACAGAACCCGGCAACCACAGCGCAGAGGACGGGGAGAACCCAGCGCAGGACAGAGGAACCCTTGCGCCGGGATTTTTGACGGGCGGCAAAAACCTCCTGGAGGGCCAGCTCCTGCAACAGAGCCTGTTCCTCCGGGCCGCGCTCACTGGTGCAGCGTACCATTTTGACCTCCTTGCGTCACAAGAGTTTATGAGTGGCAGTTGGAAACAACCATTTGTAAAGAACTGTGCTTGTTGAGAAAGAAGTTGCCAAAAACAAGCACTCTCCCTCTTGCCTCCCCTGAAAGGGCAGGGAGGGGCAAAGCCCCGGAAGTGCCGCTTGACGGCGGAGGAGGACCGCCGCCTTTAGGCGGTGGCGCAGGGAGGGGCAAAGCCCCGGAAGTGCCGCTTGACGGCGGAGGGGTTTTGCTCACATGACCGACCCCTCGACCGTCCGCCAGTGGCCGAAGGCGTCCTTGTGGCGGCGGAGGTTGCGGTAGCCATTGACGGCCAGGACGTGTTCCACGTCGTCGGCCTGGTCGTCCCCCACCTCAAAGAGCAGGATGCAGGTGGAGCGCATGGCCTTGCGCCAATTCGCCGCCACCCGGCGGTAAAATTCCAGCCCGTCAGGGCCACCGTCCAGGGCCAGGGCGGGTTCAAAGTCCCGAACAGAGGGGTCCAGCCCGGCCATGTCGCCGGAGCGGACGTAAGGGGGGTTGCAGACGATCAGGTTGAAATCCCAAATCAGCTCCGGGGGACGCTCCAACGCGTCGGCGCGGAAGGTGGTGATCTGCCCGCTGAGGCCGGTGCGCACCATATTCTTCCGGGCCACGGCCAGGGCCTCTTCGGAGAGGTCGGCCAGCACTACCCGGCAGTTGGGGGCGTGTTTGGCCACCGCCAGCCCAATGCAGCCGGTGCCGCAGCAGAGGTCCAACACTCTGGCGTGTTCGCCGGAGCCTCTGGCAATTTCGATGGCCCGCTCCGCCACCCGCTCCGTGTCAGGCCGGGGGATGAGAACGCTGCTGTTCACCAGCAGGTCCAGGCCATAGAAGTCCCAGTGGCCCAGGATGTAGGCCAGGGGTTCGCCGGACAGCCGCCGCCGGACCAGAACCTCAATGGCCGCCTCGGTCTCCGTGGTGGCGTAGAGCTGCATACAGCGGTAAAACTCCTCCCGGCTCTTGCCAGTGGCACAGCAAATCAGTTCCCGCGCCTCCAACTGGGCCTCCTCCACCCCGGCTTTGCGCAGCCGCTGGCGGATGTCCATATAGATGGTGTTGTAGATTTTTGCCATAGCGTCCCCTCCTCTCCTGCTCTTACCAGGCGTCCGCGCCGTCCTCTTCCGGGATGACCCGTTTCAGCGCTTCAATGGCGCACTCGATCATGCTGTCGTCCGGCTCGTTGGTGGTGAAATTCTGCATCCAAAGCCCCGGCGCGGTGCAAACGCGGGAGAGCAGGTTGTCGTGTCGGCCCATCCAGCGGTTGATCTCGTAGGTGATGCCCACCACCACCGGCAGCAGCAGCAATTTGATGACCAGTTGGAGCACCACGTTCTCCACCTGTACCACCGAGAAAATCAGAATGGCGATGACCATGACCACAAACAGGAAGCTGGTGCCGCAGCGGGGATGGTGCCGGGGCATATCCCGCACGTTCTCCACCGTCAGGGGCAGTCGCCGCTCATAACAGAAGATGGTCTTGTGTTCCGCGCCGTGGTAGGCGAACACCCGCTTCATGTCCTGCTGTTTGGAGCAGAGAATGAGATAAATGAAAAAGATGACGATACGGGTGGCCCCCTCCAGCAGGTTGCGGATGAAAAAGCTGGGGATGACGTTTTGCAGCAGACCGAACACCAGGGCCGGCAGCAGGATGAACAGCACCACGGAGAAGCCCACGCCCAGCACCACCGCCAGGTAGATGATGGCCTGGTTGAAGGCGTCGGTGCCCAGGTGCTTCTCCAGCCAGAGTTCGAACTTGGAGGGTTCTTCTTCCTCTTCCTCCGGGTAGAACTCGGCGGAGAACATCAGCGCCTGGACGCCCTTGACCATAGAGTCCAGAAAGTTCACGGTGCCGCGGATGAAGGGGACCCCCAAAATGGGGTGTCGGTCTTTGATGAGTTTGAGAGGTTCCTCTTTGACCTCCATTTCTCCGTCCGGGCGGCGGACGACGATGGCCTGCTTGTGGGGGCCGCGCATGAGGATGCCCTCGATGAGGGCCTGCCCGCCGATGGAGGTGCGGAAGCTGCTGTCGGAAGGGGAATTGCTTTGCTTTTGCATGGTTGGAAGCGCTCCTTACCAATGAGATAGTATATCAAACATTCGTTCTATATGCAAGAGGGAATTGGTAAATCTAGTTGACACCTTAAATCAGCCTTTTTCAGTGGCTAGTGGTTAGAAATAACGATTTTTACTAAAAATTATGTATCTGTCGAACAAAACCGGTACCAAGCGACAAGCACTATCCCCCTTGCCTCCCCTGAAAGGGCAGGGAGCGAAGCGGAAGTGCCGCTTGACGGCGGAGGAGGGCCGCCGCCTTTAGGCGGTGGAGGAGGGGTTTCTGGCATATGACTGAACAAAGGGGATAACCAATGTGTCAAACTCACTGCGCCACCGGCAATGTCATGGGCAGCCGAATCTCCACCATACAGCCGCCGCCAGGCGCATTGGAGATGTCCAGCGCACCGCCCAGGTGGGTGATGATCTCGTCGCAGACGGCCAGGCCGATGCCATTGCCCCGGACCTTGGAGGAGCCTTTGTAGAACATCTCCTTGACGTGGGGCAGGTCCTTTTCCGGCACGCCGGGGCCGTGGTCCCGGATGCGGATGACCACCATCTCCTCCTCCGGGTCAACGGACAGGTCGGTTTGGATGAGCTGGTTCTCGCCGCCGTGCTTGGCGGCGTTGTCCAGCACGTTGGAAAACACCTGGCGCAGCCGCTCCGGGTCGCCGGGGATGGGGTCCAGCTCTCCGGCCCGGTCTGTGTACTCCAGCCGGATGTTTTGCTTTCGGTAAAACTGGCGGTAGGTGAACACCGCGTCCTCGAACTCCGCCTGGATGTCCACCGGCTCCACGTTCAGGGTGAACCGCCCGTCCTCGATGCGGGAGAACTCCAACAGTTCCTCCACCATCTTGGAAAGGCGTTTGCTCTCGCTGACGATGATGGAGAGGCCCTTGCGGACGCTCTCCTCATCGGTCATCTCGCCGGTGAGCAGGGTCTCGCCCCAGCCGTTGATGGCGGTCAGGGGGGTGCGCAGCTCGTGGGAGACGGAGGAAATAAACTCCGATTTCATCCGCTCGGTCTCGCTGATTTTGGTGGACATGTTGTTAATGGCGTCGATGAGGGAACCGATCTCATCGTTGTAATGTTTTTCGATTTGGATGCCGTAGCTGCCCTCTGCGATGGCACGGGTGGTGTCGGTGATGCGGGAGATCGGCTCGATGATGGAGCGGATAAAATAGATGTTGACAAGGTAGACCAGGCACAAAATGACCGCCGCCACCGCCATGGTCAGCAAAACCATGACGATGATCTGCCGGTCCGCCACGGAGAGGCTTGTCACCAGCCGCATGACCCCCCGCACCTCTCCGTTGTGGATGATGGGGGAGGAGACGGCCATAATGCGCTCGTTGGTGTCGGGGTTTCGGCCCACCCAGTAGGAGAGGGTCTGGTTGGTGATGGCGCTGTCGATGTCGCTGGTGCCAGGGGTGCCGCCCACGGTCAGGCCGTAGGAGGACAGGATGATCTGCCCGCGGGTGTTAATGAATTGCAGCTCCAGCGTATCCCGGTCGTCAAAGTCGCTGATGTAGTAGTTGGCCATGCTCAGGTAGGTGGTCTCGTCGGTGGCATAGCTGGAGAAAAAGTCGCTGGCGGACTTGGCCTTGTTCTCCAGGCCGGAGCGCATACTGGAATAGCAATAGCTGCTGTACAGCATGGCGAACGCCACCACCATGATGACCATGATCAGCAGCACGGCGGTCAGACTGTTGATCATCCACCGGCGGCGCAGGCCCTGGTGCTCCAGGTTCGTCCAGGAGAGGAAGGGCAGCTCAAACCGCCGTTTGGGTCTGCGTTTGGAAGAGGAGGCCAAGAGAGTTCACCAGCTTTCGCGTAAAAAATGGTTGAGGGGGCGGCGTCACAGCAGGAAGCGTTCGATGACTTCCGCCACGCCGTCGTGGTTGTTGTCCCGCTGGGTGATGTAGTTCCCGGCGGCCTTGACCTCCGCCGTGGCGTTGGCCATGGCTGCCCCCACATGGGCGGCCCGCAGCATGGGCAGGTCGTTGTCCGCGTCGCCCACGGCGCAAGAGTTTTCGATGGGGATGTCCAGCAGGGCGCACATCTGCCGGATGGCGTTGCCCTTGTTCAGCCCCTTGCGGACGATCTCCAGATAGTAGGGAGAGGAGAAAAAGGAGTCCAGCACGCCGTCGGACCAGTCGATGACCCAGTCCCGGAAGGCTTCCAGCGGGGCGCGGTCCTCCAGGTCGATGAGCAGCATTTTCACCGGCTCCTCCGTCACCGCCTCCACGCTGGGGATGACCTGGTACTCCATGTGGATCAGGTCGCAGTAGCGGCGCACGGCGTAGCCGTCGCAGCGGGGTTCTATCAGCACATCCCGGTCATTGTAGGTCTGGATGTGCAGCCCCCGCCGGTTGGCCTCGGCAAAGACCTGTCGCACCAGGTCCAGGGAGATGGTCTCCTGAAAGAGGATCTCCCGCCGCCCCATGTCGTAGAGGACACCGCCGTTGTAGGCAATCAGGTAGCAGCCCGGCGCCGTCATAGACAGCTTCTCCGCCTGCTGAATGGCGCTGACCAGGGGCCGCCCCGTGGCGATGACCACCTTATGCCCTGCGGCCAGGGCGCGGTCAATGGCGGCGCGGTTGCCGGGGGTGATTTCCTTCCGGTCGTTGAGCAGGGTGCCGTCCAGGTCGAGGAAGATGATTTTCTGATTCATATTCGTTTTGTCCTTTGTCTCCGTGATAGTTCCACGCTATTATATCACAATCCCGCCCAATGAAGCAACCTCGCCCGGTACAAAACGTGCGAAAAAAACACAATTGTCGGCGCATCCTCCGGGATACGAACAAACGCCCCTAAAAAGACGGAACAGAAACCTGCCGAACACTTGAAAACGGCGATAAAACCCTGTATAATAGGGCAAAAGAGCGGAGGAAGCCGCAGAAAACGACCATTTCTCCGCCAAATTTGAACGTAAAAAACGTGCGTTTGTCGGGATACGCCTGGCTGCGCCAGCGAAAGGAAAGGGTACGCCATGGATTTTGATTTTACACAGCTATTTCTCTACATCCCCGGTATCGTCATCTTCCTGGTGGGCGGCAGCGCCATCCGGAAGGACCGACGGATGAAGCGGCTGGGGGCCTGCACCGAGGCCACAGTGGTCAACTGCCCCCACGTGGTCAAAAAGGACAAGCAGGGCAACGAGGTCTATAACTACTACAACGTGGTGGTGGAGTATCCCGACCCCCGGGGCGGCGCGGAGCGACAGACGATCAAGGCCCCCTCGGAGTACGCCGTGGGGCAGCAGGTGAAGCTGTTCAAGGACGGCGACAAATACACCCTCGTGGAGGACGAGGAACAGCCTTTGTTCACTGCCTGGCCCACCGCCCTGGGCGGCGCGCTGATGATTTTACTGGCCCTGTTCCAGAACCAGGGCCGGGAGATGCTGGCCATGACCATGTTGGCGCTTCTGCTGGTGGGGGCCGGCGCGGTGCTGCTCTATCGCTACTTCGGCCTGAAAAAACAGGGTCTGGTGAAGGTAGAGGCGGAGATCATCGACGTATTTACCCGCCAGCTCGCCAAGGGGACCAAAATCCTCAGGGACTCCAAGTTCACCTATTATCCCATCGTCCGCTACGAGCTGGACGGAAAAGAGAACATCCGCATGTGCAAAATCAACGACAGCCGGGAGAAAGCCTTCCCCGTGGGGGACACCCTGACCCTATACTACGACCCCAAGAACAAACGGGTGCTGGAGAAGGGCGTGAAAGTCAGCACTGCCATTTGGGGCGGCGTGTTGCTGGCCGTGGGGCTGCTGGCGGCGGTGAGTTTGATCGCGGAGGTGATTTTTTAGCTGTTAGCTTGGCAGTCCCTGACGAACGGCGAAGGGCTTAATAATCTCGTTAAGCGCGACAGCGCCGGAACCAAACGCGGTTCCGGCGCTGTTATTTTGCATTTAACGGATTTTGCACGCCTGTAGGGGCGGCCCGTGGCCGCCCGCGTCCAGAGAGAGGTTCTTCGGGCGGCCGAGGGCCGCCCCTACACATACGGTAGTATAAGGAAGAACCATATTCATTTAAATTAAACTGGTTATCCCTTTGAATCAGCCACGCATTTTAGTGGCTAGTAGCTAGTGATTAGTGGCTAGAATGCGGGATTTTCTACTGAAATTCCACATCTGTTGAACAAAAATCACACCAGATGACAAGCACTATCCCCTCTTGCCTCCCCTGAAAGGGGAAGAGGGCCGCCGCCTTTAGGCGGTGGCGGAGGGGTTTCTAGCACAAGGCTGAGTAAAAAAGGATAACCAGTTTTATCTTTACGCGACAGCGCCGGAACCGCGTTTAGTTCCGGCGCTGTTATTTGCATTTAACGGATTTTGTACGCCTGTAGGGGCGGCCCGTGGCCGCCCGCAGTCCAGAGAGCGGTTCTTCAGGTGGCCGAGGGCCGCCCCTACACATATGGCAGCATAAGGAAGAACCACATTTCATTTAGGATTATTCTAACGAGGCTTACTCCCCCTCGTAGGCGTCGCCCACGTAGGCGAAGAACAACTCGTCGTCGTCCACCACTTCGCGGATGTCCTCGTAGAGGTTCTGGGACTGCTCCTGCATCTCCTCCCACAGCTCGTCAGAGATGGAGATGACCTGGCAGGTGCCGCTGTTATTGATGGTCTCGATGCGCTGGTCGGCGCGGGCGATGGCCTGTTCACGGGCGTAGTCACGGGCGATGGCTGCGGCCTCGTCGATGATGGCCTGCTGCTCTTCGGTCAGGCTCTGGTAGAACTCCTCGTTGGTGATGAGGGACAGCAGGTGGGGCAGGTGGTTGGTCTCCACCACGTACTTCTGCACCTCGTAGAACCGGCTGGACACGATGACCTCATAGGGGTTCTCCTGGGCGTCCACGGTGTGCTGCTCCAGGCCGGTGTACAGCTCACTGAACGCCATGGGGGAAGGGTTGGCCCCCAGAGCGCTCCAGAAGGCCATATGGTAGGAATTCTCCATGGTGCGGATTTTAATGCCGGAGAAGTCGGACAGGGAGGTGATCTCCTTGTTGGTGGTCATGACCCGGAAGTTCTGGTCGGCCATGGCCAGCAGGCGGAAGCCGCCCTCGGCGTAAATCTCGTTGATTTTGGTCATGAAGGTGTCATCGTCCAGCACCTCATGCAGTTCGTCCAGGGTGCTGAACACGCAGGGTGCGTCAAACAGGCACAGCCGGGGCAGGTAGCTGACCTGGGGGGCGGTGTTCTGCACCACGAAGGGGATATCTCCCCACTGGCAGGACTCGATGAGTTCCGTGTCGCTGCCCAGGGTGGAGTTGTGGTAGACGGTGATGGACATTTCCCCGCCGGACAGCTCATTTACCGCCTCAGCGAACTTCTCCGCGTAGAGGCCGGTAACGGTGTCCTCCGGGCTGGCGGTGCCCAGCACCCAGGAGTGCGCCCAGGCGTCGGCGTCGGTCTCCGAATCGCCGCAGGCAGTCAGGGCGGCGGCCATGCCGCAGGCCAGCGCCGCAGCCATAAGGCACAGGAGGAATTTTCTCAGTTTTTTCATCTCGTTCTTCCTCCTTTACACCAGGCACATGCTGATGGCCGGGATAAACGTCACCAGCAGCAGCACGACCAGGAACAGCAAAATCATGGGAACGGCCTTCCTTGCGATGGACATAACGGGGACATCGCTGAGGGAGGAGGCCACAAACAGGTTCACGCCGATGGGCGGGGTGACAAAGCCGATGGCCAGGTTGACCACCATAATGACGCCGAAGTGGACCGCGTCCAGGCCGAAGGACTCGGCGATGGGCAGCAGGATGGGGGTCAAAATCATGATGGCAGGGGAGGTGTCCAGCACCATGCCCACCACCAGCAGCAGCACGTTGATGAGCAGCAGCACGACGATCTTGTTGGTGAAGCTGTTCGCGATCCAGGTGGAGACCATCTGGGGGACCTGCATCAGGGTCAGGATGCGGGAGAAGGCCACGGAAGAGGCCAGCAGGAACAGGATGGGTGCGTAAGTACGGGTTGCCTCCACCATAATGCCCCACAGGTCCCGGATCTTCAGGGTGCGGTAGACAAACAGGCTGATGATGAGGGAATACAGCACGGCGATGCAGGCCGCCTCCGTGGGGGAGGTGACGCCGGTGTAGATGCAGCCCAGGATGATGATGGGGGTCAGCAGCGCCCAGAAGGAGCGGAACAGCACCGAGCGGAAGCCCTCCGCGTGCAGCTCGTCCACCACCTTGCCGATGGCTTCTTTGTCCTCGCCGTGGCGCTTGCAGTAGAAGATGGAGTAGCCGATGAGGACGGCGGCGATCATCAGGCCGGGAATGACGCCGGCGATGAACAGGGAGCTGACCGACGCGCCGGAGGCCTGGCCGTAGAGGATGAAGGGGATGGACGGGGGGATGATGACGCCCAGGCCGCCAGCCACCGCCACCAGCGACACGGCAAACTTCTTGTCATAGCCCATGTCCAGCATGATGGGGATGGTCATGGACCCCACCGCCGCCACAGTCGCGGGGGCGGAGCCGGAGATGGCCCCGAAGAACAGGCAGGTGATGACCACCGCGCAGGGGATACCGGCGGTGCGGTCACCGATGAAGTAGGAAAACACGTCAAACAGCCGCTTGGATACGCCGCCCCGGGTCATAATGAGGCCGGAGAGGACGAACAGCGGGATTGCCAGCAAAGTGGTCTGGTTGACGCCGCCCACCATGGCCCGGAGGACGTACACACCGGAGACGGTGACGGTGGAGGAGAGCAGGCTGGGCAGCATACTGCCCACGGCAACGGCGATGCCCACCGGGACGGACAGGCACAGCAGCACCACAAAGATGATCATGACCAGAGCTGTCATGCTTCAACGCCCCCTTTCAGGGCCAGGCGGAAGGTCTCCAGCCAGGCCTGGCACACCCGGAACAGCAACAGCAGGAAGCCCACCAGTGGAGAGGACTGGATGCAGTACATGGGGATATGGAGAGCAGAGCTGGTGGCGCCGCTGGCGATGGCCTGCTGCACATAGGTGAAGCAGTAGGGCAGCATAATGAGGCAGAACACAATGACGACGGTGTGACGGACCACCTTCATCCAGGCCGCGCCGCGGGGCGGCAGCAGGTGCTGTATCTGGTTGATCCGGATGGAGATGTGTTTTTTGACACAGTAGCTGACGGACAGGAAGGCGGACCACACCAGCAGGTAGCGGGTCAGCTCATCGGTCCAGGTCAGGGAGTTATTGAACACCCGCCGGGAGATGACCTGGGCGCTCATAAAGACCACAATGCCGATGAGCAGCAGCACCATCAGCACCTCTTCCAGTTTGTCATCGATCAATCTTAGAAGTTTCATTTACATTCCCTCTTTCTCATAGGTAAAAACTATCGTTTTTCCGTTTTTGGACTAAGTATCGCTCCCAGTTTAACAAAAAATTCACATTATTGCAAGAGGAATCCTATTAGTTGTGTAAAAAAATTATTTTTTCCTTAAAAACCGCCAAATCCGAAAAAACGGCGGAGCCAGAGAACGGCTCCGCCGGGTTTAATTGTATATTCGCTTGGGGATACTGCCTTTTTCAGCTCTGCGCTTTTGGCTCGCAGCACCTGGCGACCAGCCCATCAATCGGGCGCCACGCGGACGATGATGGTCAACGTCTCGCTGCCGCTGGTGCAGGTGACGGTGGTGTTGCCCTTGCTCACGCCCACCACGTAGCCACTGGAGTTGACTGTGGCGATGGAGGAATCCGCGCTGGACCAGGTATAAGTGCCGTTGCCGCCGGTTGGCTTAAAGGTGTAGCCGTCCCCAACGTTGGTCAGGGTGATATCGTCAAATTCCACGACGATGCTGCCGGTGGTCTCCGCCTCGGTTTCATCCTCTTTCTCGTCCTCATCGGTCTTGGTCGTCTCTTCCTCTGTCTGTTGCGTCTCTTCCACCTGGGCGGGGGCATTGCAGCGAATGACGCACTGGGCGGTCAGCCCACCGGCGGACACGGTGACGGTACACTGTCCCTCACCCACATAGGTGACCACGCCGTTCTGCTTCACCGTGGCCACGCCCTCGTCGTCGCTGAACCAGGTGAAGTCGCCTTCCCACTCTGCCGGGGAGACGGTGGCGGTCAGGTCATAGGCTTCGCCCTCGGACAGGGTCAGGTCGTAGAAGTCCAGGGTCAGAGTCTCGGCCTCCACGGTTTCGTCCTCTTCCTCCGGCTCCTGCTGGGCAGGGGCGCTGCTGCTGGCGGCGGCGCTGTCGGAGACATCCCCCTGAGCGCTGGTGTCCGCCGGGTCCACTTCTTCCACCTGGGAAGAAGTCGCGCCGGTGTCAGGGGTCACCTGGGACAGAGCCTGGACGCACAGCCAAATTGCCGTGACCAGAGCGATGAGCAGCAGCACGATGATGATGATCAGAGAGGCACGGGAGATGGCGCTCCCCGGCGGGCCGTAGCCGCCGCCATACTGGTCCACGGTGAGGTGGTCGCCGTTGCCCTCCATGGTGTTGTTGGCGGTCTCTTCGCCACAGCGGGGGCAGTTGGGCAGGGAGGGGTCATAGTACCCGTCGCAGTTTTTACAGTGGAGCAAATCGTTTGTCTCGTTTTGCCGTTGTTTCATAGCAGGAAGCCCTTTCCAAAGTATAAATCCTAGTACCTATCATACCGTTTTTGGAAGGGAGCGTCAACCGAAAACCGCGAAAAAACCGGAAGAAGCGGGGAAAAAGGCCCGGCTCAGGGTTGTTCCTTCGTCAGCGCCTCCAGCGCCCGGCGCACGTCCCCGCTGAAATACAGCGTCCCCAGGGCGCAGACAGGCCGTTTCTCCGCAAGCTCCAGAGCCAGGGCCACGCCCGCCTCTACACTGGGCGCGGCGACAGCCGCCACGCCCGCCTCCGTCAGCATCCGGGCCAGTTCCCCGGCGGGGACGGCCCGCGGGTTGTCCGCCGTGACGGTGACAAACCGCTCTGCCAGGGGCGCCAGCAGTTGGATCATCTCCGCCACGTCCTTATCGGCCATAACCGCAAAAAGGAAGGTGAAGCGCTGCTCCGGGAAGTTCATCCGCAGGCTCTCCACTGTGGCTTGCATCCCGTGGGCGTTGTGGCTGCCGTCCAGCAGGAAGAGGGGCTGTTTGCGCAGCACCTCGAACCGGCCCGGCCACTGCACCTTCTCCAGGCCCTCCCGGATGGACTGGTCGGGGATGTCCCAGCCCTTCTCCCGCAGGGCCAGCAGCGCAGTGATGGCGGTGGCGGCGTTTTTGGGCTGATAGGAGCCGATCAGGGGCAGGCGCAGCTTTTTCATCGGGCCGAAATCGAAGGTGATGCCGTCCAGGTCGAAGTCCCGCAGAGTCAGCAGACTGAAATCCACCGTGCGGAGGCTGGCCCCCCGCTCCCGCACCGCCCGGTTGATGACGGCGTCGGCTTCCGGCTGTCCACCGTAGGAGACTACCACGCCGCCGGGCTTGATGATGCCCGCCTTGGCGGTGGCGATGTCCGTCAGGGTCGGCCCCAGCTCCCGCATATGGTCCAGGCCGATGGCGGTGATGACGGCGCACTCCGGCACGCCGATGACGTTGGTGGAATCCAGCGCGCCGCCCAACCCCACCTCCAGCACCACGATGTCACACCGCTGGCGCAGGAAATAGTAAAAGGCGATGGCGGTGATCAACTCAAACTCCGAGGGGGAGTCGGCCATGGCGTCCGCCTTGGGCCGGATAACGTTCACCGCCTGCTCCAGTGCCATGTCGCTGATGGGAACGCCGTTGACCTGGATGCGCTCATTGAAGCGGTTGATATAGGGGGAGGTGTAAAGCCCCACCCGGTAGCCGCTGGCGCGAAGGCAGCTTGCAATGCAGGCGGCGGTGCTGCCTTTGCCGTTGGTGCCGGCGATGTGGACAAACTTCAGCTTTCGCTCCGGGTTGCCCAGAGCGGAGAGCAGGGCGCGGGTCCGGCTCAGGCCGGGCTTGCGGGTTTGCCATTTGACGGAGTGGATGTAATCCAGGGCGGCTTGGTAACTCATAGCAAGACCTTCTTTGTATTCTGTAAAAAACCACTAAATTGGTTGGCTCTTTTATTATCCCAATTTCTCCGAATTTTGTCAATTAGTTTGTGGAAAATTTCTGTCGAAAAAATTGATAAAATTTTCACAAAGAACAGCCGTTTGTTTTGACATTGTGAGATTTTATGAGCGGTCTGACGAGATTTTGACGCCGCTCTTGCTTTTGGTGATGCTGTGTGCTATAATCCAACCAAACAAAATCAATGAGGGCGCAGGTCATGGAAGCTGGGTGAAAGTCCCACGCAAGGCCGTTGCTGTAATTCGCCGAAACACTCTGGCACAGATGTCACTGGGGGCCTCCCTGGGAAGACGCCGGAGCCGCCCCTTTCGGGCTGAGGCGATAAGCCAGAATACTTGCCTGCGCTCTGCCGCGATCGCGGCAGTATCCGATTCTCTGCGGACTTCCGGAGCTGGGGATATAAGGAAAACGCACCGACGCCCGATTTTGACCGGGTGGCAGCGGGTTTGTTTGGTGCGCTCTTTTTCCTGTTTCTCCGTATGTAAGCCGTCCGCGAAACATTTCGTGGACGGCTGTTTTATAGTCTGTAGGAGGTTCCCTTATGAAACCCATGCAAAAACTTCTTCTCGTCCTGCTGTCCTGCCTGCTGCTGGCGGCCCCGGCCCTGGCCGCGGAGACCCCCGCCGACGGCACCTATACCGTGGAACTGACCATGTCCGGCGGCACCGGCAAAGCCTCCATCGCCTCCCCGGTGGACATCGTGGTGGAGGACGGGTCCATCACCGCCACGGTGGTCTGGTCCAGCTCCAACTATGACCGGATGACGGTGGACGGCGTGGACTACGAACCCACCACCACCGAGGACGGCTCCACCTTTGAAATTCCCATCGTGTTAGATGAGGATATGGTCGTCATGGCGGAGACCCTGGCCATGAGCGAACCCCACGACATCGAGTACATCCTCTACTTCGACAGCGAGACGCTGGAGGAAGTCAGCGAGGGTGTGACCATTTCCTCCACCATGGTGGACGCAGGCGGGGCCATCATCCTGTTTCTCATTTTCATTCTCGCCGAACGGTTCAGCAGAGCCAGGAGATCCCGGCGGTGAAACGCTTTTTTGCCCTGTTGCTGGCGGCGGCGCTGGTGTTTTCCTTGGTTGGGTGCCAGAGCGCCGGTGAGGACAGCGAGTGGAGCCACGTCCCTGCGGAGGACTTCTGCGGCCTGACCTACACCGGCAGTCTGGAGCTGTCCTACGCCCACGAGTTCGCGGTGGACTACTACGAGGGGGGGTACACCCTGCTCTCCATCGCCAGCGGCGACCAGTTTCTGGTGGCGCCGGAGGGAGCGGACGTACCGGAGACGGATATCCCTGTGATTCAGCAGCCCCTCTCCGATGTGTACCTGGTGGCCACCGCCGCCATGTGCCTGTTCGACGCCCTGGACGGGCTGGACGCCATCACCCTTTCCGGCACCCAGGCCGACGGGTGGACCATCGACAACGCCCGCCTTGCCATGGAATCGGGGGACATCGTTTATGCGGGGAAGTACAGCGAACCGGATTATGAGTTAATTGTTTCCTCCGGGTGCCGCCTGTCCGTTCAGTCCACCATGATCTACCACAGCCCGGAGGTCAAGGAGAAGCTGGAGGAGCTGGGTATCCCCGTGCTGGTGGACTACTCCAGCTACGAGACCCACCCTCTGGGTCGGACCGAGTGGGTCAAGCTCTACGCCGCCCTGCTGGGCAGGGAGGACGAGGCGGAGGAACTGTTCCGGGAACAAGAGGAGGCGCTGAACAGCGTGGCCTCCGAGGAACCCACTGGCAAGACCGTGGCCTATTTCTACATCAGCTCCACCGGCGGCTATGCTGTGGTGCGCAAAAGCGGCGACTATGTGACCCAGATGATCTCATTGGCAGGCGGGGAGTATCTCTTCGACGACCTGGGGGACGACGAGACCGCCACCGCCACCGTCAGCATGACGCTGGAGGAATTCTACGCCACCGCGAAGGACGCGGACATCGTTCTTTACAACAGCACCATTGACGGCCAGCTCAGCACACTGGAGGACTTTTTGGCCCTGAATGAGCTGCTGGGGGACTTCAAAGCGGTGCAGGAGGGCAACGTCTGGTGTACCAACGCCAACCTCTACCAGGACATGACCCGGCTGGGCACCGTCACTGAGGAAATGCACCAAATCTTCGCCGGAACCGCCGGGGACGAGATGGAATTTTTCTACCGGCTGGTTTGAGCGGGCCTGCACTTGTGTTTCAACGTTTCTCTTGGGAAATCGTCTGAAATAAATTGTATTGATCCATACAGGAGGAAAGACATGAAAAAAGGAATCGCATTGCTGCTGGCCCTGAGCCTGGCGCTGGCCGCCCTGACCGGCTGCTCCGGCAGCACCAGCAGCGCCGACGCTTCTGCTGAGGCTGCGACCTCTGCGGAGTCCAGCGTGGCAGAGCTGACTGACGAGGAGATCGCCGCTAACGTCGCGGACCTCATCGACGCCATCTATGTTCAGACCCGCACCGACGAAACCGACGAACAGTGTGCCGCCGCCAAAGCCGCCTGGGACGCCCTGACCGACGAGCAGAAGGCATTGGTGGAGGGCGAAAACGCCGACCCGGATTACTTCGGGCTGGACACCGGCGACGCCGACGACGACGACCCCCGGAACCAGGATGAAATCGGGGAGTATGAGATTTTGGTGGTCAGCTTCGGCACCTCCTACAACGAGAGCCGGGCCACCGACATCAAAGGCGTAGAGGACGCGCTGGCGGAAGCCTACCCGGACTGGTCCGTCCGCCGGGCCTTCACCGCTCAGATCATCATCAACCACGTTCAGGCCCGTGACGAGGAGTACATCGACAACATGGAGCAGGCCCTCCAGCGGGCGGTGGACAACGGCGTGAAAACGCTGGTGGTGCAGCCCACCCACCTGATGCACGGCGCGGAGTATGACGAGATGTGCGAGGCCATCGAAGAATACGCGGAGTATTTCGACACCGTCGCCATTGCCGAGCCGCTGCTGGGCGAGGTGGGGGACGACGCCACCGTCGTCAACGAGGACAAGCAGGCGGTGGCCGAGGCCATCACCGCCGAAGCCGTGGCCGATTCCGGCTATGAGACCCTGGAGGCCGCCGCCGAGGACGGCGTGGCTTATGTGTTTATGGGCCACGGCACTTCCCACACCGCGAAGGTGTCCTACAGCCAGATGCAGACCCAGATGGAAGCCCTGGGCTACGAAAACGTATTCATCGGCACCGTAGAGGGCGAGCCGGAGGAAACGGAGTGTACCGCCGTCATCGACACCGTGTTCGCCGCCGGGTACACCAAGGTCGTTCTGCGGCCCCTGATGGTGGTGGCCGGCGACCACGCCAACAACGACATGGCCGGGGAGGACGAGGACTCCTGGCTGAGCATGTTCACCGCCTCCGGGTACTTCGAGAGCGTGGACTGCCAAATCGAGGGTCTGGGCCGCATCGAGGCCATTCAGCAGCTCTACGTGGCCCACACCGCCGCCGCCATGGAGGACCTGGCTTCTTCCACCACCAGCGACACCGCCTCTGACGACGCTGCCCTGGAGGACGGCGTGTACACCGCCACGTTTAACACTGACAGCTCCATGTTCCACGTCAACGAAGCCTGCGACGGCAAGGGGACCCTCACCGTGGAGAACGGCGAGATGACCATTCACGTCTCTCTGGTGTCTCAGAACATCGTCAACCTGTATGTGGGTCTGGCGGAGGACGCTCAGGCCGAGGATGCTGTTTTGCTGGAGCCGACCGTTGACACCGTCACCTATAGCGACGGCACTTCCGAGGAGGTCTACGGCTTTGACATCCCCGTGGCCGCCATCGGCAAGGACTTTGACCTGGCCATTCTGGGCACCAAGGGCACCTGGTACGACCACGTGGTCAGCGTCACCGACCCGGAACCGGCGGAGTGAGCTTTCCCACGCCAAATATTGGGCAGTAAAACAGCATAAAACAGCGGTGGAAGCCAGCGTTATCTCTGGTTTCCACCGCTCTGAAACGGGGTCAGGCGAAACGCCTGACCCCAGATTTTTACGTTCTATCTTTTGCTTTTGACCCACACGATGCAACGGTTCCCCAGGGAGCGCCTGCGTCGCCAGCGGCGGAGACGCTTCTCGAAACGGCGCAAAGGGAACGTCAGTTGAACTTATACACCTTCTGAGCCAGCTTGTACAGGTTGACGGACAGCTTGCGGCCCTGGTAGCCGGGCAAGTTGGAGACGGCGGAGAGGCTGCGGTACTTGAGCTTGTGGTAGAGGTGCTCATCCTTGGCCTTCAGGTAATCCCACAGGTTGTCCTTTTCCTCCAGGTTCTCCGGCTTTTCGGAGAGGATGAGGAAGATGGAGGAAATGAGCATCATCATGGACAGATACCGGACCATATACCGGTACAGGTCCGGTTCGGTCTCCTTCACCGCCGCCAGGTCCACGGCGTCGATCATGATTTTGGTGATGCGCACCTGCTGGTCCACCCGCTTGATCATGACGGATTCGTTGACGCTCTGGTCGCTGCGGCCAATGAAGTAGCGGTACAGGTCCTCGTCCATGTAGTAGAGGGTCTTGACCATGGGCAGTGGCTGATAGACAAAAATGTTGTCCACATAAAAGGTGTGCTTGGGCAGCACCATGCCGCAGTCCCGCAGCAGTTGGGTGCGGTAGATGGCCGAGTGCATCAGCAGGTACTTGGAGGGGCTCCAGTGGCCCATATCCTTCCAGCCAAAGACCTGGTCCACGGGGAAAACGTGGTTGTAGCGGACGATGTTCTCCGTGCCGTCCTCCACGTGCTCATAGACGTAGTTGCACACCAGCAGGTCCACCGGCTCAGGCTGGGCGGCGAACTCCCGCAGCTTGGCCATGACCCGCGCCAGCGAGTCGGTGTTCAGCCAGTCGTCGGAGTCCACCACCTTATAATAAAGGCCGGCGGCATTGCGGATGCCCTGGTTGACACCCTCGCCATGGCCCCCGTTGGGCTGGTGGATGACCCGGACGATGTCGGGGTAGTCGGCGGCGAACTGGTCGGCGATGGCGCCGGTGTCGTCCACGGAGCCGTCGTCCACGAGGATGATCTCCGCCTCGTCTCCGGCGGCCAGCAGGGTCTCGATGCAGTGGGACATATATGCTGCGGAGTTGTAGCACGGCACAGCAAAGGTAATCAGTTTCACAAAGTACAGCTCCTGTTTTTGGTTTTGCGGGGGTTATCCGCACCCCTGCACATACGAGGGGGAAAGAGGATAACCAGACCTCATTTTTAGCAGTAGCTATTCTAACACACCGTATTAAAAAAAGAAACACCCATCTTGCGAATTTACAGGAAATTAATTTGATGAACGAATAGCCAATCGCTAAAATTGCACATTGCAAATTGCTAATTGTCAATCCCCCCGACTGCATTTTTCCGCGTCGATGGCCAGCACCACCATCAGAGCGTGGAGGGCGTCGTCGGGGTCTGCCACGTCGATGATATAGGTGTCGGTCAGGTGGAACAGCTCCTTGGAGACGGTGGCCACCTGCCGCCCATCCCTGTCCCAGATGCGGTAATCCCACTCGAACACCTCGCCCTGGACGGTCCAGCCGTTGAAGTCCAACTCGAACCGGGGCCGCAGGAAGGTCAGCTCCTTGCGGAAGGAACCCAGGTAGTCCCCCGCCTCGTACAGCTCAAACCGGGGGAGCAGGGACATCACCCGCTCCCGCACAGTGCCCACATGGAGGCCGTTTTGGTCCAAAATGTGCAGACAGTGGCCCCAGCTCAACTGGCCCTTCACGGTGAAAACCGGCTCTTCCGTCTCATTGTAAATGTCGTAACTGTCGAACCAGGAAAAGAGCCGCTGTCGGAAAAGGAGCTTCATGGCGCTTTCCTCCCCCAGATGAGATTTGATTTTATGGTTATCCCCTTTGCTCAGCACTTTTGCCAAGTATCATGTTTTCCACAAAGAAGCGCGTCTCGGCATCTGACCACTCCTCTTGCCGCCCCTGAAAGGGCAGGGATGGGCAACGCCCCGGAAGTGCCGCTTGACGGCAGAGAGGGACCATGCGAAGCATGGTGGAGGGGTTTTGGATGCAATTACAAATAAAGCTGATTCAAAGGGATATCCATTTTTAATTTCTCATGACCGGGGCCGAATGGTACGATGGCCCCGGTCAATCTTGCCGCACAAACCACTGGGCTTGTATTGCACCCTGATTATAACCCTTTCCGAAGGAATCTGCAAGTATTCCGTCAAACATTTTACAGCTTTTTTGATAAAAGAGCAAAACAAAAACGCAATCCAGCTTTTTCCTGCATAAAACGACCTCTTCCGCCGAAAATAGAAGTAAAGTTGAACCACCGAAGGAGAAACACCCATGAAAGAACCCTTGAGCCGCCGGGGACGGGTCCGCACCCTGACCTTTCTCGCCGCCGCCTTTGTCGTCCTGTGCGGCATCGCCATCAACCTCGCCGCCCAGAATATCCACTATCGCCGGGCAACTGCCCTGAGCTATGCCCGCGCCTTTTCCCAGCTCACCGACAGCGTAGACAAGCTGGACGCCGCTCTGGAAAAGAGCGTCTACGTCACCTCCGCCAACATGATCTCCGCCCTCTGTACGGAACTGTACGGGGAGGCCCTGACCGCCCAGCAGGCCATTGGGGAGCTGCCTTACGGAAACGTGGAGTTGGAGCAGACCGCCGCCTTCGTCGCAAAGGTGGGGGACTACGCCCAGGCCCTGTCTAAGTCCACCGCCCGGCGGGGCGGCTACAGCGCCGAAGAGCTGGAGAACGTCAAGCAGCTTTCCCAGGCGGCGTCCACCCTGTCCGGCCAGTTGGACGAGCTGGAGGCCCAGCTCAACGACGGCACCCTGGAACTGGAGGACGTGGCGGCGGTGGAGGAGCGGCTCTCACGCCTGACCGAGGACGGGGACGTTCTGGCGGGCAGCAGCTACGAGAGCGTAGAGAGTGACTTCCCGAAGCTGCCCACGCTGATTTATGACGGCCCCTTCTCCGAGCATTTGCAGTCCAGAGAGTCGGCCATGCTGAAAGACGAGGACACTCTCACCCTGACGCAGGCCCAGGAGAAGGCCGCTGACCTGCTGGGGTTGGAGCGCGAAGCCTTCTCCGATGGGCGGGAGGTCAACGGGGAACTGCCCTGCTACGCTTTCTCCTACACCCAAAACGGCGGGGACTGCACCATCTCCGTCACCAAGCAAGGGGGTTATCTGCTGTCCCTCAGCAAGGAGCGGGCCATTGGCGCGGAGACGCTGACCACCGACGAGGCTGTGGAAAAAGCGAAAGCCTTTCTCGCCGCCCACGGCATTGACGACATGACCGAAAGCTACTTCATCGACCAGGGCAACCGGCTGACCATCAACTTTGCCGCCCGGCAGGAGGATGTCATCTGCTACCCCGATTTGATTAAGGTGGAGGTGGCCATGGACAACGGGGAGATCGTGGGCTGCGAGGCGGCGGGATATCTGATGAACCACACCCGGCGCAGCGCCCTCCAGCCCTGGGTCTCCGCCGGGGACGCCCAGGAGCAGGTGTCCGGCGAGCTGTCCGTCCTCTCCCGACAGCTCGCTCTTATCCCCACCGAGGGGGAAAACGAGGTGCTGTGCTGGGAGTTCAAGTGTGAAAACGGGGACGGCAAACACTATATCGTCTATATCAACGCCAAAACCGGGGAGGAACAGCAGATTTTGATATTGTTAGAGGACGAGAGCGGCACTCTGACCCTTTGATGGGAGCAGAGAAAAAGACACCGCGGAGGTACAGAACGTGTCTGTGTCCCCGCGGTGCCCCTGGTTTCAAATATAGATTTATTTGGACAGACCCAAATATTTCTTCATATGCTCGATGGGCATCTCCTGTCCCATCCACAGCTTGAACGCCGCCGCGCCCTGGTAGAACAGCATCCCCATGCCGTTGATGGTCTTGCAGCCGGCCTCACGGGCCAGCTTGAGCATGGCGGTCTCTGGCGGGGCATAGACCACGTCGGTCACCACCAGGTCGGGCCGGAAGAAGGAGGCGTCGGGGATATAGGTCTGGCCCTCCAGCTTGCCCATGCCCATGCCGGTGGCGTTGGCGAAGAGGACCGAGCTGGCGATCTCGTTTTTCAGGTTCTCCATGGCGGCGGGGTCCTCGGTGTTCAGCTCAAAGAGCTTGACCTTGCAGTTGGTGTTCTCCTCCAGGTCCTTCACCGTCTGGACGCAGCGGCCCCAGAAGGCGTCCTTCACGTTGAAGATGGACAGCTCCGCCACGCCGTCCAGCGCGGCCTGCACCGCGATGGCCTTGCCTGCGCCGCCGCAGCCCACCATGGTCATCTTTTTGCCAATGACATCCACGCCGTTGTCCTTCAGGGCGGTCATGTAGCCCACGCCGTCGGTGGAGTAGCCCTTCAAATAGCCGTCGGTGTTGACGATGGTGTTCACCGCGCCGCAGAGCTTGGCGGCGGGGTCGATCTCGTCCAGGTACTGCATGACGGCGGTCTTGCAGGGCATGGAGACGTTGGCGCCCTTCATGTTCAGGGTGCGCAGGGCGTTCACCGCCGCCTCGATTTTGTCCAGGCCGATGTCAAAGGCCAGATAAGTATAGTCCAGCCCCAGTTGAGAAAACGCCTCGTTGTGGATGGCGGGAGAAGTGGAATGTTCCGCAGGGGAGCCGAAGAAGCCCAGCAGTTGGGTGTGACCGGTGATTTTAACTGCCATATCGTAATTCCTTCCTTTGGTCAGGTCTTTCTCGCGTGCAATGGGGAAAACCCTCGTAGTTTGCACAGCTTGCGCCGAAAAGGACAAACTGCTATGTTACATATTATAGAAAAATTCCGATTAGATGTCAACTGTGATACGTGTTTTCCGCCACAAGATCCTTCCGGAGCCTCCGGCTCAGGCAGAAGCGAAGGGGCTGGCCATGTGGCCAGCCCCAAAATTTCGCGTGCATTATTCTTTTTAACAATTTTCGACTGTCATGCTATAATCATTTTTGCGTGGAAACCCACCGCTGCTCATGAGTCCTTCAGGTTCTTATGGTAGCGTGGCGGTAAAAGACGGTTGCCTGTATCCCGCGTGAGCGGAATAGAGGTGAGTATCATAGCTCTGCGGGAAATTTTTCTCAAGGGGTTGATACGTTGGTTGCTTTGGAGATCATCCAAACCTTATTGGCGATTGCGAGCTTCGTGATCGAACTGATAGGCTATTTGGCTGCGAAAAAAAAGCAAGTGAGCCGTCTGTCGCAACCAGACGGCTCACAGGTTTAGGGTACCTAAACTGTTGAGTTAGCATCAGTTGTGGCAACCGTCCGGGTTTCCACGTTTTTATTATACTCGATTATCTGTGAAAAATCAAGTGTATTTTCTTGTTATTGCAAATTTCCGCGCCAACGCTGTGCAAAAACGCCTGTCACTTCCCCCGCCGCAGATCGTGGGCCTTGTCCCCCAGCTTTTCCGCGCACAGCGCCCACAGGTCGCCTGCGTCGCCGGGGACCTGCCCGTCGGGGAGGATGTAGACCTTTTCCGCCTCCGGGTAGAGGTAAACGGCCCCTTTCACCCGCCACGCGCCGTAGAGCTTGGCCCAGGGGCGGCTGGTGACGGCGTCCTTCTTCCCCGGCACAGGGAAGGCGGCGGCGACACCCTTTTCGCTCACGGTGATGCGATAGACCAGGTGGGGCTGCTCCAGCCTCAGCGCTTTGCTCTGCTGGCGGATGCTCCGTTGAAGCAGGGCCATGTAGACAGCGGGGACCGCCACCGCCACCGCAGCCAGCAGAATCGCCATGGGCAGCGCCCCCTGCCGCGCCCCCATCTGGCTCAGGCACACCCCGGCGCAGACCAGCAACACGACGCTGAACACGGCCAGCCCCACCCACCGCCGCTGGCGGCGCAGGGCGTCAAACAGGAAAAAGGAACGGAACAGTCCGGTGTCCAATTGGACGGGGACGGTGATTTCAGGGCTGTTGGACATGGAAAGGGCCTCCTGATTCATATTTTTCTCATTTTAGCATAGTTCAGGCCGGTTCACAAGCTGCTTTGCGCCTCCACGTCGAAAACCGGAATCGTTTGTTGACAAACGGCTGGGAACTGGGTATACTGAGACATATTAACGCGCTAAAGCATTAACGCGGCGGCGTGAGAGAGGAGATGGTTCGCCGTGAACAGGGAAATAGAGGCCCTGTGCCAGGACCGGGTGTTTGCCCACTTCTACCAAATCTGCCAGATCCCCCACGGCAGCCGCAACGAGCGGGCGCTGAGCGATTTTATCACCCGCTGGGCGCGGGGCATCGGGCTGGAGGCGGAGCAGGACGAGGTCTGCAACGTGCTCATCCACAAACCTGCCTCCCCCGGCTACGAGGCCGCGCCGCCGGTGTTGCTCCAGGCCCACCTGGACATGGTCTGTGAAAAGGCGGAGGGCGTGGCCCACGACTTCACGAAAGACCCCATTCAGTGGGTCATTGATGGAAACGAGCTATCCACCGGCGGCAGGACCACCCTGGGGGCCGACGACGGCATCGGCGTGGCGCTGGCCATGGCGGTGCTGGAGGACGATACCCTGGCCCACCCGCCTCTGGACGCGCTGTTCACCGTCTGCGAGGAGGAGGATTTCACCGGCGCGGAGCGCTTCGCCCCGGAAAAGCTGCGCGCCGCCCGGCTCATCAACCTGGACCACACCGAGGACAACGTGGTGGTCTGCGGGAGCTGCGGCGGGATGCGGGCAGACTTCCTCCGGGACGTGGAGTGGAAACCGGTGCCGGAGGGCTGGACGGCCTGGCGGCTGGCCGCAGGCGGTCTGCGGGGCGGCCACTCCGGGGACGACATTCACCGGGGCCGGGGCAACGCCAACATTCTGCTGGCCCGGCTGCTGCTGGCGGCGGAGCAGGAGAGCGATTTTCTGCTAGCGGAGATTCGGGGCGGCAGCTTCCGGCTGGCCATCCCACGGGAGGCGGAGGCGCTGCTGTGGCTGCCGCCGGAGAAGGCCGCCGCGGTCCAAGCCCAATGCGCCGCCTTAGAGAACACCTTCCGCCGGGAAATGCCCGTCACCGGGGAGCGGCTCAACGTGACCTTCGCCCCGGCAGAGGCTCCCCAGCGGGGAACAGACCCTGGCCCGGTACTGGACGCGCTGACCCTGCTGCCGGACGGCATTTTTCAGATGGACGAGGCCATCACCGGTCAGGTGGACACCTCCGACAACCTGGGAGAGGTCTATCTGGACGAGGACGGGCTGCGGGTGGTGACGGAAATTCGCTCCGCCCAGCCCAGCCTGCGCACCTACCTCTACCAGAAGATGGAGCGCTTGGCCGCCCTGCTGGGCGGGCGCTGCCAGTGCAGCGTCCTGTACCCCAGTTGGGAATTCCGGCTCAACTCCCCCCTGCGCCGGACCTACAGCGATGTTTACCAGACCCTCTGCGGCGAGGCTCCCGCCATGACCGCCGTTCACGCAGGACTGGAGGTAGGCTACTTCTTCGACAAGCGGCCCGACCTGGATGCCATCGCCATCGGCCCCAACTGCCGGGACTTCCACTCCCCCGGCGAGACGCTGGAGATTTCATCGGTGAAGAAGGTTTACCGGTGCCTGTGTGCGGCGCTGGCGGGAATGAGCTGTTAGCTATTAGCTGTTCGCTGTTAGCCAGGTATTACCGGCAGATCGCTGTTGCGAAAGGGAAATCTGGCTGTTCCTTTTATTCAGCCATGTGCCAGAAACCCCTCCACCATGCTTCGCATGGTCCCCCTCCCCTTTCAGGGCAGGGAGCGTAGCGGAAGTGCCGCTTGACGGCGGAGGCAAGAGGGGTGGTCAGTTGCGGTAAAGGGACAGCCAGCAAACGTAAGATACCCCCAAGAAAGGAAGGAACCCCATGCCAAAGAGAGAAAAGAAAGAAAAAACCGAGCAAAAACAGATCAAAGCCGTCAACCCCATGCTGCTGCTGGTCATCATCATCCTGGTGGTGGCCATCGCGTCCTATTTCATCCCCGCCGGGAGCTACGACCGGGTATACGACGCCACGGCGGACACAGAAATTGTGGACCCTGACAGCTACCACACGGTGGATAAGAACCCCACCTCCCTGATGACCCTGCTGATGTCCCTGACGCTGGGAATGCAAAACGCGGCGGCCATCATCTTCTTCCTGCTCATCATCGGCGGGATGTTCGCCATTCTGAATGGAACGGGGGCCATCAACAACGGCATTGCTAACGTGGTCCGGGTCATGAAGGGCCGGGAAATGCTGATGATCCCCGTGTGTATGGTGGTGTTCGGCTGCGGTAGCGCCTTTTGCGCCAACTTTGAGGAATTTCTGGCCTTTGTGCCGCTGGTGCTGGCCTGCTGCCTGACCATGGGCTTTGACTCGCTGACGGCGGTGGGTATCATCTTCTGCGCCGCCGCCTCCGGCTACGCGGGAGCCATCACCAACGCCTTTACCACCGGCGTGGCCCAGAGTATCGCCGGACTGCCCATGTTCTCCGGCATGGCGCTGCGGGCCTGCGCCTTTGTGTGCTTCCTCATCGCCAGCATCATCTATGTGACCTGGCACGCCATTCGGGTGAAGCGCAACCCCACCCTCAGCTCCACCTATGAGCAGGACAAGCTCACCGCTCAGGATGTGGCGCTGAACGTGGACGAGGTGGAACCCCTGACCCTGCGGCAAAAACTGGTGCTGGTGGTGTTCATCGGCGGCATTGCCTTCACCGTCTGGGGCATTGTGGCTCAGGGCTTTTACATCGACGAGCTTTCCGCCGTGTTCCTGGCCATCGGTGTCATTGGCGGCATCGTGGGCGGCCTCGGCCCCAACAAGATTTGTGAATACTTCGAAAAAGGCTGCATCAATATGCTGTTCCCCTGCCTGATGATCGGCCTTGCCAACGCGGTCATCGTGCTGCTGAACGACGCCAGCATCATGGACCCCATCATCCACGCCCTGTCCGGTCTGCTGAACGGCCTTAGCCCCACTCTGGCGGCCATTGGCATGTTCATCGTGCAGGACCTCTTCAACGTGCTGGTGCCCTCCGGCTCCGGCCAGGCGGCCATCACCATGCCCATCATGGCGCCTCTGGCGGATATGCTGGGCCTGACCCGGCAGACGGCGGTGCTGGCCTTCCAGTTCGGCGACGCCTTCACCAACGTTATGGCCCCCACCGGCGGCGAAATTCTGGCGGCCCTGGCCATGTGCGGCGGTATCTCCTTCCGCAAGTGGATGAAGTACCTGCTGCCCCTGTTCGTGGTGTGGTGGATCATCGCGTTTGTGTTCCTGGGCGTGGCGGTGCAGATCGGGTACGGACCGTTCTGACAATTTGCAATGAGCAATGTGCAATGACAGGAAAGAGCGACCTGGAGAGATCGCTCTGAGGCGGGAAAACCCGCCGGAACGAGTAAACAGAAATCACTAAATTCTTAAAAAACGGAACAAGGCGGTTCGGAAAAGCTCCGGGCCGCCTTTTTACGTTGTTTTTTGCCAAAGTAAAGGGCGAAAATACTTGCCCTGGTGAGAAGAATGTGATAGTATCATAACTGTGTAAAGTATGTGTAAAGTACGTAAAGTTATCGGCAAAAGCTGGGTTTGATTTCCACTGTTCTTGTCTCAAGGGGGCGCAAAAGCCCTTTTACAAACCCTGGGACGAAATTGACGGGAATTTTGCAAACATCTTTCCCAAACCAGGTGGAATCTTACCGGCAAACATGGTAACGTAAACGTATCCCATTGCGGGGCTTGCTACGGGCCGCGTTGGGCAGAGAGGGTGATGCGCGAAAAGCGAGAGAAATTAGCCCAAACCGTACAAAATGGAGGAAATTTATGAAAACTGTGAAACACCAGCTCCGGCGGCTCGTAGCCCTGGCGCTGGCCCTGGCCATGTGCCTGCCCGCCCTGCCAGCGGTGGCGGCGGCAGAGGACGAGACCACCACTGTGTCCACCTGGACGCAGGTTGATTTGGAGGATATCTCGTCCAGTGACGAGATTGCCATCACAATGACCACCTCTGACGGCACGGTGTACGCCCTGCCGACAGCAAACACCGGTTCCAGCACAGCGCCCACGGCTGTAGTTGTGACAGCGGAGGATGATACGCTGTCCATCGAGGCCACCGGCGACGACTATGCCTGGACCTTTACCGCAGATGAAGAGGTAGAGGGTGGGTACATCATCACCTCCCCCTCCGGCGACTATCTGTACACCACCAACGCAAACAACGGCGTTCGTGTGAATACGACAGAGATGACCTGGACGCTGGACGGGAATTATCTGTACTCTTCCACCACTGGACGCTGGCTGGGTGTTTACACAACAAACCCTGACTGGCGCGCCTACACCAACACCACCGGCAACACTGCCGGGCAGACGGTTGGCTTCTGGAAGTACAGTGGCGAGACCACCGAGAGCAGCGGCAGCAGCACCACCGTGACCGTGGAGACCCCCAGCCTGACCTATTCCGAGACGGACAAGACGGTGACGTTTAAGTGCGCCACCTCCGGCGTCACCTATTACTACAGCTACTCTGAGAGCGGCGATTACACCGCCCTGGACGGCAGCAGCCTGGATGTCTCCGACCACATCGGGGAGACCCTGTACGCCTACGCCGAGCTGGACGGCTCCAAGAGCGACACCAACTCCGTGGAGCTGACCGAGACCTCCACCGGCGGCGATGAGACCGACGAAAACGTCTCCACCATCGCCCAGGTCAAGGCCGACGCTGACACCTCCGTCACCTACACCGTGGACGGCACCGTCACCTACATCAGCGGCAAATCCGTCTATGTGCAGGACGAGACCGGCGGCATCTGCCTGTACTTCTCCACCGCTCCCTCCGACCTCAGCCTGGGGGACGACGTGCGGGCCAGCGGCACCTACACCACCTATAAAGGGCTGGTGGAGCTGACCGGCGTGACGGATTACACCGTCATCGGCTCTACCTCTGAGCTGCCCGCTCAGACCGTGACCATTGCCGAGCTGAGCAGCGACTACAGCGACAGCAAGGCCCTCCAGAGCACCCGCGTCTACCTGACCGACCTGACCGTGGGGACTGTCGGCACCAGCACTACCCTGACCGACGCTGACGGCAACTCCATCGTGGCCTATGGCGCGTCCTCGGTGCTGACTGAGGCGGGGGCTACGGAAGGCTCCGTCATCAGCCTGTACGCCGTGGTCAGTGACTACAGCGGCTATCAGCTCTATGTGGCCCAGGCCAGCGACGTCACCGTCACCTCCGCCGGCACCGGCGAAGAGGACGAGGGCCTGACCTCCGGCACCTATGTCATCTGGGCGCCTGCCTATAACATGGCCCTCTCCAGCAGCTACGGCACCTACTACAACGACGGCGTCGAAGTCACCCAGGCCGAGGACGGCACCCTGTCCGGCTACAGCTCCACCGAGGTCTGGACCGTCACCGTCAACGAGGACGGCACCGTCACCATCGCTTATGGCGACCAGAACCTGGGCATGGCGGACAGCTATTCCAGCCTGACCCTGGGGGCCGTCAACGACCAGTGGACCCTGGAGGACGCCGGGGACGGCCTTTACTATGTGAAGAACACCGTCCGCGAGTGCTACATTGAGTGGTATAGCTCCAAGAGCTATTGGAGCGGCTACGCCTACATCGACGAAGGCAATGAGGGAATGTTCGCCCTCCAGTTCACCGCAGTAGAGGACACCGAAGAGGATAACGGCACCGTCACCGGTACTCTGGTGGATTCCATCGCCCAGGGCGACCAGGTGGTGATCTACTATCCCAACGGCGGCCTCGCCATGACCGGCACAGCCAGCAACAGTAAGCTCACCGGCGTGGCGGGTACGGTGGAGGACACCACCCTGACCACCACCAGCGACGCGCTGGTCCTGACCGTCCGGGAGACCGACGAGGGTTATTACACCTTTGAAAACGGCGGTCTGTACCTGACCAGCGGTTCCACCGGCTCCAGCCTGACCCTGGCGGAGAAGAGCGATTACAGCCTGTGGGAGCTGGAAGAGACGGACACCGCCGGCAGCTTCTATATCAAGAACGTCAACGCCAAATATGGCTCCAACAACCAGTATGTGGAGTACTATTCCGGCTTTACCACCTACAGCTTCAGCACCAGCAACCCCACCATCTACGTTTACCAGTTCTACAAGACCGGCGCCACTGAGGTGGGCGTAGAGTACGACACCGACTCCTCCATCGAGGAGAGCATCGCCTCCTGGGGCGGCGGCGGCCCGTATACAGAGGGCGCTACCTCCGTCAGCGGCGACCTGTACAACGTCAACGACATGCTGGACAGCAACGCCACCTTTACCGCTGTGGTCAGCGGCGAGGAGGTCCAGACCTTCACCACCGGCACCAGCTCCGGCAGCACCGATATCTCCAACTGGTACATGGGCGGCACCGGCCTGGGCAGCGGCACTGACGACTATCTCCAGTTCGCCGTCTCCTCCGCCGGTTGGGGCGACATGGAACTGAGCTTCCGCCTCCGGGCCAGCAACACCGGCTCCGGCGAGTGGCAGCTACAGTATTCCACCGACGGCGAGACCTTCACGGACTTCACCACCGGCACCTATTCCTGTAGCTACACCTCCTACAGCAGCGACGGCAGCAGCTCTGCGGTCACTCTGTCCGGCGACATCACCGACGGCGTGGCCAAGACCTCCATCAAGTCTGCCACCTACATCACCTTCACCTTTGACGTGCCCGATGGCGCGGAGAACGCCGAGACCCTGTACATCCGGCTGGTGCCCAGCACCACCGTCCGGGCCAACGGCACCGCCAGCACTCCCAGCAACCAGGGCACCGTTCGCATCGACTCCGTGGTGCTCTCTGGCAGCCCCATCGTGGACGACAGCATCACCGGCTACGTGGCCGTCACCCCGGACAACTCCGAGGACCAGGCGGTTGGCACCGAGCTGACCATGTCCTCCTCCACCGAGGACGCCACCATTCTGTATCGCTTTGTGGACACCACCACCGGCGAGGGCGAGTGGCTGACCTATGACGAGAGCAGCAAACCCACCCTGGACACCCTCCCCTCCACCCTGGAGGTCTACGCCACCAGCGAGGGCCGGGCGAACAGTGTCACCCGCATCCTGACCTATGCCGCGGGCACCGTTTCCTCTGTGAAGTTCAGTCCCAACGGCGGCGGCGTGTACATTGAGGACGAATCGGTTGCAGTCACCCTGACCTCCGCCACCGACGGCGCGACGATTTACTACGCCATCACTTACGACACAGACGAGGACGGCAATTACGTCTTTGCCACCGACAGCGACGGCAACACCGTTTACACCGAGTACGTCCTGACCGAGAACGGCAGCTCCCCCATCTCCCTGGCTAAGGGCTTCGGCGGGGCCAGCATCATGGCCTATGCGGAACTGGAGGGCTACACCACCAGCGCCGTCACCACCCGGACCTTCACCGAGCGGAGCCAGGAGACCTATAACATCTACTTCGGCCAGATGCACTCCCACACCAACTACTCCGACGGCGCGGGCAGCATCACCGACGCCTACGAGCACGCCACCGAGGTCCACGAAGAGACTGACACCCTGGACTTCCTGGCCGTCACCGACCACTCCAACTCCTTCGACAGCGCCTCCAGCGACTCCGTCACCATCACCGACGGCTCCCTCAGCGAGGAGTGGACCGAGGGCAAGGCTTACGCCGAGCAGTACACCACCGACGAGTTCGTGGCCCTGTTTGGTTACGAGATGACCTGGTCCAACGGCCTGGGCCACATCAACACCTTCAACACTGGCGGCTTCCAGAGCCGGACCCAGAGCGCCTATACCACCTATTCCACCGCCTTGCAGAACTACTATGACACGTTAAAGACGGTGACCGACTCCATCAGCCAGTTCAACCACCCCGGCACCACCTTCGGCGACTTCCAGGACTTCTCCTATTACGATGAGGAGATCGACGAGCTGATCACCCTGATCGAGGTGGGCAACGGCGAAGGCACCATCGGTTCCTCCAGTTACTTCCCCTCCTACGAGTACTATACCCGTGCGCTGGACAAGGGCTGGCACGTGGCCCCCACCAATAACCAGGACAACCACAAGGGTCTGTGGGGCGACGCCAACACCGCCCGCTCCGTGGTCCTGGCGGACAACCTGACCGAGGACGACATCTATGACGCCATGCGGAATTACCGCGTGTACGCCACCGAGGACAACGACCTCTCCATCTACTACACCCTGGACGGCAACATCATGGGTACCATCCTCTCCGAGAGCGATGTGGACGACACCGTGACCCTGTCCGTCAAACTCAGCGACCCCACCGACAGCTCCCTGGGCACCGTTTCCGTCATCGTCAACGGCGGCTATGTGCTGGCTTCCCAGACCGTCAGCGGCAGTGAGGACACCGTGACCTTCAACGTCAGCTCCGATTACTCCTATTACTACATCAAGGTCGTGGAGGCCGATGGCGACATCGCCGTCACCGCCCCTGTGTGGGTGGGCGACGTGGAAGCCCTGGGCGTGTCCACCTTCGAGAGCAACGACGCGCTGGCCGTGCAGAACGAAGCGCTGAACATGACCCTGAGCCTCTACAACAACGAGAGCAAGGACTTTGACATCGAGAGCATCACCTTCACCGTCACCGACCTGGACGGCAACGTCACCGACATCACCGACCAGATCGTAGCGACCACCGACGTTCCCACCGAGGTGGAGAGCATGGACACCGCAGACTATAGCTTCTACTATGTCTATGATGGGCTTGGCTCCACCATCTACACCGCCACCATCACCGGCACCCTGAACGGCGTGACCAAGGTCTACACCGAGCCGCTGACCGTCAGCTATGTCTCCGCTGACATGGTGACCAACGTGGTGGTGGACGGTAGCCACTACAACGACTATGTGACCGGCTATTACGGCGGCAACATGACCGAGCTGGAGGCCATCGCAGCCAACCAGTCCATCAAGCTCAACATTGTCACCGACGTGGAGGACTACTACGGCGACGACAGCGTCCTGGACGACTGTTCTCTGCTCATCATCTCCGCCCCCGCCAAGAAGAGCGGCACCGCCAACGCCGGGGACTACGTGGCCAGCCTCTATGAGGACGAGTTCATCGAGGCGGTACAGGCCTACGTACAGGCCGGCGGCAGCGTCATCGTCTGCGGTCTGGCGGACTACGGCGAGGCCAGCAGCTCCGCAGAGTACCACACCGCCGCCCAGCAGAACAAGCTGCTGGAGGCCCTCGGCTCTTCCATGAGCCTCAACGACGACGAAGCCTATGACGTCAATAACAATGGCGGCCAGGCTTACCGGCTCTATCTGGAGACCTTTAACATGGAGTCCGAGTGGCTGTCCGGCGTGGTTGACGTGGACAGCGTCGAGGACGGCGAGGACTACCAGGTCTACAGCCAGTACAGCGGCTGCACCGTCAACGTGGGCGACGGCACCTGGCTGGTCGCGGGCTTCGACACCACCTATTCCATCGACAGCGACAAGGACGGCGTGGGCGCTTCCGACGTGATCGAAAGCGGCTCCGGCTACAACTACAACGTGGTCACCTCGGAGGGCGAGGCCGTGTTCCTGGCCTGCGAGGACACCGGTTACGGCGGCACCATCTTTGTCTCCGGCGGCGTGTTCTGCTCCGACTTCGAGGTGGACGCCGACGTAGACGACTATGACCTGCCCTATGCCAACACCACCATCATCACCAACATCCTGACCGACGTGCAGGTGGAGCTGCCTGTCACCGACATCGCCACCGTCCGCGCTGCTTACGGCGACGGTGAAGGCTCCGGCAGCATCTACAAGGTGCGCGGCTACGTCACCGCCGGCACCGCCAACGAGGACAACGCCTTCTTCGACTGCATCTACATCCAGGACGAGACCGGCGGCATCGACATCTTCCCCTATGCGGAATCCGGCCTGGAGCTGGGCACCTACATGGAAGTCACCGGCTACCTGGCGTCCTATCAGGGCGACATCGAGCTGAAGGTGATGAGCTACACCATTCTGGACAGCGAAAACCTGAACGTGGTTGACCCGACCCTGGTGACCTGCGCCGAGGGCGCGGACTATGCGGCCAACGGCGGCAAGCTCATCCAGGTGGAAGGCACCGTCGGCTCCGTCTACTACAACTCCGACGGCACCCTGGCCCAGTTCACGGTCAGCGACAGCACCGGCGAGTCCGTGGTCTTTATCGATGGCTACATCCTCTCCGGCACCACCGGCGAGAACACCCTGGCCGAAACCGTCACCACCGGGGCCACTGTCAGCGCCGTGGGCGTGCTGTACATGCATCCGGAGACCCTGGCCACCGACAGCGACACCTTCGGTGAAGAGGTCGCCGTGCTCCGTGTGAGAGACTGCGACGAGATCGTAGTCACTGCGGCTGCTGTAACGGTTGACACCACCGCCCTCACCGCCGCCATTGAGCAGGCTGAGGCCCTGACCGGGAGCGACTACACCGCCAGCACCTGGTCTGCTGTGGAAACCGCGCTGACCGCCGCCAAGGAAGTGGCCGCCAACGCTGAAGCCACCCAGGCTGAGGTGGACGAGGCCACCGCCGCCCTGACCGCCGCCATCGACGCGCTGGAAGAGGCAGTCACCGTTCCCGCCGCCACCAAGATAACCTCTCTGACCAACACGGCCAAGGGTATTAAGGTCACCTGGAACGCCGTGGACGGCGCCACCAGCTACCAGGTCTACCGCAAGATCGGCAGCGGAAGCTGGAAGAAGGTCAAGACCACCAGCAGCACTACCTGGACCGACACCGCCGCCAAGAAGAACGGCACCAAGTACCAGTACAAGGTTTACGCGGTGAACTCCGCCGGAAAGAGCAAGGCTTCCGCCACTGAGACCATCTACCGCCTGACCGCCAAGCACTTCACCCGCGCCAAGAACGTCAGCAGCAAGAAGATCAGCCTCAAGTGGACCCGGAACACCCAGGCCACCGGCTACATCATCGAGTATTCCACCAGCAAGAGCTTCACCAGCTCCACCACCAAGACCGTTAAGATCAAGGGCAACAAGAACCTGACCACCACCCTCAAGAACCTGACCAAGGGCAAGACGTATTACATCCGTATGCGGCCCTACAAGACCTCTGGCAGCGTGACCTCTTACGCTGGCTGGAGCAAGGTCAAGACCGTCAAGGTCAAGAAGTAATCGCATCACACCACAGAAAGCAACCAAAAACCAACAAGCGGGGCAGGGGCTGCGGCCCCTGCCCCATCCGTTTGACGCAAATTTCCCCCATTTAGGAGTTTTAAGCTATGGAGAAGAAAGTGAAAACCCCCGGCCCCATCTGTTCGCTGGACCGGGCGGCACGGGGGCGGGCGGTGAAGGTCATCGTCATCCTCGTGCTGGCCCTGGTCTACCTGTTTGCCCTGCGCTGGGCCAACACCGGCTGGAACGGCTACACCACCACCGACAGCAGCGGCACCGAGTACGAAAGCGCCAAGGTCCTCTCTGTGCTGGAGGACAACACCGTCACCGATGAGAGCTATGAGAACTACTCTGTGGGCAGTACGGTGCTGGAGCTGAAAATCAAGTCCGGTCGCTACAAGGGGGACGTGGTGCAGGTCACCAACTACCTCAGCGCCCTCTATAACGTGGACGTGGGAGAGGGGGACTGGGTCACGGTCCGCATCGACACCACCGGCACGGGGGTGTACACCGTCTCCATCTATAACTACTACCGGACGCCCTGGCTGCTGCTGTTCGTGGCGCTGTTCGCTCTGGCGCTCATCGCCCTGGGCGGGTTCCAGGGGCTGATGGCCTTCCTGGGGCTGGCGTTTGCCTTTGTCAGCACCGTGTTCCTGCTGGTACCGCTGACCCTCCGGGGCTATCCCTCGGTGCCGCTGACCCTGGCGCTGGTGGCCGCCGCCACGGTGGTGGGCTTTTACCTGCTGGGGGGCTGGCAGCCCAAAACCATCGGCGGAGCACTGGGCTGCATCTGCGGCGTGGGCTGCGCCGCCCTGCTGGGGACCATCGCGGTGGGACTGGTGCATATCTCCGCCTACCAGTCCGACGAGGCGGAGGCCCTGATGCTGGTCCAGGCAGAAAACGGCCTGCACATCCGGGGCCTGCTGCTCAGCAGCATTTTGCTGACCGCCCTGGGCGCAGTGATGGACATCGCCATGAGCGTGGCCTCCTCCATGGACGAACTGAAACAGAAGCGACCGGATATCACCACCCGCGAGCTGTTCCTCTCCGGCATGAAGGTGGGCAGGGACGCCACCGGCACCATGGCAAACACCCTCGTGCTGGCGGTGGCGGGCGCGTCCTTCAACATGATGGTGCTGATTTACTCCTATCAGGTGTCCTTCACCCAACTGATGAACACGGATTTCGTCTCCATCGAGCTGATCCGGGCCATTGCGGGCAGTTTGGGCATTGTGCTGGCCGTCCCCTGCGTGGCGGTGTTCACCGCCCTGCTGCTGAGCCGCTGGAAGGGCGCGGAGACGGAGCAGGAGGTATCTCAATAAGCAAATACAGGCCCCGGAAGGGCGGCCCTTGCCGTCTCTCCGGGGTTGTTTTTTCCCTTTTGGGAAATCAGCGCAAAAAATAGTTGACAACGTCCACTAATGTGATTATACTTAATTCGTGGACAACGTCAACTATTGAAAGGGCAGGAGCAGATGGAACAGTATTGGGAACTGTGCGACGCGATCCGGGCATTCAACCGATTTTACACGGTAAAAATGGACTTTTTAAACGCAAGCTACCTGGGCGGCGGCTACTCCATCGCGGAGACGCGGGTGCTGTTTGAGCTGCAAGCCCACCCCTCCTGCGCCCAGAGCGACATCGTGAAAACGCTGGGCATCGACAAAAGCTATTTGAGCCGCATTATACAGCGGTTCTGCGCGGGTGGGCTGGTGGAAAAGCGCCGCTCCGAGGAGGATCGGAGGCGCACTACCCTCTTCCTGACGGGAGCGGGAAACGCGGAGACGAACCGGCTGATCGCGTTGACAGACCGCCAGATCACCGGGCAAATCGACGGGTTGAGCGGGGAGGAGTGCGTTGCGCTGACCGCCGCGCTGTCCACGGTGACGGAGATTCTTGGAAAGGGAGGACAAGAGCATGAAAATCGTACCCTTTGAGGAACGCTACCGACAGGCGTTCATCGACTTCAACACCGACTGGATCGTCTCCAACTTCGGCTCGCTGGAGGAGCCGGATTTAGAACTGTTCGCCAATCTGGACAAAGAGATGGACAGGGGTGGGATGATCTTCTTCGCCGTGGAGGGGGAGACCCCGCTGGCCACCTGCATGGCGACGCCCATGGAGGGGACCACGTGGGAAATCTGCAAGCTGGGTTCCAACAAGGCACTCCCCCACAAGGGCGCGGGGACCGCCGTGTTTGAGGCGGCGATGGACTGGGCGCTGGACCACGGGGCAAAACGGCTCTTTATGCTCTCCAACCGCAAGCTGAAAATCGCCCTGCACATCTACGAAAAGCACGGCTTCCGGGAGGTCAAACTGCAAAATTACGAGTACGAACGAGGCGACATTGCCTTTGAATACAGCGTTGAGGAGGAAGTGGAACAATGAAACCCGTTGTCAAAAAGGCAGAGTCCAAAAAGAAGGTTTTTAAGGGTGTCTCTCTGGATTCCCTGGCGGTGGGGGAAAAGTCCCAGGTGACGAAGATGAACTATGTGGTGGGGAACTATGCCTCGCCCCACCAGCACCCTCATGAGCAGTGCGGCTATGTGATTTCCGGGCGGTATACCCTGACGGTGGGCGAGGCGGCCTATGAACTGACCGCCGGAGACACCTACGCCATTCCCGGCGGTATGCTGCACTCCTTCCGTGTGCTGGAGGCGGGGGAAGTGGTGGATGTGTTTACCCCGCCCAGAGAGGATTATCTGTGAGCGGAAAGATTCTCCGAAAAAACCGAAAAAAACGCTTGCATTTCCGGGGAAGCTGTGCTAAGATAATCTAGTCGCCAGGGAACAGGCGATATGCGCGAGTAGCTCAGTTGGATAGAGTGTTTGGCTACGAACCAAAAGGTCGGGGGTTCGAGTCCCTTCTCGCGTACCAGGAAAACCGGTGTGATTGGCGACAGTCACACCGGTTTTCTTTTTGGTTTGTGGAAAAAATAGAAGCCTTTTAAAATTAGCAATTAGCAATGTGCAATGTGCAATGGCTGGGGGGTCAGCCGTGGTTGTATGACGAAAACGCCGCCGAAAACGATACGTTCCGTAGGAAATCACAAACACTGTCTCCACAACATATAATTGCACATTGCTCATTGCACATTGCACATTCAACCAAGCCTACCCAAGGCGGATGACCAACGCCCCAACAGCGGGGCAGAAGGGAACATCCCGGCGCGGGTCACAGTGTGGCCGCCATGACCGCCTTGATGGTATGCATCCGGTTCTCGGCCTCGTCAAAGACGATGGACTGAGGCCCCTCGAATACCTCATCGGAGACCTCCATGGCGTCCCGGCCAAAGCGCTCGCCCATCTCCTTGCCGATGGTGGTCTTGTGGTCGTGGAAGGCGGGCAGACAGTGCATGAACCGGCACTGCGGCCCGGCGTTGTCCATCAGCGCCTGGTTCACCTGGTAGGGGGCCAGGTCGTTGATACGCCGCTCCCAGACCTCCACCGGCTCGCCCATGGACACCCACACGTCGGTATACAGCACGTCGGCCCCCTTGGTGGCCTCCATGGGGTCCTCGCAGAAGCGGAGGGTTGCGCCGGTTTCGGCGGCGATGGCCTGACACTGGTCGATGAGGGCCTGGTCGGGGAAGTAGGCTTTGGGGGCGCAGGCGGTGAAGTGCATCCCCATCTTGGCGCAGCCCACCATCAGGGAGTCGCCCATGTTATATCTTGCGTCGCCCAGGTAGACCAGGTTGACGCCCTTCAGGTGGCCGAAATGCTCCTGAATGGTCAGGAAATCGGCCAAAATCTGGGTGGGATGGAACTCGTTGGTCAGGCCGTTCCAGACGGGGACGCCGGCGTAGGCCGCCAGCTCCTCCACGATGGCCTGTCCATAGCCCCGGTACTCGATGCCGTCGAACATCCGGCCCAGCACCCGTGCGGTGTCCGCGATGGATTCCTTTTTGCCGATCTGAGAGCCGGAGGGGTCCAGGTAGGTCACGCCCGCGCCCAGATCCCGGGCCGCTACTTCAAAAGCGCAACGGGTCCGGGTGGAAGTCTTTTCAAAAATCAGGGCCACGTTCTTCCCGGCGCAGGTAGCGTGGCTGACACCGGCCTTCTTCTTGGCTTTCAGGTCGGCGGCCAGGTCCAGCAGACCCTGAATTTCCTCCGGGGTGAAGTCCAACAGCTTCAAAAAATTTCTGCCTTTCAGGTTCATGGGGATTCCTCCTGTGTAGTGCGCCTGAGGGCAGGCGCGAAAATGAATCATGTACCTATCATATACCATTTTGACGGCTTTCGCAACCATGGAATGTCATTTGCCGCAGAAAGGGAATTGCCATGCTGAACACCACGCTCTGTTACATCGAACAAAACGGCTGCTATCTCATGCTCCACCGGGTCAAAAAGGAAAACGACCTGAACCATGACAAGTGGATCGGTGTGGGCGGCAAGTTCGAGGACGGGGAAAGCCCGGAGGAATGCGTCTGCCGGGAGGCCCTGGAGGAGACGGGGCTGACCCTGCGCCGCCCGGAGTACCGGGGGCTTGTGACCTTCGTCTCCGACCGGTGGGAGACGGAGTACATGCACCTCTTCGTGGCGCGGGACTTCTCCGGCACCCTGACCGACTGCGACGAGGGGACGCTGGAGTGGGTCCCCAAGGAGCGAGTGGGGCAGTTGCCCCTGTGGGAAGGCGACCACATCTTTCTGCGCCTGCTGGACGAGGCGGGGCCGTTTTTCTCCCTGAAGCTGGTGTATCAGGGGGATGCGCTGGTCAGCGCCGCGCTGAACGGAGAGCCAATTAGAAATTAGCAATGTGCAATTAGCAATTAGCAATGGGAGAAAACGGAACGCACATTGATAAAAATTTGGGTATCCCTTTACATCAGCGGCATTTTAGTGACTAGCGGTTAGTGGCTAGAAAAAGGGCTTTTCCACTGAAAACTCCACGTCTGTCGAACAAAACCAACACCAGATGGCAAGCACTATCCCCTCTTGTCGCCCCTGTGAAGCGCTGGCCGACAGGGAGGGGCGCAGCCCCGGAAGTGCCCTTGACGGCAATGGCCAATTCCTCTTTAGCGCAAATGCAGGCGAAGTGCAGCTTGCTGTAGAGCTATGGCCCTTTGGGGCCATGCGAGTCGCAAAGGGGAGGTGGCACGGCGTAAGCCGTGACGGAGGGGTTTCACCTCAAAGCTGCGAAATAGAAAACTGTTAAAGTTCAAAAAAACATCCAATTATACGCATAATTGCACATTGCACATTGCTAATTGCTCATTAGAAAGTGAGGAGTGAAACACGATGGAAGTTCTCATTGTCGGCACAGGGGCCGTAGGCGTAGCCATGGCCGCCACCCTCCACTCGGTTGGGTGCAGCGTTTCCCTGCTGGCGCGGGGAGCCACCAAAGACGCCATTGCCGCTGAGGGACTGCGGCGCACCGGTCTCTTTGGGGAGGCGGCGATCCCCGCGGGAGAGGCAACGGTCAGCGACGACTACGGCGTGTTCCCGGAAAACGCTTTTGATTACGTCCTCATCTCGGTCAAAACCATGGCAAATAACGCGGTCAGCGACACGCTGTGGGAACACCGCGCCATCCTCAAGCCCCAGGGCAAGCTGGTCATCCTGCAAAATGGCTGGGGCAACGACCAGGCGTATCTGCGCCACTTCCCCCAGGAGCAGGTCTGCTGCGCCCGCGTCATCACCGGCTTCCAGCGGCAGGCCCCCAACGTCAGCAACGTCACCGTTCACACCGCGCCGGTGCTGCTGGGCAACCTCTACGGCCTGGACGTGGCTCCGCTGGAGCCGCTGGCTCAGGCCATCAACGCCGGAGGTATCCCCTGCCAGACCACCGACGATGTGGGCGCGGCCCTGTGGGCCAAAATGCTCTATAACTGCACCCTGAACCCTCTGGGGGCGGTGCTGGGCGTCCACTACGGCGCGCTGGGAGAGGCCCCGGAGGGCGTCGCCATTATGAACGACCTGATCGACGAGATTTTCGCCGTCATGTCCGCCGCCGGATACCGCACCTACTGGGATACGCCGGAGGACTACAAAAAGGAGTTTTACGGCAAACTGCTGCCCGACACCTACCACCACAACTCCTCCACTCTCCAGGATATCCGCCGGAAGCGCCCCACCGAAATCGACACCCTCACCGGCAAGGTGCTGGAGCTGGCAGCGCAGTACCATGTGAGCGTCCCGGCCAATACCATGCTGTATCGGCAGGTCAAGACCATCGAGGCGAATTATTGACCCCCAAACGTCTAACACATTTTAGCTAATTTGTCCATCGTCTA
>JAJQCW010000005.1 GCA_021202515.1 Clostridiales bacterium | reverse complement strand
AAGCACGGATTTCAATTTATTTTGTTGCTTACGCAACAAAACTCCTGCGGAGGGCCTCTATAACCTTTCGTTACACATTTTTTGCTGGAAATGATTTTTTTGACAATCTACCCCGGACGCAGCCGACGAGCTGTGTCCGGGGCCCTGTTTTTCTGTGGAATATCCGCTCACACCCGGTCGTCCAGGGGCACGAAGGGCTTCACCGGGACGATGGCCTTGTAAGCCGGGCGGATGATCTTGCCGGGGTTGCAGTAAATTTCCTCGATGCGGTGGGCGCACCAGCCCAGCATACGGGCGGTGGCGAAGAGGGGGGTGTACAGGTCCTCCGGGATGTTCAGCATGTCGTAGACAAAGCCAGAGTACAGGTCCACGTTGGCGCACATAGGCTTGTCGCTGCCCTTCACCGAGGCGAACACCTCCGGGGTCAGCCGCTCCACGCTCTCGATGAGGTCCAGCCGCTCCGACAAGCCCTTGACCTCGGCCAGATGCCGGGCGAAGCGCTTGAGAACCTTGGCGCGGGGGTCGGACAGGGTGTAGATGGCGTGGCCCATGCCGTAAATCAGGCCGGAGTGGTCGAACAGATCCCCTTTCAGGATGCGGCTGAGGATGTTTTTGATCTCGTCGTCGTCCCTGGGGTCCCGCACCATGTCGTAGATCATGTCGGTCATCTGCTTGCAGCGGATGTTGGCCCCGCCGTGCCGGGGGCCTTTCAGGGACCCCACCGCTGCGGAGATGCTGGCATAGATGTCCGTATAGGAGGAGGACACCACCCGGCAGGTAAAGGTGGAGTTGTTGCCGCCGCCGTGCTCGGCGTGGAGGGTCAGGCACATGTCCAGCAGCTTGGCCTCCTCGTCGGTGTACTGCTGGTCCTCCCGGATGGCGGCCAGGATGTTCTCCGCCGCCCCCTTGCCGGGAATGGCCCGGTGGAGGTAGAGGGAGCCTTTGTCGAAGTAGCAGCGCTTGGCGGCGTAGGCGTGGGAGATGATCATGGGAGTCCGGGCGATGAGCTGCATGGCCAGCCGCAGCTCGTTCTCAATGGTTCTGGTTTCCGGGTCCTCGTCATAGGAATAGAGGGTCAGGATGCTGCGGCCCAGCTTGTTCATGATGTCCCGGCTGGGGTTTCGGATGATCATGTCCTCGCTGAACATATGGGGCAGGGGCCGGAACTCGTCCAGCGCGTCGTTGAACCCGTCCAACTGGTGGCGGGTGGGCAACTGGCCCATCAGCAGCAGGTAGGCCGTCTCCTCGAAGCCAAAGCGCCCCTCCGACGCAAAGCCCCTTATCAGGTCCTCCACGTTGATGCCCCGATAGATGAGCTTGCCCTCCATGGGGCAGCGCTCGCCGTCCTGCATATAGTAGCCGTGGACGTTGCCGATCTGGGTGACGCCGGCCATGACGCCGGTGCCGTCCTTGTTCCGCAGGCCCCGCTTGATGTCGGCCCTGTCGGAGACTCTGGAATCAATGAAGTTGGTTTTGCTGTAGTCCTGGGACAGGGTGTGGATGTATTCGGTCGTGCTGGAAGAGATGGGTTTTGTCATACCGGGTCAACGCCTTTTATGTGGAATAGTCAGAATGAATAAAATGTAGCTCACTTTTTCATCTTCCTTGCTACCAGTATACCCTTTCGAGGCCGAACAGTCAACTTAAAATGGATGTTATGGAAAAATTCTGTCTAAAATCAACTAAAAACTCTGCCGGGAAAGGGCTGCGTTGAGTAAAAATGAAGCGTAAACCCAAAAAACTTGCAAAACATCCAACCCGGAGCCACAGGGCCACGGTGCTGACGGCGTTGGGCCTCGTCGCGCTGCAATTCCTGCTGCCCCTGGCGCTGGTGCTGCCTGCGGCCCTGGCGGAGCAGAGCGCCGCGGCGCTGGACATCGACCCCGCCGACGGCGCGGACGGCGCGGACGTCTCGGCGGAATCCTCCGTGGAACCATCGGCGGCGGAATCCGCCCCCATGCAACAGGCGGACACCCTGGACGGCAGTGTCACCCTGGCGGTGCTGCTGGACGGGGAGACGGAGCAAATGACCCTGGCGGACTACCTGTGGGGAGTGGTGGCGGCGGAGATGCCCGCCGCCTTCCAGCAGGAGGCCCTCTGCGCCCAGGCCATCGCCGCCCGGACGTATACCCTCTACCGGCTGGAAAACCCCAGCGCCAATCACCCAGAGGCGGACATCTGCGGGGACTCCGGCTGCTGTCAGGCGTGGATGTCTGTGGAGGACCGCATGGCCCAGTGGGACGGCGACAAGGCCGACAGCTACGCGGCAAAAATCACCCAGGCGGTGACCGGTACCGACGGCCTGGCCCTCTATTACGAGGGGGAGCCGATTTTGGCGGCGTTCCACGCCATCAGCGCCGGCAGCACCAAATCCGCCCTGGAGGTGTGGGGGCAGGACATCCCCTATCTCCAGGCGGTGGAAAGCCCGGAGGGGGAGGACGCCGCCCCCAACTACTACAGCGCCGTCTCGGTGGACAAGGCGGACTTCGCCGCCACCTTTTTGGAGGCGTACCCGAAGGCCGACCTGAGCGCAGAGGACTGCGCGGACTGGTTCGGGGAAGAGAACTACGACGAGACGGGCCTCCCCGTCTCCATCGAAATCGGCGGAGTGACGGTGGACACCAGCCAGGTGCGCACCCTGTTCGACCTGCGCAGCGCCACCTTCACGGTGGAGTGCGACGGGGACACAATTACCTTCTACGTCACCGGCTACGGCCACGGGGTAGGGATGAGCCAGTACGGGGCCAACGCCTTGGCCAAGGAGGGGAAAACCGCGGAGGAGATTTTGGCGTGGTATTATACCGGCGCGGAGGTGCGGTCAATTAGCAATTAGCAATTAGAAATTAGCAATGACCGGGTTTGTAACGGTGCTTGCGCCACGGGAACGCTGCCGGAAAACAACACCGCTCGCCGGGAGTCACCCACGTCCGGTTTCCACTATAATTGCACATTGCACATTGCTAATTGCAAATTGAAAAAAAGGGGTTTGCATTCCGCTGCCCATCGTGCTATACTCTACCCACAGGTAATCATACGCTGGCGTATGATTACACGACAGTTCGTTTGCACCATCCTGTCGTAAAACAAAACCAGGGCTGTCTTTTCTCCGTGTTTTTGTCGCGGGGAAATTCGGCTCTGCGTGCTGTCGCAGGGCTTCTTTTTTGGCTAATTCCGGGAGAACGATTGCCTATGTACTACTTGAAAACCGAGCAGAGCTTTGACGCCGCCCACTTCCTCAAGGACTACCAGGGGAAGTGCCGCAACCTCCACGGCCACCGCTGGCGGGTGGTGGCGGAAATTCAGGGGGAGGCCCTGGACACGGACCGGCAGACCAGAGGGATGCTGGTGGACTTCGGGGAGCTGAAGGAACTGCTGAAAACCCTCTGCGACGCCCTGGACCACAGCTTCATCTACGAGACCGGCTCCCTCCGTCCGGCGACCCTGGCCGCCCTGAAGGAAGAGGGGTTCCGCATGGTGCCTGTCCCCTTCCGGCCCACGGCGGAGGAGTTCGCCCGGTACTTTTACCAGGCCATCCGGCAGCGGGGCTACGCGGTGCATCGGGTGGAGGTCTACGAGACCCCCAACAACTGCGCCGCTTATGAGGGCTGAACGATGAAGGTTGTGGAAAAATTCATCAGCATCAACGGCGAAGGCCCCCGCGCCGGGGAGCTGGCGGTGTTCGTCCGGTTCCAGGGGTGCAACCTGCGGTGCAGCTACTGCGACACCCAATGGGCCAACGAGCCGGGCTGTCCTTATGAGGAGCAGTCCCCGGCGGAGATCGATGCCTATATCCGCGCCGTCGGCGTGACCAACGTGACCCTCACCGGGGGCGAACCCCTGCTCCAGCGGGAGATGGGGGCGCTGCTGGCCCTGCTGCTCCGGGACGGGGTGCTGCGGGTAGAGATCGAGACCAACGGCGCGGTAGACTTGGCCCCCTTCTGCGGGGAAAACCGGCCTGTGTTCACCATGGATTATAAATTGCCCTCCAGCGGCTGGGAACAGGCCATGAAGCCGGAAAACTTCCCCCTGCTGGACGAGCCGGACACGGTGAAATTCGTCTGCGGCAGCCGGGAAGATTTGGAGCGGGCCGGGGCGGTCATCGCGGAATATGACCTGACCCGCCGGTGCCACGTCTACCTCAGCCCTGTGTTCGGGGCCATCGACCCGGCGGAGATGGTGGACTATATGAGAACGAATCAAATGAACGGGGTGCGCATCCAACTCCAGATGCACAAATTCATCTGGGACCCCGACAAGCGAGGTGTATGACCGATGATCGACACAAAAGCAATCGAGACCCACATCCGGGGCATTTTGGAGGCCCTGGGCGACGACCCGGAGCGGGAGGGCCTGCGGGAGACCCCCCAGCGGGTGGCGAAGATGTACGAGGAAGTCTTTGCCGGGATGAACTACTCTAACCACGACATCGCCCAGATGTTCGGCAAGACCTTCGAGGAGGGCTTCGAGGAGACCGACAGCCGGGAGATGGTGGTCATGAAGGACATCGACTTCTTCTCCTACTGCGAGCACCATATGGCGCTGATGTACGACATGAAGGCGACGGTGGCCTATCTCCCCCGCGGGAAGGTCATCGGTCTCTCGAAAATCGCCCGCATCTGCGACATGGTGGGGCGGCGGCTCCAGCTCCAGGAGCGGATAGGCCGGGACATTGCGGACATCCTCACCGAAGTCACCGGCAGCGAGGACGTGGCGGTCCTCATCGAGGGGTGCCATAGCTGCATGACCGCCCGCGGCATCAAGAAGCCCGGCGCGAAAACCCTCTCCGTGGAGCTGCGGGGAAGGTTCAAAGAGGATGCCAGCTTGCAGATGTATTTGAGATAATGTGCAATTAGCAATGTGCAATGTGCAATGACCGGGTTTGCAGCCGTGTTTCCATCATGGGAACGGCGGTTGTCCTTTGAACAAGCCTCACTCATCACACACCTGTAGGGGCGGCCCGTGGCCGCCCGCAGGAACCCCCTGCTTACCCCGGGCGGCCACGGGCCGCCCCTACATATATAAATCGTAAACAATAGAAAACAGAAG
>JAJQCW010000077.1 GCA_021202515.1 Clostridiales bacterium | reverse complement strand
GTCAAGGGCACTTCCGGGGCTGCGCCCCTCCCTGTCGGCCAGCGCTTCACAGGGGAGGCAAGAGGGGATAGTGCTTGTCATCCGATGTCGGTTTTGTTCGACGGATGTGGGATTTTTATTAAAGCCCCCTCTTTCTAGCCACTAATCACTGACCATTAAAAATCGCTGATTCAATGGGATAACCAATTACAAAAATACCCGCGCACCGGGCTTCAAAAACCGGTGTGCGGGCACTATTTTGCTTCTATAGGCGGCTCCCGTCTCACTTCTGGGAGAGCAGCTTGTCCAGCTCATCCCGGAAGGTGGTGATGTCCCGGAACTGGCGGTACACCGAGGCGAAGCGGACATAGGACACGTCGTCCACCTCTTTCAGCTTCGCCATGACCAGCTCTCCCACTTGCTCCGCGGAGACCTCCAGGGTCAGGGTGTTGCGCAGCTCCTGCTCGATCTCGATGCTGATCTGCTCCAGCGTCTCGGTGGCGACGGGCCGCTTGTAGCAGGCCCGAATCATGCCCCGGAGCATCTTCTGCCGGTCAAACGTCTGGCGGCTGCCGTCCCGCTTGATGACCATCAGCGGCACCTGCTCCACCGTCTCGTAGGTGGTGAAGCGCTTGCCGCAGCTCAGGCACACCCGGCGGCGGCGGATGCTGTCTCCCTCGTCGGCGTGGCGGGAATCCACCACCTTGCTGTCGTTATATCCGCAAAAAGGGCATTTCATGGGGCGTCCACTCCTTTTTCTGTGCCGTTCGTTTTGCTGTTTTAATTGTTAAAATTATAACACAGCCTGCGGGGTTTGGCAACCGTCAATCCAGGTGGAAACGCCCGGAACAGTGTATATTTTCTTGTGTGCAGCGCTTACGCCTCACCGCCGGATGCTTTCGCGGCGGCCTCCGCCTCTTTCCGGTGCTCCAGGGCCTTGCCACGGTTAATGGCGCAGAGGATACCCTTGATGGAAGCCATGGAGATGTTATGGTCCATGCCCACGCCGAAGATGTCGTCGCCCTCCTTGTTGCGTAGCTGGATATAGGCCACGGCCATGGAGTCGGAGCCTTGGCTGATGGCGTGCTCCTTGTAGTCGATGAACTGGTAGCGGTCCATCCGCTCCCCGTGAATGGCATTGAAGAAGGCGTCGATGGGGCCGTTGCCGTTGCCGATGACCTCAAAAACGGTATCCTTGTGCTGGAGCTTGCCGTAGAAGTGGGAGTGCGCCACGCCGTTTTCCACCGTGGCGCCCAGCTTGTTGCTGATGAGGCGATAGGGGCCGTCCACCTTCAGGTACTCCTGCTCGAACAGGCGATAGATGGTCTCCGGTTTCAGCTCCACGCCCTGGCGGTCGGATTCTTCCTGGACCACCGCGCCAAACTCCGGGTGCATGGCCTTGGGCAGGTCGAAACCGAACTTGTGGTGCATGATGAAGGCCGCGCCGCCCTTGCCGGATTGGGAGTTGATGCGCACCGGCTCGTAGGTGCGGCCCAAATCCTCCGGGTTGATGGGCAGATAGGGGACCATCCACTTGTCGGTGCCGGTCTCTGCCATGTAGTTGAAGCCCTTGTTGATAGCGTCCTGGTGACTGCCGGAGAAGGCGGTGAACACCAGGTCCCCGGCGTAGGGCTGCCGCTCCGGCACCTTCATCTTGGTGCAGCGCTCGTACATCTCAATGATGCGCTCCATGTGGCTCAGGTCCAGCTCCGGGTCAACTCCCTGGACGTACATATTCATGGCTACGGTGATCATGTCCACGTTGCCGGTGCGCTCGCCGTTGCCGAAGAGACAGGCTTCCACCCGCTCGGCCCCGGCCAGCAACCCGGCCTCGGTGGTGGCTACGCCGCAGCCCCGGTCGTTGTGGGGGTGCAGGGAGATGATGGCCCGCTCCCGTCCGGGGAGCTTGCGGATGAAATATTCCATCTCGTCCGCGAACTGGTTGGGCATACAGTTCTCAACGGTGGTGGGCAGGTTGAGGATGACCTTGTGGTCCTCGTCGGCGTGGAGGTGGTCCAGCACGGCGGCGCAAATTTCCACCGCGGCGTCCATCTCGGTGCCCATGAAGGACTCCGGGGAATACTCATACCGCAGATCCATGCCGGAGGCGATGACGGGCTGTGCCATTTCGTAAATCAAATCGGCAGCGTCAACGGCGATCTGCTTCACGCCCGCCACATCGGTGCGGAACACCACCTGCCGCTGGAGGGTGGAGGTGGAGTTGTAGAAGTGGAAGATAACGTGTTTGGCCCCCTGAATGGCCTCGAAGGTCTTTTTGATGAGGTGGGGACGGGCCTGCACCAGCACCTGGATGGTCACGTCGTCGGGGATGTGGCCGCCTTCAATGAGTTCCCGGCAAATGTCATAGTCGGTATCGGAGGCGGAGGGGAACCCGATTTCCACCTCTTTCACGCCGATTTCATCCACCAGCATGTGGAACATCTCCAGCTTTTCGTCCATGTTCATGGGGTCTATCAGGGCCTGGTTTCCGTCCCGCAGGTCCACAGAACACCAGATGGGGGCCTTGGTGATGGTGTTGTCCGGCCAGGTCCGGTTCTCGATGGGCTGGGGGACGAAGGGAATGTACTTTTCGTAGCCGTGCATAGTGAAAACTCCTCCAAAACTGAGATAGAATGATGAGGGGCGAGGAGGGCAAAAAGAAAGCGTCCTCCGACCCTCCGAGAAGGTCAGGGACGTTACAAAACCATAACGTGGTACCACCCTGGTTCAGCCGTTGGTCACACAACGGCCCTCAGCAGCCTCTAACAAGGCCCGGACCGGTAACGGGGTCCAGCCGTACAGCCCTACTGCGCAAGCGGTTCGGGCGGTCAACTCCGGGAACAGGCATCCCCCTGCGTCCACGCCGCCTTGCACCCACCGGCGGCTCTCTGCAATGGCTCACAGGGTCTTTTTTCCCTTCGCAGTCTTTGTGCTTACAGGGAAATATTATAAGGGAGAAGTACGGGGTTTGTCAAGTACAAATTTGCCCGGTCAGGGCGGATTTCGTAACGATTTGTAAAGGTTCTGTTACCGAATTTTAACCTGTTTTTCATTTACTTCCCCTCTGAATTGTGCTATGATTACTAAAACAATAAGAGGCGCACGTTCCGCGTTTTCCATCGGTGCGGGTGACTTCAGAATGTGGTTATTCCTTTTGTTCAGCCCTAATCGCTCCACCCAATGTCTGTAGGGGCTATTCTGTAAGGCAGGGCACAAAAGGGTAACCCCAAACCCAGAAAAGGAGGCCCGTACAATGAAACGGACAAGAGAATCCTTAAAAATGCAGGCCAAGGCGTCTCTGCACACAAACTACTGGAAGCTGGTGCTGGTGGGGCTGCTCGTCCTGCTCATCAACGGCGGCAGCACTGGCGCGACTGCCGGCAGCACCGCGTCCAACGCTGTCTCCACGGCTACCGAGGGCAATTATTACGGCGACAGCTACTATGGCGACAGTTATTTTGGTGACAGCTACTACGGTGACAGCTATTATGGCTACAGCTACTACGGTGATGACTATTACGACCCCTATATCGAATTTAGAACCGGCACGGGCGGCAGCAGTTTCTCCGTCTCCAGTCTTTTGGGTACTTTCGTCGGCGTGGCGGCGGTCATTGCGCTGGCGGTGGTGTTCGTGCTGGAGATTTTCGTGCTGAACCCGCTGGCGGTGGGCGCGCACCGGTTCTTCCTGGTGAACCTGCGGTTCCCCGCCCAGGTGCGGGAGGTGCTCTGCGCCTTCGACAGCAACTATAAGACCACCGTCACGACCATGTTGCTGCGGGACGTGAAAATCGTCTTGTGGTCGCTGCTGTTCATCTTCCCCGGCATCGTCAAGGCTTACGAGTACCGGATGGTCCCCTATCTGCTGGCCGAGTGCCCGGAGATGAGCCGGAAGGAGGTCTTTGCCGCCAGCGCCGACCTGATGTACGGCAACAAGTGGCGGGCCTTCGTGCTGGACCTGTCCTTCATCGGCTGGGACATCCTCAGCACTGTCACCCTGGGGCTAGTGGGCATCTTCTACGTGACCCCCTACCAGCAACTGACCAACGCCGCCTTCTATCAGGCCGTCTGCCAGGAAAAGAGCGGGCGCATTGGGGACGGGGAAGCGTATAACTGATTCTGACGCGACCCTCCCCCCACGGCGGAAAGGAGCCTTGCCATGAAAAGGAAAAGAATTGCCCTCCTGGTCCTGGTCTGCGCCGTGGCGGTGGGAGCCGCTGCGCTGGCGCTGTCTGGGACATGGGGGCGGCGGCCCTTCAAGAGCCTTTCGGCGGAGGACATCGCGGCGGCCTCCGTCACGTTGACGCCGCCGGGTGAGACGGTGGAGATTGCAGAGCTGGAGGAACTGGCGGACGACCTGAACGCCGTGGTGATTTACCGAAAAGACAACTCCTATACGGAATCCGTGGGCCAGAGCTGCGTGTTCTCCCTGACGCTGGCGGACGGAACCACCCTGGAGGTCAATGCGTATAACCCGTTCATTATCATCGACGGGGTGGGCTACCGCTGCGAATATGAACCCTGCGAGGCGCTGAACAGCTTTGCCAATCGGTTGCTGGACGGGCAGTAGACTCTGCCGGTCAATTAGGCCGGGCAAAGAAGGAAATCATTGGTTTTGTCATTTTTGTCAAGCCAAATGGAAGGGGAACAACGTGAATAAAAAGGCTTCTCTGCTGATTGGAACCGTTTTGCTGGTTCTCGGTGTCTGCTTTGTCGTTTATGGGGTGTATGCTCCGGCGGCCTTTCCGTGGAGCAGCCGCGTGACTTATCTGCTCTGCGGGGGGTATCTCTGGTTGGTTTTTAAATTTTTGCTGGACATTCCCTTTCTGCAAGGGATGGGAAAAACACCGTCCAACGGGAGTTTATTCAGGGCCGTTCTTTTCCTCCTGATGGCCGTTGTGTTTTTACTGATGGAGCTGACAACGGAAACAGCGTCGGTTTACACCGTCGCCAGAGGGTTTATTGTGGTCGGCGGGCTGGATGAGTGCGGCGAGAACCTGTTTCGCGCCGTGAGGCAGGTGAGAACCCACGGGGAAGCAGGATAAACTATGATTTGAGACGATAAGGTTATGTTATTTCACACATTCAACTCTCAGATGGAAAGCGAAAAATGCGGCAGTTCCGCATTCCTCGAACTGCAATTCTGCAAGCTGCCAGCGCGGTCAGACCTGGAAACTCTGGTTGCGGTCGAGTATATCATCCCCTGGCAAAACGATTCCTTGTATATCCACGATGCGCGTCTGTTTGACCGGGAATACCGCTCCGTTTTCGACTGCGGAATCTACAGCAATTTGAAAGTCGGAACGGTGGATTTGTGGGGGATCAATTACTATCCCCCTTCTTCCATTGATGTTCTTATCCAAAAAACAGACGCGAAAAAGCCGCTGGAGTGCGAAACGCTAAAAGCATGGCTCAATCAGGCGAAAGCATACAACGGCTTTTATATTTTGGGGATGTGACAGGAAGGACCTCATCCGGCACGAATTCGCAATGGAAAGCTGCTGAATCAGCCTGACAAAATTGACAAAACCAAAAAATTACAGGGTAACAGTCAAAAATCCCAGACACCCACCGTGAGTGCCTGGGATTTCCGCAATTTCAGATAAAGTCAGGCGTTCTCTCTCCCGCTCATTCGCCCCACCAGCCACAGGCAGAACAGCAACAGCACCGGGAAGAGGATGCCGAACAGCAGCCCCCGCTTCAAATTGCCACCCAGCACGCCGGTCATCAGTCCCACCAGCGTGGGACCGCCGCCACAGCCCACGTCGCCCCCCAGGGCCAACAGCGCGAACAGGGCGGTACCCCCCGCCGGGCAGCGCTTGGCGGCGATGGAGAAGGTGCCGGGCCACAGAATCCCCACGGAGAACCCGCACAGGCCGCAGCCCAGCAGCCCCAGCGCCGGGTTTGGGCTGAAACAGGCCAGCAGGTAGCTGACCACGCAGAGGACGGCGCTGCCCGCCATAAACGGCTCCAGCCGCAGCCGCTCCCCCAGCTTGCCGTAAATGGCGCGGGAGCTGCCCATCAGCAGGGCGAACAGGCAGGGACCGGCCAGGTCCCCGATGGTCTTGGAGACCTGCAAGCCGTCCTCCGCGAAGGTGGAGGCCCATTGGCTCATGGACTGTTCCGCTGCGCCGGAGCAGACCATCAGCAGGAACAGCAGCCAAAACAGTCTGCTCCGCATGAGCTGCCCGATGGAGAGGCCCTCCCCCTCCTCCACCAGCGTCTGGATGGGCACCTGAGAGAAATACACCGCGTTCACCGCCGGGAGGACCGCCCAGAAATAGGCCAGCCAGCGCCAGTTTTCCACCCCAAACAGGGTGAAATACAGGGTGGAGAGCAGCACCACGAACACATGCCCCCAGCAGTAGAAGGAGTGGAGCAGGCTCATGGCCGCTTCCTTGTGTTCTGTGGGGCAGGCTTCCACGATGGGGCTGACCAGCACCTCGATGAGTCCGCCGCCGATGGCGTAAAGCACAACGGACAGGCACAGCCCCACAAAGGGGCGGCTCAGTACCTGAGGCAGCGTCCCCATGCACACCAGCCCCAGAGCGGCGCAGACGTGGGCCGCCACCACGCACACCCGGTAGCCGATTTTATCCACGAATCGGGCGGAGAGGAAATCCACCGTCAATTGGACGCCGAAGTTCAGCGTCACCAGCAGGGTGATCTGCTCCAGGGGGATGCCGTAGCTGCTGCGGAAGGTCAGGAACAGCAGCGGGGCAAAGTTGTTGACGATGGCCTGGGTGATGTAGCCCAGATAGCAGGCGTAGATGGTGTGGTCGTAGCTGGCTCTGATGTCTCTCATGGCATATTCCGCCTTTTCCCGTGGTTTGCGCCATTCGGCGCAGCAGAGGCATTATAGCAGAGAGCGCACAGGTTTTGCAAGGCGTTACGCGCAAAAATCCCGCTCCGGCGAACCGGAGCGGGAGAATAATTTATGCTAGGAAAAGTCTATGCGCAAGTGATTTGAATTACTCGAAATCATAGCTCTTGCTGACAGGAGCGTTGGCAGCGGCGGACTCAGCATCATACCAGATCAGGTTGTTGCTGGTGGCCTTGTCGAACAACTGGATCAGCTTGGGCTGGGTGGTGAAGTTGACGGTAGCACCCATGGACACATCGACCTCCAGATCGACGGTGGGAATGACCATGACAACCTCATCGCCTTCGCAGTCGGCGTGGAGGTTGACCTCGGAGCCGAGCATCTCGGAGACCTCGATCTTGGCCTTCAGGTCGCCCTCGCCGATGGTGACATGGCAGGGACGGACGCCGCAGATGATGTCGCAGGGCTGCTGGTTGTTCTGCTTCAGAGCCTTCTGCTGGAACTCATCCAGCTTGAAGGAAACGCCCTTCATGTTGGCATAGTAAACGCCATCCTTCAACTCCAGCTTGCAGTTGTCGAAGAAGTTCATAACGGGCATACCGATGAAGCCAGCCACAAACAGGTTCACCGGCTTGTTGAACAGATCCTGAGGAGCGCCGATCTGGTTGACAAAACCGTCCTTCATGATGACGATACGGTCGCCCAGGGTCATGGCCTCGGTCTGGTCATGGGTAACATACATAAAGGTGGTGTTGATACGCTTACGCAGCTTGATGATCTCAGCCCGCATCTGGTTACGCAGCTTAGCGTCCAGGTTGGACAGAGGCTCGTCCATCAGGAAGACCTTGGGGTCACGGACCATTGCACGGCCGATGGCGACACGCTGACGCTGACCACCGGACAGAGCCTTGGGCTTACGCTCCAGGTACTGGGTGATGTCCAGGATTTCAGCGACCTCGCGGACCTTCTTGTCGATCTCGTCCTTGGGGGTCTTCTTCAGCTTCAGGGCGAAGGCCATGTTGTCGTAAACGGACATATGGGGATACAGCGCGTAGTTCTGGAAAACCATGGCGATATCGCGGTCCTTGGGGGCGATGTCGTTGCACAGCTTGCCGTCGATGTACAGCTCGCCGCCGGAGATGTCTTCCAAGCCAGCGACCATACGCAGGGTGGTGGACTTGCCGCAGCCGGAGGGACCGACCAGGACGATGAACTCCTTGTCAGCGATGTGCAGGTTGACATCGTGAACAGCAGTCACCTTGTTGTCATAGACTTTCTTCAGATCCTTCAATAAAACTTCAGACATAGTACCGGCTCTAACGACCCAGCCTCCGCTACGGCCGCCTCACGTCCGCCCGTATAGAGCGATCCGCATTACGACAGGTCTCCACACTGCCGCACCGTGAGCCAACGGGATGAGATTCCTCCTTTTTGGATGTACGGCGGCCATTTTTGTGGAGTGGCCCACCGCCATGAAAATAAAATATGTGAAGGGGCAGCGCCCCAAATCACCGAAAGAAATCGGTTCCAGGCAGGCCACACCCTGCCCTCTTACCTGTTTCATTTTACCTGAAAACGGCTTTCCCGTCAATTGTCGCTCTTGTCAAAATTTCAGGCTGATTTTCCGTCATTTCGCCGAAAGAAACTTCCCGCTCCCCTGCTTGCGGGGCTGTCTCTTCTCTGCTACAATAATGTCACAGTCTTATCACATTCTTGTGGCAATGTTTTTACAAAATGCCAAAATGTCACTATTTCATCACTAGGAGGAATCCCTATGCCTTTTTCGTACCGTGCACTCGGCTCCCCCACCTACTTTGCCGAGAACCGGCTCCCCGCCCACTCCGACCACGCCTGGTATCCCTCCAGGGAGGCGCTGGAGGAGGGCGTCAACCCCCTCAAACACTCCCTGAACGGCGTGTGGCGCTTCGCCTGCGCCCAGAACGAGGGCCAGGTTCCCCAGGGCTTCGAGGCCGCTGACTTCGACTGCCGGAGCTGGGAGACCATCGCCGTCCCCGCCCACATCCAGATGGAGGGCCACGGCGTCCCCCAGTACGTCAACCAGCAGTACCCCTGGGACGGCCTCCAGGATGTAGCCCTCGGCCAACTGCCGGAGGATTACAACCCGGTGGCCTGCTATGTAAAGTATTTCTCCCTGCCGGAGGAACTGGCGGGCAAGCGGGTGTTCCTCTCCTTCCAGGGGGTGGAGAGCTGCGTGGCCCTGTGGCTCAACGGGGCCTATGTGGGGTTCAGCGCCAACTCCTTCTCCCCCTGCGAGTTTGAGCTGACCGAGTTTTTGCAGGAGGGCGAAAACAAACTGGCCCTCCGGGTCTACAAGTGGTGCGCCGGGAGCTGGCTGGAGGACCAGGACTTTTTCCGCTTCTCCGGCATTTACCGGGACGTGTACCTGTACGCCGTCCCCGCCCTCCACATTCAGGATGTGAAACTGGTCCCCACCCTGGACGAGGGCCTGACGAGAGGCAGACTGTCCCTCTCCGGTACCATTCTGGGGCAGTGCAACTGGCAGTTGGGCGTCACCGCCAACGGGCAGCACTGGGCCACCCTGCGGGGCAGCGGCGACCATTTCTCCACCGTCATTCAGGTCAACCGGCCCCTGCTGTGGAGCGCGGAGAAGCCCAACCTCTACGATTTGGAGCTGACTCTCTTCGACGAGGCGGGAACGATACAGGAGATCGTTCCCCAGCGGATGGGCTTCCGCCTGTTCGAGCTGAAAGACGGCCTGATGCTCCTGAACGGGCAGCGCATCGTCTTTAAGGGGGCCAACCGCCACGACTTCTCTGCCGACGTGGGCCGGGCAGTCACTGCCGAGCACATCCGCCGGGACCTGCTGACCATGAAGCGCAACAACATCAACGCCGTGCGCACCTGCCACTACCCGGACAGTCAACTGCTCTACGACCTGTGCGACCAACTGGGCCTGTACGTCATGGCGGAGAACAACATGGAGAGCCACGGCACCTGGCAGAACAGCACCAATCTGCCGGAGAGCGCCCTCCCCGGCGACCATATGGAGTGGGAACCGCTGCTGCTGGACCGGGTGGAATCCACCTACCAGACCGCCAAGAACCACCCCTCCGTCCTCATCTGGTCCCTGGGCAACGAGAGCTACGGCGGCCCGGTCATCCGGGACATGGCCCGGCGGTTCCGCGCCCTGGACGACACCCGGCTGGTCCACTATGAGGGCGTGTTCCACGACCGGCGTTACAGCGCCGAAAGTTCCGACATGGAGAGCCAGATGTACCCCTCCGTCGCGGACATTCAGGTGTTTCTGGCAGAGCACAAGGACAAACCCTTCCTCTGCTGCGAGTACTCCCACTCCATGGGCAACTCCAACGGCGGCATGGACCGCTATACGAACCTGACCGACACGGAACCTCGCTACCAGGGGGGCTTCATCTGGGATTACATCGACCAGGCCATCCGGGACAAGGACCGCTACGGCAACACCGCCTATTTCTACGGCGGCGACCTGGGTGACCGCCCCCATGACGGCGCATTTTCCGGCAACGGCATCTGCTACGCCGACGGCACCGAGACCCCAAAAATGGCCGAGGTGAAATTCAACTACCAGAACATCACCGCTCAGGTGACGGCGGACCAGGTAAAAATCACCAACAAGCATCTGTTCACCTCCACCGCCGCCTATGACTGCCAGGTGACAGTGGAACGGGACGGCCACCCCCTCCGCCGGGCGGCGCTGCCCACCGACGTGGCCCCCCTCAGCGAGAAAACCTACTCCCTGCCCTTCCCGCCGGAGACCCGCCCCGGCGAGTACGCCGTCACCGTGTCCTTCCGGCTCCGGCAGGATACGGCCTGGGCCAAGCGGGGCCATGAGGTGGCCTTTGGGCAGGGCGTTTACCGGGTGTCCGCTCCGGCGCAGCCCCGGAAAGTGAATCCTCTCCGTATTATTTACACCGATTTCAACATTGGGGCGATAGGGGACGACTTCCGCGCCCTGTTCTCCAAGTCAGACGGCGGACTGGTCTCCTACCAGTACGGCGGCGTGGAGCTGCTGAAAACCATCCCCCTGCCCAACTTCTGGCGGCCCATGGTGGACAATGACCTGGGCGGTCAGGTGAACCTGACGACCGCCCAGTGGAAAATCGGTTCTCAGTTCGTCAGCCACCGGCAGCCGGGCATGGGCTACTGGAATCTGGCCTATGCCCCGGAGGTGGAGGAACACGACGGGCAGCTCACCGTCACCTACACCTACCACATGCCCACCGCTCCCGCCTCCTCCTGCCGGGTGGCCTACACCGTCCGGGGAGACGGGGAAATCGCCTGCACCCTGACTTATGACCCGGTGGAGGGCCTGCCCCCCATGCCGGAGTTCGGGATGCTGTTCAAACTGGATGCGGATTATGACCGGCTGGAGTGGTACGGCAACGGCCCGGTGGAGAGCTACGTGGACCGGCAGAACGGCGTCCGCCTGGGCATCTGGAACGGAACCGTGAAGGAGCAGCTGGCCCGCTATCTGCGACCCCAGGAGTCCGGCAGTCACACCGGCGTCCGCTGGGCCAAAGTCACCGACTACCGGGGCCGGGGCATGGCGTTCTCCGGCGACAATATGACCTTCTCTGCCCTGCCCTGGACCCCCCACGAGATCGACTGCGCCCAGCACCCCTATGAGCTGCCCCCCATTCACTACACGGTGGTCCGCTGCGCCTGGAAGCAGATGGGCGTGGGCGGCGACGACACCTGGGGCAGCGTCCCCCACCCGGAGTACTGGCTGCCCAACGACAGGCCCCTCTCCTTCACCTTCCGGTTCCGGGGCTGTATGCGAGAGTGACAAATATTGTTTCCCTCCCTGCAAACCTGCATTTTTTACATCTTTTATTCACATTCTGCCATATCCTTTTTCATTTCTCCACGCTATAATGGCGGTAACAACAGGCCGGTCATTCCGCCCGGCAACTTCAAAGAACAGGAAGTGGTTTTTCTATGCTGACAATCGAACAACTGAGCAAAAACCTGAACGACGGCGTTTACGACGACCGGCTGGCCTACATCTATTGCCGCAAGCCGGAGCAGGCGGCCCCCTTCCGCGCCCGCGTGCTCCACGTGGCCCAGGGCTACGCCCAGACCTTTGGCAAGGATGACAGCGCCCAGGTCGCCATCTACTCCGCCCCTGGCCGCACCGAGATCGGCGGCAACCACACCGACCACCAGCAGGGCAAGGTCCTCACCGGTTCGGTGGACCTGGACGCCCTGGCCTGTGCCGCCCCCAACGGCACCACCATGGTGAACATCTTCTCCGAGGGCTACGGCATGATCTCCGTGGACTGCGCCCAGCTCGCCCCTGTCCCCAGCGAGGAAAACACCACCGCCTCCCTCATCCGGGGCATTCTGGCCCGTGTGCATGAACTGGGCTACCCGGTCTCCGGCTTCGACGCCTATGTGATCTCCGACGTGCCCGGCGGCTCCGGCCTGTCCTCCTCCGCCTGCTTCGAGGTGCTGGTGGGCGTGGCGGTCAACGGCCTCTTCTGCGGCGGCGCGCTCCCCCTGGATGAAGTCGCCAAAATCGGCCAGTACGCCGAAAACGTCTACTTCGGCAAACCCTCCGGCCTGCTGGACCAGATGGGCTGCGCCCTGGGCGGCATCGTCACCATCGACTTCCAGGACAAGGCCAACCCCGTCTATCACGCGGTAGACTTCGACTTCGCCGCGGCGGGCTACGCCCTGTGCATCATCGACACCGGCGCGGACCACGCCGACCTGACCGGCGACTACGCCGCCGTCCCCGCGGAAATGCGCTCTGTGGCCGCTGCCCTAGGCAAAGAGGTCCTCTCCCAGGTGGAGGAGGCGGACTTCTACGCCGCTATCCCCTCCATCAAAGCCCAGGTAGGTGACCGAGCCATCCTCCGGGCCGTCCACTACTACAACGACTGCGCCCGCGTCACCGAGCAGGTGGCCGCTCTGGAGCGGGGCGACTTCGCCTCTTTCCTGGCGCTGGTCAACCAGTCCGGGCAGTCCTCCTTCATGTACCTCCAGAACATCGCCACCTATCGGGACTCTACCCAGCAGCCTGTGGGCGTGGCTCTGGCCGTGGCGGAGCATCTGCTGGCGGGCCAGGGGGCCTGCCGCGTCCACGGAGGCGGCTTCGCCGGCACCATCCAGGCTTACGTCCCCCTGGCGCAGGTTCCCGCGTTCCAGGCGGGCATGGACGCCCTGCTGGGCGAAGGGGCCTGCCGGGTCACCTCCATCCGTCCCGTGGGCGGCTGCGTGCTGATGGACTAATTCACACGAATTGACAAAAAGCAGCACCGAACGCCTTACATATCGTTCGGTGCTGCCCACATCTAGAGAGGAGCGGTTTCTTATGGAAGAAAGAATTTCTCAGTTGATCGAATACGCCGTGCGCAAGGGCTGGATCACCGAGGCGGACCGGCTCTGGGCCGCCAACCGCATCCTGGAGGCCCTGCACCGGGGCGGCTTTGAGGGTCTGGTGCCTGTGGACGGCCAACTGCCCCCCATTCAGGAGATTTTGGACGCCCTGTGTGACGACGCCTATCAGCGGGGCGTCATCGACGGCAACTCCGCCGCCTACTATGACCTCTTCGACACGGAGCTGATGGGCCTGCTGACCCCCCGCCCCTCCGAGGTCATCGGGCAGTTTGGCACCCTGTACCAACAAAGCCCCAAGGCCGCCACCGACTGGTATTACGCCTTCTCCGGCGACACCAACTATATCCGCCGGGACCGCATCGCCAAGGACAAAAAGTGGACGGTTGACACGGAGTACGGCACGCTGGACATCACCATCAACCTCTCCAAGCCGGAGAAGGACCCCAAAGCCATCGCAGCCGCCGGGAAAGCCAAAAGCACCGGCTACCCCAAGTGCCAGCTCTGCGCGGAAAATGAGGGCTACGCGGGTCACCTGAGCCACCCCGCCCGGCAAAACCACCGCATCATCCCAATCACGCTCAACGGGACGGAGTTCTTTTTGCAGTACAGCCCCTACGTCTACTACAACGAGCACTGCATCGTGCTGAACAAGGAACACACCCCCATGCACATCGACGAGCAGGCGTTTGGCAACCTGCTGGACTTCGTCACCCTGTTCCCCCACTACTTCATCGGCTCCAACGCCGACCTGCCCATCGTGGGCGGCTCTGTGCTGAGCCACGACCACTACCAGGGCGGCAACTACACCTTCCCCATGGCGCGGGCTGAGGTGGAGACCCCCCTCACCATCCCCGGCTACGAGGACGTGGAGACGGGCATCGTCCGCTGGCCCATGTCCGTCATCCGGGTCAAGTCCCCGGACCGCCAGCGGGTCATCGCCCTGGCCACCCACATCCTGGACAAGTGGAGAGGCTACGACGACCCCGACGCCTTTATCTTCCACGAGACAGACGGCGAACCCCACTCCACCATCACCCCCATCGCCCGGCGGCGGGGGGAGGACTACGAGCTGGACCTGGTGCTGCGCAACAATATCACCACCGAGGACTGCCCCCTAGGTGTGTTCCACCCCCACGCGGAGAAGCACCACATCAAGAAGGAGAACATCGGCCTCATTGAGGTCATGGGCCTGGCCGTCCTCCCCGCCCGCCTGAAGGACGAGCTGGCCGCCCTGGAGGACGCGATCTCCGAGGGCAAGGACCTGATGGCCGATCCCAAAACCGCCCCTCACGCGGTCTGGGCCAACGAGGTCCAGGCCCGCCACCCGGAGATGACCGACTTTAACATCATGTCCATCCTCCAGCAGGAGGTGGGTCAGGTGTTCAAGGGCGTGCTGGAGGACGCGGGCGTCTACAAGCGCACCCCTGAAGGCAGAGCGGCTTTCCTGCGGTTCGTAGAGCAGCTTTGATTCCAACATTGACAAATTGCCGATAACCAGATAAGATAAATGGTACTTCACAGAAACCGTGAAGTACCATTTTCTTGTTGAAATCAGGTAGATTGTATGATGAGAAAACTGCTCTCTCTTATTTTGGCCCTTTCCCTGCTCTGCTCCCTCACCGCCTGCGGCGGTAAGGACGATTCCTCCACCGTGGAGGAAAAAGACTCAGCCGCTGAGGTGGCGGAGGTCCTGGGCTACGACCTGCTGGAGCCGGAGGACGACGACCTGGCCTTTTCCGCCGCCGCCGTGGTAGATGAGGTCATCGGTCAGGCGGAGTACCGCGACGGGGACTCCACCGTCACCCTGCGCATGACGCTGGAGGAAACGCTGTTGGACGGCCTGGCCGGGTACGAGAACGCAGGCATGGCCGGGGGCATCGACGCCCCTGCCGACGTATTCAGCGCGCTGGAGGTCTATGTCATCGACGAGAGCCTTTATTACTGCGAGTTCTCCTTCACCAACAACGGCTGCACCTGCTATCTCTCCCTGGCAAAGACAAAGACGGACTTCAATGATTTCTCCGCCCTGCTGATCGACTACGTCAACCAGCTCTACAACCTGGAGGACGTCCCCAGCTTTGTTTACGCGGTGGACCCCGACTTCGTCCTGGAGGAAGAGGCGGAGACGACAGTCTCCGACACAGTGGCGCACCTTTACCTGGAACTCTACGACATCACCCTGTCCAGTGTGGGCGACAACTACACCTTCTCCCCCACCGGCGGCGACGGGACCTATACCTGGGAGAGCGCGGACCGCTCCATCGCCATCGTCTCCCCCGCCGGCGGCACCGTCACCGCTGTGGCCTCCGGCACCACCACCGTCACCTGCACCAGCGGCGACGGCCAGACCGCCGAGGTCATTGTCCGGGTGAAGTAACGCAGCCAGGGCATAAGAGAACCCTGCCGTCTTTTGCAAAAGCGGCGGGGTTTCTTCTTTATTTCTTTGTGTTGGTTTTGCGCAGTGGACGGGGCGTGTTTGTGAAGCCTGCTATGTAATCAATGGACACGTTATAGAACTCTGCCAACTGGACGATCAGTTCAAAAGGTGGCTCACGCTTTCCCTGCTCATAGTTCGCGTAGGTCGTTTTGTGCATTCCCAGCATCTCAACCAGTTTGCCCTGAGTCAGGTCATGATCCTCCCTCAGGTCGCGCAGACGAGGATAGTAGTGCAAGGGTACACCCTTCTTTCTTCGTTTTTGTCTATTATGCGCCCTTTTTACCGAAAACATCGTTAATAAACAGCGTATGTTGTTCATTATACCAACAAATGATACCTTTGGCAACTGGGAGGACCCCCCGTGTTTCCCGCATAAAAAAACGGCCTTTCTCCGTCTGTCTGACGGAAAGGGCCGTTTTCTTCCTGGTTTTGTAGTGGAAATCGGTGGTTTTACATGCCCAGCTTCTTCATTTCCTCCAAAATCTCCGCCTCGGATTTTTCCGGCGCGCCGCCGCCGGCGCTCAGGCGCTCCGGCTCGTCCGGGCTGTCCGCCCAGGCAGCCTCGTCCTCTTCGTCCAGGATAAAGTCTCCGCAGGCGTCTACTTTTGGCAAATAGGGCGTAAATTCCTTCAGCAGCAAGGTGGCTCCCAGCAGGGCCACCAGCCCGAAGCCGCAGGTGACCCAGATGAAGCCGTAGAGGGGCATCATCTGCGCGTCTGTGTAGGTCAGGTACAGGGGGAACACGTTGAAGAACAGGATGACGATCAGGTTCAGCGGCTTGCGCAGGGCAAAGTACCAGGCGTTGCGCAGCAGGTTAGGAAGGGTGTTCTCGAAGGCCGCCATGGTGGGGAACAGGTAAATGGTCAGCACCAGTGCGATGACTCCGAGGGCGAAAATCAGGTAGATGAAATACTGAAACACCCCGCCGAACTGACGGCACCAGAACACGTCCAGCGCGCCGAAGGCCACCAGCGCCAGCAGCACCACCCAGTAAATAGTGGCCTGCTTGAAGTTGGTCTTGAAGCCGATCCAGAACTGCTTGAAGGGGTTGATGACCCCGTCTCCCCGCAGCGTCTTGAACATCACATGGTACAGGGCCACGTAAGCCGCGCCTATTGTGACCACCGGCAGGCTGAAAATCATAAACATGATGTTGGCGGCGATGATAATGCCCAACCGGGTCATCAGGCGGCCAAAGGCGCTGTCATTGCTCAAAAATCCCCGAAACATTTCCGCCATGTTACGAAACCTCCCCGATCAGATAGTCCAAAAAGAGTTCCACCGCATCCAGGTTTTGGCTGTACGCGCCGATGCCGATGACGCAGCTATCCTCATAGAGTTCGTATTCCGTCATCAGGCAACTATCGCTGACATCAATGCCCACCGGCACCAGGTCGTCGCTGTACTCCTCGTCATAAGGCTCACAGTAGACCAGCCGGTCCCCGTACTTCTCCACAATGGAGGCACAGCTCTCGCTGTTCAGGTCCAGCAGTCGCCCGCTGGCGCCCAGCGCCACCAGGGAGTCCTTTTCCATCGTCACGCAGTCCAGCGTCCCTGCGTCCACATAGGACACAAACACCTCGTAATAGGTGTTGCCCACGCCCTGATTGCTGGCGTAGTCAAAATAGGAGCTGTTGTTGAACACCACGTTCTTCTCCGTCAGGTCGAAGTCTCCGTACTCCACGAAGTCCTCCCACAGGTCGGAACCGGTACCCACCTCGGCGTAGGTGTTGGTAAAGGTGACGTACAGCCAGTTCTCCGCCAGGGCTGTGTTCACCTGGTAGATAATGTACCCCAGCAGGGTGACGCCGCAGACGATGCCGATGATCCACAGCTTGTAATACTGCCAGATGTACTCGGCCTTGCTGCGCCCGTCGGGTAGGGCGGCGATTTTCTTTTTTTCAGCGGATAGATAGGAAAGTAACCATTTCATGCGTGGAAAGCTCCTTTTTTGCTGGGATGGAGATGGTGCGCGAGCCTGCCGGAGGTCCGGCAGGCTCAGTGCGTGGAAAATGACGCGGAAATCAGCGCTTGGCAGCCTCGCCCACCCGGACCAGGTGGACCTGCATACTGGGATAGTCGCCGTTGAGCACCGGGAAGGTATACCCGCCGTACATCAGGGCGCTGCCCCGATACCGCCGCTGCTCCTGCCCCTCGTCGATGTAAACGCCATCGGGGTCCAGCCCCTTCAGGCGGACGTGGACCAGAGCGGAGTTTGGCTGGGGGCTGCTGACCACCATGTTGATGAGGCTCTCGCTGCCGTCCTGGGCCACGAACTGCCAGGCGCTGTAGAACCCGTCGTCCTGGGGCTTGGTCAGACGGTAGTAAAGCCCATCCTGAATCAGCCAGTAATACTTTTTGAAGTCCGCGATTTGGCGGCGGACCTCCTCCTTGTCCTCTTCGCTGAGCTTGTTGGGGTCCAGCTCATAGCCGAAGCTGCCGGACATAGCCACCACGCCTCTGGTTTTCAGGGGGGTGGTGCGGCCCGTCTGGTGGTTGGGAGAGGCGGAGACGTGGGCGCCCATGGTGGAGACGGGATACCCGAAGGAAGTGCCATACTGAATTTTGATGCGTTCGATGGGGTCGGTGTCGTCGCTGCACCAAATCTGGGGGGAATAGTAGAGGATTCCCGGGTCGAAGCGTCCTCCGCCGCCGGCGCAGCCCTCAAACAGCACGTCGGGGAAGTCCGTGGTCAGCCGGTCCATCAGCTCGTAGACCCCCAGCACATACCGGTGGCTGACCTCTCCCTGCCGCTCTCTGGGCAGTTGCCGGGAGTACACGTCGGAGAGGGAGCGGTTCATATCCCATTTGATGTACTCGATGTGATTTTCCCGCAGCAGGCGGGCGATGCTCTCATAGAGGTAATCCCGCACGTCCTGTCGGGACAGGTCCAGCACCAACTGGTTTCGGCCCATCATGGGGTGGCGGTTGGGCAGGGAAAAGGCCCAATCCGGGTGGGCACGGTAGAGGTTGGAGTCCTCGTTGACCATCTCCGGCTCGATCCACAGGCCGAATTTCAGCCCCATCTCGTTGATTTTCTCAATCAGCGGATGCAACCCGCCGGGCAGTTTCCCCTCGTTGACGAACCAATCGCCCAGGCCGGAGTTGTCGCTGTCCCGGTGGCCAAACCAGCCGTCGTCCAGCACGAACATCTCCACTCCCAGCTCCGCCGCCTGCTCCGCGATGTGCAGCAGCTTCTCTTCTGTGAAGTTGAAGTAAGTGGCCTCCCAGTTGTTGATGAGGAGGGGACGCCGAGCCAGTTTGTACTTGCCCCGGCAGACATTGTGGCGGATGATGGTGTGGTAGTTGTGGGAAAGCTGAGTGAACCCGCTGGGGCTGTAGGTCAGCACCACCTCCGGCGTGTGGAAGCTCTCGCCGGGGGGCAATGTCCACAGGAACTGTGCGTCGTGGATGCCCATGACCACCCGGGTGTTCTCCAACTGGTCCACCTCGATCTCCGTCTTGTGGTTGCCGGAGTACATGAACATCAGGCCGTAGCAGTCGCCGCTGTCCTCGGTGGCCTCGTGGTCGCAGAGGATGACGAAGGGGTTGTGGTGGTGGCTGGTCATGCCCCGCTTGGAGGCGATGGTCTGGATGGAGTGGATCAGCGGGGTGCGTTCCACCTGGCGCTCCATGCAGTGGCGGCCATGGAAATGCACCAGGTCCCACTTGCCAAAGGGCATATCCAGGCAGAGGGAGGCCACCTTCTCCAGCCGCACATTTTCCTGGCCCCAGTTGACGATCTCCGCGCAGCGGGTAATGATGTCCTTGTCCTCAAAAACGCCGTAGCGCAGTTTGACCATCAGCCGGGTGACCGGGTCCATCATGCTGATTTCAAGGGTCTCCGCCTCGCCGCCGTTGTCGTAGACGGCGGGCATTGCGGGGATGGAATACTTCCCCGGCAAAATCTTGTGGCCGGTGTAGCGGAAATCCGCGCCATAACTGCCGTCCCCGTTGACCACGGAGAGGCCGTTGATGCGGAAGTCTCCCACGCCGAAGCTGGTGTATTCCTGGGGCAGGGTGTCCAGGGAAAAGGTGCGGTCAAATTTTACATCGTAAGGGTTGCCGGAAAAGCCCCGGTCATAGCTGCTGTTGAGATAGGCCATGTTGGCCCCGTCCACCTGCCGTCCGTAGTACAGATGGTGCAGAAACCCGTACCGGTCCACCTGCATCTGATAGGTGGAGCTGCGGGTCTCCAGGGTCAGGAGACGCTGCTCCTCGTCATAGCGGATACTCATTCCGTTGGCTCCTTTCGGGGCTTTTCTTCGCTGTCCTCGTTCTCCTTTTTGTCTGCGGTGGGGGGTTTTTTCTCCTTTTTGTCCCCGGTGGGGGCGGAGACGACCCCGCCCTGCATCCGGTAGTTCCGGGGGCTGACGCCGTAGACGTTTTTGAACATCTTGGAGAAGGTCAGCGGGTTCTCATAGCCGATTTTCTGGGCAATCTCCTGGATGGAATACCGGGTCTCCAGCAGCAGCTCGCAGCCCCGGCTGAGCCGGTACTGCAACAGGTACTCCTGGGGAGAAATGCCCATCTTTTTCTTGAAAATGTTGGTCAGATAGCTGCGGTTGATGCCAATATACTTGGCCACGTCGTTGACCTTGATGCTGGCGTAGTTGTAGCGGATAAAGTCCAGGGCGTGGCTGACGTATACGTCCGGGGCGTACTCGTGGTGGCGGCGCACCACCTGAGATGACTTGTAGTTGGACTCCACCGCCAGGGACAGGTACTCCAGCAGGATGCCCAGCCGGAGCAGGTCGTTGGCCAGAGTCAGCTCCGGCCTGTCCAAAATCCGCTGGGTCAGGTGGTGGAAGTCCTGGGGGTCCACGTAGCAGTCCAGCGCGTTGACGCCCTCCCGGAACCCGGCGCTCTCGGCGTAGTAGGGGGCATTGGTGCCATCGAAGGTCATCCAGCAGTAGGTCCAGGGGTCGCTGTCGTCCGGCTTGTACCAGCCGTCCTCGTTGGGCTTGGTCATGAACATCTGGCCGAAGTGCAGCCGCTGCTCCCGCCCGTCGATGCAGATGGTGCCCTTGCCGGAGAGGATGACGTGCAGGTGGTAGCCGCTCCGCCCCTCCGAGTAAATGATGCTGCCCGGCGTGCAGTGCTCCACGCCGCACAGGGTCAGGTATAGGTCCTCTGTCTGTTTTTGGTGATATTCCAGACAGCGGAACCGTTTGGTTTCATGAAAAGTAGATGCGTTGTCCAAGTTATCACCGGTCCTTCCTTCCAAATCAGTCAAATCAGTCACACAAATCTATTGTTGTGTCGCTTTTCTCACATTTTACATGGATGCAATGTGAGACAATGGCAAATAAAGAGGCCGGAGCCATCACAAACGCGACGACTCCGGCACAGAGTCACCCTCAGGAGTCTCCCGCAGGGAGGCCCCTCTGATTCAGGTGCAAACACCGAAAACGATGTTTTTCTTACAGCTTACAGCTTGCCGCCGGAGGTAGCAATGCCCTCGACGAACTGCTTCTGGAAGATGATGTAGATCACGACCATCGGCAAAACAGCCAGAGCAGCGGCCGCCATCATAGCGGGGTAGTCACTGGAATACTGGCCCTGCATCTTCGCCAGAGCAGCGGACAGGGTAGTGGTGGTCGCCTGAGAGCAGACGATCATGGGCCACATCAGGTCCTTGAACGCGAACACGGCGGTGAAGATACCCAGGGAAACCATCGAAGAGCGGGTCAGCGGCATCATAATCCGCAGGAACTGCTGTCCGATGTTGCAGCCGTCAATTGCGGCGGCTTCCTCCAGGTCGCGGGGCAAGCCCTGATAGCCGGTTTTCAACAGATAGGTGCCGAATGCAGTGACGATGCCGGGGAACACCAGACCGAACATGGTGTTCAGCATCCCCAGGCTGGAAACCATCAGGTACTGAGGGATGATGAAGATCTGAGAGGGGACCATCATCTGAATCAGAACCAAAGAGAACAGAGCGTTCTTGCCGGGGAACTTCAGGCGGCCAAAGGCGTAACCGGCCATGGTTGCGGTCAGGCAGGCACAGAGCACACGGAAGAAAATCATCAGCAGGGTGTTCTTGTAGAGGATCAGGAAGTTATAGGACTTCCAAACCGTGGCGAAGTTCTCCCAGTGCCAGCCGTTGTGCGGGAAGATGTAGAAGGGGCTGACGGAGATGGCTTCCTGGTTGGTTTTCAGTGCGGTCAGGATCATCCAGGCGAAGGGGACGATCATGATGATGGAGAAGATGACCAGAATCGCGTGGATAATGACGCTGTTCAGGCGATCTCTTGCTTTTGCGCTTTCCATTAATTGCTCCCCCTTTCTCAGTTATAGAAGACGAACTTCTTCTCGCAGGACTGCAAGATGAGCGTGATGATCAGGATGAAAATCAGCAGCAGGCAGACGACTGCGGCGCCCATGCCCTTGTTGCCGTTGGTAAAGGCGTAGGTGTAGAACACGTAAACCACGGACTGAACCTTGGGCAGGGCCTGGTTGGTCTTGTCCATAACCATGAACATCAGGTCGAACACGGTCAGAGCGCCGATGATACGGGTCTGGACGATGAAGAAAGTGGTGGGGCTGAGCAGAGGAATGGTGATGCTGAAGAACTGACGGATGCCGGTGGCGCCGTCGATCTCGGCGGCCTCATAGTAGTCGCCGGGGATCTCCTGCAAGCCGGAGATGAACAGGACCATGTTGTAACCGATGATGGACCACACGCCGATGATACCAACGGAGATCCAGGCGATGCTGGGGTTGGAGATCCAGGCGACGCTGGTGCCAAACAGGTTGTTGATGAGGCCGAACTGCTGGTTGTACAGCCACTTCCAGACCATGGCCACGGCTGCGGGGGCGCAGACCATAGGCAGGAAGAAGATGGTGCGGTAAACGGTGACGCCGTGCATCTTTTTCCGGTTCAGGAAAACGGCCAGCACCAGCGCGATGACGATGGAGAACGGCACCTCAATGATGGCATACTTGACGGTGTTCAGCAGGGACTGCCAGAACTCGCTGGAATTGTTGCCCACAATCAGGGACTGGAAGTTGGCAAAGCCGACGAAGGTGTTGCCCTTGCCGAAGTCGCCGGTCTTGCAGAAAGCCTGGTAGATGGTGTTGAAGATGGGGTAGAAGTTCAGGATGATCAGGCCGAGCATCGTGGGCGCTACGAACAGATAAGCCCACATGGCGGTGTTTTTTTCCGCCTTTGTCATACCCTTTTTTTCTTTCATACTCTCCCTCCTTGGATTTTGGATAAAAAAAGGATGTTGTGGGGGGTGCGCTGCTATTGTACTGCTGTTTGAACATTTGAATAAAACAAGCGGGCCAAACGGTGGGGTTTGGCCCGCCTGCGTTCAAACAACAGTCAGGGCTGTAGGAACGTCGGGAAAAGCCTGCCGGGTATTATTCTTCGGCAATGGCGTTCCTGATGATGGTGGCCGCGTTGTCGCAGGCCTGGCTCATCAGGTCAGGATCGGAGGGGTCAAGCCAGGCGTCCAGGAAGCAGCCGGTCTGCTGGAGGGCGTCCTCCCAAACGGTGGTGTTACGGGTGTAGGGACGGAAGTACAGGGTGCCATCTTCCTCGACCTTCAGGAAGGCGGAAACGTCCATGTCGCCGAACGCTTCGGAGAACGCCTCGTCAGCGCCAATGTAACCGGCCATGGTCACGCCCAGCTCGGCCTGCTCGACCTGCTGTTCATAAGCGCAGAACCAGGAAATCAGGTCGTAAGCGGCCTGAGGATCGGCGACGCTGTAAGCGGCAGCCCAGCCGAGGCCGTTATAGGAGGAGACGCGCTCGCCGTCGTCGCACTCGCCGTTGCCGTTGGCGTCGCAGTAGGGAATCTCGACCCAGTAGTAGTCGGCGGAGTTCTCAGCGGTGTAGAAGCTGTAAACCATCCAGGAGCCCTGGGTGATCATGGCGACCTTGCCAGACATAAACAGGGAGTCGGTGCCGGTCTCGGCCACGGTGGTCTGGTCAACAGAGACGGTCAGGATCTGACGCATCATTTCCATGCCGGCCTTGGCCTCATCGCTGTCGATGGTGGTGTCGCTGTGGTCCTCAGTGATGACCTCGCCGCCGTAACCCTGAACCAGGTTGTACCAGCCATCCTGGTTGTTGGAGGTGTTCATAGCAAAGCCATAGACGCCGTCAGCAGCGCCGGCCTCGGTGATGGCGGCAGCGGCTTCATAAACGTCGTCCCAGCTCCAGTCGTCGGTGGGATAGTCGATGCCGTACTCGTCGAAGATGGCCTTGTTGTACAGCAGGGCGATGGTATCATGGTCCTTGGGTACTGCATACTGCACGCCGTCGGAGTTGTACAGAGCGACGATGCCTTCATAGTAGTTGTCCAGGTCGATGGCGTCGTCCGCCGCGATGTAGTCGTCCAGATTCAGGAGCAGGTCGTTCTCCATGTACATCTGGGAGGTGTTGGAGTGCATCCAGAACACGTCGGGCATGTCGCCGCCGGAAGCGCCGGCTTCCAGCAGGGTCCAGTAGTTGTCCCAGTCAACCACGTTGATGTTGACGGAGACGCCAGAGGTCTCGGTCCACTCGTCGGCGATCTGCTGCAGGCCAGCCAACTGGTTGTTGTCCCAGATGTTGACCGTCAGCTCAGTAACACTGTAGCTGCCGTCAGAGCTGGCAGTGGCGGTGGAGCTGTCGCCAGTGGTGGTGGTGCTGCTGCTGGAACTGGAGCCGCCGCAGGCTGCCAGAGACAGCACCATTGCCAGCGCCAGGATCAGAGCCGCAAGTTTTTTCAGTTTCATGTGTTTTCCTCCTTGCATGATCACTCGGAATAGGTGGGCTTTCCCACACTTGAGGGTGATTTGATTTTACCGCGACATAGAATTTTGTTGTATAGCAAAATGTGAGTTTTACATGATTTGATGTTAGTATTTTTCATGGGTTCGACTTTTTCGACAAATTCTAGGTGCAAATTTTATGCAATTTATACAAACCGCTTGAAACTCCGAAAAATTGGTTCATCCTTTTGTCAAAAAATCGTCGTTTTTAACAAAGTCAGTTCTATTAGTTGCTTCTTTCAGTCTATATTTTTTTGCTGTATTTTGACTTTTTGCTTCCATTTTTCTATGTTTTCGCTTCTTTTCTCCCTTTTTTAAAAAACTTTACTGTGTGATTGCCTTTTCGTCATTTTTGCCAGTTTTTTGCCGTCAATATTTTTTATCCGTATAGTTCTTTTTTTGAAATCACCCATTTTCGCCCTTTTTTGGCCCGCCCAATCGGGGATTTTCCGTCTTTTTCTTTCCCGGAAAAATAACCAGCGGCCTGGTGGATACCAAGACCGCTGGCAAAGGGGAAAAGAACTCGTTTTGTCGTTTTGTTGGCGAAAAAAGGGTTTCCAAAAGCGCCGTCAATCGCAGACGGTCAGGTGGAACAGGCAGGAGGCGAAGTCCCCGGCCAAATCCGGCTGTTCCTCCGCGCCATAGACCCCGGCCATGGGCTGGGTGGAGGCGTCCAGGGGCAGCAGGCCGATGCTCATCAGCTCATCGCCGCCGTGGGCGGTGGCCCCGCCGTTGATGCGGTAGTCCAGGCCCTCGTCCAGGCCCTGGAGCCGGATGCAGGGGAGGTCAGCGGTGTTGACCCCGTTCAGCAGCTTGTACACGCCCACGATGGCCTCCCGCTTGTCCGGGCTGACCACCATCCAGGCCCCCCGGTTGCCCTTGTAGGGGTCCTCCAGCCGGTAGAAGGTGCCGTACTGGATCAGCTTGCGGTTTGCCTTCATAAAGACCACCTGCTTTTTCACCAGGGCGATCTCCTCTTCGTCCAGGGTGTTCAGGTCCATCTCGTAGCCAAAGGCCCCGAAATAGGCCACGTTCGCCCGTGTGGACAGCGGGGTGGTGCGGCCCGTCTGCTGGTTGGGGCACTCGGAGACGTGCGCCCCCCAGGAGGAGATGGGATATCCGTAGGAGGAACCATACTGAATTTTCACCCGCTCGATGGCGTCGGTGTCGTCGCTGCACCATGCCTGGGGCGCGTAGTAAAGCATACCGGCGTCGAACCGGGCGCCGCCGCTGGCGCAGGACTCAAAGAGCAGCTTGGGGTACTTGGCGATGAGCTTCTCATAGAGGCTGTACACGCCCAGGATATACCGGTGGTAGACCTCGCCCTGCTGGTCGGTGGGCCAGTGGGTGGAGTAACATTCGGTGATGGAGCGGTTCATATCCCATTTAATATAGGCGAGATTGGCCCCGTCGAAGGCTTTCACCAGCATATTGTAAATATAATCCACGACCTCCGGGTTGGAGAAGTCCAGCACCAGTTGGTTCCGGCCCAGGCTCTTGCGCCGGTCGGGGGTGCAGAGGACGTACTCCGGGTGCGCCCGGAACAGGTCGGAGTCCTCGTTGACCATCTCCGGCTCGATCCAGATGCCGAACTCCATGCCCAGGGCGTTGACCTTGTCGGCCAGGCCCTTGACGCCGTCGGGCAGCTTGGACTTGTCCACGAACCAGTCCCCCAGTCCGGAGAACTCGGTGCGCTTGCCGAACCAGCCGTCGTCCAGCACGAACAGCTCTACGCCGACCTCCGCGCCCTTTTTGGCGATGTTGAGGACACTCTCCTCGGTGAACTCCATGCCGGTGGCCTCCCAGTTGTTCAGCAGCACCGGACGGGGGCGGTCCCGCCAGTAGCCCCGGGCCACGCGGGTCTGGAGCAGCTTGTGGAGGGACTGGGACATGCCGTTCATGCCCGCTGTGCTGTAGGTCATCAGCGCCTCCGGGGTCTGGAAGGTCTCGCCGGGAGTCAGCTTCCAGCAGAACTGGCGGGGGTTGATACCCATGGTGAACCGGGTCACGTCGTAGGTGTCCACCTCGGCCTGGGCCAGGAAGTTGCCGGAGTAGACCAGGGAGAAGCCGTAGACCTCGCCGCTGTTTTCGTCGGCGTTGGGCCGCTTCAAAATGACGAAGGGATTCTGGTGAGGGCTGGAATGGCCCCGCATGGACTCCACCGCCGTGACGCCCATCTCCAGCGGGCGCACCTTGGGGGCACGCTCCCGGCCCCATGCGCCAGAGAACTGCACCCACTCAAAGTCGTGGTTGGGGAAGTCCACGCTCAGGGACATGGCCCGCTCCAGCCGCAGGGTCTGGCTGCCGCCGTTGCGGAACCGGGCGCTGCGGGCGATGACGCCCACGCCCTCGAAGATGGTGTAATACAGCGTCAGTTCCGCCTGGGTCAGCGGGTCTTGCAGCGTCAGCTCCAGCGTGGTGGCCTCGCTGTCGTCCTCGGTGTAGGAGTGGGGCAGGCCCTCCATCTCCGGCTTGCCGCCGTAGATCTTGTGACCGGTCAGCCGGAAGTCGCTGATGTGACTGCCGTTCTCCTGGATCAGTTCAAAGGCGGGCTGACGGTAATCCGTGGAGCCGAAGCAGGGGTACTCCTGCATGGAAAACTCCAGGGAGAAATAGGGGTATTCTTTTATGGGGGTGGACGCCACAGGGCGGCAGCCGTTCCCCATCAGATGAGCGAAGCTCTCCCGTTCCCGCAGACGTTTGCCGTAGTAAAGCTGTCCCAAATGGCCGTTGGGAAGAGCATAAATGATATAGCTGAGCGTTTTGTTACAGAGATGGAACTCCTTGGCTTGCTCGTGATAAAAGATAGGCATAGCATGTTCCTCCTTGGCATAATCCCCGGCAAAGTATCCGGTTGTTGGGTGCATAATAGCAGTTCATGCTCTGTTGAACCATAGGCTAATGTCATAAAATGCTGTCCTGATGTGGACACGGGGCCTGGAAAACATCATATGATATATGCGTTTCGGTCAAGCGCCACAAGGCGCAATTAGCAGCTATCCTTCTCCACCAGCACCCAGGGGATGACCTCTGACTCGGCGCTCTTGCCGTCCATCAGGTCGATGAGCCGCTCCGCGGCGGCCCGCCCCAGTTGCTTGGAGCCGTGGGCCAGGGAGGTGATACGCACCGGCGGCATTTCGCTGAAGCTGGAGTTGTCGAAGCTGACCACCGCCATGTCCTGGGGCACCCGGATGCCCCGCCGGGTCAGCACGTTGATGAGCCGGTAGGCGATCTCGTCGTTGTAGCACACCACGGCAGTGCAGTCCTTTAACAGGCAGTCGATATAGAAGTTCAGGATGGCGTCGTCACCCAGCAGCATCAGGTCCCGCAGCTCGGTGGAATACCACAGGGTCCGGTCGTCGGGGATGGGCAGGCCGCTGTCCCGCAGGGCGGCCAGGAACCCGGCGTACCGCTGCTGACCCTGGATGTCGTCGCTTTTGAAGATGCTTCCAATGTGGGTGTGGCCCTTTTCAATAAGGTAACTGGTCAGTTGATAACCGCCGCCGAAGTTATCGTCCGCCACCAACACCTGGTTGGGCAGGTTGGCGTAGCAGCCGTGAATAAACACGATGGGGATGCCCTGGTCCTGGAACCGCCGGTACAGGTCCAGGTTGGGATTGGGCAGAGCAGTTTTCGTCCCCTCTACCAGCAAGCCGTCCAAAGGTCGTCGGAGCAGATCGGTCAGTACCTCCCGCTCCACCCCCACCTTGTTCTCGGTGGAGAAGATCATGGTGGCGTAGTTCTTGCGGGAGAGGACGCTCTCCACATCCCGGAGGATGGTGGGGAAAATGTAGTCGTTGATGTAGGTGGTGACAATGGCCACCCCCTTGTTTTGCCGGGCCGTCTGCGGCTCCAGGATGTGGGAACCGCTGCCCTGCCGCTTTTCGATCAGGCCGTCGCTGACCAGGATGGAAAGAGCCTGGCGCACCGTCTGGCGGCTGACCGAAAACCGTTCCATGATCTCCCGCTCCGTCGGGAGCATCTGGCTGCGGCGATAGACTCCCTCGTGAATTTCGGCGCTGAGCTGGTTGGCGATCTGCATATACTTGGGCGGCATGGTGATCTCTCCTTCTACCGCAGTTTAAATTCTTTAACTCTATCATAGAATATCGCGGCGACTTTTGCAAGCATTTTTTGATACAAATTTAAAAAATTTTTCTATCCTGTCCGTACAATAAGAAAAATTTTCTTTTCCTGAAATTGTATTTTTCCTTTTTTATGCTAAATTCACCCCACCGTTTGC
>JAJQCW010000075.1 GCA_021202515.1 Clostridiales bacterium | reverse complement strand
CAGGGATATTTCAGGCATTTTCTTTCCCCCTCTGATACTTTGGCACCTCTGCCAGTCCCTCCATGAAATCAGCAGCCACGGCCTGACCGGTGGCGTTGAGCTTGTTTGCGGCTGCGTCAATCCGCTCTAAGAGAGAGACCGCCGGGGGCTGTTCCTCTGTGGGGGTGTCGGCGGGGAGATCTGCAAGGTCAGAGACAGAGCAACCCAGAGCGGCGGCAATGCGCCGCAAATTCTCCATTGAGGGATTGGCCCTGTTGGTCTCATAGTGCGAAATGGCTTGCATAGTAACGCCGACTGCTTTTGCAAGGTCTGTCTGCGTCAAGCCCTTTTCTTTTCTCAATTTTTTAATGTTATCCCCAATACTCAACTCAATCACCGGTAGAATCATACCATAAATTTTTGTTTGAGTAAAGCAAAATTAGTATTTTACGCTTGACATCTAATGATAATATATTATAATAGAAGAAGTTCTAATTTTACTAGAGTCAAGACACGCCACCACACAAAAAAAGAAGGTGCAACCATGAACAAGGGTAAAACCCCCAACCTCTCTGCCTCGCTCCAGAAAATTTCTGACGCGGCGCGGATCACCGGTCTTTCTCAGTATTACCTCCGAAAAGGGGTGAAGGTTGGGACCTTCCCCCATGTTCGTTCCGGGCGGACCACCATGTTGAGCCACGCCCAAATGGGCCAGCTTTTCCGGGCTATGCTCCAGTTCAACCGGGGCGCAGAACCGGCCCTGTCTGACCCGCTTGTGTCCCTGGCCTTTTCCTTCGTGCGGGACAGCATGGAGCGGGACCGGGCAAAGTATGAGGCCACCTGTGAGGAGCGCAAGGCCGCCGGAGCAAAGGGAGGCCGCCCGCAAAAGCAAAAAAAGCAAATGGTTTCTGCTGAAACCGATTTTTTTAAGCCGGAAAGCAAAAGGTTTTCCGAAAACCCTGATAGTGTCCCTGTCACCCAGTCTATGGGGGTTTCAGGGGGGACGCAGACCGAGACGGGGACGCCGGACGGGGAGAACACACGGGATTTTCAGGACTGCGTGGCCTACTTCGACAAGTGCGGCTTGTCTCTCAGCCGGGGAAACCGGCGCATTTTGGCCCGTTGGGTGCAGGAAGTTGGCTTTGACGTGGTGGTGATGGCCGTTGACCGCGCCATGATTCACGGGGCAAAGAGCGCGGGCTATGTGTTTACCATCCTGGAGGAATGGAAAACGCTGGGGTTGCATGACCCGGAGGCAGTGGAGAACCATCTTGACGGGGAGGCGATAGCATGACAGATGAGGAATGGAGCCGGATTTGCAAGCGGGCGTCGTGGACACATGGGCTGGCTATGACTGCCCTGATAATGATCCCCTGCGCTGTCTGGGCGCTGGCCCCGGAGTTTGTGGCCCAGTTTGAGGCCGTGCTGTCCTCCAGCCCCTACGGAGAGGGGATAGAGGCTGCCATTGGTTACGCCTGGTTAATTTGCCTTATCGGGTGTTTTTTCCCGCCCCGGCGCATTTTTGGGCGCGGATTTTGGGCGGTGCTGACCGTTGGATGGTTCGCCGCTATATATTGGGCCTGCGCAACGGACAAAATCAACGCTGACGGGGAGCTTGTAGCCCTGGGCGAGCTGGGGTCCAGCGTGTTCCAGCCGTTGATTTGCCTGTTGTTGTGCGTGTTCGTGGCCGGGATAATCTTTGACGGCCCCAAGAGCTGGGAACGGCGTTACAGCCAGAGCAGCACCGGAGAAATTGCTAGGAGGTAAGACGATGAAAGAAACCATCATTGTACGCATTTTGGGCGCTGTCCTGCTGGTTTTGGGCGCTGTGGCCTTTGCCGGAGGCGTTACCACTGGCCCCACTCTGCTAGCCCTGTGGGGCCTGTTCCTGTGGGTGTTTGGCGTCCTCTGTCTGGTTTTTGGTAACCTGTGATGTGGGAGCTGCTGGACAGGGTGCAAGCCGGTGTGGGGGCTGTGGTGGACTACCTGGCCCGCTGCAACAGAGCCTTTCGGCGCATAACCTCTGTGCTGTGGCGTGAGATCATTTCAGCCGTCCCCCTGTTCGTCCTGTTCCTACTGGGCGAGCGGGGGGCAGGTTCCGCTGCTTTCCTGTGGTGTTTGGCGTGGCTGGCCGTCCTTGTACTGGCCTTTAACCCCTTCGACGTGTTCTATAACGTTCTGGCACCGAAAACCCGTGTGTGTGCCGTCTGTGGCCTGCTGCTGGCTATGTGCGCCGCCGCTCTGTGGTGGTTGTCCCTCTATGGGCGGCTGTGTTTGGCGCTGCTGGGGGCCGCTCTGGAGGCCCTGGCATGGTGGAAACGTAAGGCGTGGCTGTTGACCTGGCAAACCCTCCAATGTCCAGAGGTTGACCAGGTGCTGGCCCACCTCTCCCACGGGGGGAATGGACACCGGGGAAACGCTGGGAGGCTGAGGGGTGCAGGCAGGTTCGGTCAATGCTCCACCAAGCGCTTGACATGGAGTGCAGCGAGGCAGAGATTGACCAGGCATACAAGGCGGTTTACCTGCTGGCGTTCCTCTGTGGATTGAAGGAGCGGGAGAACGAAGTGGAGCGGCTGAAAAAGGAGCGGGACAAGGCAAAGGCAGAGGCCAAAGAGTGGCGGGGTGTGGCGGTTGTGCGAGAGGACAACGCCGCAGAACTGGACTACGTCAAAGGCCAGCTTGAAGAAACGCGAGCGGCACTGTCCGCAGCGCAGAACAAGGTCAGACAGTACAGCAAGGAGCTGGAGGCATGGAAACCACAGGAGGCAGAGGGCAGCACCGAGGCGCAGATCATAGCCTATTACAGAGCCGGTCACAGCTACCAGGAAACCGCAGACCGGTTCGGCACGAACAAAACGAGGGTTTACAGACTTGTCAAGCAGGCCGCGGCCCTGGTAGAAGATGGAGCGAGCGGGGAGGAATAGGCCGTTTCAAAGTCGTTTCGAGCCCCGTTCCACGTCGTTCCAAAGGCGTTCCAAACCGTTCCACCCCTTTCCCCCTGTCGTTTCAAATCGTTCCATATGGGCCATTCTACGGCCTCACAGGGGCAAAATACCCCGTTTCCCCCGGAAAACAGACAGGCCCCTCCACTTGGAGCGGTAGGGGAGGGGAGGGCGCAGAGGCAGAGAGGCCCCCGGAGCAATCCGGGGAGCCTCTTTTTGTGTGGAGGAAAAGACCCCGAAAAAGTTCTGAAATCCTATACCCCATTTTTTACCTCTTAGGGGGTAAATTGACGAGATGGACAAATAATTCATGCTCCATTTTCCAATGTGCGTTCACTATTTTGACACTGATATCCTTTTGAACGCCCAAAATTAGAGATCTACGATGTTTTTCCGTAACCCCGGAATGGACTGTGTCGGTCATTGCCGGCTTTCCTCCTATCGCTGTTCCTTCCTATCAGTCTGCTTGATTTAGATCTACAGGAATCGCTCCAGATTGCTTTTCGCTGTGAGCAGGTTGGTCATTCCTTTTCGACATGATTTCGGGTCAGTGTATAGCCTTTTATTCTCAGCGTTTAATACTGCATACTCATGCTTCATCGCTTTGACGGAGGATAACTTCCCCAAACCCAGAGAATCGAAAAATTGCTTCGCCGCTTTCAATAGACGGCACTTAATAGCCAACATCTATGACCACCTAGTCGCCGCTATGCTTGTTTCATCGTCGGCTGAGAAATAGGGATAGCCAGATCAACAGTGCCGTTTTTGGGGATTCCCTGTTTTCCTGCAATGTGATTTTACACCTTCCTGCTTTCCCACTTTTCTCTCTTCCCACTTCCTCAGGAAACCTAATTCCTCGCTTTCCAGATTTCTTACTTTTCAGGTTCCTTGCTTCCTTTATTTCTATTTTTTCAGCAAAAACAGAAATGAAGTTATATATAAACCCTAAAACCAAGAAAGGTAGATAACTTCGTCATTATTTAGGCCAAATAACACAATATTTTTGCACTTCATCTAACTTTTGTGTCATCGCTTATCTCTGTTTCCTGTCTGATAGTTGTCCCATCACCGTTGGGCAAATTTTGCGGTCTGAGTGTCCGGCTTTTCAATGGGCGTTTATTCGAATTTTTAATTAACGTTTGCACGATTGTCAGGTGCCACGACTTGCCATATCCCTCTGCGGATAAAGACGCCCTTGATTGATTTCGGGATGTCGTCAACTTCAGAACTCTTTGCAACTGATTTATCGTTAAAGCTATGATTGTCTTGTTGACTATAGTCCCACTCTATGCTATGTTACCTATAGGATGCAAACAGCATGGCTGCTATGGGGCAATGCAAAATATTGCATTGATTTCGCTCTTCAACTGCGGCCAGGCTGGAAAAATCGAAAAGACGAAAGAATGCTGTTTGGAGATGATAAGCGTGAAGCCCGTGTTTGACAAAGCAGACTACAGATACCAGCTTCATAAGAATATATTCGGGATACCCGGATTGTTTTTGAGGGATCTCAAATGCTGCGGCCAGCGCATCCGAAAGGGTTACTGCTATAAAGACCTTTGGGATATAGGTGACTGGTTCTTGAAACTCATGCCAGATATGCTGCAGGAGTACAAGGAAAACAGAAGCGGCAGCCCAGGATGCTTGGGAGAGGATTATACCAATGCAGAAGGGATTCTCTGTAACGACACCTGCCACAAAGAGTGGGACAAAATACTGGAACAGATAATCTTTCTGTTTCGTGAGGCAGATGAAGCCACTTGCAGCAAAAAGAACCCGCTGGAGGACGAATCTAACCGTATTTATGAAGAGTTTAGAGAGAAGTATGGATTGCTGGGTGAAAAGTTGCAAACGGAAGAAGAAAAGGCGTCTGCCTGTACCACTATGCATTTCCCATCCGAACTGCCGGAGTATGCCCAAACGATGGAGCAATACCACATGGAAAACCGTAAACTGGAAGCATATCGGGATCAATGCAAAGACGAGGCATTTGCATTGTTTTCTAAATGGTTCCGGGCATTGTGGGATTAAAACGGATAGCTGTTCTATGATCGAGTATAAAAAACCTGTGCAGGTGGAAAAATACACGCACACGATAGAGAGTATTGAAAACGCTGCATAGAAAACATGCGTGGCAAACACGAAAAGCGGAAATATCGAGTTTTTTTACAGAACTGACGACGGGATCGACGATAAGCCTGTGACATCCGAAGATTCCAACGGAAGTTTTCGGATTACAGACTTTATTACAGGATAAAAATAGGAAAAGCCCCCATTGTGGCGCATCTGTTTTGCGCCGCGATGGAGGTTCCTTCTGTTTTGTACGTAATTTACTGTCTTTTGTCATGAGCGGACATTTTCGGAATGTCTTTCAGCTTTTCCGTCAGTTCTTTTTGGCATCCCTGATCCATCCGCACGGTCCTCAACATATAATTCCACGTCCCATTTTTCGTTGCAAAATGTAATTGTGTTTTTCAAGCAACTCAAGTGCGCCGTTCATCTGGTTCGACTTCTTGAATCGTTTGCAAAGATTTAACATCTCTCCTTTGCTAATTTTCGGCTTACCCCAGGTAACAAACCGGTTCAAGATGTACTCGGCATCCCTGGTACCAGGATTATCAGTCCATGAGCGATAAACCTCTTCCGCATGTTCTGCCAGTACCCAAGCGATAGCGGAAGCCGCCTGGACAGTCTCCCCGGTGACAGCAGAGTCGGATGGACTCTGCCGATTATAAATTGCGGTGGTGCAGTGAAGCAATGCGGCGATTCTGCACATAGTGCCGACCAACTTACCGGCCCAATCGCCCATGCTCTTGAACCTTCCCTCGCCGCTTAACATCGGCTCTAACACAGCCTGAAACTCTTCCCGGGCTTTGTCGCCCTCCGGTGACAGTGTTAACACTTCGGGTTTTCCACGATGTGTATCACCCAGTGCATCAAATACTACCCGCTCCCATGATTCTAGAAGTTTTCTATCGACTGCAGGCGGGGAAATTTTGCGTCTTCCCAGCATTGTACGACTGTTGACAAATAACACCCGCCCAATAAGGCCTCTGCCACGAAATACCTGATCCTCCATCGCTTTTTCAATGACATCTGGCTGAACAGTCAGTATCATTGATAATCGCGGCGATAAAATGTAATCACGTTTCCGCCCTAACCGGTCCACCACGATGGTATCGCCGTCATGAGCTTTCAACCACAGATTCAGTGGGACATTGTCTGAGTAGCGGCCTTTGATTGACGTGAAAAATCCACCCTCGGCGGAAATGATGGTAATCGCATGGCTTGCCAGGCACTTCCTGCCTTTTCAATGGTTAGGTCGTCGTATATGAATCGAAACGGGTCCTGCTTCACAAAGTGGTCCAATTTGTCATTGACAGTTGCCAAATCCGCTCACAATTCATCTTCGTCACTGGGCTTCACACTTTGGATTTGCTTCAGCAGTCTGGCTTGTTTCCCAGACAAAATGGCATATTCCTGTTCATTTGCTCGGATTGATGCGCTTTCAGCATCCTGCCGTTTCCATTCGTAGCTGCGGAACGGGTCTGTCAACAAACGAAGAACCGCGCTTTTTCTTTCCGCCGGCTTTGCTATCGCGGCGACATATAAGCTGAGCGTTTCAGTCCAATCAGGCCGAACCCGCAAAGTGTATCCATTTTGAAACAAGGCGCTCATACGGCCTAGTGCCTGCACTCCAGGCATTGCCGTATCGACTTGACATGATTCCGAGATTTCCTCTACAAGCCGATCCAGTGGCGGAGCCATTTTGTCCACCGGCCAAGCAGACACCTTCATTTCGTTTAAAGGTATCACTTTCGGCCATTCCGGAGGGATCGAGTCAGGCTTGCTGAGCATCTTGTCATTACGTTGCACATTGCTCTTCGTCCAAAAACAAGGGGTCTTGTCAACCACTGGTAAAGCAAAACCAGTTCAAAGAAATAAGTATTACTACTCAAGGTGATTTCGTTCGATGTATCCGAGCTCTGCTTGATGTAGGTGCGGATGCGAATTTGAACAATCATACTTTAAACATCCATTGCGACCTGTCGGACCCTAAATATGATGCTTTGTTCTCTGTTTTTAAGACTTTGTTCTCTCTCAAGGGCATTAAGTCTAATGACAATACCAATCTCGACTGGAAGTCCGTTATCGACGGATTCTTATCAACCTCAATTTCTTCGTTAGGCAGGAAACCTTTCCCTCGTTTTCAGAGAGAAATTGACCAATAAATTTCTATTTTTTTACAGGTAAATTCAATCTATATTTTTTTCTTATATATTTTGATTTTTAAAATAAGGTATCAGATATTATAGTTAAATTGCTCAAAATTTTAATGTTACACTTCCCTAAATGACCACCTATGTCGTACCGGCTGGGCGTGTAAACCGATCCTCAGTTTCACATCACTTTCAGATATTCGCTCTTCAGAAGGAAGGGCAACGTATGGCAACGATGGAGAAAATCACCAAAAAGAATGGGGAGACGATTTATAAAATCACCGTCTCTAATGGACGGGGCGACGGGTCAAACGGACTTGGAAGCCAAACTCCTCGTGGTCACAGCGTACAACCGAACGTGAATTACAAAAATTCGCCGCCCAGCTTGAAAACGAATTTGCAGCCGGTCAGATTGTCACCCGCAAAGAGAAAGCCGCGCTGGAGGCACAGAGGGCCGCAGAGGAAGCAAAGCTCTTGACCGTGGCCCAATACGCCGAAAAGGTGTTCCTCCCCTCCAAACGGGTCACGGCCAGCGAAAAGACGGTTTACAGCTACAAGTGGACGTTTGAGAAATATATTGACCCCGCTCTCGGAGACTTGCGCCTCCAGGACGTGACCGGCACTCAAATCAACGCCTTTCTTTTGGACTACCAGGCAACCGGGGCCGCCCATTCCTCCGTTGTCCGGCTGTATGCCATCCTGAAAAGCTTCTTCAAAATAGCTTTTCTGGACAGCAGCATAGACAGGAACCCAATGGAGCGGGTGCAGCGGCCCACGGCCAGGAAGGACGAATTGCAGCGACAGGGGCCGGAGGCGTACACAGAGGAAGAGCTTGCTCACATTCTGGAGTGCTTGAAGGGGGAACCGCTGAAATGGCGGGTCTATATCTCCCTTCTGTGTGAGACCGGCCTGAGACGCGGGGAGGCGCTGGCCCTCCAGTGGAGCGACATCGACTTTCAGGCCCTGGAGGTCACAGTAGCCGCCACCCTGGAATACACTCCAGAGCGGGGGATTTACCGAGACACCCCAAAGAGCGGGAAAAGCCGCGTGGTGGACATCACACCCGGAACCGCTGGCCTTCTGCGACAGCTCCAGGAAGAACAGGCAGCCTCTTGTATCGCCCCTTTCCTGTTTACCCAGGAAGGCAGCCCGGAACCCATGCACCCCGACAGCCCAAACCGCTATATGCGTTCGTTTGGCAAGCGGCACGGCATAGATTACTTTCACCCCCACAAGCTGAGGCACACTTTCGCCTCTATCTCCATCACCAACGGGGCCGACATCGTTTCCGTTTCTGAGCTTCTCGGCCATGCCGATACTTCCATCACCTTGCGCACCTACTCCCACGCCTCCACAGAAAGCAGGAAAAGGGTCAGCAGCATTTTTCAACAGGCTTTAGAGCAAAAGAAAGACCGGTCAGGGTAATTCCTGACCGGTTGCTTGTCGGTGCCGGTTTTTGTGACGGTTTCGCGCTCAACCACTCATTTTTCAAAAGCCGCAAAACGTCAAAAACGTTATTCAGAAAAGAAAAATCCCCCAAAAATCGTTTGATTCTCAGGGGAAATGCTGGAGCTTCTGGTCAGAATCGAACTGACAACCTTCTCATTACGAGTGAGATGCTCTGCCATTGAGCCACAGAAGCGTTCCGCAGACGATAGTGTACCACAGAATTTTGCCAACGTCAACGATTTTCTGCCGCGGAAGCGAAAATTCCTCCTGGGAGCGGGGCGGCAAACCGCCCCGCTCCCCTTTTTGCCGTGCCTGTCCCCAGGCGGGGCGGGAAACAGTCAGGGGAGGATGGGCAGCACCGTTTGCAGCTTTTGCAGCAAAAAGCTGGCGGAGAGCAACTGGGTGGACAAAATCCCCAGTCTGGAGAGGATGTACAGCACCGCCGCCTCCAGCACGGCCCCCTTGACCAGGCCAAACACGGCTCCGCCCAACTGACCGAACTTGGTCACCGCGGGGAAATGGCTGTCCAACTGGAAGTAGCAGCAAGCGTAGAGCCACACCACCAGGATGAGCAGGAACGCCAGTGTGAACAGCAGAGGCCGCACCACCGTGTTCTGGAGCGCGCCCAGCACCGTGACGGTCAGCGCGTCCGCCCCGGCGCTGTCCAGGCTCAGGGAGGACATGAGCTGCCCCGCCAGCGATTCCGCCGCCGCAGTTTGCAGGCACCCCGTCAGCCAGGGGGTCAGCGTCCCGGCGCAGAGGATGGCGCCGATCACCGCCGCCAGCACCGCCACGGTGCCCGCCGCCGTCCGGGAGAAGCCCCGCACGGCCCCCAAAATTGCCTCTGCCAGCAGGCCCAGCAGCAGGACGTAGTCCACCAGAACAAAGTTGTTCGTGACATCCATTGTAGTTCCTCTTTTCTCATCTGTACCGTTGTATGTAAGGACGCCTTCTGAATACGGGCGGCCAAGGGCCGCCCCTACAGGTGCGTGGTAATATTTGTCTGACTTTGTTGAGGCCGATGCAAACGCGCCTCCGCTGAAACCCGGTCATTGCACATTGCTAATTGTTCCCGTCAGGGAACAAACAGCCACGCCTCATCGGTGCCGATCATCATAGCGGAGCCGTCGCTGCGCATAATGACCCGTCGGGCGGTGGTGTTAACGGTGGAGGCATACTCCTGCAAGTCGCTGTTGTACACCACCAGGGAACTGGTGGTCAGCACGGCGATATACCGCCCCGCCGCAGAGACGGAAAGCACTTCCTCGCTGACGCTGCGGGACACCTTCTGCTGGCCGCTGCTGTCGATAACCCACAGCTCGCCCATACTGCCCGACTTGTACTTGCTCATCAGCTCCACAGCGTAGCCGTCTCCGTCCAGAGAGTAGCGCTCCAGGTACTTGCTGGTGTCCGCCCAGGTGTCCAGAATGCTGCCGCTGCTGTTTGCCACGCTGACGCCGTACTCCCGCTCCAGCCAGATGCGCCCGTCCTGCCAACACAAGTCGAGGACCAGTTGCTCCCCCAGTTGGGTGGTGGAGGTGACGCTGGCGTCGCTGACCTGGTAGATGACCAAATCGCTGCCCAGAGCGGAATCGTCCTGATAAATCTCGATGACCGCCACCGAGCGGCTGTCCGGCGACAGCACCGCGTCAGTGATGAAGTTTGTGGACTCGTTGATGGCGATGCGGGGCTGGTAGTCGCTGCCGTAGACGGTGACGGTGGCCTTGTAGCCAGAGGTCTGCTCCACCACCACCAGCGCGCCGTTTTCGTTGACCCGGGCGGAGAGCAGGGCGTAACCTCCGCTGGTGCTATAGGAAAAGACCTGCTCCGCGCTGTGGAACACATAGAGGTCGCTGCCCCCCACGTCGTAGACCACGGCGTAGTCCCCGGCGGTGGAGATCACCGGCTCCTTCATGCTGACCTCCATGCTCAGCGCCTCCTCCCCGCTGCGGGAGAGGAGTTGGAGGGTGTTGCTGGAGCACAGCAGAAGTCCCCCGTCCAGGGAGGCGAAGGCGTTGTCGCTGCCGCCGCTGAACGAGAACCGCTCGGCCTGCCCGTCCTCGTCGGTGGAGAGGGACCCGTAGGCCACCCATCGTTTCAGCGCGTCCAGGTTCAGCCGATCCCGGTAGACGATGGCCAGCACCGCACAGATCAGCATCACGGCGCTGACGACGTAGATGACAAGCTGCCTGGTCACACCGGCAGCAATTTGCGCACCGTTTTTCTTCTGTTTTTGCTTTTTTCCGCTCTGTGCGGCCATGTTCAGTCCTCCCCGTCCGTGTCCAGGCCCACCGGCTCCCGGTACCACAGTTTGGTCATATACAGTCCGCCGGGGGGCACCGTCGGCCCCGCCTCGGTGCGGTTGCCCCGCTCCAGAATGCCGTCGATGTCCTCCGGGGCGAATTTCCCCTCCGCCGCGTAGAGGACAGTGCCCGCCATCACCCGCACCTGGTTGTAGAGAAAGCCGTCGGCGCAGACTTTCAGCTCAATGAGGTCGCCGCTGCGCTGCACGGTGAAATAGTGGCAGGTGCGCACGGTGCTTCGGGTGGGGGTGCCCACGTCCCGGACGGCCCGGAAGTCGTGGGTGCCCACAAAGCGTTCCGCTGCCCTGCGCATGATGTTTTCGTCCAGGTGCTTGGGGTAAAAATAGGCCCGGTCCACATAAAAGGCGTTGCGGATGCGGGAGTTGTACACCCGGTAGGTGTACTCTTTTTTTCGGCAGGAACCGATGGCGTTGAACTCCGGCGAGACCTCCCGCGCCGCCTCCACCACGATGTCCGCAGGCAAGCGGGCGTTCACCGCCAGGGGCAGCCGGTCCAACGGGATGTTACAGTCCGCTTTGAAGTTGGCGACGTACACCTGGGCGTGGACCCCCGCGTCGGTGCGCCCGGCTCCCACGCAGCGGACCGGGTGCTTGAGCACCTTTGCAAGAGCGTTTTCCAGCACCTCCTGCACTGTCACGGCGTTCTTTTGAATTTGCCAGCCGTGATAGGCGGTGCCAACGTACATCAGTTTTAAGGCAATGTTTTTCATGGTTTTTCCGTTCGGTGGTGATTTCTTTTGTATCAGCCGTGTGCTGGTGTCCAGCAGAAACCCCTCCACCATGCTTCGCATGGTCCCCCTCCCCTTTCAGGGGAGGCGAGGGGGGTGGTCAGTTGTCGAACGGCGTTCTTCGTGGAAAAGTTGTACTGTGCTGGAGCAAAAGCACAACCGTGGAACACCGGTCATTGCACATTGCACATTGCTAATTGCAAATTTGATTAAATCGGCGCGACCCGGCGCAGCACAAACATGACAATTACCAGCACCCCGAACAGTCCCATAACGAGCCAGTCGTTCCGGGTATAGTGGAGCTGGTGGAGCCGGGTGCGGCCCTCGCCGCCGTGGTAGCAGCGGCACTCCATGGCCGTGGCCAGCTCGTCCGCCCGGCGGAAGGCCGACACGAACAGCGGCACCATCAGCGGCACCATGGCCTTGGCCTTGTCGATGATCGAGCCGCTCTCGAAGTCCGCGCCCCTGGCTTTCTGGGCGGACATAATTTTGTCCGTCTCCTCGATAAGGGTGGGGATGAACCGCAGGGCGATGCTCATCATCATCGCCAGGTCGTGAACGGGCACCTTGAGCTTTTTCAGCGGGTTCAGCAGCATCTCCAGCCCGTCGGTCAGGGAGATGGGGGAGGTGGTGTAGGTCATCAGGAAGGTGCCGGAAATCAGCATCATAATGCGCACCACCATAAAGAAGGCGTTGGCGAGGCCCCCGGTGGTGATCTGCAAAAAGCCCACCTTCACCAGAACCGTGCCGGTGGTGGTGTAAAACAGGTTCAAAATGCCGGTGAAAATCAGGATGAACAGCACTGGCCTCATGCCCCGGAGGAGGGCTTTGGCCCCCACGCCGGAAATTTTCACCGCCGTGGCCAGCATCAGAAACACCAGACCATAGGCAATAAAGCCTTTGGCGGTGAACAGGGCCACGATATACAAAACCACGCAGATGAGCTTGGTCCGGGGGTCCAGCCGATGGACCAGGGAATCGCCGGGGAAATACTGCCCCAGGGTGATGTCTTTCAGCATACCTGTCCCCCCTCCCGGTACAGCGTGAGAAGGGCGGTCTTGGCCTCTTCCATGGTGTATACGGAATCGTCCACCGGCAGACCCATCTCCCGCAGGCGGTGGAACACCTGGGTCAGTTGGGGGGTGTTTAACCCCATGTCCCGGAGTCGGTCCCCCTGGGCAAACACCTGCCGGGGGGTGCCTTCCAGAGGAATTTTCCCGTCGTTGATGACCACGACGCGGTCCGCCAGCCGCGCCATGTCCTCCATGGAGTGGGAGACGACGATGATGGTGGCGTTTCTCGCGTCGTGGAACGCCTGAATGTTGCCCAAAATGGCCTCCCGACCCTGAGGGTCCAGCCCCGCGGTTGGCTCGTCCAGAATGAGCACCTCCGGCTCCATGGCGATGACCCCGGCGATGGCCACCCGGCGCTTCTGTCCGCCGGACAGCTCGAAGGGGGACTTGTCCAGCATGTCATCCGTCAGGCCCACAAAGTAGGCGGCCTGATGCACCCGGCGGTCAATTTCGTCCTGGTTCAGCTTCATGTTCTTAGGGCCAAAGGCGATGTCCTGGTACACCGTCTCCTCAAAGAGCTGATACTCCGGGTACTGGAACACCAGTCCCACCTTAAAGCGGGTCTGGCGGGTGGTTTTGGAATCCGCCCAGATGTCCTTGCCGTGGAGCAGCACCTGCCCCCCGGTGGGTTTCAGCAGCCCGTTCAGGTGCTGGATGAGGGTGGACTTGCCGGAACCGGTGTGGCCGATGATGCCCAGGTACTCCCCCGGATAGGCTTGGAAGTTGACGTGGTCCAGGGCCACGTGTTCAAAGGGGGTGCCAATGCTGTAGGTGCAGCACAGGTCTTTGGTTTCTAAAATCGGGTCCAATCGTTACTCCTTGTCCCTATTCGTCAGCAGACGGTAGATTTCTTCGGCGCACTCCTCCACGGAGAGGGCGTCCACCGGCACATCCAGCCCCGCCTGGTTCAATTCATATAATAAGCCCACCGTGTCCGGCACGGTCAGGCCGATGGCCTTCAGCTTATCCACATGGCGGAACACCTGCCGGGGAGTGCCGTCGGCTACGATTTTGCCGTGGTCCATGACCACCAGCCGCTGGGCCTGAGACGCCTCATCCATGTGGTGAGTAATCAAAACTACCGTGGTGTGCTGTTCCCGGTTCAGGCGGAGGATGGTCTCCATGACCTCCTCCCGGCCGATGGGGTCTAACATCGCCGTTGGTTCGTCCAGCACGATGCACTCCGGCTGCATGGCGATGACCCCGGCGATGGCCACCCGCTGCTTCTGTCCGCCGGAGAGCAGGTGTGGCGCGTGGCGGGCGTAGTCGCTCATGCCCACGATGGCCAGGGCGTTGTCCACACGCCGACGAATTTCCTCGGGGGGGACCCCCAGGTTCTCCGGGGCGAAGGCGATGTCCTCCTCCACCACGTTGGCGACGATTTGGTTGTCCGGGTTCTGGAACACCATGCCCACCATGCGGTGGATATCCAGCCAGCGGTCCTCGTCGGCGGTGTCCACGCCGGAGACGTAGACCTTGCCCCCGGCGGGCAGCAAAATGGCGTTCATGTGCTTGGCGAGGGTGCTTTTGCCGCTGCCGTTGTGCCCCAGCACCGCCACAAAGCTGCCCTTTTCGATGTCCAGGCTCACGTCGTCCAGCACCACCGGGGCCACTCCCTCCTCCGTGGTGTAGGAGAAGGTAATATGTTCCATTTGGATGATTGGCTCTGCCATAGTTATCTCACTTTCACGTAGAGGACCAGCGGCCCGTGGCCCCGCAGGGCAACGCCAGGCCGGAGGCCGTCACCGGCAGCCCCAGCTCCTGCGACTCCGTGTGGCCGCCGTAGCGTTTGCCCACCAGCGTCTCCAGCAGGTAGGTCAGCACCGAGGGGGCAAGCCCCGTGGTGTAAGAGTTGAGGATGATAAACTGGGGCCTGTCGCTGAGCACCTGCACCGCCAGCTTCAGGAAGGGGTAGAGGTCGTCCTCCAGCTTCCACACCTCGCCGGAGGGGCCACGGCCATAGGAGGGCGGGTCCATGATGAGGGCGTCATACCGACGGCCCCGGCGAATTTCCCGCTCCAGGAACTTGGCACAGTCGTCCACGATCCATCGGACGGGGGCCTTCTCCAGCCCGGAGAGGCGGGCGTTGTCCCTGGCCCAGGACACCATGCCCTTGGCCGCGTCCACGTGGCAGACGCTGGCTCCCGCCGCGGCGCAGGCCACCGTCGCCCCGCCGGTGTAGGCGAAAAGGTTCAGCACGTTGACGGGCCGCCCGGCGGCGCGAATTTGCTGCTGGGCAAAGTCCCAGTTGGCGGCCTGCTCCGGGAAGAGGCCGGTGTGCTTGAAGTTCATGGGGCCCACCTGAAAGGTCAGGTCGCCATAGGTCACGGTCCAGCGCTGGGGCAGCTTTTCCCGCTCCCAGTGTCCGCCGCCGCTCTTGCTGCGCTGGTAGCGCCCGTCGGGGTGCTTCCAGCCCCGGTGGGTGCGGGGGGTGTCCCAGATGGCCTGTGGGTCGGGCCGCACCAGCAGCTTGTCCCCCCAGCGCTCCAGCTTCTCTCCCCTGCCGCAGTCCAGCAGCTCATAGTCGTTCCAGCGATTTGCGATCCACATATCGGCAATACTCCACTTAATCAAAGTCTAACATGGTATTTTACCATTGTTCTGGTGTTCCGTCAATGAAATTCCCCGTTTTTCACGGAGTAAATGAAATTCCTTCTCTCCCCGTTTTTTCCCGCGCCGCATCCTCCCTGTTGACACTCGCCCGGTCAATATGGTAAAATAACTTATATTTCAAGACTGTGAGGCGCTTCCATTATGAAAAAGACCATAGGTATCCTGGGCGGCATGGGGCCGCTGGCCACCTGCGACCTGTTCCACAAGATCGTTGACATTACTGACGCCGCCTGTGACCAGGAGCACGTCCGGGTGTGCATCGACAGCAACACCGAGATCGCCGACCGCACCAAGGCCATTCTGGAGGGCGGGAAGGACCCCGTGCCGGAGATGGTCAAGAGCGCGGTGCGGCTCCAGGGCATGGGCGCGGACGTGCTCATCATGCCCTGCAACACCGCCCACTACTTCTATGACCGCATCGCCCCCTTCATCGACATCCCCATGCTCCACATGATCCGAGAGACCGCCAAGACCGTCAAGACCCGGGGCCTGACCAAAGTGGGTCTGCTGGCCACCGACGGCACCTGTCGCTCCGGCGTCTACAAGACCGCCTTCGACGCGGAAGGGGTCGAGATGTGTATGCCCTCCCCAGAGCGGCAGCAGGCGGTGATGGACGTGATCTACAAGGGCGTCAAGGCAGGCAATCTCTCCATCGACCTGACGGGCTTCTACGCCGCCATGGACGAGCTGTTCGACCAGGGGGCCGAGGTGCTGATTTTGGGCTGCACCGAGCTGCCGGTGGCCTTCGACCTGTTCCACATCGACAAACCCAGCATCGACCCCACCATGGTTCTTGCTGCTGCGGCGGTGCGGTTTGTGGGAGCCAGCGTCAAGGAGAGCGTCGGGTATTGACAATTTGCAATTAGCAATGTGCAATGTGCAATTATCGTGAAAATTCCGGCCATCTGCCATCACCTTGCGGCGAGGGGCAAAGCCCCGGAAGTGTCACTTGACGGCAACAGCTAACAGCTAATTCCCCCTTCCGGTGATTAAAAGGCGGAAAAGTGGTGCATACTAAACCACTAACCAAATTTATCACCGGAAGGAACGGATACACCATGCCCAAATTGCGCTTTGCCCTGCTGCTGACCGCCTTTTCTCTGGCGCTGACCCTGTCCTGCGCCGCCCTGTCCTCCCCCTGGCCCCAGGCCGTGGAGACGGCGGCGGAGACCGCCCTCGCCGCTGCGTCCGCCGACGAATCCACCGGGGAGGCGGTCCCCCTCTATGAGCTGCGCAGCGTGGACGGGGAGATTTGCGTGTTCCGCAGTGGCGACCTGCTGACCCACACCGGGGTACTGACAGCCTCCCTGCCGCGGGAGGACCGCGCCCTGCTGGAAGCGGGCATCCCTGCGGAATCCGACCAGGAGCTGGCGTCCCTCCTCGAAGATTTGTGTTCGTGACGCAGAAAATTTGTTTCCAACCCGGAAAAGCCCTTGCTTTTCCCGCCGAGACGTGCTACTATATCACAGTAAGATCGTATCAACCATAAGAGTGGGGCCTGCCCCGCTCTTTTCTTTGAGCTTTTTTGCGTCCCCGGCGCATTTTCAGGCCGGGACAGGAAGTGTGGTGGAAGCAATGAAGAAAGTGACAGAACTGACCGCGGAGCTGGCGCTGCCCTTGGTGGAGCAGGCGGGCTGTACCCTGTGGGACGTGGAATACGTCCGGGAGGCCGGGACCTGGTATCTGCGGGTGTTCATCGACTGCCCGAAGGGGGTCTCCATCAACCAGTGCGAGGCGGTCAGTCGGCCCCTCAGTGACCTGCTGGACGAGACAGACCCCATCGAGGGCAGTTATGTATTAGAGGTGGGCAGCGCCGGGGCGGACCGGGCGCTGAAAAAGCCCGCCCACTTCGCCCAGTGCATGGGCCAGGAGGTGGACGTGAAGCTCTACCGCCCCAGGGACGGAAAGAAAGAGTTCCAGGGGACCCTGACCGGGTACGAGGACGGGACTGTGACTGTCACCGACCCGGCGGGCGAGGCCCTCTCCTTCGGGAAGAAGGAGACGGCGCTGGTGCGGCTGCACATCGATTTTTAAGTGAGCTGCTTTTCTTTTCGCGCTGCTGGAATGTGCAATTAGCAATGTGCAATGTGCAATTATATAGCAAGCGGAACGCTGGTCCAAATCTACCGAATGTGAAGCAGAAACCCATGAAGCGTTCCTACGCTGCGCGGCAAGAATTGCTTATACAAAGAAAACACGGCGGGGCGCATCCCGTCCCACCCAACGATAAAGGAGTGAAGCTGTGACATGGCTAGAAGAGTGACCAAAAAGAAGGGTCCTACCCCCGAAGAGGACGCAAAGGACTTCTTCCTGGCCCTGGATATGCTGGAGCAGGAGCGGGGCATTTCCAAGGACTATATGCTGGAAAAAATCACACAGGCCCTGGTCACCGCCTACAAGCGGGACCACGAGGGCATTGGCGACAACGTGGTGGTCCTGGCGGACGAGGAAAAGAACTCCATCCGCATGATCATCAAGCGTGAGGTGGTGGAGGAGGTCGATAACCCCGACACCGAAATCTCCCTGGAGGAGGTCCGCAAGAGCCTCCCCAACGCCCAGATCGGCGATGTGGTCAGCAAAGAGCTGAAAACCAAGAACTTTGGCCGCATCGCCGCCCAGACCGCCCGGCAGGTCATCATTCAGGGCATCCGGGAGGCCGAGCGGAACATGGTCTTTGACGAGTTCCACACCAAGGAGAAGGAAATTCTCACCGGCGTGGTCTCCCGCACCGACCCCCGCAGCGGCGGCATCTACGTGAAGCTGGCCTCCGGCGACAAGACCACTGAGGCCCTGCTCTCCACCAGCGAGCAGGTGCGGGGCGAGACCTACACCGAGGGCCAGCGCCTGAAGGTCTACGTAGTGGAGGTGCGCAAGGGCACCCGGGGGACCCAGGTGGTCATCTCCCGCACCCACCACGGCCTGGTGCGCCGCCTGTTCGAGCTGGAGGTGCCGGAGCTGTTCGACGGCACGGTGGAGGTCAAATCCATCGCGCGTGAGGCGGGCAGCCGCACCAAGATGGCCGTCTGGTCCGCCGACCCGGAGATCGACCCCATCGGCGCCTGCGTGGGCACCCGGGGCGCCCGTGTCAACGCCGTGGTAGAGGAACTGCACGGCGAAAAGGTGGACATCATCAAATACTCTGACGACCCCGCCGCCTATATCGCCGCTGCCCTGGCCCCCGCCGACGTGGTCAGCGTGGACGCCCAGCCGGAGCAGAAAACCTGCCGCGTGGTGGTCCCCGACGACCAGCTCTCCCTGGCCATCGGCAAGGAGGGCCAGAACGCCCGCCTCGCCGCCCGGCTCACCGGCTACAAAATCGACATCAAGAGCGTCACCGCCGCCGCAGAGCTGGCCCAGCAGGAGGCCCAGGAAGCGCTGGAGCGCGCCGAGGAATCCCCTGTCGATGAGGGCGCGGAGGCGGCCCCGGAGGAGGAACTGTTCACGGACGACGAGCTCTTCGCCGAGGACGAATAACCCACCCGACACCGAAGGGAGGAACCCCTATGCCGAAAAAAATCCCCATGCGCCAGTGCGTGGGCTGCCGGGAGATGAAGCCCAAGCGGGAGCTGATCCGGGTGGTCCGTTCCCCGGAGGGGGAGCTGTCCCTGGACTTCCGGGGCAAGAAACCCGGCCGGGGCGCGTATGTCTGTCCCAACGGGGACTGCCTGAAGCGGGCCAGAAAGAGCAACGCCCTGGGCCGCGCCTTCGGTATGAAGATACCCGATGAGGTTTACGAGGCCCTGGAGGGCCAGATGGAGCGCGGCGATGGAACAAACTGAGAGCCTGCGGCTGCTGGGCCTGGCCAAACGAGCCGGGCGGGTGGCCCAGGGCGAGGACATGACCCAGGAGGCCGTCGCCGGTCACAAGGCCCGGCTGCTGCTGCTGGCGGAGGACGCCGCCCTCGGCACCGTCCGGCGGGTGCGCACCCTGGCCGGGGAGCGGGTAGCGGTGATGAAGCTGCCCTGCGACAAAGCCCAACTGGGTGCGGCCCTGGGGCGGGACACCTGCGCCGTCTGCGCCGTCACCGACCTGGGCTTCGCCGCCAAGATCGCCGGTCTGGTGGCCGGGGAGGACCCCGACCTGGTCCCCATCGCCCAGGAGCTGGCCCGGAAGCAGGAGAAGCTGCTCCGGCGCAAAAAGACCAAACCGAGAAAGAAATAATGGATACCCTTTGCGCAGCCTCGCATTGAAACCCCTCCGCCACCGCCGAAAGGCGGCGGCCCTCCTCCCCTTTCAGGCAGGGAGCGAAGCGGAAGTGCCGCTTGACGGCGGAGGCAAGAGGGACTGTCAGTTGTCGAATGACGGTTTTCCGTTGAAAACTTGTACTATATTGGGCAAAAATACTCATCAAAGAGGTAATGCAAAGGGATACCCACAGGAAGGAATCACCCGGAGCGTTTTTCGGGCGCTGGCTCCGCCAGCCGTCCGGGAGACCGCCCCATACCTAACAGGAGGTGGCTATAGATGAGTCTGGAGATCAAATACAGAGTGCGCGAGGTCGCCAAGGACTTCGCATTGAACGGCAAACCCGTCGGCAACAAGAAAGTGACTGAGATTCTGACAAAGTACGCCAAAACGCCCACCAGCGCCATGGCCGTGCTGACCGACCAGGAGCTTTCCATCATCTTCGACTATCTGACCCAAACCAATCAGATCGGCAGCCTGGAAGAGGTGTTTGCCGAGACGTATCAGGAGCCTGGCAAGGCTCCCGCAGCCAAGGACAGCGCCCAGAAGCCTCAGCAGGGCCAGAAGGCACAGTCCAAGCAGGGCGGCGGCAAGACTGCGGCCCCCGCTCAGCGCAGCGACCGCAATCAGCGCCAGGGTAGCAACAAATCTCAGCAGCAGTCCGACCGCCGCCAGCAGAGCGCCCAGGGCGGCAAGCAGCCCGCCGAGCAGAAGCAGGCTCCGGCGCAGAAGGCCCAGCCCAAGCAGCAGCCTGCCGAGCAGCAGCAGCCCGCCAGCCGTGTCCCCCAGAAAAAGGTGGTCAACACCCGGAAAAACGTCAACGTCAACTTGGACCGGTACGATTCCCGGCTGGACGACCTGGCCCCGGAGCGGGCCGAGCGGATGCAGCAGGGCAAGCAGAAAATTTCCTCCCGCCGCCAGCAGCAGCAGAAGCAGGGCAAGCAGTCCGCCAAGCGCCGCCAGGAGGAGCAGCAGCAACGGATGCGCCGCCTCCAGCAGGAGGCCGCCCGGAAAGCCCCCGTCAAGGTGGAGATCCCCGACGAGATCACCGTGGGCGAGCTGGCCTCCCGGATGAAGAAAACCGGCGCGGAGGTGGTCAAGCGCCTGATGATGAACGGCGTCATGGCCTCCATGAGCGACACCATCGACTTCGACACCGCCGCCTTCATCGCCGAGGAGCTGGGCTGCAAGGTGGAGAAGGAAGTGGTCGTCACCATCGAGGAAAAGCTCATCGACACCACCGAGGACGCCGAGGAGAATCTGGAGCCCCGCGCCCCCGTGGTGGTGGTCATGGGCCACGTGGACCACGGCAAGACCTCTCTGCTGGATAAAATTCGTTCCACCAACGTCACCGCAGGCGAGGCCGGCGGCATCACCCAGGCCATCGGCGCGTACCAGGTGAAGGTGCCCGGCGGAAAGATCGTCACCTTCCTGGACACCCCCGGCCACGAAGCCTTCACCGCCATGCGCGCCCGTGGCGCCATGGTCACGGACATCGCCATCCTGGTAGTGGCGGCGGACGACGGCATCATGCCCCAGACCGTGGAGGCCATCAACCACGCCAAGGCCGCCGGTATCCCCATCGTGGTGGCCATCAACAAGATGGACCTGCCGGGAGCCGACCCGGAGCGCATCAAGCAGGAGCTGACCAAGTACGACCTGCTGGCCGAGGACTGGGGCGGCGACACCATTGTCTGCCCCATCTCCGCCAAGACCGGCGAGGGCATCGACGAGCTGCTGGAGATGGTGCTGCTGACCGCCGAAATGCGGGAGCTGCGGGCCAACCCCAACCGCGCCGCCAAGGGCGCGGTCATCGAGGCCCGGCTGGACAAGGGCCGCGGTCCGGTGGCCACCCTGCTGGTGCAGAACGGTACCCTGAAACAGGGCGACGTCATCATCGCCGGTACCGCCGTGGGCCGTGTCCGTGCCATGACTGACTACCGGGGCAAGCGGCTCAAGGCCGCCGGTCCCTCCGTCCCCGTGGAGATCACCGGCATGGCCGAGGTCCCCAGCGCAGGCGACGACTTCTACGCCGTGGCCGACGAGCGCATGGCCCGGGAACTGGCCGAGCAGCGCAAGCAGGAGCAGAAGGCCGCAGCCGCCGCTCCCACCGCCAAGAAGGTCAGCCTGGACGACCTGTTCTCCCAGATCCAGGAGGGCGAGGTCAAGGACCTGAACATCATCGTCAAGGCCGACGTGCAGGGCAGCGTGGAGGCTGTGAAGCAGAACCTGGAGAAACTCAGCAACGACGAGGTCCGGGTCCGGGTCATCCACGGCGGCGTGGGCGCGGTCAACGAGAGCGACATCATGCTGGCCTCCACCTCCAACGCCATCATCGTGGGCTTCAACGTCCGTCCCGACCCCGCCGCCAAAGCCATGGCCGAGCGGAACAAGGTGGATATGCGGATGTACCGGGTCATCTACGAGTGCATCGAGGAAATTGAATCTGCCATGAAGGGTATGCTGGCCCCCACCTTCAAAGAGGTGGAGCTGGGCCGCGTGGAGGTCCGCCAAGTGTACAAGATCACCAACGTGGGCATCGTGGCCGGTTCCTACGTGCTGGAGGGCAAAGTCACCCGCAGCGCCCAGCTCCGGCTGGTCCGGGACGGCATCGTCATCCACGAGGGCAGCATCGCCAGCCTCCAGCGCTTCAAGGACTCCGTCCGGGAAGTGCAGTCCGGCTACGAGTGCGGCATCACCCTGGAGAAGTTCTCCGATATCAAGGTCGGCGACATCTTCGAGTGCTTCCAGATGGAAGAAGTGGAGAAGTAAATGCGCAATTAGCAATGTGCAATGTGCAATTTTACCGGTAAACGGAACAATCGTCAAAATGGCTGAACGCACAGGAAACCCGGCGTAAATGTTCCAGGAAAACGTGGAAGCAAGGCATAATTGCTAATTGCTAACTGCAAATTGCAAATTGAATGAAAAACCGCAGAGGGCGCAGAATACAGAAGGGCAATTCTGTGTTCCGCGCCCTCCTGTTTATTTTAAAACAAAAGGAGTATCGTTATGGCAAGTTATCGCATTGGACGCATCAACGACGACATCAAGCGGGAGCTTGCGTCCATGATCCCCACCCTGAAAGACCCCCGTGTGCGGGGCCTTATCTCCATCACCCGGGTGGACACCACCACCGACCTGCGCTACTGCAAGGTCTACATCTCCACCCTGGACAAGGACGACGTGAAGGAGGTCATGCGGGGCCTGAAATCCAGCGCGGGCTACCTGCGCCGGGAACTGGGCCGCCGGATGACCCTGCGCTACACCCCGGAGCTGCAATTCATCGCGGACGATTCCATCGACCGGGGTTCCAGGCTCATCCAGATGATGAACGAGCTGGACATCCAGCCCGATGAAACCCCGGCGGAAACGGAGGACACGCTATGACCGAGCAGCAGGCCATTCAGTGGCTCCGGGAGCGGGACAACTTCCTGGTCCTGACCCACATCCGCCCGGACGGGGACACCCTGGGCTGTGCCACCGCCCTGTGCCTGGCCCTGGAGCAGTTGGGCAAGACCGCTTACACCCTGCCCAATCCCGGCGTGACCCGCACCTATGACGGTTTTTTGAATTTCCGGTGGGCGCCGGAGGGCTACGTGCCGGAGCATGTGGTGGCGGTGGACATCGCCACTGAGAACCTGTTCCCGGAGGGGCCTCAGCAGGACTATTTGGGCAAAACGGAGCTTTGCATCGACCACCACGGCAGCAACACCTTTTTCGCCCAGGAGACTTGTCTGGACGCAGACGCCGCCGCCGCCGGGGAGGTGGTCTACCGCATCGTCAAGGAGCTGTGTCCGCTGACCAAAGACATCGCTCAGGCGCTGTATATCGCCATCTCCACCGACTGCGGCTGCTTCGCCTACAGCAACACCACCCCCGCCACCCACCGCATCGCGGCGGAACTGATGGAGTACGGCGACTTTTCCCCGGTGAACAAGCACTTTTTCCAGACGAAATCCTTCAAGGAGCTGAGCTTGCAGTCAAAGCTCATGGCCTCCGAGCAGTTCTTTGAGGACGGGAAGATCTGCATTGGCTGTATCACCATGGCGGACAAGGCCAGCGTGGACGCGGACGAGGGGGACTGCGAGGAGCTGTCCTCCTTCGCCGCCGCCATCGAGGGGGTGCGCTGCGCCGCCACCATCCGGGAGCTGGCCCCCGGCAACTGCAAAATCTCCCTGCGCACCGACCCCACTTACATCAACGCCAGCGACATCTGTGCCCTGATGGGGGGCGGCGGTCACGCCGCAGCCGCCGGGGGCAGCGTGGCCGGGACCGTGGAACACGCCCGGCAGGTAGTCTACGGCAGCATTATGCAGGTGCTGGGCGCTGAGGTGTGAAGCAACGTATGCCAAACGGAATTATCATCATTGACAAGCCCCAGGACTGGACCAGCATGGACGTCTGCGCCAAGCTCCGCCGCCTGCTGGGGGAGCGCCGGGTGGGGCACGCCGGGACGCTGGACCCCATGGCAACGGGGGTGCTGACGGTGTTCGTGGGGCGGGCCACCCGGGGCGCGGAGTTCGCAGAGGGCGGCGAGAAGGAGTATCTGGCCACTCTCCAACTGGGGCTGGAGACCGACACCCAGGACACCACCGGGCAGGTTTTACACCAGCGGCCCGTCACCTGCACCCGCGAGGACATCGAGGCGGTGCTGCCCCGGTTCCGGGGGGACATCTTGCAGGTGCCGCCCATGTACTCCGCCCTGAAACGGAACGGAAAGAAGCTCTACCAGCTTGCCCGGGCAGGCAAGACCGTGGAGCGCCCGCCCCGCCCCGTCACCATCTACGCCCTGGAGCTGGGGGAGGAACTGGGGCCGGGGGCCTACGCCCTGCGGGTGCGCTGCTCCAAGGGGACGTACATCCGCACCCTCTGCCACGACATCGGCCAGGCGCTGGGCTGCGGCGGGGCCATGGCCGCCCTGCGGCGGACCCAGGCGGCGGGGTTCACCCTGGCGGACGCTCTCACCCTGGAGCAGGTGGCCGCCGCGGTGGAGAAGGGCCGGGGAAACGAGCTGCTCCGGCCCATCGACACGCTGTTTGCCCAGTACCCGGCGGTCACGGTCTCCGGGCGACAGGAACGGCTCTGCCGCAACGGGAATCCCTTCCGGCTGGAGGGGGCGGACGGGCGGTTCCGTGTCTACGGCGCGGACGGCGAATTTCTCATGCTGGGAGAGCGGAAAGCTGGGGAAATGCGCACCGTTAAGAGCTTTTTTGAACCGGAAACGGCATAAGCTGTTAGCCATTAGCTGTTAGCTGTTAGCCAAGCGCTTCCAGCCAAAACGGCGCTTAAAAGTGACAGACGTTTCTCAATGGGCCGACTAAGAGAACGCATCAGATACAGGAAAAAGGGAACCACCCAAATCTCACGGGTGGTTCCCTTTTGTATTTTGCTCTTCATCACTCAGCGGCTCCCCGGTCAGAGGGCTTCGCCCACGCTGGCGTCACGTCCCGGCCCAGGGCGGTCAGCATCCGCTTGTCGCTCTGGATGGTGGCACGGGCAGCGGTGGTCAGCATATTACCGGTGATGGTGGCGGAGGCCCCGGACTGGAAGGCCCGCTCGCCGTCCCGCTCCATCAGGGCGCGGCCCGCCGCCAGGCGAATGTTCGCCTCCGGGTTGATGTACCGGAAAAAGGCCACGGTGCGCAAAATTTCCGCCTCAGTCAGCCGGGGCGTTCCCTCCAGCGGAGTGCCCGGAATGGGCATCAGGGCGTTCAGGGGGATGGAGTCAATGCCCAGCTCGGCCAGGCTCACCGCCATGTCCAGCCGGTCCTCCCAGGTCTCCCCCATGCCGATGATGCCGCCGGAGCAGGCGCACATCCCCTCGGCCTTGACCATTTTTAGCGTCTCCACCTTTTGGTCATAGGTGTGGGTGGTGCAGATGTTGGGGAAGTTCCGCCGGGAGGTCTCGATGTTGTGGTGGTAGCTGGTGACCCCCGCCTGGTGGAGCCGGTGGAGCTGCCCGGCGGTCAGGAACCCCATGGAGGCGCACAGGTCGATGTTGCACTCCCGGCGCATGGTCTCGTAGGCGTGGACGGCCTGGTCGAACTCTTCGCCGGTCAGCGCCCGCCCGGAAGTGACGATGGAGAACCGGTCCACCCCTTCGCTCTCATGGAGCTTACACGCCGCCACGATGTCCTCCTCCGGCAGGAAGGGGTACACCTCGCAGTTTGTGTGGTGGTGGACCGACTGGGCGCAGTATTTGCAGTCCTCCGGGCAGCGGCCGCTGCGCCCATTGATGATGGAACACAAATCCACCTTGTCCCCCACGCAGGCGGCGCGGATGGCGTCCGCCCCGGCGCAGAGAGCCTCCAGGTCGCAAGTAATGAAACCGGAGAGGTCGTCCTCCCTGGTCAGCCGTCTGCCGTTGATGATCTCCTGTGCCAGCTTTGCTGCGTCCATGTCTGCTTTTCTCCTTTTTGGGAAACTGGTTATCCTGTTTGCTCCGCCACACACCAGAAACCCCTCCGCCACCGCCTAAAGGCGGCGGCCCTCCTCCCCTTTCAGGGGAGGCAAGAGGGGATAGTGCTTGCCGTCTGATGTTGGTCATGTTCAACAGATGTGAGATTTCCTAAAGAAATCCTTTTCTACCCACTGTAAACAATAGACAACCAGATTTGGGAATCTCTGATTGTCAACTCATGATTAAATGAAGTTATCAATCAGTATAGCAGATTTCAGGCGTTTGTCAACCGTTTTTCTCGCCGGTTGACAAGCAGAGAGGGATGACTTGAATCACCGGCTCCTCGTAGGGGTGGGCCGCCCGGACTGCGTCCAGCGTCTCCGCCAGCCGCTGGGCGGTGACTGTCACCTCTACTTTTACCTCGTCGGCCTCCTCCAGCGCGCCCTCCGTCCCCTGCCAGGGGTGGGTGCCCGCCAGAGGCCGCCAACAGGAGCGCACCGGCGACCAGCTCAGGCAGCGGTCATAGGCCCCGATGTGGCCCGCGTCCACCCGGAACAGGGCGGCACGGACAGCCTCAAAATGGCTCTCCGGTACGTAAATCTCCAGCTTATAGTGGAAAAATTCCATTATTTCAGCCGTTTCAGCACTTCCAGCAGGTAGTTCCACACCCGCTGCACCGAGGCCGCGTCCATCCGCTCGGAAGTGGTGTGTACGTCCTTCATGTCCGGCCCGAAGGAGACGCAGTCCAGCCCCGGCAGCTTGTCGGACAGCAGGCCGCACTCCACCCCGGCGTGAATGGCCTCCACCACCGGCGGGTGGCCGTACTGTTCCTCGAACACCTGCACCATCAGATCCCGCAGGGGAGAATCGGGCCGGTACTCCCAGGCGGGGTACTCGCCGGAGACCTCCAGCCGTCCCCCCAGCACCCCCATCAGGGCGGTGAGCTTGTGGAGCAGGGCGGTCTTTTCGCTGCCCACGCTGCTGCGGACGGAGAAGCTGGCGGAGACCTCGTCCTCGGTGGTCTGCAAAATGCCCAGGTTCAGGGAGGTCTGCACCAGTCCGGGGATGTCGCCGCTCATGCGCTGGATGCCGTTGGGCAGCAACACCAAACTGGACACCACGGTACACTTGTCCGATTCGCTCATGGCGGCGAAGTTCCCTTCCTCCCCCAACTCCAGCCGGAGCGAGACACCGGGGTCGGTGGACTGGAATTCTTTGGCGAAGGTGGCGCTCCACTCCGCCGCGAACGCGGCCAGGGTCTCCCCCTCCTCCGGGTTCACCACCAACTGGGCCACGGACTGCCGGGGAATGGCGTTGTCCTTGGTGCCGCCGTCCACCCGAAGCAGGTCGTAGTCCAGCTCCCGGTCCAGGGCGTAGAGCGCCCGGCCCAGCAGCATATTGGCGTTGGCCCGGTTCTGGATGATTTCGGTGCCGGAATGTCCGCCCCGCAGTCCGGTGACGGTCAGGGTAGCGAGCTGGCCGGAGACCTCCCCCCGCTCCACCGGCAGGCGGCAGGTGGCGGTTGCGCCCCCGGCGCAGCTAATGAGCAGGTGGCCCTCCTCCTCGGAGTCGATGTTGAGCAAAATCCGGGACTGGAGCAGACTGCCGTCCAGCGCGGCGGCCCCCAGCAGGCCGATCTCCTCGTCCACCGTCAGCACCACCTCCAGGGGCGGGTGGGGGATGTCCTCTGCCGCCAAAATCGCCAGGGCGTAGGCCACGGCGATGCCGTCGTCGCCCCCCAGGGTAGTCCCCTGGGCGGAGATGACCCCGTCCTCCACCTGGAGCCGCAGGCCGTCGGCGGCAAAGTCGATGTCGCAGTCCGGCTCCTTCTCGCAGACCATGTCCAGGTGGCCCTGGAGCATCACCGCCGGGGACTGCTCATAGCCGGGGGTGCCGGGCTGGTAAATGATAACGTTGTTGTGGGCGTCCTGGACATAGCGCAGGCCGTGGGCCTGGGCGAAGCGGACGCAGTAGTCGCTGACGGCGCGGGTGTTGCCGGAGCCATGGGGGATGGAACAAAGTTCCTCGAAATAGTGGAACACAGAGGCCGGTTCCAGATGGGACAAAACTGCCATGTTGATTCTCCTTTGTGGATTTTCTGGTTATCCCTTTGCATCAGCCTTGTTGGTTATTCCAGTGTAAAACCCCTCCACCATGCTTCGCATGGTCCCCCTCCCCTTTCAGGGGCGGCAAGAGGGGTGGGCGGTTGCCGCAACGTTTTTCTCCGTGAAGAACCTGTTCTATGCTGGCCAAAGGTGCTGTGAAAAGGGGATGGTCAGGTTGTTTTTGCTGCCCCTATCATACCCCGAACCGGGGAAAATTGCAATGTGATTTGGGCGCGGAATGTGGTTTCGCCCGCGTGGGCGGGGCGGCGCGGGCGGACGCTGGAATGTGTGGCGGGGGCGAGGGCTTTGTCGAAGCTGCCCGATTTTTCCTTTACAGGGAGAACAAATTTTGGTACAATAGGGAAAAGACACCGACAGAGAGCGAGGGAACGGTATGGGAATCGAAGTGAAAGGCGACGAGGCGTTAAAACTGCTGGAGTTGCTGGACAAGATGGATAAGGGGTATGTGCCGACGGAGGAAGAGTGGGCATATCTGGACGAGATAGAGGTGCTTGATTTTTTCAACACACTCATTGAATGCAGTGCAGATAAACGCAGTGAGTATGATAATACTTTATTTGGTTTTGATTTAAATATTAGCACTTGGTGCGAGTACTACTTCATCTTGCCAAAAAGAATACCAGACTCTATCGAGTGCCTGACTCACTTGCGAGAACTGAATCTCTCCAGGGCGCAAATCACCACTTTACCGGGTTCCATCGGCAACCTATCCCATTTGCAGGAACTTGACCTTTCCTGGGCAGGAATCAGCACCCTGCCGGAGTCCATCGGCAATCTGTTCAATTTGCAGGTGCT
>JAJQCW010000033.1:77966-85707 GCA_021202515.1 Clostridiales bacterium | reverse complement strand
TCTACATTATAACATATTTTGAGAGAAAGAACGGAATAAATCAGAGGTTCCCTAAATATTCTAACTCCTCCGCAGGGTCTACAGGAGGATCATCAAATGGATAAACTCGTATACCGACCTGTCGAACAAACTTCAATGGTATTTTGGGGTTGTTTAAGTGCGGATTTTCCATTTTGTCTGCAATTTTCTTCCGGACCTTTTTCTCCCATTCGGCAAAATATATCTCAAGGCTGGAAGGACTGACCGCATATACCTCCTGTAAGGAAATCCCGCGATAAACGCTGAACAGCCAACGTTCTCGACGAAACACAGCAATCCTTTCCAGGTTTGTGTGGTGGTTGGTAGAAAAACTTTTCGTCAGGTCGATATTCACCGTTTTTAACTCCCACTCATTTCCATAACGATCGATCGCATCACTTCCTTCGCGCCCCGGTTGATTGTCAAAACCAAAAAGCACAAGTGTTTGAAGCAATTTCAAATTATTGTCCTGTGCAATGTCCCTGATTTCGTAACCGCGTGCAAGTTCTTCGATCCCGTCGAGCTTTTGCCACATGGAATTGAGCTGCTCTATTCTCTCAACGTGCCGTTCGTCAAAGTAAGCCATATTGCGGCTCTCTCCTTTCAACTTTAGAATTTATGATAATATGATAAGATATTATCATACAAACCAGCTATTTTCAATCATTTTCCGTTCTATCTTTATTTTCCCTTTCCTTTCCCCCTCCAACGTGCTATACTATTCTCAGCAAAAAACTGCGCCTCGCCGCGCATTGAGGAGGACATACGCCATGTTAAACGAAAAAATGATCGGCCTGGGCACCGCCCGCTCCGTCATCCGGGAGCTGTTCGAGTACGGCAACCAGCGGGCCGCCATCGTGGGCCGGGAAAACGTCTTTGACTTCTCCCTGGGCAACCCCAGCGTCCCCGCCCCACCCAAGGTCAACGAAACGATTATTGACCTGTGCAAGACCTCGGACCCGGTGCAGCTCCACGGCTACACCAGCGCCCCCGGCGCGCCTGCGGTGCGGGAGACCATCGCTCAATCCATCAACCGCCGCCAGGGAACCCACTTCACCGGGGATAACCTGTACATGACCTGCGGCGCAGCCGCCTCCCTGACCAGCGCCCTGAACGGCCTGTGCAACCCCGGCGACGAGGTGGTGGTGTTCGCCCCCTACTTCCCGGAGTACAAGGTATTCATCGAGCACACCGGCGCGGAGATGGTGCTGGTCCCCGCCGACGTGGAGGCGTTCCAGATCCCCTTCGACGAGCTGGAGGCCCGACTGACCCCCAAGACCAAGGCCCTCATCGTCAACTCCCCCAACAACCCCTCCGGCGCGGTGTACTCTGAGGCCACGGTGGAAAAGCTGGCCGACCTCTTGCGGCTGAAAGAGGCAGAGTACGGTCACCCCATCTACCTCATCGCCGACGAGCCTTACCGGGAGATCGTCTTTGACGGCGTCACCGTCCCCTACCTGACCAAGTACTACGATGACACCCTGGTCTGTTACTCCTATTCTAAGTCCCTGTCCCTCCCCGGCGAGCGCATCGGCTACATCGTTGTCCCAGACGAGTGCGCCGACAGCAAGCTGGTCTTTGCCGCCTGCGCCGGAGCCGCCCGCGCCCTGGGCTATGTCTGCGCCCCCAGCATGTTGCAGTTGGCAGTCGCCTCCTGCTGCGAGGAGACGGCGGATATGTCCGTCTACGCCGAGAACCGCCGTCTGCTGCTGGAGGGCTTCAAGGAGATGGGCATCCCCTGCGTGGCCCCCGGCGGCACCTTCTACATCTTCCCCCAGTCCCTGGAGCCGGACGACGTTGCCTTCTCCGAAAAGGCCAAGTCCCTGGACCTGCTGGTGGTGCCCGGCAGCGGCTTCGGCTGCCCCGGCCACGTGCGCATCGCCCACTGCGTCCCCACCGAGCGTATCCAAAAGGCGCTGCCGGTGTTCCAGAAGCTGGTTGATTTGTACCGGAAGTAAAAAAGAAAAACCCCCATTTTTGCCTGGTATAGTACACCTTTCCCTCAAAGAATCATCTTTTGCCGCTTGACCCCCTCTTGCCTCCCCTGAAAGGGGAGGAGGGCCGCCGCCTTTAGGCGGTGGCGGAGGGGTAAAAGCACATGGCTGATTCAAGGACTCATCAAAAAATATCTGCAAAAGCAAAATCCGCCGCCAGGAACCTTCCCCTTGCGGCGGCTTCTTTGCGCAAAAAAGCACCGGGCAGAAAACCCGGTGCTTTCTTTTCTGGTCGGAACGCGGGGATTCGAACCCCGGGCCTCTTGGACCCGAACCAAGCGCGATACCAAACTTCGCCACGTCCCGATGACAACACAGTATTATATAAGGTGGGAGCGCGTTTGTCAAGAAATTTTTCCACAGTCGCACTTTTCCCAAAAAAACACGGCCACACAGGGGCGAGGCGCTCCCATGTGGCCGTATTCTTTTCGCCCCGCTCACGCGAGGCTAATGTACCGGAAAAGTGCTGCGAGGGTGGGATTATTCCTCCTCAATCGCACCCATGGGGCACTGGGCGGCGCAGGAACCGCAGGAGATGCAGGTATCGGCGTCGATGACGTAAGAGGTGTCGCCCTCAGAGATAGCGCCCACGGGGCACTGATCCGCGCAGGAGCCGCAGGAGATGCAGCCGTCAGAAATCTTGTATGCCATAGTAGAAGTTCCTCCTTCTTAGAATAAACTCATTGTATCAGATTACGCGAAAAAATCAAGGGGCTGGCCCCAAATTCTCGAAAGAATTTTGTCTGAACTGGCGGGCGCCGTCCGGGTCGGCGCTGAGACGCATAAACCGGCAAAAAGGGCGCATACTACCGGTAAAACGCGGGCAAACCGACACGAAAAAGGGGAATCAACCATGAAAAAGCGCAAGAGGCCGCTCCCGAAGCGGAAAACGGATGCAGAATTTGGCTACGACCTGACGCCGGACATCCGGGACGGGGACGCCACCTTTCAGCACACGGACCGCCTGTGGCCCGACGGGGGCCGTCTCCACCGGAACCGGGGAGACGACCAGCCCCACCTGGGGCGCAAGGGCGGGGAGTTTTAGCGCTGTGTCGGCGGGTCAGCCCTCTGGCCCGCCGACCTCCGGGTCCGCTGCAAGGACGGCAAGCGCCTCGTCGTATCCCAGTTCTTTCAGCAGGACAAGGTACTCCGGGGACATCTCCTGTGGTCCCCACAGGTGTTTGTTCGCCGCTCGAAACCGTTCCAGCGTCTCCTCGTCGATGCCCTGGAGCATACTCTCTTCCGTCTGTTCCCGCCTGTTTTTCATACGATAAGCCGCCTCTCTCCTGTTTCTGTTCCTTACTGTACCATACCCGTCTGTTTTCCGCAAGAGCTGCACACCCCCAGAAAAACCATTGACATTTTCTCCACAGGCGCTTACAGTGGACCGAGGACCGAAGGAGGTTCCCGGTCCACTTTTTCCTCAATGGGGAGGCGCTTCACATGATTCCAGAGATGGTATTTTTTCTCATTGACCTGTTTGGCTCCGCCGCCTTTGCCCTCTCCGGGGCGATGGTGGCCTGCCAGAAAAAGGCCGACCTGTTCGGCGTAGTCTTTTTGGCGGAGACCACCGCCCTGGGCGGCGGCATGATCCGGGATGTGCTGCTGGGGCGGTTCCCGCCCGCCATGTTCACCAACTGGCAGGACCTGAACGTGGCCCTGGCAATGGCGCTGGTGGTGTTTTTCGCCGTCCTCCGCCACAGCGAGACTTACTACCGGGAAGAGGCGCTGGTGGAGCGAATCAACAACCTGGTGGACGCGGTGGGACTGGGGATGTTCGCCGTCACCGGCTGTCAGGTGGCTGCGGCGGCGGGATATCAGGCCAACGGCTTTCTGGTGGTCTTTATGGGGACCATCACGGCGGTGGGCGGCGGCCTGCTGCGGGACATCATTCTGGGGGAGATCCCCTTCATCCTGACCAAGTACATCTACGCTCTGGCCGCCATTGCCGGGGCCACGTCCTATTACCTGCTGGACCGCTGGGGCGCAGACAGCACCCTTGCCGCCGCCGTGGGCATCTGCGTCACCTTTGTCCTCCGGTGGCTGGCCACCCGGTACAAGTGGAATCTGCCCCGTCCTGCGTGAGGGAAAAGTCTGTGAAAAAATTGACAAACTTTTGCCTATCCGGTTGCCAATCCCAAAGTTGTGTGTTATACTGACGTTGCAAAGGGTGCTTGACGAAAGATTCCATTCGTGCACCGCGAAAGTTCAGCCGCTTGGGGGCAGCGCGCTCCCGCTGCAAGGCGGCTGCGCCCCTTTCCCCGTCTGACCGGAAGTGGCACAATGTAGAGGGTGAGGTCCGCTCCTGGGTCGGGAAGAGGCGCACACACGGAAAAAGGAGAACGATACTATGAGAGGACTGTATTCCAGCAAAACGGACCTGCGCCGGAAGGTCTTCACCGAAGTGGCGCGTTTTGCCTACGAAGGCGGCACCAAACAGGACTTTGAGGAGATCCCCTTCAAGATCCTGCCCGGCGAGGTCGGCTCTTACCGGGACAACATCTTCCTGGAGCGGGCCATCCTGGGTGAGCGGCTGCGCACCGCCATGGGTATGCCCGTCCGCACCGCGGGCGAGTCCGGCCCCATCTCCACCGGCATCGACGACGCCGAGGTGCCGGAGCACTACTACACGCCCCCGCTGATCAACGTCATCAAATTCGCCTGCCACGCCTGCCCGGAGAAGCAGGTCATCGTCACCAACGGCTGCCAGGGCTGCCTGGAGCATCCCTGCATGGAGATGTGCCCCAAGAAGGCCATTTCCATCGTCAAGGGCAAGTCGTTCATCGACCAGTCCAAGTGCATCAAGTGTGGCCGCTGCGTCACCGCCTGCCCCTACAGCGCCATCATCAAGCAGGAGCGCCCCTGCACCAAGGCCTGCGGCGCCGGCGCCATCAAGAGCGACGAAAAGGGCCGCGCCCAGATCGACTACGACAAGTGCGTCTCCTGCGGCCAGTGCCTGGTGTCCTGCCCCTTCGCCGCCATCGTGGACAAGAGCCAGATCTACCAGACCATCACCGCCCTGAAGAGCGACACCCCGGTCTATGCCGCCGTCGCCCCTGCTTTCGCCGGGCAGTTCTCCGCCAAGCGCACCGACAGCAAGGTCCGCGCCGTCTTTAAGCGGCTGGGCTTCGAGGACGCGGTGGAGGTCGCCATCGGCGCGGACCTGTGTACTATCGCCGAGGCCCGGGACTTCGTGGAGGAAGTGCCCTCCAAGCTCAAGTTTATGGCCACCTCCTGCTGCCCTGCCTGGGCGGTGCTGGCCAAAAAGACCGTTCCCCAGTTCGCGGACAACATCTCCATGGCCCTGACCCCCATGGTCCTGACCGCCCGCCTCATCAAGAAGGAACACCCCGGCGCAAAGGTCGCCTTCATCGGCCCATGCGCCGCCAAGAAGCTGGAGGCCATGCGCCGCACCATCCGGTCCGACGTGGACTTCGTGCTGACCTTCGAGGAGGTCCAGGGCATTATGGACGCCAAGGGCGTCAGCTTCGACGACATCCCCGAATCCGAGTACCTGCCCTTCAACGAGGCCAGCGGCGACGGCTGCGGCTTCGCGGTCAGCGGCGGCGTGGCCCAGGCGGTGAAGAATGTCATCGCCAAGACCCATCCGGAGATGGAGGTCAAGGTGGCCCGTGCCGAGGGCCTGGCCGACTGCAAGAAGATGCTGCTCATGGCCAAGGCCGGCAAGTACGACGGCTATCTGCTGGAGGGCATGGGCTGTCCCGGCGGCTGCGTAGGCGGCGCGGGCACCATCGTCGCGCCGGAAAAGACCGCCAAGACCGTGGCCATCGGCGTCAAGGAAAAATCCAACATGACCCCCTTCGACTCCAAGTACGCCAGCCTGCTCACCGACGTGGAGGAACGGGAAACCACCTTCAACAGCGATTTCTCCACCGGCGCGGCCGAGTGGGAGCGCAAGATGTTCAACGACTGACAGTTTCCCCGACAATTTACTTACCAAACCGCAAGAACTGCTCTCTCTGTGGGAGCAGTTCTTTTTTTGCCGCGGAGGGCGCGCGTTCTGTTTTTCGCAGGTTTTTTCGCGGAAATCTTGTATTTTTTGCAGGGAGATGATAAAGTATTCATAAAAGCGCCGTCTCCTTGGGAAGCGGACCGTCGAAGGGAGCAAAACATATGAAACGATCTTTCACGCGCAGCCTGGCCGCGCTGCTGGCGCTGGTTCTGGTCTTGGGGACCTGCCCCGCCGGGGCGGTGGCGGCCAGCCTGGACGAAGCGGAACTCTCCGCCGTCAGCCAGGAGGAAGAAGCGGCCACACCGACAGCGGAAAACACAGAAACCACCGAGGGGGCCGCATCAGACGGCAGCGCCGCCGGGGACACAGCGGACGCCGAAACGGACCAAACGGAAGAGGCGGGAACGGCCTCCGATGAGGAACCAGAAGCGGGGACGGAGGCGACCGAAGCCCTCGCTGCGGAGGAGGCCGAAGAACCTGCCGCTGCGGAAACGGCTGAGGAGGAAGCGGTGGTTTCCGCCGTCTCTGCCACCCGGACGGCGGCCTATCATCGCTCCTACGCGAAAAAGAGCGCCACCTTCCGCATCCTGGTCATCGGCAACAGCTACAGCGTGGACACCACCCAGTATCTCTATCAGGTGGCGGACGCCGCCGGATACGATGTGGTGGTGGGCAACCTCCAGCTCGGCTCTCTCACCCTGGCCAACCAATGGAGCTACGCCAAAAACAATTCCGCCGTCTACACCTATCGAAAAAATTCCACCGGCAGTTGGAAAACCATTGCAACCAAGAGCGCGACCATGGCCCAGGCGGTGGAGGATGAGGACTGGGATATCATCTTCTTCCAGCAGCAGAGCGTCGCCGCCGGTCTGTCCAACACCTTTTACACTTCCAGCGGGAAAAACTACCTCACTCTGCTGGCGGACTACGTCACCGGGCTGTGCGGCAACTCCGACGTGAAGATCGGCTACGAGATGACCTGGGCGCACGAGGACAACAGCACGGACGATTACTGCCAGCGCAAATTTGGCGGCGACCAGATGACCATGTACAACGCCATCCTCTCTACCACCCAGAAGGCGGTGGCTGCCAGCGGCGCGGTGGACCTGATCGCCCCGGTGGGGACCGCCATCCAAAACGTCCGCAGCGGCTATATGGGCGACACCCTCAACCGGGACAGTAACCATATGTCCTATGGGCTGGGCCGCTGGCTGGCCGCCATGAGCCTGGCCTCCGCCTGCGGGATGGATCTCTCCGGCATCACCACCATCAACAGCAGCTCCAGCTACGGCGTGTTTTCCTCGCTGCACCTGGCGGTTTTGAAGCAGTCCATCGCGGACGCGGAGGAGACCCCCTACGCCATCACCGCCCAGACCACCACGACCCCCACTCTCGCCGCGCCAAAAGTGACTATCACCGTCAGCAGCGGCAAAACGACGCTGACCTGGAGCGCAGTCACCGGGGCCACCGGCTATGAGGTCTATCAGCTCGCTTCCGGCGCCAGCAGCTACACCCTGGCCGCTACCCTCTCCACCGGGAAGAGCAGTTATTCCTACACCGGCAGCACCGGCTGCCGCTATTACGTCCGCGCCCTGGGCGACGACTACATCTCCGCCGCCGACAGCAGCAAAACAAATACCATAAGCAGCGTCACCCTGGCGCAGCCCTCCATCTCCAGCGTGAGCAACGCCAGCGGCGGCGGGTTGACCATCCAGTGGAGCGCGGTCAGCGGAGCCACCGGCTACCAGGTGCAGAC
>JAJQCW010000033.1:0-77866 GCA_021202515.1 Clostridiales bacterium | reverse complement strand
TCCGCCTGGAGCGGGAAAAAGTCCGTGAAAATCTCCAAGTAGACGGAACAGCGATAGAAACCGCAAAAGCCGCCGGGCCTTGGCCCGACGGCTTTTTTGCGAAAAGAGAGAAAAGAAAGAAAAGAAAGGAGAAAAATGAAAAAACGTTGGTACAGTTCGCGTTGCCCTGTTCGCTTCCTGCAAGTATAGAATAGCAGAACCCAGGTGAGAGATGTTGGACAAATTGCAAAGAAATTGCGAAAAAACTTTGAACAGCAGGGGAGACCGGGGCTTATTTTGTGTGGCGCGCCGGGCGGAGTTGTGCTATAATACCTCTCTGCCGGGGGGCTACCCGGCAACAGGAGGGGGAAGTCTTTCATGGAAAATTTTCTGTTTGCGGTCAACGCCACGGTGCCCGTGTTCCTGGTGATTTTGCTGGGCTGGGTGTTGCAGCAGGCGGGGATTTTGAACGAGGGCTTCTCCAAGGCGGGGAACCAGTACGTGTTCAAGTGCGCCCTGCCGGTGAGCCTGTTCCAGTCGGTGTCCCAGATGGATTTTTACAGCGACTTCGACCCCTCCTTCTGCCTGTTCTGCTTCGTGGTGACCACCGTCATGTTCGGCGGCGTGTGGGGCCTGTCCTGGCTGCTGCTGAAAGACCGGTCCATGGTGGGAGCCTTCTCCCAGGCGGCGGCCCGGTCCAGCGCCGCCATTTTGGGCATCGCCTTCGCCGTCAACATCTACGGCGACGCGGGTATGGTGCCCATGATGATCGTGGCGGCGGTGCCCTTTTTCAACATCTACGCCGTGCTGATTTTGTCCTTCTCGCCCCAGGTGGACGAAAACGGCCGTCTGCTGCCTCCTCCCGCTGACGGCGGAGCGCGTGTCAGGACAGCCTGCCTCAATGTGCTGAAAAACCCAATTATTTTGGGCATCCTGGCGGGACTGCCCTTCGCCCTGCTGCGCGTCACCCTGCCCACGCTGGTGACCTCTACCCTGGATATGGTGGGGGACACCGCCACGCCGGTGGCGCTGCTGGTGGTAGGGGCCACCTTCTCCGGGACGGAGGCGCTGAAAAAATGGAAGCCCGCCGCCGTCGCCACCTGCATCAAGCTGCTGGTGCTGCCCGCCCTGTTCCTGCCTGTGGCGGCGTGGCTGGGATTCCGGGGCAGCGAGATGGTGGCCATCCTCATTATGGTGGGGTCGCCCACCACCGTCTCCTGCTACGTCATGGCGAAAAATATGCACGGAGACGGCGTGCTGACCGCCAACGTCATTGTACTGGCCACGCTGCTTTCCTCTGTGTCCATCACCTTCTGGCTGTTTCTGCTGCGGAGCTTCGGGCTGGTTTGACCATTTTGCAATGTGCAATTAGCAATGTGCAATGACCGGATTTTCAGCCGTGTTCGTTTCACCGGACGTAGTTGGAGAATACTCTGTTCCGCAGGAAGTTAAAAATGGCACACTTTTCCTGTATTTGCTCATTTCTGGTTGCCAATGATACCTGCCATCATCGCAGGGTGACGGCAACGGGCCGGATTCCCCATAATTTCACATTGCACATTGCTAATTGCTAATTCTGCTGTCACCGCTGATGTAAGATCCATCTTAATTGTAAAGGAGCCAAAACCTATGCACGATCAACTGACCGCCGACGACCTGCGGCAAATGCGGGAGGAACTGGACTACCGCCGCATCACCCTCCGGCCTAAGCTGCTGGAGGAGGTGAAAACCGCCCGCGCCTTCGGCGACCTGAGCGAAAACTTCGAGTACAAGGCCGCCAAACAGGAGAAGAACCAGAACGAGCGCCGCATCCGCTACTTGGAGAAGATGATCGAGACCGCCCACGTCATCACTGACCGCTCCGCCCCGGACCAGGTGGGGTTGTTCGACAAAGTGACCGTCTGGTTCGACGAGGACGAGGAGGAGGAAGTGTTCCAAATCGTCACCGCCGTCAAGGAGGACGCCCTGCACAACCTCATCAGCAACGTCTCCCCGGTGGGCAAGGCCCTGCTGGGCCGCAGGGTGGGAGACACCGTCACCGTCCAGGTCAACGACAAATACAGCTACCCCCTGACCATCCGCGCCATCGAGAAGCAGGAGGACGACGGGTCGATTCCCATCAGCTCGTACTAATCAATGAGCAATTAGCAATGTGCAATGTGCAATTTTGCGAAAAATCGGCCATTGCGCGCGAAAACAGCCGCCCTGGGAACAAGATGCTCTCAGGGCGGCTCTTTTTGCTTAAATTGTGCGCGAAATCGCGTTACTTTGCCTTACAGCTCCTTGATGGAGGGGGCAAAGGCGGCGTACTTGGCGACCTTGGCGTCGCACTCCTCCTTGGTGGGGGCGTTGGCCAGGATGTAGACCTTGATCTTCGGCTCGGTGCCGGAGGGACGGATGATGAAGGTGGTGCCGTCCTCCAGGTCGTAGGCCACCACGTTGGAGCCGGACAGCTCCATCTCTTCCACCTTGCCGCAGGCCAGGCAGGTAGAGGTGCCGGTCTGGTAGTCCTTGGCCACCAGGACCTTGGTGCCGGCCACTTCGGTCATGGGGTTGGCGTGGAGCTTGGCCATGATGTCAGCCATCTTCGCCATACCGTCCAGGCCGGGCATGACCAGGTTCAGGGTCTTTTCGCCGTAGAAGCCGTACTTGGCGTAGCAGTCCATCAGGGCGTCGTACAGGGTCTTGCCCTGGGTGGCATAGTAGGCGGCCATTTCCACCACGATGACGATAGCGGTGACGGCGTCCTTGTCCCGGACGTAGTCGCCGAACATGTAGCCGCAGGACTCCTCGAAGGAGAAGATGACCTGACCCTCGCCGGACTGCTCCAGCTTGTCCTTCTTCTCGCCCAGGAACTTGAAGCCGGTGAAGGTGCGGGCGGACTTGACGCCGTTGGCCTCAGCGACCTTGGTGGCCATGGCGGAGGAGACGATGGTGGTGTTGGCATAGGCGTTGGCGGGCAGGGTCCCGGCGCGCTTGCGGGCCTGGATCGCGTAGTCCTCCAGCAGGATGCCGGTCTGGTTGCCGGTGAGGACCACATAGTCCCCGGCGGAGTTCTTGACCATGACGCCCACGCGGTCAGCGTCGGGGTCGGAGCCGACGATCAGGTCGCAGCCGTGCTCTTTCGCCAGGTCAACGGCCAGATAGAAGCCCTCGGGGTTCTCCGGGTTGGGGGAGGCCACGGTGGGGAAGTCGCCGTCGATGACCATCTGCTCCGGCACACAGTAGACCTTCTTCATGCCCAGGCGCTTGAGCGCTTCGGGGATGAGCTTGTGGCCGGTGCCGTGGAAGGGAGTGTAGACGATGCCGAAGGTGTCGGCTACCTTCGCCACGGACTCCTTGTCGATGACCTGACCCATGACGTTGGCCAGGAACTTCTCGTCGGTCTCCGGGCCGATGATGGTGACCAGGCCCTGGGCCTTGGCCTCGTCCAGGTCCATGATCTTCACGTCGTCAAAGACATCCAGCTCTTTCATCTTGGCGGCCACCACGTCGGCGGGGCCGGGAGGCAACTGAGCGCCGTCGCTCCAGTAGACCTTATAGCCGTTGTACTCCTTGGGGTTGTGGGAAGCGGTGATGTTGATACCCGCCTGGCAGCCGTACTCCCGGACAGAGAAGGACAGCTCCGGGGTGGGGCGCAGCTCGTCGAAGAGCTTGACCTTGATGCCGTTGGCGGCCAGCACAGCGGCGGCTTCCTCGGCAAACTCCTGGGAGTGGTTGCGGCAGTCGCAGGAGATGGACACGCCCTTTTCGCAGGCTTCGGGGCCTTCCGCCTTGACCACCTCGGCGAACGCCTGGGTCGCGTGGCCGACCACGTGGCGGTTCATCTGGTGCAGGCCCACGCACATGGTGCCGCGCAGACCAGCCGTGCCGAACTCCAGCGGGCCAAAGAAGCGGGACTCGATCTCTTTGGGATCATCCTTGATAGCCTCCAGCTCGGCCTTCTCCTCCGGGGAGAGAGCGGGGCTGTTCAGCCATTTTTCATACGTTTCCATAAAGGACATAAAAAAGGCACCTCCGAAAAACTTTGATATAAATTGCAAGTGACGTTCACTAGAATATATTATACAAAAGACCTGGCCTTTTGTCCAGACAAAAATAACATAATATACAAACTTGACAAAATAATTCCCTGTTCCAGCGGAAAACCAGACACAGCGGGGCGCAGCAGGGGCAAATCGCCCGTAAAAGGGCGGGTTTATGGGCGGTTGGGGCAGTTTGAGGTGTTATTTTGGCTACGTTGGATGTTGAAATCCCTCCGTCGCGGCTTGCGCCGCGCCACCTCCCCTTTCAGGGCAGGGAGCGCAGCGGAAGTGCCGCTTGACGGCGGAGGGGGACCATGCGAAGCATGGTGGAGGGGTTTCCCACTCTTCTCCTGTCGCGGCAAAAGCCCCCAACGGCAGGGGTACCGTCGGGGGCTGGGAGATTGTTACATAACTTCCTTGGTGGCGATCATATCCACGCCGGTACCGGCCACGTCAGCCTTGACCACGTCGCCGATGTGGACGGGGGCCTCGACCGACACCCCGGCGATGTCCTTCACGCAGGCGAAGATCTTGCCCTTGGGGATGTCGCTGGCGGTCTTGCAGGAGACAGCCACCGCGCCGGTGGTGCTGCCCACCACGCGGACCGTGCTGGTGACGATGCGGGTGGGGTTGGTGACCTCTTTCCGGGCGTAAGCCGCACCGCGGGGGCAGGTGTTGCCGGTGACGGAGACGACCTCGCCGTTCTCCATCGTCACTTCCAGCGGACAGCCCATGGGACAGCCAATGCAGGTTAAATTTTTGACTTCCATCTGTCACGCCTCCTCTACTTTAATGCAGATGCTGCTCAAATCGGGATGGGCCTCGAACATGGCCCGCTTCAGCTTGACTTCCTCCATCTCGCCGGGGGCCATGACGGGCCGCTTGCGGTGGATGACCCGGTCATCGTCCAGATAGACGTTGACGAAGCGGTTCTTCATCACGCCGCCCACACGGAACCGGACCACCAGCTCGTCGCCGACCTTGGCCGGGTCGATGGTGCAGGGGACGGTGTAACGGGGGCCGCCTTCCACGGCCACGGGGATGTCGTTCCTGGCCCCGTCAGTGCAGCCACCCGCCACGTAAGCGGCGGCGCTGCGGCCTGCGGCGGCAGCTTCCTCGGAGACGAAGTCCACCAGGTCATGGACGTGCAGCACGTTGCCTGCGGCAAAGACGCCGGGGATGGAGGTCTCCAGGCTCTCGTTGACGGTGGGGCCGTTGGTGACCCGGTTCAGCTCCACGCCCATGTCCCGGGACAGCTCGTTTTCGGGAATCAGGCCGCAGGAGAGCAGCAGAGTGTCACAGTCGTAATGCTCCTCTGTGCCGGGGATGGGCTTGTTGTGGCTGTCCACCTCGGCGATGGTCACGCCGGTGACGCGCTCCTTGCCCTCGATGTCCACCACGGTGTGGCTCAGCTTCAGGGGGATGTCGAAGTCGTTGAGGCACTGGACGATGTTCCGCTTCAGGCCGCCGGAGTAGGGCATCAGCTCGGCCACGACCTTGACCTTCGCGCCTTCCAGGGTCATACGGCGGGCCATGATGAGGCCGATGTCGCCGCTGCCCAGGATGACCACCTCCCGGCCGGGCATAAAGCCCTCGATGTTCACCAGCCGCTGGGCGGTGCCGGCGGAGTAGATGCCGGCGGGACGGTAACCGGGGATGTTCAGCGCGCCGCGGCTGCGCTCCCGGCAGCCCATGGCCAACACGATGGCTTTCGCCTGGATGTCGAACAGGCCGTCCTCCCGGTTCATGGCGGTGACGACTTTCTCCGGGGAGATGTTCATGACCATGGTGGAGAGCTTGTACTCGATCTGCTTCTTGTAGACCTTCTCCGCGAAGCGATGGGCGTACTCCGGCCCGGTCAGCTCCTCCTTGAAGGTGTGCAGGCCGAAGCCGTTGTGGATGCACTGGTTCAGGATGCCGCCCAGCTCCTTGTCCCGCTCCAGGATGAGGATGCTTCTGGCCCCCGCGTCATAGGCTGCGCTGGCCGCCGCAAGACCGGCGGGGCCGCCGCCGACAATGACAATATCATAGTTTTTCATGGCTCTCCCTCCTTAAACCCGGTCTTTTGCCGTGCCGACGATGAGCTTGGAGGCCCCGCCGCACTTGGTAATGTCGCTCTGGCTGACGCCCAGCTCCCGGGCCAAAATCTCCATCACACGGGGACTACAGAAGCCCGACTGACACCGGCCCATACCGGCGCGGGTGCGGCGCTTGACCCCGTCCAGGCTCTTCGCGCCCAGAGGACGGTGAATGGCGTCCAAAATCTCGCCCTCGCTGACGCTCTCGCAGCGGCAGATGATCTGACCGTAGGCGGGCTGCTCCTTAATGAGGGCGGTGCGCTCCTCCTTGGAGAGGGTCTTGGGGTCCAGGATGCCCTTGCGCTTGCCCACGTAATTGGGGTTCTCCTGCAAGTCCAGCTTGTCCCGCAGCAGCTCGGCCACTTCCTGGCCGATGGCGGGGGCGGAGGACAGGCCGGGGGACTCGATGCCCGCGCAGTCGATGAAACCGGGGGCGTCGGCCACTTCACCGACGAGGAACTCATCGCCGTCCTCGTGGGCGCGCAGGCCCGCGAAGCTGGTGATGACCTGGCGGATGGGCAGGTTGGGCACGGTGGTCCCGGCCTTGGCGGTCAGGTCGGCAATGCCCTCAGCGGTGGTGTTGATGCCCTCCCGGTCCTCGATGTTGAAGGCGGTGGGGCCGACGATGGTGTTGCCGTGGATGGTGGGGCTGACCAGCACGCCCTTGCCCAGCGCGCCGGGGAGCTGGAAGATGGTGTGGCTCACGAAGTCGCCGGTGGAGCGGTCCAGCAGGCAGTAGTCGCCCCGGCGGGGAGTGATGTGGATCTTCTCGCCGCTGACCATGTTGTGGAAGATGTCGGCGTACACACCGGCGGCGTTGACGATGCACTTGGCGTCGAACACGCCCTTGTCGGTCTGCACGGCCCAGCCGCCCTCCTTGCGGGGGGAGATGGCCTTGACCTCAGTGTTCAGCTTGAACTCCACGCCGTTGGTATTGGCGTTCTCCGCCAGGGCGATGGTCAGGTGGAAGGGGCAGACGATGCCGCCGGTAGGCGCCCACAGCGCGGCCACGGCGTCGGGATTGATGTTCGGCTCCATCTCCCGCAGGCGCTGGCTGTCGATGATCTCCAGCCCCTCGACCCCGTTTTTCAGGCCGTTTTCATACAGGGCCTGGAGCTTGGGGCGGTCCTCCTCGTTCATGCAGACCACCAGGCTGCCGTTGCGCCGGAAGGGTACGTCCAACTCCTCCGCCAGGGCGGGCATCATCACGCTGCCCTGGACGTTGAGCCGGGCTTTCAGGCTCCCGGCGGCGGCGTCGAACCCGGCGTGGATGATGGCGCTGTTGGCCTTGGAGGTGCCGCAGCACACGTCCTCTTCCCGCTCGATGACACAGGCGTTCACCTGGTAGCGAGAAAGGAACCGGGCCACCGCGCTGCCGGTGACACCGGCGCCAATGATAATTACGTCATACACGGTTCATTCACTCCTCATTCAATATCATAAGTTGATTTCGTACAACAGGGTAACTTACTCTTTTGCCCAGCCGAAGGTGGTGCCCACGGCCTTCCGCCAGCCCAGCACCCGCTTATCCCGGGCGGCGGGCTTGATCTTGGGACCAAAGACCTTGTCGATGGTCCAGTTCATCATCACTTCCTCCTTGCTGCTCCAGTAGCCCACGGCAAGACCGGCCATGTAAGCCGCGCCCAGAGCGGTGGTCTCCACGCAGGCGGGGCGGTTGACGGGGGCCTGGATGATGTCGGCCTGGATCTGCATCAGCAGGTCGTTGGCGGAAGCGCCGCCGTCCACCCGCAGGGCGGCCAGCTTGATGCCGGAGTCCTCCTCCATGGCCTTGAGCACGTCATAGGTCTGGTAGGCCAGGGACTCCAGGGTGGCACGGATGATGTGATAGCGGTTGGTGCCGCGGGTCAGGCCCACGATGGTCCCCCGTGCGTAGGGGTCCCAGTAGGGCGCGCCCAGACCGGTGAAGGCGGGCACCACATAGCAGCCGTTGGTGTCCGGCACCTTCTTGGCGAAGTACTCAGAGTCGGCGGCGGAGTCCACCACCTTCAACTGGTCCCGGAGCCACTGGATGGCGGAACCGGCCACGAAGATGGAGCCTTCCAGGGCGTACTGGACCTTTCCGTCCAGGCCCCAGGCGATGGTGGTCACCAGGCCGTTTTTGGAGAACACGGGCTTCTCGCCGGTGTTCATCAGCAGGAAGCAGCCGGTGCCGTAGGTGTTCTTGGCCTCGCCGGGGTTGAAGCAGGTCTGGCCGAACAGGGCGGCCTGCTGGTCGCCTGCGGCGGCGGCGATGGGGATAGGCTCGCCAAACAGGTCGGCGGTGGTTTCGCCGTAGACGCAACTGGAAGGCTTGGCCTCCGGCAGCATACAGGCGGGGATGCCCAGCTCGGCCATGATGTCCTCGTCCCACTTCAGGTCGATGATGTTGAAGAGCATGGTTCGGGCGGCGTTGGAGTAGTCGGTGACGTGGACTTTGCCGCCGGTCAGCTTCCAAATCAGCCAGGTCTCCACGGTGCCGAACAGGAGCTGTCCGGCCTCCGCTTTCTCCCGTGCGCCGGGGACGTTCTCCAGCATCCAGCGAATTTTGGTGGCGGAGAAGTAGGGGTCGATGATGAGGCCGGTCTTGGCCCGGTACTCGTCGGTCAGGCCCTTGTCCACCAGGGTGTCGCAGTACTCGGCGGTACGGCGGTCCTGCCAGACGATGGCGTTGCAAATCGGCTCGCCGGTGGTCTTGTCCCAGACGATGGTGGTCTCACGCTGGTTGGTGATGCCGATGGCGGCGATGTCGCTGGCCTCGGCTCCTGCCTTGGTCAGCGCCTCGGACGCCACGGCGTACTGGGTCAGCCAGATCTCCGTCGCGTCGTGCTCCACCCAGCCGGGCTGGGGGAAGTACTGGGTGAACTCCTTCTGGGCGACGCTGACCATCTCGCCCTCTTCGTTGAACAGGATGCAACGGTTGGACGTGGTGCCAGAGTCTAATGCCATGATGTACTTTGCCATGTGTGCGATTCCTCCTTTGGGTGTTTTGCGTGCGGCAGCGCCACAGAATGAGGGGCGTGGCGCTGCCCTATATCACAAACAAAATTGCAAACAAAAATTGACGATCCCCTTTGCTCCGCCCGATGTTGGGAGCCGGACCATTGCACATTGCTCATTGCAAATTGCGCATTGGGCTTTACATATCCCAAACGGCCTCGTTGGTGGTGGAGATGGCGGTAGCCCCGGCGTCCAGGGCGCTGATGGCGTCCTTTTTGGCATCGATCAGCCCACCGGCCAGCAGGGGGGTCTTGATAGCGGCGTGGAGGCGGCGGATGATGTCGGGCATGACGCCGGGCAGAATTTCCAGAAAGTCCGGCCCCACATTGTCTACGTTGCCCGCCTCCTGGAGGGACATGGAGTCCAGGATGAAGATGCGCAGCACCGTGTACATCCGCAGCTCTCTGGCCCGCAGGATGAGGTTCTGGTGGGTGGAGATGATGCCGTCCACCTTGGCGTTCTGGTGAAGGAAGTCCACGGCGATCTCCTTGGTGGCGAGGCCATAAATCAGGTCCGCGTGGACCAGGGCAATTTTCCCGGCGTTCTGGACCGCGGCGACGATGTCCGGGATGCTGCAAATGTCGCCGTAGAGGATGAACACCACCCGAATATCCTTCCGGCGCAGGCAGCTTTGCAGCCCCTGGTCGTCCTTCACTGCCGCGATGATGGGGTTTGCCATCACCGCGTCATAAAATCGCTGATCCATAAAAATACCTCAGATATTGAAAAAAAGCGTAAAAAAAGACAAGGGTAATAACGACCCTTTCGGGCCTCTGTTCCCTTGCTCATGACTCCAAGCGGTTATTTGATTTATAAAGGGCGTGAAAAACTTCTGATAAGCGGTTTCTCAAATTCCTTAATGTAAGTATAACACCTCTTCCGGAAAAAGCAACCCCCTGAATCCTCCTTTTTTCACTTTCTACTTTTGTGACAAAATCAGGCGTTTGTTTTTGGCGGTTTTAACAAATTGGACCGCCAGTTCGCTTCCCCGGCACGGTTTACTTGTGGTATTTCGTCCCGCCGTTGATTTGGAACGCCCGATATACCTGCTCCAGCACCATCACCCGCGCCAGGTGGTGGGGGAAGGTCATGGGGGACATGGACAGCCGAAGCTGGGCGGCCTCCTTCACGCTGGGGTGAAGGCCGTAGCTCCCCCCGATGACGAAGCACAGGGACGAGCGCCCTGCGCTGCCAAAGGCGTTGATTTGCCGGGCCAGCTCCTCGCTGCTCAGCAGCTTGCCCTCCACGCACAGAGCGATCAGCGCCGCATTGGAAGGGACTTTCGCCAGGATGCGGCGGCTTTCCTTCTCCAGCGCCGACTGAATTTGAGCAGGGGAGGGGGCGTCCGGCAGCCGCTCCTCGGCCAGCTCCACGATGTCCAGGCGGCACAGGCCCCGCAGCCGCTTTTGGTACTCCTCCACGGCGGCGATGTAGAATTTTTCTTTCAGCTTGCCCACACAGAGGACGGTGATAGAATACATAGTTTCCCCCGCTTTCAGTCTGGTTCTTGCTTTTGCGCCAGTGCGCCCCTCAGACTTGGAAAAATGTGCAATGTGCAATGAGCAATGTGCAATGGACGGGTTTTCAGCCATGTTCTCCACGGGAAGGCCGCCCGGAAACCCCACCGCCACCGCCTAAAGGCGGCGGCCTGCCGCTCTTTTCAGGGGAGGCAAGAGGGGATAGTGCTTGCTGTTCCATCAGCATTTTCGCTCAGCATAGTACAAGTTTTCCACTGAGCATCAGCGTCTCGTTCCCATAATTGCACATTGCACATTGCTAATTGCTAATTGTTCTCAAGCCTCGTAAATTTGGCTCAGCTCGTCCCTTGGCGCCAGCCCCAGCCGGGGAGAAAGCCCCTCCCGCTGGAGGGCCTTTTGCACCACGGAATAAGCCAGCTCCGGCGTGTTGTTCTCCTTGCTCAGGTGGCCCAGCACCAACGTCCCGGTGCCCTGCCGGGCCAGATAGACCGCCAGCTCCGCAGCGGCCTCGTTGCACAGGTGGCCGATGTCGCTGAGGATGCGCTCCTGCAAATAGTAGGGATAGGGGCCGCTGCGCAGGGAGGGGATGTCGTGGTTGCTCTCCAGCAGCACCAGGTCGGTCCCGGTGAGGATGCTTCGTATGTAATCCGTCACCTGCCCCAGGTCGGTGGCCACGGCGGCGGACTTTTTTCCATCGGAGACACGATAGCCCACGCTGTCGGCGGCGTCGTGGGGGGTGGGGAAGGCCGTCACCGTCAGCCCGGCCAGATCGAAACAGGTCCCGGCTGGGACCAGCATCAGGTGGTTTTGGGTGACGGGATACTTCCGCACCAGCGCGGCGCAGGTCCCCCCGCTGGCGTAGATGGGCACGTTGCAGTGCTTCATCAGCACCCCCAGCCCCGCGATGTGGTCGGTGTGCTCGTGGGTGACTAAAATGCCGTTCAGGTCCCCCGGCGTCAGGCCGCAGTCCCGCAGCCGCTGGGTGATTTTGCGGCAGGAAATGCCCGCGTCCACCAGCACGGCAGAGCTGCCGCTTTGAATCAGGACGGAATTGCCGCTGGAGCCACTGGCCAGCGTCCGTAGTAACATAGGCTCACCTCGAAATCGGAAACACGAAAACATGAAAAAAGCGGCTGCCAGAGACAGCGGCTTTTTTCGACACTATTTATCTGAAAATGGGGCGGTTCAAACAGGGCATAGAACCGCCCCGGAAACTGTCATTGCACATTGCTTATTGCAAATCTGGCTATCCCTTTTACTTAGCCTTGTGCTGGAAACCCCTCCGCCGTCAAGCGGCACTTCCGGGGCTTTGCCCCTCCCTGCCCTTTCAGGGGAGGCAAGAGGGGATAGTGCTTATTGCTTCATCAGCATTTTTGCCCTGCATAGTACAAGTTTTCCGCTGAGTACCAGCGTCTGGTTCTCATAATTGCAAATTGCTCATTGCAAATTGCTAATTGCAACTCACCCCGCGTGGCTCTCGGTGCGGAGGTCGTCGTCGGGCACGTCCACGATGCGGATGTCCGCCCCTACGCCCTGGAGCTTGCCGGTCAGGTCGTCGTAGCCCCGCTCGATATAGTGGATAGATCCGATTTCCGTGGTGCCGACAGCAGCCAGCCCAGCCACCACCATGGCGGCCCCTGCCCGCAGGTCACACGCCTGGAGCGGCGCGCCGGTCAGGTGGTCTACACCCTCCACCACGGCGATTTTGCCGTCCACCTGGATTTTCGCGCCCATGCGCTTGAACTCCTCCACGTAGCGGTAGCGGTTCTCCCAGATGCCCTCGTTGACCATGCTGGTCCCCTGGGCCAGGCACAGGCAGGCGGTCATCTGGGGCTGCATATCGGTGGGGAAGCCGGGATAGGGCATGGTCTTGATGTTGGTGCGCTTGAGGCCGTGCTTGCGGATGACGCGGATGTCGTCTCCGTCCTCCTGAATTTCCACGCCCATCTCCACCAGCTTGGCGGTGATGCAGTCCAGGTGCTTGGGGATGACGTTTTTGATGAGGACGTTGCCCCCGGCGGCGGCGACGCAGGCCATATAGGTGCCCGCCTCGATCTGGTCGGGGATGATGGAATAGGTGCCGCCGTGGAGCTTTTCCACGCCGCGAATTTTGATAACGTCAGTACCGGCCCCCATGATGTCGGCCCCCATGGAGTTCAGGAAGTTGGCCAAATCCACCACATGAGGCTCTTTGGCGGCGTTTTCGATGACGGTCAAGCCCTTGGCCAGCACTGCCGCCATCATCACGTTCATGGTCGCGCCGACGCTGACCTGGTCCATATAAACGGTGGCCCCGGAGAGGCCGTTCTCCTGGGCGTTGGCATAAACAAAGCCGCCCAGTACATCCACATTGGCTCCCAGCGCCTCAAAGCCCTTGATGTGCAGGTCGATGGGGCGCACGCCCAGGTTGCACCCGCCGGGCATGGAGACCTGCGCCCGTCCAAACCGGCCCAGCAGCGCGCCGATGAGGTAATAGGAGGCGCGCATTTTCCGGCACGGGTCGTCGGGAACGCAGAAGTTGCGGATATGGCGGCAGTCGATTTCGACGGTATTTTTGTTGATGGAGCGGACGCCTGCCCCCAGCTCCCGGAGAATTTCCAGGCTCAGGGTCACGTCGCTGATTTGGGGGATGTTCTCGATGCGGCAGACGCCATCCACCAGCAGGGCGGCGGGGAGGATGGCGACGGCGGCGTTCTTCGCGCCGCTGATTTCGATTTCACCAAAAAGCGGTTTCCCGCCGTGAATCACATATTTGTACAAGGTAACTCCCTCTTTTCAATCTATTCAAAAGTCCCAAACGGACGATGCAGCCGGGAGAAGCCGCGCTCAACTGGTGCAGTCACGCAGAAGAGGGCTCCGTCACCGGGGATTTTTTCGCATAAACGGCACTTACATTGTACCGCTTTTCTAGTATAACACATACGTCACATAAAATCAAAGAAAAATTAAAAAAGTTTTAAGGTTGCGGTGCACCATTCCTTGTGCGGTTTTGCCAGAATGGGAGCGTTTTCGGACACCGTCCGGGTCCTTTTTTCCGGTGCATTGTCCTCTTTGGTTGGGTTGGGCGGCTTTCTCTGCACTTCTCTGAATATAACAGACAAGCCACGAAAAGGCAAGCAACAAAGAGTGAAAAATCGTTACAGGCTGTAATCTTTTCGGTTTTCGCGTTTTCACGCAAAAGGGCCTGCCGTGTTTGGCAGGCCCTCTTGGTTCACTGTTCTGTTTCCTTTTCCCAAATCAGCACCCGCTGGTCGCTGTCCGGCACCTCATAGTGGGAGTAAACCATTTCATCCAGTTCTTCCTCCGTCCACTGGCCGCCGGAGGTGGCAGTCTCGTAGGCTGCGTCGGTCAGGCCGTTCATATAGACGCTGAACGGTCCGGTCTCCACCTCTATGCCCGGCTGGTAATATACTGCGACGAAGGCGTCGCTGAGCACCACGCTGTCCAAAGCCCCGTGGGATAAGGCGTAGTCGGTTTCCACTTCCGTAAGCGTGCCGTCGGTGAGCGTCCAAGCAACGCTGTAAATATCCATCAGTTCGTCCCGGCTGTAAGAATCCCAGCCGTAAAACAGGCCGTAAAACCGCCAGGTCAACAGGGACAGCCGGGTGTTGGTCTGGAGAGAGACGTAGGCGGTGGCGTTGCCTTCTTCATCCTGGGTATAAATGACGTTGAGGGTGCCGCCTCTGGCCCGGTCGCTGAGCTGGAGCCGGGTCTGGCCGGTGCTGGTGGTCTCCACCAGAATGTCCGAAGCGTCCAGCTCCACGGCGGTGTCCTGCATGACGCTGACCACAGGCAGCACCACCAGCAACACCACCAAAATCACGGCGATGATGCTATTGCGGATGAGCCGGTTCCGCCGCTTCCGGCGCAGCTTGGCCATAATGCGCTGCTCAGTCTCTGGGGGGACCGCCAGCGGCGCCTTCAATTCATTCAACTGGGCGGCACAGGCGGGGCATTCCGCCAGATGCTCCTCCACCAGAGCCTGGGTGTCGGCGCTGGCCTCGCCCTCGGCGTAAAGGGGGAGCAGGTCCCGGATAATGTTACAGGTAATAGGGTTCATATTTGTTCCTCCTTTGCCATCTGTTGTTGCAGCTTTCGCTTGGCTCGCAGGAAGGTCACCCGCGCCCAGCCCTCCGTCCGTCCGAACAGGGCGGCGATCTGGGCGTAGGACAGCTCCGAGAACACCCGGAGGGTGAACACCTGCCGATAGGTCTCCTGCATCCCCTCCAGGTGCCGCCGCACCCGCTGGAGGGACTCTTTGTTTTCGTAGTCCTGCTCGATGTTGGTGTAGGGGTCCGGCGGGTCGAATTCCTCCGGCAGGGGAACCAGGCGCTTTTGCCGCCGGTGGTGGGAAAAATACAGGTTTTTTGCGATTTGGCACAGCCAGGTGCGGATGTCGCAGTCGCCCCGGAACCGCTCCGCGTGGGCGCAGGCCCGGAGGAAGGTCTCCGCCGTCAGCTCTTCGGCTACGGCGGCGTCGCCGGTCAGGGCTTTCAGGTACAGGTACACGTCCTTGTAGTACCGGCGATAGAGCTGTTCCAGTTCTGACATCTTTCTCACCCCTTTCAACTATAAGACGCGGGGAGGGCGGGGTTGTTACAGCGTTTGTGAAAATTTTTTTGCAGAAGGGCAATGTCAATTAGCAATGTGCAATGTGCAATGTGCAATTAAGCGGGCAACCAGCCGCCTGCCGAAAGGGGGTGTCTCAGCATTATATTATTCTCTTTGTTTCGCCTTTATTGAAAAGTGTTACCCATGTCTCTTCACTCTATTTGCTCAGCGTTGTGTCAAAAATCCCGTTCCCTTAAAGAACCTTCATTCTGTAATAGACCACCCCTCTTGCCGCCCCTGAAAGGGCAGGGAGGGGCCAAGCCCCGGAAGTGCCGCTTGACGGCGGAGGGGGACCATGCGAAGCATGGTGGAGGGGTTTCAACGCAATGCTGGATAAATAAGATATCCCCTTATTTCCTATTCTAAAGCGAAACCGCGTGACCCGGCAAGTGCCAAATTACGCGGTTTCGTCTCATGTTTTTACTTGTTGGGGAACAGCTTGCCGAACAGCCAGTGAGTGAAGGGAGCGGCGGCGAAGAAGTTCCAGAAGAAGGCCATGGGGAAGTTTTTCAGCACCGTCCCCACCCAGATGGCGGGGAGCTGCGTCACCGGCGCGCCCGCCAGACAGACGTTGAACAGCACCGAGGCGATGAGGCTCATGGAGGGGCACATGACCGCCACCGTCGCCCCCTGGCGGAGCAACTGGCAGACATACGGATTATCTTTTTCCGGGTCGCTGTGCTTGGCGGCGAAGGCCGCCCCGAAGCGGTTGCCGTACAGGTTGGAGACGATGAACACGAAAATACCCATGTAGGACGCTTCGACGAGGGCGTCCCAAAACACGATGTTGGTCATGTTGCTCAGGCCGCCGGCGGCCAGCGTCGCGCCCTCCTTGATGGCCACGTTGTAGACCTCCATGCCGTAGGCCATGGCGTAGGACATGAGCAGGCCGAAAATAATTCCCTGCGCTTTTGTTTTTGGCATAAATACTCTCCTCTTTCAGCAGTGGTTTTGCACAAACGGAGCGCAGTTCAAGTCGAACAAAAAAGGCGTATTCCCCCTTCCGTCAGCCGGAAAAAGGGCATACGCCTTGCGAACATCCTGTGTGCTACACGCAGTTATGATTTTGTACGGTGATAGTATACCACGCCAAAACCGCCGATGTAAGCAAAAGTTTTGCACAAAAATCCCGACCTCTGTGCAAGGCAGTGGTCGGGATTTTGACAGGCGGGCAGGGGGGCGGGGAGACGATTCACTCCTCCTCGAACAGCTCCTCCAGGGAGTGGATGGCGTCGGTGACGCTGTCATAGGCGTCGTCAATGGCGTCGATGCGCTCGTCCGCCGCCTTGCGCTCCGGGCTTTTCTTGGGCAATATCATTTTGGCGTTTTCCTCCTGCTCCTGGAGCAGCGCCAGCCGCTGGTTCAGGTCCTCCAGTTGGGCCAGGATGGTTTTCAGTTCTGTTTCTCTCTGTGGATTCATGGCAGTTCCTTTCTATCGGTCCAATAAAAATTGTGGTTTTCCGCTGAGCACCAGCGTCTCGTCTCCATAATTGCACATTGCACATTGCTAATTGCACATTAATTCCTCCACCCGGCACAGCTCCGGTATCTGCTCCGGCTCCAGCAGGCTGGCCCCGTCGAACAGGGCGGCGTGGAACCGGCCCATCCCCGGCCCCTGCTTTTCGGCGTAGGCGGCGCAGCCCTTCCAGAAGGCCCCGGCGCAGAGGGCGGCGGCATAGGGGGATTCCGTCACGGCGGCGAAACCTCCCAGCAGCACCGACAGCATACAGCCCGCCCCGGTGATCTGGCGCATCCGGGCGGAGCCGCCGGAGAGCAGCGCCAGCCGCTGGCCGTCTGTCACCACGTCCACCGCGCCGGAGAGGAACACCGTGCAGTCCAGCGCCCGCGCCAGCCGCAGGGCGCAGTCCTGCCGCTGGGCCAGCCCCCCGTCGGAGGCGCAGTCCACGCCGCTCTCCTGACTGGCGAGGCGCAGCAGCGCCTGCACCTCCCCCAGGTTGCCCCGGACGACGGTTGGGGTGACTTCCTCCAGCAGCCTAGAGACCCGCTCCAGCCGGTAGGCCGAGGCCCCCACGCCAACCGGGTCCAGCACGATGGGATGACCCAGGCGGTTGGCAGTCTGGCCCGCCATCGTACAGGCCAGGTATTTGCTGTCGCTGGGGGTGCCGGTGTTCAGCACCGTGGCGGCACACTGGCCGCTGATCTCCGCCATTTCCTGTGGCTCCTGAGCCATGATGGGCCGTCCGCCTGCCGCCAGCAGCAGGTTGGCGCAGTCCTGCACCGTGACCAGGTTGGAGACGCAGTGGATCAACGGCTCTTCCCGCCGCAGCCGGGCCAGCGGGGTGCAATCCACCGTCACCGCTCCACAATGGCCTGCATGGAGGCCATCGCGCCGGAGCGCTCCAGCGCCGTCAGCACCAGCCCCGCAATGATGGAGCCGCCCACGGTGGAGACCAGGAAGGGGACGATGTAGGCGTAGAAAGCGATGTCCCCGGCGGACTTGCCCATCAGGAAAATCGCCACCGGGTAGGCGCACAGCCCGCCCAACACGCCGGTGCCGAACACCTCAGCGATCAGCGTCAGAGGGAGGTTTTTGGTCTTATAGTACATCATACCACAGAGCAGCGCCCCGATCATAGATCCCGGAAAGGCCATCAGGCTGCCCAGGCCCAGCAGATTGCGCAACAGACTGGCCACAAAGGCCACGGTGACGCCGTAGGCGGGACCCAGGAACACGGCGCAGATGATATTGACCATGTGCTGCACCGGCGCGCACCGGGACCCCAGCACCGGGAAGGAAAAGAGGCTGCCCACGACGGCGCAGGCGGCCAGCAACGCGGCCAGGGCCAGTTTTTTGGTGGAAGAATGGTTCATACTCGGTTCTCCTTTTCTCGTTTGGTAGGAATGAAAAAAAGCACTACGAAGACCCATACCCGCGGTGGTATGCCCCTTCGTGGCGCTTTCGCTGTCACTCTGGGTTTATTATACCGGCGGAGAGGGGGACTGTCAAGGGAAATGTACGCCTTACATTGACATCCGCCCTGGAAAAATGCTATACTCACTGTGATAGAAAATTTTGAAATTCATCCTGTCAAAAAGAAGGTATGCACCATGAGCAACTACAAAATCAACACCAAATGCGTCCAGTCCGGCTACACCCCCGGCAACGGCCAGCCCCGCCAGATCCCCATCATCCAGTCTACCACCTTCAAGTACGACACCAGCGAGGACATGGGCAAGCTCTTCGACCTGGAGGAGGCCGGTTACTTCTACACCCGGCTGCAAAACCCCACCAACGACATGGTGGCGGCTAAAATCGCGGACATGGAGGGCGGCACCGCCGGTATGCTGACCTCCTCCGGCCAGGCGGCCAACTTCTTCGCCCTGTTCAACATCTGCGAGTGCGGCAGCCACATCGTGGCCTCCTCCTCCATCTACGGCGGCACCTTTAACCTGATTTCCGTCACCATGGCGAAAATGGGCATCACCACCACCTTCGTCTCCCCGGACTGCACCGAGGAGGAGCTGAACGCCGCGTTCCAGGACAACACCCGCGCCGTGTTCGGCGAGACCATCGCCAACCCCGCCCTGACGGTGCTGGACATCGAGAAGTTCGCCAAAGCCGCCCACGCCCACGGGGTACCCCTCATCGTGGACAACACCTTCCCCACCCCGGTGAACTGCCGCCCCTTCGAGTGGGGTGCGGACATCGTCACCCACTCCACCACCAAGTATATGGACGGCCACGGAGCCGCTGTGGGCGGCGCCATTGTGGACTCCGGCAACTTCGACTGGATGGCCCACGCCGACAAGTTCCCCGGCCTCTGCACCCCGGATGAGTCCTATCACGGCATCACCTACGCCGAGAAATTCGGCCAGGGCGGAGCTTTTATCACCAAATGCACCGCCCAGCTCATGCGGGACTTCGGCTGCATCCAGTCCCCCCAGAACGCTTTCCTGCTGAACCTGGGTCTGGAATCCCTGCACGTCCGCATGGCCCGCCATGTGGAAAACGGCCGGGCTGTGGCTGAGTTCCTCCAGAACCACCCCAAGGTGGCCTATGTCATCTATTCCGACCTGCCCGGCGACCCCTACCACGAGCTGGCCCAGAAGTACCTGCCCAACGGCGGCTGCGGCGTGGTGTCCTTCGGCCTGAAGGGAGGACGGGAGGCCGCCAGCGCCTTTATGAAGGGGCTGAAGCTGGCCGCCATCGAGACCCACGTGGCCGACGCCCGGACCTGCTGCCTGAACCCGGCCACCTCCACCCACCGCCAGATGAACGACGAGCAGTTGAAAGCCGCCGGTGTTCCCGCCGAGCTGGTGCGGATGTCCTGCGGCCTGGAGGACAAGGACGATTTGATCGCCGACCTGGCCCAGGCCCTGGACGGCATCGAGTAAACATCCCAAATTTTCTCTGAGTGAAGCAGAAACACCTGAATCCAATCTTGTGGTTGGGTTCAGGTGTTTTTTGGTTTGGCGCGAGATATTCCGTGATGAGAAACCCCTCCGCCGTCAAGCGGCACTTCCGGGGCGTTGCCCCTCCCTGCGCCACCGTCTAAAGGCGGTGGCCCTCCTCCCTCGTCGGCGTGGACTGCATATCCCTCACCCCGCCGCAAGCGGCAGGTCTCGTCCATTCCGTCACGCCTCCTCTCCCAGCCGAACCCGCTTCGCTGGGCTTCGTCTGGGTACCCTTGAGGGAGACAAGAGGGGTGGTCAGTTAGCGAACGATAGCTCTCTGTGGAAAAACTTGTACTCTGCTGGTAAATTCATTTGCCAAACGGCAAGTGCAATCCCCCTCGCCGCAAGGCGATGGCAAACGGCCGGATTCCCGCATAATTGCACATTGCTAATTGCTAATTGCACATTAGAAGTAAACCATCGCGTCCTCCGGGGCTGTGGCGGGCTTGACCTCGGTGGTGTACAGCACCGGGCCTTCGCCGCCCAGCACCCGCAGGTTCTTGATGCGGACGCGGGCGGTGACCTCCACCCAGTCCTTGTTTTTCAGCTTCTTCTGCTCCGGGCCGTAGCAGAGCATCCCCAGAAAAGCGGTGTCCTGGGCGCAGCACACCATAGCGAACCGCCCCACCGCGTAGGACCCTCTGGGGAACTTGGGGGACTGGGCCACCATGCCGTGGAACCGCACCAGCTTGCCCTCGTAGCGGTCGGGCTTGTCCTGGCAGTCGGTGTACCAGAAGCCGAAGTCCTCGTCGCTCAGCTCCAGCACCGGCTTGGACAGGTCGAAGGGGCAGACGCTGCCGTCGTCGTATTCCTCCATCCGCTCGCCGTCGAACTCCAGGTAGATCTCCGCCCGGCGGTTGAGCAGTTTGATGTTCCGCTGGCGGAGCATGGGGGCCAGCTCGTCGGTGCAGCGGTTAAACACGATGAGGTCCGCCAGCCGCAGCTTCTCCATCATCAGGCTGGCCATGTTTTTGGCGTAGCTGTTGAAGGTGGGGGACTCGATGATGGTCACGATCTGGTACAGCGTCCAGTGGTCGGGGAAAACGTCCTGGGTGGCGGCGATTTGCCACATGCCGTTATATTCGATGACGATTTGGGAGGGTTGATACTTGGCGTCCAGCTTGGCCAGGCGCTCCCGGGTGAACTCCTCCTCGCCGTCGATATATTCCACCCGCACGTCCCGCCGACGCAGGGCGTCCAGGTCGTATTCCTCCTCGCCCTCTTCGGTGACAATTAAGAGGGTGTGTTCGTCCTCGGTGAAGTCCTTGCCGGAGAGCATGGGGGCGATGAAATTGGTCTTGCCGCCGTCCAGAAAACCGGCAATTAAATAAACAGGGATTGGATTTTGGGCCATGGGGAACCTCCATTCGCGGCAGAAAACGTGGGAAATCTCCCTTCCTCCCGCCAGGGAGAAAGGGAGGTGAGTTTTTGTCTTTTGTTCAGCTACAAATGCTGTCCATCTGCCTTGGGCAAAGTCGGTTAAATGTGCAATGTGCAATGAGCAATGTGCAATTACAGGTGGAACCCAATGCTGTGCTTTTCCTGCTGAAGGTATTATTTTTCAGCTGCCCGGTCTACAGCAACGGTTAGGAAACCCGACCATTGCACATTGCTAATTGCTAATTGCTAATTCAAACGGCACGGCTGAGCAAAGGGATAACCTGTTTTACAGGTTGAACAGCGCTTGCACCTGCTCCTCTTTCAGTTGGGAGCCGATGACGCAGAGCCGCCCGGTGTAGTCCGCGCTGCCCCGGCGAATTTCAATCTCGCCCGGCACCATGTCGAAGTGGAGCCAGGTGCCGTCCACGCAGGGGACGATACCCTTGGAGCGCAGCACCGCGCCGTAAGCGCCGGTATCCAGGGCCTCCAAAGCGGTCTTGATTTCCGCCTCGGTGAACTTCCGCGGGGACTCCATGCCCCAGGAGGTGAACACCTCGTCGGCGTCGTGGCCGTGGTGGTGGTGATGATGGTGATGGCCGCAGCCGCACTCGTCATGGTCGTGATGGTGATGCTCGTGGCCTTCCTCATCGTGGTCATGATGGTGGTGATGCTCATGCTCCTCGTCCTCATCATGGTCGTGATGGTGATGGTGCTCGTGGCCTTCCTCATCGTGGTCATGATGGTGATGATGATGCTCGTGCTCCTCATCCTCATCATCGTCGTGGTGATGACCACAGGAACACACGCCGTTTTCATCGTAGTGGTGATGGTGATGCTCGTCGTGGCCGTCGTCCTGGGCGTGGAGCAGGGCCATCAGCTCGTCGGCCAGGGAGTCGCCCCCGGCGATGGCGGAGAGGATCTGCCCACCGGTCAGGTCGTCCCAGGGGGTGGTGACGATGGTGGCGCGGGGGTTCTTGGTGCGGATCAGGTCGATGACCTCCTGGAGCTTGGCCTCGCTCATGTCCTGGGTGCGGCTGAGGATGACCGTCCCCGCGTGCTCCACCTGGTCGTTGAAGAACTCACCGAAGTTCTTCATATACATCTTGCACTTTTTGGCGTTGACCACGGTAACGGCGCTGCCCAGCTTCATGTCGGTCTCCTCGGCCACGCGGCCCACGGCCTTGGACACGTCGGAGAGCTTGCCCACGCCGGATGGCTCGATGAGGATGCGGTCGGGGTGGTACTGCTCCAGCACCTGGCGCAGGGCCTGGCCGAAGTCGCCCACCAGGGAGCAGCAGATGCAGCCGGAGTTCATCTCCGTGATTTGAATACCGGCGTCCTTGAGGAAGCCGCCGTCGATGCCAATTTCACCGAACTCGTTCTCGATGAGCACCAGCTTCTGGCCCTGGAAGGCTTCGCTGATGAGTTTTTTGATGAGGGTGGTTTTCCCCGCGCCCAAAAAGCCGGAGATAATGTCGATTGTCGTCATAATACAATACTTCCTTTGGTGTTTCATAGTGTGACTCTTATTTTAGCCAGTTTCGGAAAAAAAGCAAGAGAAAAAGTGCAAAAAAAGGGACCGCGGCCAAACAGTTGTTTTGGCACGGCCCGCTTTTTTACACAATTAGCAATTTGCAGTGTGCAATTTGCAATTATGGAGAAACTGGACGCTGACAGCTTCCCGCAAAGGTATTGCTATCGGCACCCTTCCCACAGGACAGCAACGGCTGAAAACCCGGTCATTGCACATTGCACATTAATTTCAGTCTTCTTCGCTCTTTGCTCCCAGCAGCAGGCACATAATCGCCTTTTGCACATGGAGGCGGTTCTCCGCCTCGTCGAAAATTTCGTCGGCGTGGGCCTCGAACACTTCGGCGGTGATCTCCTCCCCCCGGTGGGCGGGGAGACAGTGCTGCACCATGCAGCCGGGGGCGGCAAGGGTCAGCAGCTCGTCGTCCACCTGGAAGCCCTGGAAGGCTTTGCGCCGCTCCTCGGCCTCGTCCTCCTTGCCCATGGACACCCACACGTCGGTAAACACCACGTCGGCGTCTTTGACCGCCTCTCTGGGGTCCTCGGTCAGGGTGAAGGCAAACTCCGGGTCGGAGGCGGCGAAGTCCAGGATCTCCTGTTTGGGGCGATAGTCGTGGGGAGTTGCCACCGCCACCTCCATGCCGCATTTCAGCCCGCCCACGGTGAGGGAGTGACACATATTGTCCCCGTCCCCGATGTAGGCCAGCTTCAGCCCGTCCAGGTGGGCGAACCGCTCCCGAATGGTCATCAGGTCGGCCAGCACCTGGCAGGGGTGGGAGAAGTCAGTCATGCCGTTGATGACCGGCACCGTGGCGTACCGGGCCAGTTGCTCCAGGTCCTCCTGGCGGAAGGTGCGCATCATAATGCCGTCACAGTAGCGGCTCAGGGTGCGGGCGGTGTCCTCCATGGGCTCGCCCCGTCCCACCTGGCTCTCCTTGCCGGAGAGGTACATGGCAAGGCCCCCAAGCTGGAACATCCCCGTCTCGAAGCTGATGCGGGTGCGGGTGGAGCGCTTTTCGTAGATGGTGACCAGGGTCTTGCCCTCCAGCAGCCGATGAGGGATGCCGTGGCGCTGGTCGTATTTCAACTGGTCCGCCAGGTTCAAAATCTCATAGATGTCGTCCGGGGACAGGTCCAGCATTTTCAGCAGATGTTTTGTCATGGAAAGGTACCTTCTAAGTAGAATTAGCAATTAGCAATGTGCAATGGCCGGGTTTTCATCCATCGTTGTCCTGTGGGAACGATACCGACAACAGTATCTTTTACAAAAAACTTCCAACATCCAGATTCCCTTATAATTGCAAATTGCTCATTGCACATTGCACATTTATCGGAACGCCGCCGGGATGGGCCGGTTCCGAAAATAGACCTCCCGGTCTTTCTCGCCGATGGGCCGCAGTACCCGGCAGGGGTTGCCCACCGCCACCACGTTGGCGGGCAGGTCTTTGGTCACAATGCTCCCTGCGCCCACCACGGTGTTGTCCCCGATGGTGACGCCGGGCAGGACGACCACGCCCGCTCCCAGCCAGCAGTTGCGCCCGATGTGAACCGGGGCGTTGTACTGGATACCCTGCTCCCGCAGCTCCGGCAGGACGGGGTGGCCCGCCGTGGCAACGGTAACGTTGGGGCCGAACATGGTGCAGTCCCCCACGTAGATGTGGGTGTCGTCCACCAGGGTCAGGTTGAAGTTGGCATAAATGTTCCTGCCGAAGTGGACGTGATGGCCGCCCCAGTTGGCGCGGAGGGGCGGCTCGATGTAACAGCCCTCGCCGATGTCCGCGAACATCTGCCGGAGCAACTGTTCCCGCAGCGCCCCCTGAGAGGGACGGGTCTGGTTGTAGTCGTAGAGCAGCTCCATATACTGGGCCTGCTGGGTCATCAGGCTCTCATCATTGGGAAAGTACAGTTCCCCAGAGTGCATCAGTTCGTAAGCATCCATTGGTTTATGCGCCGCAGAGGACGGTTTTCAGCACGGCCAGCCCCCGGTCCATCTCCGCCTGGGTGATGACCAGCGGCGGCAGCAGCCGGATGGTCTTGGGTCCGGCGGTGAGCACCAGCACGTTGCTGTCGTAGATTTGTTTGACCAGGGCGGAACGGTCCACGCCGTCCTTGAGGACAATGCCCACCATCAGGCCCATGCCCCGGACGGTCTCCACACAAGGCGCGTCAAGGGCGGTGATGGCAGAGCGGAGGTATTCGCCCTTCTCGTTGACCGCGGCCAGAAAGTCGCCGTCGATGGTGTCCAGCACGGCGCAGGCAGCGGCGGCGGCGATGGGGTTGCCGCCGAAGGTGGTGGCGTGGGTGCCGGGGCCAAGGACGTTCCGGCACTTCTCGTTGCACAGCACACCCGCCATGGGCAGGCCCCCGGCTATGCCCTTGGCAAAGGTCACGGCGTCGGGCTGGATGCCATACTGCTGGAAGCAGAACAGGGAACCGGTGCGGCCAATGCCGGTCTGCACCTCGTCCACCAGCAGCAGGTAGTCGTTTTCCGCGCAGTAGGCGGCCAGGTCCTGCACAAATTTCTTGTCCAGCGGCAGCACGCCGCCCTCGCCCTGGATCAGCTCCAGGAACACGGCGCAGGTGTCCTCCCCGGCCTGGGCCTGGACGGAGGCCAGGTCGTTGGCCTCGGCGTAACGGAAGCCTTCGGTGAAGGGGAAGAAATAGTTGTGGAACACGTCCTGTCCCGTGGCCTGGAGGGTGGTGATGGTGCGGCCATGGAAGGAGTTGTGGAGGGTGATAATGTTGGCGCGGCCTTTGCCGTACTTGTCAAAGGAGTATTTCCGGGCCAGCTTGATGATGCCCTCGTTGGCCTCGCCGCCGCCGTTGGCGAAGAACGCCGCCGCCATGCCGGAGCGGGTGCAGAGCTTTTCCGCCAGACGGGCATAAGGCTCGGTGTAAAACAGGTTGGAGGCGTGGGCCAGCTTGTGGGCCTGGGTCTCCACCGCCTCCAGCCAGGCGGGGTGGCCGTAGCCCAGGGAGGCCACGCCGATGCCGCTGGCAAAGTCGATGTATTCCTCGCCCTCCAGACCGTAGAGGGTGGAACCCTGGCCGTGGTCCAGCGCCACGTCGAAGCGGCCATAGGTCTGCATGGTGTACTGGTGGTCCAGCGCCTTTAATTCTTCAAATGTCATGGAAGGAACCTTCTTTCGGAGAAAGGATGGGGGAAAGTTCTCCGCTGTCAAATGTCACTTCCGCTGCACTTCCTGCACATCGTTTGGTTGTGCACCATCGCATTATGTAGGGGCGGCCCTTGGCCGCCCGGATAACAGAGTTGATGCTGCGGGCGGCCACGGGCCGCCCCTACAGGGAAGTACAGTGGAGTTTCCGGGTCAAACAGTTTAAGCGGAGCAAAAAGGGATTCTCAAACATGGATTTTCGCGCATTTTCGGGGCTTTACAGCATCATGGTCCCCATGGGCTGGTCGGACAGCAGCTCGATGAGGATGGAATGGGGGATACGCCCGTCCAGAATATGGCTGCGCTTGACCCCCCAGCGAACGGCCTCCACGCAGCACTCCACCTTGGGGATCATGCCGCCGGAGATGACGCCCTTCTTCTTCAGCATGGGCACGTCGGACATCCGAATTTCGGGGATGAGAGTGCTCTCGTCCTTGGGGTCCATCAGCAGGCCCCGCACGTCGGTGAGCAGCACCAGCTTTTCCGCCTTCAATGCAATCGCCAGCTTGGAGGCAGCGGTGTCTGCGTTGATGTTATAGGAGCACTCGGCGTCGCAGCCCTGGGCCACGGTGGAGATGACGGGAATGTACCCTTTCTCCAGGCAGTCCACCACCACGGCGGGGTTTACGTGGGTAATTTCTCCCACCAGTCCATATTTGGGGTCCTTGATTTTGGCCTGGAACAGACCACCGTCGATACCGCAGAGGCCCATGGCCTTGCCGCCCCGGCGGTTCAGCGCGGCCACCAGGTTCTTGTTCACCTTGCCGCACAGCACCTCCTGCACCACGTCGATGGTCTCCTGGTCGGTGTAGCGCAGGCCGTCCACAAACTTGGACTCCTTGCCGATTTTTTTCAGCATGGCGTTGATCTCCGGCCCGCCGCCGTGGACCAGCACCACATGGATGCCCACCAGATGGAGCAAAATCACGTCGCTCATCACTGCGTCCCGCAGCTCCTCGGACACCATGGCGTTGCCGCCGTATTTCACCACAACGGTCTTGCCGCTGTATTTTTGGATGTAAGGGAGGGCCTCAGCCAGCACTTTGGCCCTGGCCACATAGTCGTAAGCCATTGTTTTAACAAACCTTTCGTTGTCGTTGCAGTTTTCCAAATCAGGTGCGGTAATCCCCGTTGATTTTCACATAATCATAGGTCAAATCGCAGCCCCAGCAGGTGGCGTAGTTGTCCCCCTCGTTCAGGTCGATGTCGATGATGACCTCCTCCTGAGAGAGAATTTCCTTGGCCTTGTCCTCGTCAAAGACGACTTCCACGCCGCCCTTGCACACCAGAATTTCCCCGGCGCAGGAGCAGAACTTCACGTCCACCCGCTCCGGGCGGAAGGGGGCCTTGGAGTAGCCCATGGCACACAGCACTCGGCCCCAGTTGGCATCCGCGCCGAACATGGCGGCCTTGACCAGAGAAGAACCGGTGACGGCCTTGCTCAGCCGCTCGGCGGCGTCCTCACTGCGGGAGCCGTGGACGGTGCAGGTCAGCAGGCGGCTGGCCCCTTCGCCATCGGCGGCGATGGCGCGGGCCAGGTAGGTCAGCACCTCGGTCAGCGCGGCTTTGAAGGCCGTATAGTTGTTGTCCTTCCACTCGATCAGGTCGTTCCCCGCCAGACCGTTGCAGAGGATGGCGCAGGTGTCGTTGGTGGAGGTGTCCCCGTCGATGGTGACCCGGTTGATGGTGCGGGGCAGCACCTCATGGAGCATGGTGTTGAGCATCTCCGGGGTGATGGCGCAGTCAGAGGTCAGGAAGCACAGCAGCGTCCCCATGTTGGGGTGGATCATACCGGAGCCTTTGGCAATGCCGCCCAGGGTGACGATTTTATCCCCCAGCTCCACCTCTACCGCGATCTCCTTGCGCTTGGTGTCGGTGGTCATGATGGCGTTGGCGGCGTCGGTGGAACCATCCCGGCTGAGCTTATTTGCCAGAGCGGGCATGGCGCTGGTGATGGCGTCGATGTTCAGCTCCTGCCCGATGACGCCGGTGGAGGCCACCACGAAGTCCCGCGGGGCGCGGCCCGTGGCGGCTGCCGCCGCCGCGCACATCTCGTCGGCCTTCTCATGGCTTAGGGGTGTGCAGGCGTTGGCGTTGCCGGAGTTGGCAACCACGCCCCAGGCGGCGCCATCCTCCAGGTGGGCCATCGTCACGTAGATGGGGGCGCACTTCACCCGGTTGGTGGTGTACATGGCCGCGGCGGAACACTCCGTCTCGGACAAAATCAGCGCCAGGTCATTTTTCTCCGGGCTGCTGCCGGCCTTGACCCCGGCGTGGATGCCGGCTGCCGTGAAGCCCTTCGCGGCGCAGACGCCGCCGGAAATCTGTCTCATATTCTTTCCTCCATTCCGCCGCAAAACGGCTGTCGGGTTTTGTGGTTCTTCCTTTGAGTCAAACCGAAAGAGCTTTACTCAGAATCATTTCCATATACCTGTAGGGGCGGCCCGTGGCCGCCCGCAGGAACCGCCTACTTAATTCTGGGCGGCCAAGGGCCGCCCCTACACACACGATAGCAAAAGGATAACCAAATACTGTTTTTTCCTTTTACAAGCTCAAACTGGCCGTTTCCTCGAAGCCCAGCATCAGGTTCATGTTCTGCACCGCCGCGCCGGAGGCCCCTTTGCCCAGGTTGTCGAACAGGGCGGTGACGGTGGTCTGCTTATCGTTGCCGCAGACCACCAACTGGAGAGTGTCCTTCCCTGCCAAGGTGTTGGCGGCGATCATAGGTTCATTATACCCCAGTTCAGCCACCGAAACAAGTGCGGAACCGGCATAATGCGCCAACAATGCCTGACGGATGTCCTCGGTGGTGGGGTTTCCGTTCAGCTTGGCGTTGTGGAGCAGGATGGTGGTGGCCATGCCTTTATAATAGTCGTCCACCACCGGGCAGAACACCGGCGCGGCGTCCAGACCGCAGACCTTCTGCATCTCCGGGATGTGCTTGTGGTTCAGGGTCAGGCCGTAAATGCGGGGGGAGGACAGCTTCACGTCCCGCTCCGCCGCCTCGTAGTCCGCGATCATGCCCTTGCCGCCGCCGGAGTACCCGGTCAGGGAATAGCAGGTCAGGGGGTAATCGGTGGGCAAAATGCCCGCCTGCACCAGCGGCGCGGTGGAGGAGATCAGCCCCGTGGCGTGACAGCCGGGGTTCGCCACCCGCTTGGACTGGATGATCTTCTCCTTCTGGCCGGGGGCCAGCTCCGGGAAGCCGTAGACCCACGCCGGGTTCGTCCGGTGGGCGGTGGAGGCGTCGATAATGCGGGTGGCGGGGTTGCTCACCAGAGACACCGCCTCCACAGCGGCCTTGTCCGGCAGGCACAGAAACACCAGGTCGGCGCTGTTGATGAGCCGCGCCCGCTCCGCGTTGTCGTGGCGCTTGTCGTCGTCAATGCGCATCAGTTCGATGTCGTTCCGGGCGGCGAGCCGGTCCATGATTTGCAGGCCGGTGGTACCGGCCTGGCCGTCGATGTAAATTTTCGGTTTCATAGGCGCCTCCGTTTGGGTGTTGGGTCGTTTGTTTTTGTTGTCCTCTTGAATCGGTCTCATCAGCCAGTACAGCCGAAACCCCTCCGTCACGGCTTACGCCGTGCCACCTCCGCCGTCAAGCGGCACTTCCGGAGCTTCGCCCCTCCCTGCCCTTTCAGGGGAGGTAAGAGGGGTGGTCAGTTGTCAAACCGCAGTTCTCCACAGAAAACTTGTACTGCGCAGGACAAATATGCTGACCAAACGGCAAGCACTATCTGAGCTAACAGCTAATGGCTAAAAGCTAACAGCTCATTTCACATTGCACATTGCAAATTGCAAATTGCTCATTAAAAATGCAGAAGGGCAAGTGTTTCCACTCGCCCTGCTGTCAGAAGCGATTCTGTTATCCTTCCGTCTGTTCCGGGGTGTGCTGGGCCACAAAGTCCTTGATAGCGCCAATTTGCCGGGTCACGTCCTCAGCGGACGGGCCACCCAACACCTTGCGCTCGTGGACACAGCGTTTCAGCTCCAGCGCCTCGTAGATGTCGGAGTCGAACAGCTCGGAGATGGCCCGGAAGTCCCGGAGGGTCAGGGTCTCCAGCGTCTCGCCGGACTTGATGCACATATTCACCAGCCGACCCACGATCATGTAAGCCTCCCGGAAGGGCATTCCCCGCTTGGTCAGGTAGTCGGCGCAGTCGGTGGCGTTGATGAAGCCGCCAGCCGCCGCCTTGGACATATTCTTAGGCCGGACGGTCAGGGTGTCCAGCATGGCGGCGAACACCGGCACGCACATCTCCACGGTGTCGATGGCGTCGAACACCGGCTCCTTGTCCTCCTGCATGTCCTTGTTGTAGGCCAGGGGCAGGCCCTTCATCACCGTCAGCAGGGAGACCAAGTCGCCGTAGACACGGCCCGTCTTGCCCCGCACCAGCTCGGCCACGTCGGGGTTTTTCTTCTGGGGCATGATGGAGGAACCGGTGGAATAGGCGTCATCCAAATCCACGAACTTGAACTCCCAACTGCACCACAGGATGACCTCCTCGGAGAACCGGGACAGGTGCATCATCAGCAGGGAGCAGGCGGACAGGAACTCAATGGCGTAATCCCGGTCAGAGACGGAGTCCAGGGAGTTGTCGGTGGGTTTTTTGAAGCCCAGCAGTTGGGCAGTGCGCTCCCGGTCCACGGGATAGGTGGAGGTAGCCAGCGCGCCAGCGCCCAGAGGACACTCGTCCATCCGCTCCAGGCAGTCCTCGAAGCGGGTCACGTCCCGGCGGAGCATGTTGGCGTAAGCCATCATATAGTGGGCGAAGGTGGTGGGCTGCGCCCGCTGGAGGTGGGTGTAGCCGGGCATGACGGTGGTCAGATTTTCCTCCGCCTTGCGGATGAGGACCTTCTCCAGGTCCAAAATCTGACCGATGATGACGGGGATCTCCTCCTTGACGAACAGGCGGAAGTCCACCGCAACCTGGTCGTTGCGGCTGCGGCCCGTGTGGAGCCGCTTGCCCGCGTCGCCAATGCGCTGGGTCAGGATGGTCTCAATGTTCATGTGGATGTCCTCGTTGTCCAACGAGAACTCCACCTCGCCCGCCTCGATGTCGGCCAGAATCGCTTTCAGGCCGTTGATGATCTCGGCGGCGTCCTCCTGGGAGATGATGCCCTGCTCCCCCAGCATGGTGGCATGGGCGATGGAGCCGGTGATGTCCTGCTGATAGAGACGGGCGTCAAAGCCGATGGAGGCGTTAAAGTCGTTGACTAAGGTGTTGGTTTCCTTCTGGAACCGTCCGGCCCAGAGCTTCATAAGCGGTCACTCCTTCCCACAGGTGGGAGACTTTTTTCAATGAGCAATTTGCAATGTGCAATGAGCAATGGTCAAAATTTCAACCATATGCGCCGCTAAAACACATCGCTTGGAAATTCCTTCTGCTCCCTGTAGGGGCGGCCCTTGCCGCCCTTACACATACGGCAGCAAAACAAAGCCGTGTGCGTTTTTGCTTTTTCATAGGAAAAATTGCCGCACTTGGGAAAGTGCGGCAATTCCAAATCAGAAAGGTTCTTTCCCAGAGAAAATGCTGAATTGGGAAACTTATTTCAGCTTGCCCATCTCCCGCAGCGCCTGGACCTTGGTGGGCAGGCCCCACAGGTTGATGAACCCGGCGGAGTCCTTCTGGTCGTAGTCGGACTCGTCGAAGGTAGCCAGATCCTCGGAGTACAGGGAGTAGGGGGAGGTCATGCCGGCGGGGATGATGTTGCCCTTGTACAGCTTGAGCTTGACGGTGCCGGTGACGAATTCCTGGGTCTTGTCCACGAAGGCGGAGAGGGCTTCCCGCAGGGGGGAGTACCACTTGCCGTTGTAAACCAGGTCAGCGAAGTCCACAGCCAGTTTCTGCTTCTCGTGCATGGTGTCCTTGTCCACGCAGAGGGTCTCCAGCAGGTCGTGAGCCGCATACAGGATGGTGCCGCCCGGCGTCTCGTAGACGCCCCGGTCCTTCATGCCCACCAGACGGTTCTCCACGATGTCGATGATGCCGATGCCGTTCTGACCGCCGTAGACGTTCAGGTCCCGGATGATGTCGGTGGCGCTCTTCTTCTCGCCGTTGATGGCGACCGGCACGCCCTGCTCGAAGTCCAGGGTGATGTAAGTGGGCTTGTCAGGCGCCTGGATGGGGGAGATGCCCATCTCCAGGAAGCCGGGCTTGTCGTAATCCGGCTCGTTGGCGGGGTTCTCCAGGTCCAGGCCCTCGTGGGACAGGTGCCACAGGTTCTTGTCCTTGGAGTAGTTGGTCTCCCGGTTGATCTTCAGAGGGACGTTGTGGGCCTCGGCGTAGTCGATCTCCTCGTCACGGCTCTTGATGTCCCACTCACGCCAGGGGGCAATGATCTTCATGCCGGGGGCGAAGCGCTTGATGGCCAGCTCGAACCGGACCTGGTCGTTGCCCTTGCCGGTGCAGCCGTGGCAGATGGCGTCCGCGCCCTCTTCCAGGGCGATCTTCGCCAGGGCCTTGCCGATAACGGGACGGGCAAAAGCGGTGCCCAGCAGATAGGTCTCGTACTTGGCCCCGGCCTTGACGGAGGGGATGATGACGTCGTTGACCATCTCGTCGGTCAGGTCGGCCACGATGAGCTTGGACGCGCCGGTTTTCAGCGCCTTTTCCTCCAGACCCTCCAGCTCGTCGGCCTGGCCCACGTTGCCGGACACAGCGATGATTTCGGGATCGTTATAATTTTCTTTCAGCCAGGGAATGATAATGGACGTATCCAAACCGCCGGAATAGGCGAGAACTACTTTTTTGACTTCAGCCATGATAGAACGTCTCCTTCAAAAACTTACTGGGAACGGCCCTGCCGTTCATCGTGATAAATACTAACACGGTTCCCCGGAGATTGCAAGCACAATTTTGCATAATCATTCAAGAATTTTTTCTGTAAACTGTTCAATATTCATAAATACTGCATAATTATGCGGAATATACGGGTATAATTGAATATTTATAAGGTTGGCCGCCCCAATGCCGCACGTCCGCAGAATATTTTTGAAAGATTTTGTTTTCTGTCTTGCATTTTTCCGCCCGTTCTGCTATAATAACCTCAACGAAGCGAAGAGGCTCTGTGCAAACAGGGTCTCTTTTTTTGCGTTTTTTGGCGATTCCTTTTTGACTGGTTGTAACCACTCTGCCCGAAACCATTACTTCGCTCTTGTAGGGGCGGCCCTTGGCCGCCCGTGCGACCACCTGCTTACCCCGGGCGGCCAAGGGCCGCCCCTACAGTTACGGTAGCGAAAACCGAACCATGTACACACCTGTTCAGCGGAACATCGGTTTTTCATTTGGTGCAGTGCCTGTTTGTGGAGTGGAGCGTGTCAAAGCTGAGTAAATGGAACTTCAATCGTCTTTTTACGTTTTATACTGCGAAGGAGGAAGGCTGCGATGTATCCGCTGCTGACGATCGACCACGAAAAAATAGCGGCAAATGTGCGCCAGATGGTGGCCTACTGCGGGCAATATGGCATTGAAATCACCGGTATTACCAAGGTGGTGTGCGGCGACCCGGAAATCGCCAAAATCTATATCGACAACGGCATTTCCCGCATTGGGGACTCCCGCGTAGCCAACCTGAAAAAGCTGGCCTGGATGCCCTGCGAAAAGTGGCTGATCCGGATGCCCATGTGTTCCGAGGCGGAGGACGTGGTGCGCTGGGCGGACGTGTCGCTGAACTCCGAGCTGGACACGCTGAAAGCCCTGGCACGGGCCTGCCGCGCCCTGCGGAAAACCCACAAGGTAGTGCTGATGTACGACCTGGGAGACATCCGGGAGGGGTTCCTCTCCATGGATGACATCCGCGCCGCTGCGGACTACGCCCGACGGACGCCGGAACTGGAGCTGTACGGCATGGGCACCAACCTGACCTGTTTCTCCTTCATCCAGCCGGACACGGAAAAGCTGACCCTGCTGACCCAGGTGGCGGAGGAAATCCACGCCACCCCCTGCATCAGCGGCGGCAACTCCGCCACCCTCGATTTGATGTTCCGGGGCGGTATCCCCAAAGAGGTCAACCTGCTGCGGCTGGGGGAGAGCCTGCTCTTTGGCCGGGAACGGGCCAAGTACCGCTATCTGGACGGCACTTACAACGACGCTTTCCGCCTACAGGCGGAAATCATTGAGCTGAAAGAGAAGCCCTCCCTGCCCTGGGGCACCGTGGGGGTGGACAGCTATGGCAACTCCCCCAGCTTCACCGACCGGGGTGTGCGGATGAAGGCCATTTGCGCCCTGGGCAAGCAGGACATCGACGTGGAGACCATGTGGCCCATCGACGAGGGCATCCACATCCTTGGGGCCAGCAGCGACCACCTGATGCTGGACGTGGAGGACAGCGAAGTGGACTACCGGGTGGGAGACACCATCGAGTTCCGGCTGGGGTATTTCGCCCTGATGCGGGCCTACACCAGCAGCTATGTGACTAAGCTGCACCTGAACCGCCAGGCGGAGAGCATTTCCGTGCCGTTTTCCGAGGAGGAGCTGTCCCGGGCGGTCAGCGCAGCAGCGGTGTGAATACAATTTGCAATTTGCAATTTGCAATGTGCAATGAAATGAGCTGTTAGCTCAGATAGTGTTTGCTGTTTGGTCAGCATTTCTACTCAGCATAGAACAGGTATTCCACAGAGAACTGCCATTCAGTAATCGACCACCCCTCTTGCCGCCCCTGAAAGGGCAGGGAGCGTAGTGGAAGTGCCGCTTGACGGCGGAGAGGGACCATGCGAAGCATGGTGGAGGGGTTTCCCGGCTGTAATTATTGATAAGACTGATTCAAATGGATATCCAGATTAGCAAGGTGCAATTCATAAACTTTAAGCATTGGGAGCGTTGCAGACGAAGTTCTGCGGCGCTCCCGTTTTTGCATCTCCATGAAATATCCCACCTGTGTTTTCAGCCGTTGTCAAACGCCGGAAAAACTGTTATAATACCATCGGCGGCAAACCTGCTGCGGCAGGGGAGAGGGAGACCCCTCAGCGCTCTCCACAGGCACGACCAGACGCAAACGAGGTGGGAGAAATGACACAGGAAATGACACCGTATGTTCCCAAACCCATGAGCAGGCGGGAACTGCGCAAGTGCTACAGCCGGTTTTCCATCAGCGTGATTCTGGTGGTCGCACTGACCCAGTGCCTGGGCGCGGGGCTGTACTACGCAGCGGCGCGGTTTTTCCCCCAATACTACTGGGACGCCTTCTGGGGGCCGGTGTTGGCCCTGGCCATCAACGACGTGTCGGTCTACCTGCCGGGGCTGGTCATCTTCCCGCTGGTGCTGCGGAAAATGCCCAAGGGCAACCCCATTCCGGTGGACCGGCTGAGCCTGTGGGAGTTCGTACAGGCCACGGTGTTCTCCTTCGGCGTGGGCTACGGCTGTTCGCTGGTGACCTCCCTGGTCATCACCGTTCTGGAGCGCCTGTCGAGCCAGGCCACCACCAATGTGGTGGATTCTTTTAGCGCATCGCTCCCCATTTGGCTGACGGCGGTGGCCTTTGTGCTGGTGGCCCCGGTGATGGAAGAGCTGCTTTTCCGGCGCATCTTGCTGCGGCGGCTGCTGGGGCTGGGGGACGTATCGGCGGTGGTGCTGTCCGCTCTGGCCTTCGCCCTGTTCCACGCCAATCTCTATCAGACGGCTTACGCCTTTGTGCTGGGTCTGGTGTTCGGGGCTGTCGTGCTGCTCACCGGCTCCATCCGGGACACCATTTTACTGCACATGCTCATCAACGGCTTTAGCGTGGTGATGCAGCTAAACCTGCCCGACGAGGCATTTTTGGTGGCCAGCGTGTTCATCTACCTCTCCATCGGCATCGCCATCGCCATGTTTCTGGCGGTGCGCCGGGGCTATCACATGGAGCCGGGGCCGCTGCCCTTCCGCCCCCAGGAGAAGGCGCGGGCCTGCCGCAGGTCGGTGTGGTTCTGGGTCATGCTGGTGCTGGGCCTGGGGTACAGCGCCGTGACCATCTTCCTGTAAAACACCGCCCTCTCGCCGGACTGCCTGCGTCCGGTATGGAGCAATTCTTTATGCAGGCAATTCTGAACCGAAGAAAGAAGTATTTGTTTGAATTTTCAAGACTGTCATCTCATTGACCCCATCGTCAAGGCCCTGACGGAACAGGGCTACACCCAGCCCACCGCGATCCAGGCGGGGGCTATTCCCCCGGCGCTGGAGGGCCGGGATGTGTTGGGCTGCGCCCGCACCGGCACCGGCAAGACCTGCGCCTTCGCCGCTCCCATTCTCCAGCGGCTGAGCCAAACCCCCGTGGAGGGGCGGCCCATCCGCGCCCTGGTCCTCACTCCCACCCGTGAGCTGGCGATCCAGAACCAGGAGTGTTTTGTCAACTACGGGAAGTATTTAAACGTCAACAGCGTGGTCATCTTCGGCGGCGTGGGCCAGGCCCCCCAGGTGGAGGCCATTCAAAAAGGCGCCGACGTGCTGGTGGCCACCCCTGGCCGTTTGGCCGACCTGTACCAGCAGGGGTATCTCGACTTGTCCAGGCTGGAGATTTTCGTGTTGGACGAGGCCGACCGGATGCTGGACATGGGCTTTATCCACGATGTGAAAAAAATCCTCCAGTGGCTGCCCAAAAAGAAGCAGACCCTGTTTTTCTCCGCCACCATGCCGGAGGAAATCACCCAACTGGTGAACAGCCTGCTCTACAAACCCGTCCGGGTGGCGGTAGACCCGGTGAACAGCACCGTGGACGCCATCCGCCAGCAGGTCTATCTGGTGGACCGGGTCAACAAGACCAAACTGCTGGTCTCTCTGCTGGAGGAACAGGAGTTGTCCTCGGTACTGGTCTTTACCCGTACCAAACACGGGGCCAACAAGGTCAGCAAGGACTTGCAGAAGGCCGGCGTCTCCGCCGCCGCCATCCACGGCAACAAGAGCCAGACCGCCCGGCAGGAGGCCCTAGCCGGGTTCAAGGCGGGGAACATCCGCGTGCTGGTAGCCACCGACATCGCCGCCCGGGGGCTGGACATCGAGGAGCTGGCCTGTGTCGTCAACTACAACCTGCCCGAAGTGCCGGAGACCTACGTTCACCGCATTGGCCGGACGGGGCGGGCGGGCCGCGGCGGGCTTGCCATCGCCTTCTGCGACTTCAACGAGCAGCCCCTGCTCAAGGACATCGAAAAGCTCATGGGCAAAAAGGTCCCCCAGGTGAAGGACCACCCCTGGCCCATGCAGAACTTTGACCCTCCGGCCAAGGACAAGGGGGGCAAGGTCCGCAACCCAGAGGACGAGGAGGCCCGCGCCGCCGCCCGGGAACTGGCGAAGGCTCGCCGGGAGGCAAATGCCGCCCGCCAGACCAAATCCGTCCCTCAGGAGACTGCCACCGCTCCCATTGAGAGCGCTTCTGCGCCTGAAAAATCCAAAACCAAGAAGAAGGGCAAAAAGGCCCAGAAACCGGCGCAACCGGAGCCGGTGGTGCCCATCCCCGACCTGCTGCCCAAGCGGGAGGAGCAGCCCGCCGAACCGGCCCGCACCTTCGACAGCAACGACATTCTCCATCGGCGGTACAAGCGCCCAGAGAAAAAAGTCATCCCCTCCCTGAGCAGCGTCTCGCTGCTGCCCAACGTGGAGCTAAAGGAGACCTTCGGCAGCCGCACCGTGGACACCAGCCGAAAGCTGGACGCCCCTGCACGGGACGCCACCGACCGGCTGTTCTCGGACCGGAAGGAGATCCCCGAAAAGTACCGCCCGGAGCGGCGGGAGGAGCCGGAATCCACTGGGAAAAGCGCCGGAAAGTCCGGCAAAAAGTCCTCCGGCAAGCAAACCTCCCGGCAGAAGCCGGAATCCGCCCCGCAACAGCAGGAGGGCAAGCAGAAATCCGCACCTCAAAAGCAATCGGTTGGGAAATCTGCCCCTCAAAAGCAGTCTGGCGGAAAACAGACCCGGCAGCAGCCCTCCAAGTCCGCCGCCGCCCAAAAGCAGACTGGCGGAAACAAGTCCCGGCAGCATCCGGCCAACCAGGGCAAAAAGAACCGCCCGCCCCGGACGGAGCGCCCGGAGCGGCAGAAAGACTCTACTGAGCAGAAGTCGCTGATGAAGCCCTATTACCTCAGCGACCGGCGGAAAGGATAAGCCTATGTGGTACTTTATCGTGGCCGGGCTGCTGGTGGGCCTGGACCAGGGCGTTAAGGCCGCCACCCGCGCCGCTCTCGCCCTAGGGGAGCAGGTGGTGCTCCTCCCCGGCGTGGTGGGGCTGACCTATGTGCAGAACACCGGTATGGCCTTTTCCTCCTTCAGCGGGCGGACGGGGCTGCTGACCATCGTGTCGCTGGCAGCCACCGTCGCTCTGGCTGTCGTGCTGGCAAAAAACCTGATTTTTACGCACCCTTGGGGAAAGTGGCCCCTGACCCTGGTCATGGCCGGAGCCGCGGGCAATCTTATTGACCGGCTGTTTCTGGGTTACGTCACCGACATGATCCAAGTGCTGTTCGTCAACTTCGCGGTGTTCAACGTGGCGGACTGCTGCGTGGTGGTGGGCGGCATTTTAGTGCTGTGCTACGTGTTCTTCTTCTGGGAGAAGCTGGAGCCGAAAGAGCCGAAGGGCGAGAGGGATCTGTGGAAATGAGCGCCCTGACCCTGACCGCCGACTGCGCCGGAGAACGGGCAGACCAGTTCCTGGCCCGCTCTGTGGAGGGGCTGACCCGCTCCGCCGCCCAGCGTTTGCTGGAACAGGGTCTGGTGACCTCCTGCGGCAAAAAACTCAAAAAAAATGCCCGGCTGGAGGTGGGCGACCTGCTGGAGGTCACGCTGCCGGAGCCGGAGCCGCTGGACGTGGTTCCCCAGGACATTTCCCTGGAAATCGTCTATGAGGACGACGACGTGGTGGTGGTCAACAAGCCGGTGGGCATGGTAGTCCACCCCGCGCCGGGCCACCCAGACGGAACGCTCGTCAACGCACTGTTATATCACTGTGGAAAATCACTCTCTGGAATCAACGGCGTGCTGCGTCCTGGCATTGTCCACCGCATTGACCGGGACACCAGCGGCCTCATCATCGTGGCCAAGAACGACAACGCACACCTGGCCCTGGCCGCTCAGCTCCAGGACCACACCCTGGCCCGCACCTACGAGGCCATCGTGGTTGGCAATTTAACCGAAGATTCCGGCACAGTGGACGCTCCCATCGCCCGGCACAGGACGGACCGCAAAAAAATGGCCGTCACCGCCGGAGGCAAGCGGGCCGTCACCCACTGGCGGGTGCTGGAGCGGTACAACGGCTATACCCGTGTGGAGTGCCAGTTGGAGACGGGCCGCACCCACCAGATCCGCGTCCACATGGCCTACCTCCACCACCCCCTTCTGGGGGACACGGTCTACGGCAGCAAGAAGCCCTATCCGGGACTGGCGGGACAATGCCTCCACGCCAAACGGCTGCGGTTTATTCACCCCACCACCGGGGAGCCGGTGGAGGTGGAATGTCCTCTGCCGGAGTATTTTGTCAAGACCATCGAACGGTTGAAAAAGCTGTGATTTTACGTCATTTGGATATGCAAAAAGGACAGCCTGCGGGCTGTCCTTTTTGCGGTATTTGGGAACACTCAGAACCCTAATTCCTCCCCCACCAGTATCACATGGATGCGGCCAGGGGTCCGGTTGTGCCGGGTGATGACGGTGGCGCAGCAGATGCAGTCCTCGCTGTGGCAGTCGGCGCAGACGCCGGTGACGCTGCAAGGCGTTTTCATGTCCAGCCGGACGCAGTTGGGGGGCGCGGCCTGCACCTTGATGCGCTCCATGGCGGAGGGCAGGTCCTTGCAGACCTTGTTCATCCCGGCCACGACCACCACCCGCTCCGGGCCGTAGGTCAGGCAGGCCACCCGATTGCCGGTGCCGTCCACGTTCACCAGCTCCCCCGCCACGGTGATGGCGTTGGCGCTGAGGAAGTACAGGTCGCTGAGGGTGGTCCGGGCGTAAATCTCCCGCTTCTCCTGGGGGGTCTTGGCGGCGGCCCGGTCGATGTAGGTGCAGCCCGCCCGCTCCGCCAGCTCCTGGAAGCTCAGCTCTCCCAGAGTCATGCTGCCGCCGTTGGCCACGGTCAGGCCGGGTTGCAGCAGGGCCTTGATCTGCTCCACAGCGTCCTCGGCGGTGGGAGCGTAGCTGCCGGTGAAGTTCCGCTTCTCCATGTTTTTCAGGATGGTGCGGGCGAGATGTTCATAGGAAATTTCCTTGGGTGTCATGTTAGTCATCCTTCCTCGTTTGGTTTTTCTGCTTGAGCTCTTTCATGCGCTGGGCGCGGTACTCCCGGAACTGCTCCCCGCTCTGGCGGATGCGCTGCAAGGAGCGGCGGTAGGCGGTGGAGGTCATGCTGTTATAATGCCGGAAGAACCGCCGGGAGTGGTGGGCGGCCTCTTCCAGCAGGTTTTTCTGTTGCAGCTCCAGCTTGAGCAGAGCGGTCTGGAGGGCCAGTTCTTCCACCTTCTGCTGGCTGGTCTGGCGCAGCTCTTCTGTGCGCTGTTGGCTGACCTGACGCAGTTCTTCCGCCCGTTGCTGGCTGACCTGACGCAGTTCTTCCGCCCGCTGCTGGCTGACCTGACGCAGTTCTTCCGCCCGCTGCTGGCTGAGTTGCCGCAGCTCCTTTCGCTTGGCCTCCATCTCCAGCCGAGTGGCCTCGGCCCGGTTCAGGAACATGGTGGTCAGAGCCAGGCTGCGGATGGTGGTAACGGTATCGGTCAGCAGCACTGCCGCCAGCACCCCGGTGAGCACCCACCGGGCGGTGCTGCTCAGGCCGCTGAACAACCGCACGGTTTGGGGGTGAATCCAGTACAGGGCCACATAGGACACCAGCCCCCAAATCAGGGAATTTCTCAGGCAGATGCGGCCCTTGAGGTTGTATTTTTCGTTGGAATAATCCCAATATTTGATGTGGGTGGTTGTTTCCAGCACCCAGCCCACAAAGTACTCCCAGGCGGACATGGTGACGATGGACGCCGCCAGGAACAGGGGGATGTTCCCCATGAAGTGGCTCAGGCCCAACACCATCAGCAGCGCGCCCACCCCGTAGATGGGGCAGAAGGGGCCATGGAGAAAGCCCCGGTTGACAAAGTGCTTTTGCCCGATGGAACAGTAGGTAGTCTCCATGGCCCAGCCCAGCACAGAGTACCAGACGAAGTAGAGGAACGCCAGCGTCAGCGGCGTCCCAAACAGCAGGGGTTCCTGCATGATATCAGCCGTCCTTTGGTTCGTCTAATAAAACAGAGAGAAGTGTGTTATACAGGATGTCGGGCCGGTCCCGGAAGGCCGCCGCCAGACGCTCCCCCTCCTTCTGGTCGGGGGCCAGCATCTCCAGGGTCATCAGGTTGCCCGTGTCGTCGTCCAGCGCCATGCGCACGGTGACGCCGCCGTCCGACCGGGGGAGCAGGGAAGCGCGCACCTGGTTCCGCCGCTGGAGGATCTTGTTCATCTCCGCCGTGCTGCGGTCGCATTTGAGCCGGACGGAGTAGGCCAGCTCATCCTCGCAGACCGAACCGTTGGCCCGCCCCTTCTGGGTGATGGCCAGCAGGTGATTTTCGTCCTCCTGGACGTGGCCGGTGTTGATGAGGCTGGTCAGGGCCTCAGCGAACTGGAAGTAGTCGATTCCCTCGTCGCAGAGGGCCAGGTCCAGCAGGTGGTCCCTGTCGATGGGCAGGCTGAGCCGGGCCAGGATATAGAGAATCAATAAGCGGACATCCAACGGGCCGCGAATAAACCCACGGGGCATTGCGCTCCCTCCTTTACAATCGGTTTGTACTCTTTGTACTCTTTATTATATAAGCTCTTTTGGAAAATAACAAGGCCCTTTTCTGTCAAACGGGCGGGAGAACGGCCCACAGTTCGGGTTTTTCGTCCAAAACACAGCCTGTTCGCGGACAGAAATATTGTGTTGATACTCCCATTGACAGGCAAAGGGGCCTTATGCTATCATCCCCATAGTTACAAAAAGTGAACCAACAGAGAACATAAAGGGGAACTGCACCATGTATCAGGACACCTATTCCGCCCTCTGCAACGCCGCCCGCGCTAAGATAAAGCTGCTGGAGCGCAACCCGCTGGGCTTTTTCGTCTCCTCCATGCTGGCGGGGATGTTCATCACCTTCGGCAGTCTGCTATCCATGACCGTGGGCGGGCTGCTGACCGCCGCCGGGTTCGGCGCGCCCAAGCTGCTGGCGGCGCTGACCTTTTCAGCGGCACTGAGCCTGGTCATCACCGCCGGGTGCGAGCTGTTCACCGGCAACAACCTGACCATGACGGCGGCTTCTCTGGCGGGGGAGGTCAGGTGGGGCCAAACGCTGACGCTGTGGGCGGTCTGCTGGCTGGGGAACCTGGCCGGTTCCTGGCTAACGATCGCCCTCTACGCCCTCTCCGGCGCGGGCAGCACGGAGGCCGTCGCCGCCTATTTCGCCGCCTCCGCCGCCGCGAAGGTGGCCCTTTCACCGGTGGAGATGGTGGTACGCGGCATCCTGTGCAACATCTGCGTGTGTCTGGCGGTGTGGTGCAGCTTCCGGCTGCAAAACGAGTGCGCCAAGCTGGTGATGGTGGTCTGGTGTATCCTGATTTTCATGACCTGCGGCTTTGAGCACAGCGTTGCCAACATGAGCATCATCGGCGTGGCCCTGCTGAACCCCATGGGGGAGAGCGTCACTCTGGCGGGCTACGTTACGAATCTGCTGCTGGTGACGGTGGGCAACTGCATCGGCGGCGGGGGGTTCGTGGCGCTGCCCTATTTCCTCATCAGCCGGGAGGCCAAACGTTGAACAAACGAAACAAATGTGAAAGCAATTCCAAATTGTGTGGAAAACTTTCACTTTTTTGTAGGGCGGCGCTCCGCCGCCCTGGGTAAGATAGTGGTTTCTGCGGGCGGCCAAGGGCCGCCCCTACAGGTGAGCGAGAAAACATTTCTTCCTGCACCGATTCTGTGACGAAACGCAACCCCCAACTACTGAAAAAAACCTTGCATATTTCCCCGCGCAGGTATAAGATAGAGGTACAACCCAAAGGGGAGCTTGCGGATGCAGGCTGAGAGGAGACGCAGACCCGTCTCGACCCTGACGACCTGTTTGGATAATGCCAGCGTAGGGATATGGATCACGGTAAAACCGCTGTGAGAGTGTCAATGGCAGTCTCACAGCTTTTTTCTTTCCTCCCGCGGCGGCAATTTCTCAAAAAAGAAAGGAACACATTGCCATGAGAACTTACACCACACAGATGGACGCCGCCCGCCAGGGCATCCTGACCCCGGAGCTGAAAACCGTGGCCGAGAAGGAGTACATGGAGCCGGAGAAGCTCCGGGAGCTGGTGGCCGCCGGTAAGGTGGTCATCCCCGCCAACAAGAACCACACCTGTCTGAACCCGGAGGGCGTCGGTTCCATGCTCCGCACCAAAATCAACGTGAACCTGGGCGTCTCCAGGGACTGCAAAGACTACAACATCGAAATGCAGAAGGTGATGGAGGCGGTCAACATGGGGGCCGAGGCCATCATGGACCTGTCCAGCCACGGCAACACCGAGCCCTTCCGCTGCAAGCTGACCCACGAGTGCCCCGCCATGATCGGCACGGTGCCGGTCTATGACGCGGTCATCCATTACCAGCGGGACCTGGCCACTCTTTCCGCCAAAGACCTCATCGACGTGGTGCGGCTCCACGCGGAAAACGGCGTGGACTTCGTCACCCTCCACTGTGGCATCACCCGCAAGACCATCGAGCAGATCCGCAAGCACAAGCGGAAGATGAACATCGTCTCCCGGGGCGGCAGCCTGATCTTCGCCTGGATGTGCATGACCGGCAACGAGAATCCCTTCTATGAGTACTACGACGAGATTCTGGACATCTGCCGGGAGTACGACGTGACCATCTCCCTGGGCGACGCCTGCCGCCCCGGTTGTCTGGCTGACGCCACCGACGTGTGCCAGATCGAGGAGCTGGTGCGCCTGGGCGAGCTGACCAAGCGAGCCTGGGAGAAGGACGTGCAGGTGATGGTGGAAGGGCCGGGCCACGTCCCCATGGACCAGATCGCCGCCAACATGAAGGTCCAGCAGACCATCTGCATGGGCGCGCCCTTCTACGTCCTCGGCCCGCTGGTGACGGACATCGCCCCCGGCTACGACCACATCACCTCCGCCATCGGCGGGGCCATTGCCGCCATGTCCGGCGCGGCCTTCCTGTGCTACGTCACCCCGGCGGAGCATCTGGCGCTGCCCAACGTGGAGGACGTGAAGCAGGGCATCATCGCCAGCCGCATCGCCGCCCACGCCGCCGACATCGCCAAGGGCATCCCCCACGCCAGAGACATCGACGACAAAATGGCCGAGGCCCGGCAGAAGCTGGACTGGGACGCCCAGTGGGAGTGCGCCATCGACCCGGAGACCGCCAAAGCCATCCGCGCCGACCGCAGCCCGGAGCACGACGACACCTGCTCCATGTGCGGCAAGTTCTGCGCCGTGCGCAGCATGAACAAGGCGCTGGCAGGGGAGTACATTGATATCCTGTAAGGTCGTTGTTCCCTGAATCGAACCACTATACGGCAGTCCTCCGCCTTGGGGAGGGCTGCTGAATGTGCAATGTGCAATTAGCAATGACTGGTTTCCCCACCATTGCACATTGCACATTGCTAATTGCTAATTAAAAAGGCGGTGACACAATGAGATCTGTCCGTGAGGCAATGCTCCTCTACGCCATCACTGACCGGAGCTGGCTCCGCCCCGGCCAGTCGCTGACGGAACCGGTGGAGCAGGTGCTTTCCGCCGGGGCCACCTGCCTCCAGCTTCGGGAAAAGGAGCTGGAGGACAAGGATTTTCTCCGGCTGGCTTGGGAGCTAAAGCCCCTCTGCGCCAGGTATGATGTGCCCCTCATCATCAACGACAACGTGGCCGTTGCCAAGGCGGTGGACGCCGACGGCGTTCATGTGGGCCAGGACGACATGGCCATTCAACAGGCCAGGGCCATTCTGGGGCCGGACAAGTGGATCGGCACCAGCGTCCACAACGTAGCCGAGGCCAAAGCCGCGCTTGCGGCGGGGTGCGACTACTTCGGCTCCGGCGCGGTGTTCGGCAGCCACACCAAGCCCAACGTGACGGTGCTGACCCATCAGGGGCTTTCCGAGATTTGCGCCGCCACGCCCCTGCCGGTGGTGGCCATCGGCGGCATCAATGCGGACAACGTGCTGTCCCTGGCGGGGACGGGCATCGACGGCGTGGCCGTCATCAGCGCTCTGTTTGCACAGCCAGACCCAGCCGCCGCCACCCGGCACATGCTGGCCCTGGCGAAACAGACAGTAGGGGAGGGGAGGACACTATGAAGCTGCCCATTGCGCTGACCATCGCCGGGAGCGACTGCTCCGGCGGGGCCGGTATCCAGGCCGACCTGAAAACCATGACCTGTTGCGGGGTCTACGGCATGAGCTGTATCACCGCCCTGACCGCCCAGAACACCACCGGCGTTTATGGGGTACAGGAGGTCACGCCGGACTTTCTGGCCCGGCAGCTCGACTGCGTATTCACCGACATCCGCCCCCAGGCAGTCAAAACCGGGATGGTGTCCTCCGCGCCGCTGATCGAAACGATTGCGGATAAGTTGACCGAGTACCGTGTGGAAAACCTGGTGGTGGACCCGGTGATGGTGTCCACCTCCGGCTCCAGGCTTATTTCGGAAGAGGCCATTCAAACGCTGAAAAGCCGCCTGCTCCCTCTGGCGACTCTGGCAACCCCCAACCTGGCCGAGGCGGAGGTGCTCTCCGGGCGCAGCATCCACACGGCGGAGGATATGGTCGCCGCCGCCCGCGTCATCAGCGAGGAATGTGGCTGCGCCGTCCTCTGTAAGGGGGGACACAGCACCGGCGACGCCAACGACCTGCTCTACTGGCAGGGCGAGGCCCACTGGTACAGGGGCCAGCGCATCGACAACCCCAACACCCACGGCACCGGCTGCACCCTCTCCTCCGCCATCGCCAGCGGCCTGGCGAAGGGCCTGACGCTGGAGAACGCGGTGGCCGAGGCCAAAGCCTACCTCACCGGGGCGCTGGAGGCCATGCTGGACCTGGGGCAGGGGAGTGGTCCCCTGTGGCACGGGTGGAACCAGTCACTCAACTGAAAATTGAAATCCGATTATCCCTTTGAATCAACCACACATTTTAGTGGCTAGAATGTGAAATTTTCTGCTGAAGTTCCACATCTGTCGAACAAAAAACGCACCAAACGACAAGCACTATCCTCTCTTGCCGCCCCTGTGAAGCGCTGGCCGAATGGCCAACTCCTCTTTTAGCGCAAATGCAGGGAGCTATGGCCCTTTGGGGCCATGCGAGTCGCAAAGGGGAGGAGGGCCGCCGCCTTTAGGCGGTGTCGCAGGGAGAAGCGCAGCTTCGGAAGTGCCGCTTGACGGCGGAGGGGGACCATGCGAAGCATGGTGGAGGGGTTTCACGCTGAAATTAGCGATAAGTCTGATTTAAGGGAATACCCAACAGTAAAAACAACAAAAAACGTCCGGCTGTCAAACAGTCGGACGTTTTACTTGTTTCGGAAACCTTCTGGTTTACACCAGCTCCAGGTAAGCCAGCTCAGCGGCGTCGCCCCGGCGGCAGCCGATGCGCACCACACGGGTGTAACCGCCGTTGCGGTCGGCGTACTGGGGACCGATCTGGTCGAAGAGCTTCTTGGCGGTATCCTCCACGGTCAGATAGGCCAGAGCCTGACGATAAGCGGCCAGGTCGTTCTTCTTGGCCAGGGTGATCATCTTCTCAGCGATGGACTGGACTTCCTTGGCGCGGGTGACAGTGGTCTTGATCTTGCCGTAGGTCAGCAGGTCGGTGGTCAACTGCCGCAGCATGGCCTTCCGCTGATCGGAAGTCTTGCCAAGTTTACGATAACCGGACATGATTGTTCACTCCTTCGGGCAGCCTGAGGGTTCAGGCGTAATAGTTGCGTGGGTCGCCCCCCAGGGGCCGCAAGGCCCCGGTAGGGGAGGCAGGTCAGTTGTTCTCCTCTTTGGACAGGCTCAGGCCCATCATGGCCAGCTTGTTCATGACCTCTTCCAGGCTCTTGCGGCCCAGGTTCCGAACCTTCATCATCTCGTCCTCGGTCTTGGAGATCAGGTCCTCGACGGTGTTGATGTTGGCGCGCTTCAGGCAGTTGAAGGAGCGCACGGACAGGTCCAGCTCTTCGATGGTCATTTCCAGCATCTTGTCGTGCTGGGTCTCCGGCTTTTCCACCACGGTGGAGCGGGTGCCCACTGTGTCAGACAGGTCGGTAAAGAGGACGAAGTGGTCGCAGAGGATCTTTGCGCCCAGCGAAACGGCGTCCCGCGCGGAGATGGTGCCGTCCGTCCAGACCTCCAGGGTCAATTTATCGTAGTCGGTCATGTTGCCAACACGGGTGTTCTCCACCGTGTAGTTGACCTTGATGACCGGGGAATAGATGGAATCTACCGGGATAACGCCGATGATGGTCTGCGCGGGCTTGTTCCGCTCGGCGGGCACATAGCCCCGGCCCTGGCTCAGGGTCAGTTCCATGTTCAGGGTAGCGTCAGCGCCCAGGGTGGCGATGAGCAGATCCGGGTTGAGGATCTCCACCTCGCCGTCGGACTTGATGTCCCCGGCGGTGACTTTGCCCTCGCCGCTGGCCTGGATATACACCCGCTTGGTGCCGTTGCCGTGCAGCTTGGCGATGATCTGCTTGACGTTGAGGACGATCTGCGTTACGTCTTCCTTCACGCCGGGGATGGTACAGAACTCGTGCTGCACACCGGCGATTTTGATGGTAGTCACGGCGGTGCCGGGCAGGGAGCTGAGCAGGATACGGCGCAGGGCGTTGCCCAGGGTCGTACCATACCCCCGCTCCAGCGGCTCGACAACATATTTACCATACGAATTGTCGCCAGGGTCTTCGATGCACTCAATGCGCGGCTTTTCGATTTCTACCATATAAGTTTTACCCTCCTCATCTGCGGTACGAGACGTACCTTGTTGGTTTGACAGCTCACCAATATCTGAGGGTTACTAATTACTTAGAGTAAAGCTCGACGATGAGGTGCTCTTCCACGGGGAAGTCGATGTCGGCACGCTCAGGCAGACGAACAATATTAACCTTCAGGTCGTCCTTGACAGGGCGATCGATCCACGCGGGCAGGGTGACGGCGATGGCGTCCTCGCCCAGGAAGCGCTTGAACTTCACGGAAGAGCGGCTCTTGGCCTTGACCTCGACGGTGTCCCCAGCCTTGATGAGGTAGGAGGGGATGTTGACCGACTTGCCGTTGACCAGGAAATGGCCATGGGAAACCAACTGACGGGCCTCGCGGCGGGTCATAGCGAAACCGGCGCGGAACACCACGTTGTCCAGGCGGCGCTCCAGGGTGGTCAGCAGGACCTCGCCGGTGATGCCCTTGGCGGCAGCGGCCTTCTCGTAGTAGGCGTGGAACTGCTTCTCCTGAACGCCATAGACGAACTTGACCTTCTGCTTCTCGTTGAGCTGCATCCCGTACTCAGACTGCTTGCGACGCATCTGGCCCTTGGGGTTGCGGTTGGTGGTTTTTTTGGAATACCCCATCACTGCGGGGGACAGGCCCAGCGCCTTGCAGCGCTTGGCAATGGGCTGCATATTTCTTGCCATGTTTCAATATCCTCCTTTGCTGCGATCAGACACGTCTTCTCTTGGGAGGACGGCAGCCATTATGGGGAACGGGGGTGACATCCTTGATCATGGTGACCTCCAGACCGGCGGCCTGGAGCGCACGGATGGCAGCCTCACGGCCGGCGCCGGGACCCTTCACATAGACCTCGACGCTCTTCAGGCCAAACTCCATAGCGGCCTTGGCAGCGGTCTCGGCAGCGGTCTGGGCGGCGTAGGGAGTGGATTTCCGGGAACCACGGAAGCCCATCTCGCCGGAGGAAGCCCAGGAAAGGGCGTTGCCCTGGGTGTCGGTGATGGTAACCATTGTGTTGTTGAAAGAGGAGCGGATATGCACTGCGCCCTTCTCCACACTCTTACGGTCTTTGCGCTTGCGCACGACCTTCTTCTTGTTAGCGGCCATTGTATATCCCTCCTTTACTTCTTCTTGTTAGCAATGGTCTTCTTGGGGCCCTTGCGGGTACGGGCATTGTTCTTGGAATGCTGACCACGGACGGGCAGGCTCTTGCGGTGACGGGTGCCACGATAGGAGCCGATTTCGATGAGGCGCTTGATGTCCATAGCGACGTTACGGCGCAGATCACCTTCGACGGTGTAGTGCTTGCCGATCTCTTCACGCAGGGCGGACTCTTCTGCCTCGGTCAGGTCCCGAACGCGGGTGTCGGGGTTGATGCCGGTGGCGGCCAGGATCTTCTTGGAGCTGGTCAGGCCGATACCATAGATATAGGTCAGGCCGATCTCGATTCGTTTATCACGGGGCAGGTCGATGCCGGAAATACGTGCCATTTATCAATACACCTCCTTATTAGCCTTGACGCTGTTTGTGTTTGGGATTTTCACAAATCACCATAACTCTGCCCTTGCGCTTGATGATCTTGCACTTTTCGCACATGGGCTTAACGGACGGTCTTACTTTCATCGTTTTACCTCCTGTTTTGCTGCGTGAAGGGTTCCCTTGTCCAGAGGGCTTCCTCCACCGCACCTGACGACGATGTGGATCAGGTTCATTTGCTTCTCCAGGTGATCCGGCCGCGGGTCAGATCATAAGGGGACATCTGGACTGTCACCTTATCCCCAGGGAGGATCCTGATATAGTTCATGCGGAGCTTGCCGGAGATGTGGGCCAGAATGGTGTGGCCCTTGCCAATGTCAACCATAAAGGTGGTATTGGGCAGCGCCTCAACGACAACACCCTCCAGTTCGATCATATCTTCTTTGGACATGAGAGCGGCCTCCTAAAAGTTGGGATGTTCTGATTCGCGGAAGGCGGCCAGGGCACAACGGATTTGCTTATCAGTGACCGGCTCGCCTCTCTGCAATCGTTGGATTGCCGGATGTGCGCTGGTTCCCACGCCCCGGAGATGCTTGCGCTTTTTCCGTTTGGGCGCGTCCAGCTTTCTCCCCTTTCCGTCCGCCAGCAAGAGATAGTCGCCGTCGCTGCCAATGGCAACGAACAGCTTTCCTTCATCATGGCCGGCTAAGGAGAGAACGATTTCGTAGGGGTGGATGTCTTGCATATATCAGTCTCCGCACAGGGTCAGGACCTCAGGTTCTCCCTCTGTGATGAGAATGGTATTTTCGTAATGGGCAGCGAGCTGGCCGTCTGCGGTCAGGATCACTTCCCAGCCGTCGGGCATAATTTTCTTGCGAATTTTTGCCGTTCCGGCGTTGACCATCGGCTCTACGGCGATGGTCATGTCTTTTTTCAGCCTGGGGTTGCCCTCCGGGTAGTGGTTTAGCACGTAGTTGGGGACCTCCGGGGCCAGATGGACCTCGTTGCCGATGCCATGGCCCACAAACTCCCGGACAATGGAAAATCCATTGCCCTCCACGTACTGCTGCACGCCTCTGGAGATGTCCGAGACCCGATTCCCGGCCACGGCGTTGCGGATGCCCTCCCAGAAGGACTGCTCCGTCACGTCGATGAGCCGCTGGGCCTCCGGGCTGATTTTGCCCACCGGGTAGGTCCCGGCGCAGTCGCCGTGGAATCCGCCGTGGGGCGCGCCCTGTTTATCCAGGTGGTAATCCCCCACGCAGGCCCCCGTGTCGATGGAGATGATGTCTCCCTCCTCCAGCCGCCGGTTGCCGGGAACGCCGTGAATGATCTCATCGTTGATGGACATACAGGCGCTGCCCCGGAAACCGTACAGGTGGTAGAAGTTGGGGTACCCGCCGTGGCTGCGGATGAACTTATAGAGCGCTTTGTCGATCTCCTTGGTGGTGATGCCGGGCCGCACCAGCGAGGCGGCGTAAGCTCGCGCCTCGCCGGAGAGCTTACCGGCCTTGCGCATCATCTTCCGCCGGTGTTCTTCCACCGGCACCAGACGCAGTACCGCAGCCATTATTCGCCCAGGACTTTCATGATCGCGGCGTTGGTGGCCTCGATGCCGCCCTGGTTGGGGACGACCTTCAGCAGGCCACGGGCCTCGTAGAAGCCCTTCAGCGGCTCGGTCTGCTCGTGGTAGGTGACCAGGCGGGCCTTGACGGTTTCGGGCTTGTCGTCCTTGCGCTGGGTCAGAGCCTGACCGCACAGGTCGCAGACGCCGTCCACCTTGGGCGGGTTGGCCACCACATGGTAGGTGGCGCCGCAGGCCAGGCAGGTACGGCGCCCGGTCATGCGCTGCTCGATCTCCTCGTCGGAGACCTCGATGGATACCACGGCGTCGAAGGTGATGCCTGCGGCCTCCATAGCCTCGGCCTGAGCGATGGTGCGGGGCACGCCGTCCAGGATATAACCCTTCTGGCAGTCCGCCTCCTGGAGCCGCTCGTTGATGACGCCGATGATGACCTCATCGGGCACCAGCTTGCCGGCGTCCATATACTCCTTGGCTTTCAGCCCCACGGGGGTGCCGTTTTTCACAGCGGCCCGGAGGATGTTGCCGGTGGAAATGGTGGGGATGTTCAGCTTCTTGCTGATGATCTCAGCCTGGGTGCCTTTACCCGCGCCGGGTGCGCCCAAAAGAATCAGTTTCATTGCTCTTCCACCTTTCTCTTAGCCCAGGAAGCCTTTGTACTGCTTCATCATCATCTGCGCTTCCAGCGCCCGCTGGGTCTCCAGCGCCACGGAAACGACGATCAGAACGGAGGTGCCGCCGATTGCCAGGGCAGAGACGTTGAAGATCGCGCCGGTGATGTTGGGGATGACGGCGATGACCGCCAGGTAGATCGCGCCGAACAGAGTGATGCGGTTCAGCACCTTGCTCAGGAACTCGGCGGTGGGACGGCCCGCCCGGAAGCCGGGGATAAAGCCGCCCTGCTTTTTCAGGTTGTTGGCCACTTCCACGGGGTTGAACTGAATCGTGGCGTAGAAGTAGGCGAACCCGACGATGAGCAGCACGTAAATCACGTTGTAGAGCACCGTATCCGTGTCAAACACCTGCATGAACCAGGAGTTGGCCAGGCTGGGCACAAAGGCCGCGATGGTGGCGGGCAGGGAGGCGATGGTCTGGGCGAAGATGATGGGCATAACGCCGGACATATTCACCTTCATGGGGATGGTGGTGGACTGACCGCCGTACATCTTCCGGCCCACCACGCGCTTGGCGTACTGGACGGGGATGCGCCGCTCGGACAGGGTGATGAACACTACAGCGATGAGGATCGCCGCCACACCGATGATGATGACCGGGATAAAGGCGGGGTGCAGCACCAGGTCAGCGTCGGTGTCGCCGCTGATCCAGTTCTTCGCGCCCACGTACATATAGTAGACAGCGTTGGGCACACGGGAGATGATACCGGCGAACAGCAGAATGGAAATGCCGTTGCCCACACCGTTCTCGGTGATCTGCTCGCCCAGCCACATGACAAAGACGGAACCGGCGGTAAAGGTGGCGATGATGACGATGGCCGCCCAAATGGACTCATCCTCCAGCAGGCTGTTGTAACGGATCAGCATATAGTAGCCGAAGCCTTGCAGCAGGCCCAGACCCAGGGTGGTGTACCGGGTGATCTGCTCCAGGCGTTTCCGCCCAGCCTCGCCGCCTTCCCGCTGCATCCGCTCCAGGGCGGGAATGGCAACGGTCAGCAACTGGATGATGATGGAGGCGTTGATATAAGGCTGGATGGACAGCGCCAGCATGGTGGCCCGGCTGTAGGAACCGCCGGACATGACGTTCATCAGGCCCAGGATGTTGTTGGAAGCGGCAGTGAAGTAGCTCTCCAACCCGGTGGTGTCGATGAAGGGGACGGGGATGTTGTTCCCCAGGCGGAAAATGACCAAGATGAAAGCAACGTAGATGAGTTTTCTGCGCAGTTCTGGAACCTTCCAGGCGTTGCGAATCGTCTCAATCATTTAGATCACCTCAGCCTTTCCTCCTGCGGCTTCGATCTTCTCCTTGGCGGAGGCGGAGAAAGCAGTGGCCTGGACGGTCAGCTTCTTTGTGATCTCACCGTTGCCCAGCACTTTCACGCCGTACTTGCACTGGGTCAGGACCCCCGCGTCCAGCAGGGTCTGGAGGTTGACGGTGGAGCCGTCCTCAAACTTGTTCAGCGCGGAGACGTTGACAGCGTCCAGGCGCTTGGCAAAGATGTTGTTAAAGCCGCGCTTGGGGATACGGCGGGCCAGAGGCATCTGGCCGCCCTCGAACCCGATGCGGACGCCGCCGCCGGAACGGGCCTTCTGGCCCTTGTGACCACGGCCAGCGGTCTTACCGTTGCCGGAACCGGCGCCGCGGCCCTTGCGCTTGGGGGCGGAGGTGGAGCCGGGCGCGGGAGACAGGTTGTAAAGTTCCATGTTCTGGCCCTCCTTACTGTTCTTCGGTGACCTGGAGCAGGTAACCGATCTGTGCGATCTTGCCCCTGGTGGCGGCGTTGTCGGGCTGGACAGTCACGTCCCCGATCTTCCGCAGGCCCAGGGCGGCGGCAGTCGCCTTGTGGGGGGCGATGCGACCGTTCAGGCTCTTGACGAGCTTAATTTTCAGATTTGCCATTGTCGGTTCCTCCTTACAGCTCTTCCACGTTCTTGCCGCGGGTCTTGGCGACCTGCTCAGGAGTACGCAGGCTCTTCAGGCCGGCGAAGGTGGCGGAGACCACGTTCTGCGGGGTGTTGGAGCGCAGGCACTTGGTACGGATGTCGGAGATACCAGCGGCCTCCATGACGGCACGGACAGGGCCGCCGGCGATGACGCCGGTACCGGGGGCAGCGGGCTTCATCAGCACGCGGCCAGCGGAGAACTCGCCGATGACCTCGTGGGGGATGGTGGTGCCGGACATGGACACGGTGATCATGTTCTTCTTGGCGTCCTCAATGCCCTTGCGGATGGCTTCGGGCACCTCAGCGGCCTTGCCCAGGCCATAACCCACGCGGCCCTTGCCGTCGCCGATGACCATCAGCGCGGAGAACTTCATGACACGGCCGCCCTTGACGGTCTTGCTGACGCGGTTCAGATAAACCAGCTTCTCAATATATTCGCTGGCCTCTTTTTCATATCTAGGCATGTTCGTTCCTCCTTCGCTTAGAATTGCAGGCCGCCCTCGCGGGCGCCTTCGGCCAGGGCCTGCACGCGGCCGTGATAGACATAACCGCCGCGGTCAAACACCACGGTGTCGATGCCCTTGGCCTTGGCGCGCTCAGCCACGGTCTTGCCCACCTGACGGGCGGCGGCTTTCTTGTCGCCCTCGCAGGTGAAGCCCTTCTCCAGGGAGGAAGCGGAGACCAGGGTCACGCCGTTGACATCGTCGATGACCTGGGCGTAGATGTTGGTCTCGCTGCGGAAAACATTCAGGCGGGGTCTCTCGGGCGTGCCGGAGATCTTCGCACGGACGCGCTTATGGCGCTTCAGGCGCTGAGCCTTGGTATTGGGTCGATTAATCATAATTGGCACACCTCCTTATTACTTCTTCTTGGCGCCGGTCTTGCCTTCCTTACGGCGGATGACTTCGTCGGCATACTTGATGCCCTTGCCCTTATAAGGCTCGGGAGGACGCTTGCTGCGGACAACAGCGGCGAACTGGCCGACCTGCTGCTTGTCGCAGCCCTTGATGAGGATCTTGTTGGGATCGGGCACTTCGATGGTGATACCGGGGACCTCGTCCATCTTGACCTGATGGGAGTAACCGATATTCATCACCAGGGTCTTGCCCTCCTTGGCCACACGGTAGCCGATACCGTTGACCTGGAGCTCCTTGGTGAAGCCGGTGGAAACGCCCACCACCATGCCGTTCAGGATGGAACGGGTGGTGCCGTGCAGGGCGCGGTTTTCCTTGGCGTCGTTGGGGCGGGTGCAGATGATCTCCGTACCCTCCACCTGGATGCCGATCTGCGGCGCAAAGCCGCGGGTCAGCTCACCCTTGGGGCCTTTCACGGTGACGACATTGCCCTCGGCAACGTTCACCGTCACCCCGGCGGGGATGGTGATAGGCATTCTGCCAACTCGAGACATAGTTCGATACCCTCCTTACCAGACGTACGCCAGGACCTCGCCGCCGATATGCGCTTCCCGCGCGGCCTTGTCGGTCATGACGCCCTTAGAGGTGGAAACAATGGCAATGCCCAGGCCGTGGAGGACCTTAGGCAGCTCGCTGGCGCCCGCATAGACGCGCAGACCGGGCTTGGACACCCGGCGCAGGCCGGTGATGGCCTTCTCATTGCCGTTGTACTTCAGCGTGATGCGGATGATGCCCTGGGTCCCGTCGTCGATGAGCTGGTAGTTCTTGATATAACCTTCCTCCAGCAGGATCTTGGCGATGGACTTCTTCATGTTGGAAGCGGGGACATCAACAGTGGTATGCTTGGCGTTGCTCGCATTGCGAATACGGGTAAGCATATCAGCGATGGGATCTGTGATGTGCATAAACTGACCTCCTAAAAAATAATCACCGAGACTACCCCGGTGACGCAAAAAAGGTTACAGGGAGTTTCGACCGGGTTGGACTGTATCTCCACTGTTCCGGGCGCCAGTGTTTCGCAGAGCTCTGCCCGCCACCGGGCAGGTCCTCCTTGACGGCTGACGCTCGTATATAATCTAACAGAAATGGCGGAAAAAAGCAACAGAAAAAAGGGGAGAAGTCTCCAAATTTTTGGAGAAACTTCTTCGGCTCTCTGGTCAACTTCCCCTCTTTTTGAGAAGAAAGCATATTCCACGGTGCCGGGCGTTTCTGTTTCTCGCTCCTTCGCCGGTTTCTGCCGGATTTATTTTGTTATTGTTCCGGCAAACCGGTGCGGTACGCGCTGGGCGCACCGCACCGGAATGGGAAATCCTGATTTGTTGATTACCAGGAGGCTTTCTTCACGCCGGGGATCTCGCCCTTATAGGCCAGCTCCCGGAAGCAGATACGGCAGACGCCGTAGTCCCGCAGGTAAGCGTGAGGACGGCCGCAGATCTTGCAGCGGTTGTAGCGGCGAGTGGAGAACTTGGGCTCTCTCTGCTGCTTGAGTTTCATAGACAGTTTAGCCATGTGTATTCTCCTCTCTTACTTGGTGAAGGGCGCGCCCAGCATGGTCAGCAGCTCGCGGCCCTCTTCATCGGTCTGTGCAGTGGTGACAAAGGCGATGGTCATGCCGCGGATCTTGTCGATCTTGTCGTACTCGATCTCGGGGAAGATCAACTGCTCCTTGACGCCCAGGGCATAGTTGCCGCGGCCATCGAAGCCGTCGGGGTTGATGCCGCGGAAGTCGCGGACACGGGGCAGGGCCACGTTGAACAGGCGGTCCACAAACTCCCACATTTTGTCCTGGCGCAGAGTGACCTTGACGCCGATGGGCATACCCTCACGGAGCTTGAAGTTGGCGATGGACTTCTTGGCCTTGGTGATGACGGGCTTCTGGCCGGTGATGGTGGCGATGTCGTTGACGACGGCGTCCAGCACCTTGACGTTCTCCTTGGCCTCGCCCACGCCGCAGTTGACGACAACCTTCTCCAGCTTGGGGATCTGCATGACGGACTTGTAGCCGAACTTCTGCATCAGAGCAGGAGCGACTTCCTGCGTGTATTTATCCTTCAATTCAGGCATTACAGTTTCCGCTCCTTTCTCAGATTTCGGCGCCGCACTTCTTGCAGACGCGGACGCTCTTCTTCTTGCCGTCAACATCCTTGACGGTGTGACCCACGCGGGTGGGCTTGTCGCACTTGGGGCAGACCAGCATCACTTTGGACACATAGATGGGGCACTCCTTCTGGATGATGCCGCCCTCGTCGCCCTGACGACGGGGTTTGGTGTGGCAGGAGCAGACGTTGACGCCCTTGACGACGGCCTTGCCGCTCTTGGGCATGGCGACGAGGATCTCGCCCACAGTGCCCTTGTCCTTGCCGGACAGCACGACGACCTTGTCGCCCTGCTTTACGTTCATATTGTTCATGCCTGGGTACCTCCTCAAATTACTTCGGGAGCCAGGGACAGGATCCTCAGATACTCTTTGTCGCGCAGCTCACGAGCCACCGGCCCAAAGATACGGGTGCCCTGGGGGGTCTTGTCTTCCTTGATGATGACGGCGGCGTTCTCATCGAAACGGACATAGGAGCCGTCGGCGCGGCGGACGCCGCTGGCGGTGCGGACGATGACGGCCTTGACCACGTCGCCCTTCTTCACCTGGCCGCCGGGCGTGGCCTTGCGCACAGAGGCGACGACCACATCACCGATGTTGCCATACTTCCGCCGGGAACCGCCCAGCACCCGGATGGTTTTCAGCACCTTGGCGCCGGTATTGTCGGCGACCTTCAGATAGGTTTCTTCCTGGATCATACCGGTACCTCCTTACTTTGCTTTCTCGACGATCTCGACCAGTCTCCAGCGCTTATCCTTGGACAGGGGGCGGGTCTCCATCACGCGAACGCGGTCGCCCACGCGGGCTTCGTTGTTCTCGTCATGGGCCTTGAGCTTGTAGGTGCGCTTGACGATCTTCTTATACAGCGGGTGAGCCACACGGTCGGCGATGGCCACCACGATGGTTTTGTCCATCTTATCAGAAACGACCAGGCCGACTCTGGTTTTACGGGAAGAAGTTCTTTCCATTGATAAATCCTCCTATTTAGCGGCCTGCGGAAGCGATCTGCTTCTCACGGATGATGGTTTTGACGCGGGCGATGTCCTTCTTGACATCGGCGATCTTGCCGGGGTTGTGAAGCTGGTTGGTAGCGTTCTGGAAGCGCAGGTTGAACAGCTCCTTCTTCAGCTCATCCAGCTTGGTCTCCAGCTCGGCGGGAGTCATGCCGCGAACTTCAGTTGCCTTCATTACGCCTCAACCTCCTCTACCGCTTTCTTGACGACCTTGGTCTTGATGGGCAGCTTGTGGCTGGCCAGACGCAGGGCCTCCTTAGCGACATCCTCGGAAACGCCGCCGATCTCGAACATGACGCGGCCGGGCTTTACCACGGCGACCCAGTACTCAGGGGAGCCTTTGCCTTTGCCCATTCGGGTCTCGGCGGGCTGCTGGGTGACGGGCTTGTCGGGGAAGATCTTGATCCAGACCTTGCCGCCGCGCTTGGTGTAACGGGTCATGGCCACACGAGCGGCCTCGATCTGGCGGGAGGTGATCCATGCCGGCTCCAGCGCCTGGAGGCCGTATTCGCCATAGTTGACTTCATTGCCGCGCAGCGCCTTGCCGGTCATACGGCCACGCATCTGCTTGCGGTACTTTACTCTCTTAGGCAGCAGCATCAGCGGTCTCCTCCTTCTCTGCGAGGTGCGCCAGTACCGTTCTGGCGGTTATTGCTGCGGTTGTTGTTGTAGGAAGAACGACGGTCACCGTTCTGGCGGTCGCCGCCGCGATAGCCGCGGCCACGACGGGGACGGTCGCTGTGCTCCCGGTAGGGCTTGGACAGGTCGATGGTGCGGGGGGTGGTCCGCAGAGTCTGCTGGAGGACCTCTCCCTTGTAGACCCAGACCTTGATGCCGATGCGACCATAGGTGGTGGCGGCCTCAGCGAAGCCGTAGTCGATGTCAGCCCGGAGGGTTTGCAGAGGGATGGTGCCCTCGTGATAGGACTCGCTGCGGGCGATCTCAGCGCCGTTCAGACGGCCAGCCAGGGTGACTTTGATGCCCTTGGCGCCGGCGCGCATGGCGCGACCGATGGAGTTCTTCATGGCGCGGCGGAAAGAAGTACGCTTCTCAAGCTGCTGAGCGATATTCTCGGCAACCAACTGCGCGGTGGTGTCCACCTCGTTGCGCTTGACCTCGACGATGTTGAGGACGACGGGCTTGCCGATCATCTTCTCGACTTCGCCGCGGATGCGCTCGATCTCGGTGGTATCCTTGCCGATGATCATGCCGGGGCGGGCGCAGTGGACATAGATGACCACCTTGGAGTTGTCCCGCTCGATCTCGATCTTCGGCACGCCGGTGGCGTACATGGTCTTTTTCAGGTACTTGCGGATCTTGTTGTCCTCCACGACCAGGTCACCGACCTTATCGCTGCGGGCATACCAACGGGAATCCCAGTCCTTAATGACACCCACGCGGAAACCGTGGGGATTCACTTTCTGTCCCATAGATCTGCCTCCTTATTCTTTCTCCGCCACCACGACGGTGATGTGGGAAGTTCTCTTGTTGATGCGATAGCCGCGGCCCTTGGAAACAGGCTGCATCCGCTTCATGGTCATGCCGGCGTCAGCGTAGGCGGCCTTGACCACCAGCTTGTCGGCGTCCATGCCGTGGTTGTTCTCGGCGTTGGCTGCGGCGCTCTTGACCAGCTTGATGAGGTACTCAGAGGCGGCCTTGGGGGTGTGCTCCAGGATGGCGGTGGCCATCTCTACGTCCTTGCCCCGGATCAGCTCACAGACGACATTCACCTTGCGGGGAGAGATGCGCGCGAAGTCCAGGCTTGCTTTTGCTTCACTCATTTTGCTCTCCTCCTTACTTGGTCTTGCCACCGCTGTGGCCCTTGAAGGTACGGGTGGGAGCGAACTCGCCCAGCTTGTGGCCGACCATATCCTCGGTCACATAGACGGGGATGAACCGCTTCCCGTTGTAAACGTTGAAGGTGTGGGAGACGAAGGAGGGGAAGATGGTGGAGCTGCGGCTCCAGGTTTTCAGGATCTTCTTCTCGCCCGTCTTGTTCATTTCATCGACTCTCTTCAGCAGCTCGGGGGCGCAGAAGGGGCCTTTCTTAACGGATCTGCTCATTCCAGCTTGCCTCCTTACTTCGTCTTACGATGGCGAACGATAAACTTCTCAGTACGGTTCTTCTTGTCGCGGGTCTTGTAGCCCAGAGCGGGTTTGCCCCAGGGAGTGACAGGACCGGGACGGCCAACGGGGGCGCGGCCTTCGCCGCCGCCGTGGGGATGGTCGTTGGGGTTCATCACGGAGCCGCGGACGGTGGGACGGACGCCCATATGGCGCTTCCGACCGGCCTTGCCGATGTGGATGTTGCCGTGGTCCTCGTTGCCGATGCCGCCGATGACCGCGCGGCAGTCCAGCTTGATGAGCCGGTACTCGCCGGAGGGCAGGCGGACCTGGGCGTAGCCGTTCTCCTTGGCCATCAACTGAGCCTGCTCACCGGCGGCGCGCACGAGCTGTGCGCCGTGGTTGGTGTGCATTTCGATGCAGGAGATGACGGTGCCAACGGGGATGTTGGCCAGGGGCAGGCAGTTGCCGGGCTTGATGTCGGCCTCGGGGCCGGACTCCACCATGTCGCCGGCCTTCAGGCCGGACTGAGCGATGATATAAGCCTTGGTGCCGTCCTCATACTGGATGAGGGCGATGTTGGCGGTGCGGTTGGGATCGTACTCCAGGCGGAGAACGGTGGCCATGCCGGCCTTATCCCGCTTGAAGTCGATGATGCGGTAGATCTTCTTGTTGCCGCCGCCGTGATGGCGGACGGTGATGCGGCCGGTGTTGTTGCGGCCTGCGCTCTTTTTCAGCTTCTTGGTGAGGCTGCGCTCAGGCCGGGCCTTTTTATCCACGCCCTCGAAGGCGGACACAGTCATGTTGCGGCGCGCCGGGGTCGTGGGCTTATACGTTTTGATAGCCATTTGCGTTACCCTCCTTACACCATTTCTTCAAACAGCTCAATGGTCTTGGAGTCCTCGGTCAGCGTGACGATGGCCTTTTTCCAGTCGGGACGCTTGCCGGGACGGCCCGCGCCCATGCGCTTTTTCTTGCCGTCGTAATTGATGGTGTTGACCTTTTCCACCTTCACGTCAAAGAGCTTTTCCACAGCCTTGGCGATCTCGTTCTTGGTGGCGCGCTTATCCACCACGAAGGTGTACTTGCGCTCAGCGGTGGCGGCCATAGAAGCCTCGGTAACGACGGGCTTCCGAATCATATCATAAGCAGTCATTACGCGTAAACCTCCTCGATGGTGGCCAGGGCGGCCTTGTCAACCACCAGACTCTTGGCGTTGACGATGTCGTAAACGTTCAGGATGTCGGCGGGGGTGGTGACAACGCCGGGGATGTTGCGGCTGGACAGGACGACGTTCTCGTTGACGCCGTCGGTGACGACGACGGACTTGCCGGCTTCCACAGCGCCCAGCAGGTTGACCATCTTCTTGGTCTTGATCTCGTCCATCTCCAGGCTGTCGATGACGAAGACGCGGCCGTTCTGGGCCTTGTCGGACAGGACGCTCTTGAGCGCCAGGCGCTTGAGCTTCTTGTTCAGGGTGTAGCGATAGGAACGGGGCTTGGGTGCGAACACGATGCCGCCGTGGGTCCACTGGGGGCTGCGGGTGCTGCCCTGACGGGCGCGGCCGGTGCCCTTCTGTCTCCAGGGCTTCTTGCCGCCGCCGGAGACCTCAGCGCGGGTCAGAGCGGACTGCGTGCCCTGACGGCAGTTGGCCAGATGGTTCTTGACCACTGCGTGAACGGCGGCTTCGTTCGGCTCGATGCCGAAAATCGCCTCGTTCAGTTCGATTTCGCCGGTCTGATTGCCGGAAAAATCATAAACGTTAGCCTTAGGCATGAAAATCTCTCCTTCCCTTTATCAGTGCGTTCTCGCGGAAGCCTTCTGCGGGTTACGACCGGAAGCCTTCTGGGGATTGAGGCTGATGGACGCGCCGGCCTGCTTCGCCTTGACGACCTTGGTGGTGGCTTTCAGGACCACGATGCCGCCCTTGGGGCCGGGAACGGCGCCCCGCACGGCGATCAGGTTGATCTCAGGATCGACCTTGACGACTTCCAGGTTCTTGATGGTGACCTGCTCGTTGCCCATCTGACCCGCGCCGATCTTGCCCTTGCGGATACGGGAGGGGGTAGAGGTGGAGCCCATAGAACCGGCATGACGGTGGACAGGGCCGCCGCCGTGGCTCATGGGGGTGCGGTGCGCGCCGTGACGCTTGATAACGCCGGCGTAGCCCTTGCCCTTGCTGGTGGCGGTGGCGTCGATGTGCTCGCCCTCGGCGAACACGTCCGCGTGCAGCACGTCGCCCACGTCCAGCTTGTCGGCGTCGGTGAACTTGACTTCCTTCAGCACCCGCAGGTTCTCGTCGGTCGCCTTTTTCAGGTGGCCCTTCTGCGCCATGGTCAGGTGCTTTTCGGTGGTGGGCAGGAAGCCCAACTGAACGGCTTCATAGCCGTCCTTCTCGGCGGTCTTTTTCTGCACCACGGTGCAGGGGCCCGCTTCGATGACAGTGACGGGAATGACCTTGCCATCGGCGTCGAAGATCTGGCTCATGCCGACCTTCTTGCCAATGATTGCCTTCTGCGTATTGGCCATTTTGATGTTTCCTCCTTAAATAAGGTTATTGGTTGAAAGGCGCTGGGGCAGATTGGGCTTGCCGGGCCTTCCAACATGACCCTCCCGGTTCTCAAAAAAAGGCCGGGAAACGGGTTCAACAAAGTTGCGATGCCCGCGTCCAACGCGGGACTTGCGGAGACAGCCGATTACAGCTTGATCTCGATATCCACGCCTGCCGGGAGCTGCAAATTCATCAGGGACTCCACCGTCTTGGGGGTGGGGTTCTGGATGTCGATCAGGCGCTTGTGGGTGCGGCGCTCAAACTGCTCACGGGAGTCCTTGTACTTGTGGACGGCGCGCAGGATGGTGACGACCTCTTTCTTGGTGGGCAGCGGGATGGGGCCGGAGACGGAAGCGCCGGTGCGCTTGGCAGTCTCGACGATCCGCTCGGCGCTCTGGTCGATGAGCTGGTGGTCGTAAGCCTTCAGGCGAATGCGGATAGATTGGTTAGCCATGGTTTTTCCTCCTGTTTCGTACATGATTGTACATGACCAAAATCGGTGGCTCCGGGCGGGAAGTTTTTGTACACCACGCCGCGTGTATCGTGCCAGGTCACAGCAAAAGCCGACAGAAGCTGTCGGCTGAGCCGCAGAGGTCCCACAGCACCGCGGAACACAAAGCGCAAAAACACAGCCGCCCGAATCCGGTTCGGACATACTCAGCGGAAGTTACCGGACTTTGTCCGCAATCTCCCGCGTCATCGCACGCGCACCATTCCCAGTGCGCTTTTCGTATCATACTACACTTTTTCTTTGTCGTCAAGGAAAATTTGAAAAAACTTTTCGATTTTCGGGAAAAATCAAATTGCCGGGGCTTTGCCGGAGATTTTTCCGTTTTTCCCCTTGACAAGCGGGGAGGAAGGGCGTATACTTGCACCAGTTAGCAAGAACTAACCTCTCCGTTTCCTCCTCCTTCCTCTACTTTCACGGGGCGGTTGGCGGCTGACCGTTCTCCAAAAGGATTCTCTCACTTCTCCCTTCTTTTGGAGCTTGTGCCGGGGACTGGGCCATAGCGGTCCCCGGCTCAATTATCAATTTGCAATGTGCAATGTGCAATGAGCAATTATGATGAAGCTGGACGCAGGTACATATTTGCGAAAGGCAGTGCTTTTTGCAAATAACAAGCACTATCCCCCCTTGCCTCCCCTGAAAGGGGAGGAGGGCCGCCGCCTTTAGGCGGTGGCGGAGGGGTTTCTGGCGCACGGCTGAGTAAAAGGGATAACCAGAATATCATATTCTCTTATTGAAGAACGCAAACTAAACCTGTGATAACCACCTATATTATATGATAAAGGAGACTTACCCCATGAAACAGATCATTCAAATTTTAGATGTCATCGGCCGCGAGGTCATGGACAGCCGGGGCAACCCCACCGTCGAGGTAGAGGTTTACCTGGCCGACGGCAGCGTGGGCCGGGCGGCGGTTCCCTCCGGGGCCTCCACCGGCGTATACGAAGCCTGTGAGCTGCGGGACGGCGACAAGAACCGCTACGGCGGCAAAGGCGTGCTGGACGCGGTGGACCATGTGAACAACGAGATCGCCGAGGAGCTGCGGGGCATGAACGTCCTGGACCAAACCGCCATCGACATGACCCTCATCCAACTGGACGGCACCGCCAGCAAGACCAAGCTGGGGGCCAACGCCATTCTGGGCGCGTCCCTGGCCTGCGCCAAGGGCGCGGCAAACGCGCTGGGTCTGCCGCTGTACCAGTATGTGGGCGGCGTCAACGCCAAAACCCTCCCCGTCCCCATGATGAACATCCTCAACGGCGGCGCCCACGCCACCAACAACGTGGACATCCAGGAGTTTATGATCATGCCCGTGGGCGCGCCCAACTTCCGGGAGGCCCTGCGCTGGTGCGCTCAGGTGTTCCACACCCTGAAAACTGTCCTGAAAGACAACGGCACCCCCGCCGCCGGTGTGGGCGATGAGGGCGGCTACGCCCCCAACCTGAACACCGACGAGGACGCGCTGAAGTGCATCGTCCAGGCCATCGAAGCCGCAGGCTTCAAGCCCGGTGACGACTTCAAAATCGCCATTGACGCCGCTTCCTCCGAGTGGTACAACAACAAGACAGGCAAGTACGACCTGCCCAAGGCAGGCAAGACCCTGACCAAGCAGGACTTGGTGTCCATGTGGACCGACTTCGCCGACAAGTACCCCATCATCTCCCTGGAGGACGGCATGGGCGAAAACGACTGGGACGGCTGGAAGCTGCTGACCGACGCCATCGGCGACCGGGTGCAGCTCGTGGGCGACGACCTGTTCGTCACCAACACCACCCGCCTGTCCATGGGCATCAATAAGGGGGTAGCCAATTCCATCCTCATCAAGGTCAACCAGATCGGCACCCTGACCGAGACCCTGGACGCCATCCAAATGGCGAACCGGGCAGGCTACACCGCCATCGTCAGCCACCGCAGCGGCGAGACCGAGGACACCACCATCGCGGACCTGGCCGTGGCCCTCAACGCCGGACAGATCAAGACCGGCGCGCCCAGCCGCACCGACCGGGTGGCCAAGTACAACCAGCTTCTGCGCATTGAGGAGGAGCTGGGCGGCGTGAGCCAGTATCTCGGCAAGAGGGCTTTCTTCAATCTGAAATAATTCCAGCGAAACCTGCACATTGGACCTACCACCAAAACCGCCTGATTTTTTACCAAAAAAGTCAGGCGGTTTTTTGAACTTTTTGTGTATTTTTTCTTTTTGAATATCACCGAAAAATTGCAGTTTTTCCCTGAACCATAGAAAAGAATGAAGTTTTCCCTTCATTTCCATCGAGGGACGAAAGAAAACCGTAAAAAATTAGACCAGAATCCACATTCTGCTTGACAGCGGGACATTTTCTGTTATATAACTATAGCAGGGCTAACGTGGCCCACCTAAAATTACTAGAAAGCTGAGGTAGAGACGCAATATGGCAAACATTGATTTGACCCAGTATGGCATCACCGGAACCACAGAAATCGTCCGCAACCCCTCTTACGAAATGCTCTTTGAGGAAGAGACCAAGCCCGATCTGGAGGGCTTTGAAAAGGGCCAGGTCAGCGAGCTTGGCGCTGTCAACGTCATGACCGGCATCTACACGGGGCGTTCTCCTAAAGATAAGTACATCGTCATGGATGAGAACTCCAAAGACACCATCTGGTGGACCACCGAGGGCTATCCCAACGACAACCACCCCGCCTCTGAGGAGACCTGGGCCGCCGTCAAGAAGATCGCCAAGGACGAGCTGTGCAACAAGCGCCTGTTCGTGGTGGACGCTTTCTGCGGCACCAACAAGGACACCCGCATGGCCATCCGCTTCATCATGGAAGTGGCCTGGCAGGCTCACTTCATCAAGAACATGTTCATCCAGCCCACCGCTGAGGAGCTGGAAAACTTCGAGCCTGACTTCGTGATCTACAACGCCTCCAAGGCCAAGGTGGAGAACTACAAGGAGCTGGGCCTCCGCTCCGAGACCGCCGTTGTCTTCAACATCACCAGCCGCGAGTCCGTCATCATCAACACCTGGTACGGCGGCGAGATGAAGAAGGGCATGTTCTCCATGATGAACTACTACCTGCCCCTGAAGGGCGTGGCCGCCATGCACTGCTCCGCCAACACCGACATGAACGGCGAGAACACCGCCATCTTCTTCGGTCTGTCCGGCACCGGCAAGACCACCCTGTCCACCGACCCCAAGCGTCTGCTGATCGGCGACGACGAGCACGGCTGGGACGACAACGGCGTGTTCAACTTCGAGGGCGGCTGCTATGCCAAGGTCATCAACCTGGACAAGGAGTCCGAGCCTGACATCTACAACGCCATCAAGCGCAACGCCCTGCTGGAGAACGTCACTCTGGACGAGAACGGCAAGATCGACTTCGCCGACAAGAGCGTCACCGAGAACACCCGCGTGTCCTATCCCATCGACCACATCGAGAAGATCGTGCGCCCCGTGTCCGCCGGCCCCGCCGCCAAGAACGTCATCTTCCTGTCCGCCGACGCCTTCGGTGTGCTGCCTCCTGTCTCCGTCCTGACCCCGGAGCAGACTCAGTACTACTTCCTGTCTGGCTTCACCGCGAAGCTGGCCGGCACCGAGCGCGGCATCACCGAGCCCACCCCCACCTTCTCCGCCTGCTTCGGCCAGGCCTTCCTGGAGCTGCATCCCACCAAGTACGGTGAGGAGCTGGTCAAGCGCATGGAGAAGAGCGGCGCCAAGGCTTATCTGGTCAACACCGGCTGGAACGGCACCGGCAAGCGTATCTCCATCAAGGACACCCGCGGCATCATCGACGCCATCCTGGACGGCTCCATCAACGGCGCTCCCACCAAGATGATCCCCTACTTCAACCTGGAGGTCCCCACCGAGCTGCCCGGCGTTGACCCCGCCATCCTGGACCCCCGCGACACCTACGCCGACGCTTCCCAGTGGGAGGAGAAGGCCAAGGATCTGGCTCAGCGCTTCATCAACAACTTCGTCAAGTATCAGACCAACGACCTGGGCAAGAGCCTGGTGGCCGCCGGTCCTCAGCTCTAAGCTGAACTGCGCTTGACTGCATAAGCGAACGTAAAAGGCCCCCGGCGCAGCGCGCCGGGGGCCTTTGTTCTGGCTGTCTGAGGTTTTTTGTTGCTTTTTGTAAAAAGCTGTGGTATTGTACTGTTAGCTCCTAATTGGAGTTAGGGCGTTGTCCATTACGGCGGCGGTTAGCCACTCCCCGATAAAGGGGGTGTTGCCATGCGAATCACCTTGCATATCGGAGCCTATACGGTGACGATTATTGTGAAACGCAGAAACCGCCACCCCGGCAGGTGACGGTTTCTCTATAGAAACATAAAACCTTTTCCGGGCTAACCGTTGTCGGACAACGCCCGTTTTCTATGCTCATATTATACCTCATCTCTCTGGTTTTGTCAACGCTGGGAGTTTTCAAATTCCAGTAAAAGAGAATTTTGAGAACAAGCGGAAAAGCGCGGAAAGGGGAAAACCTCTCTCCGCGCTTTTCATCCATTTCAGCGGCAGTCCTTCGCAGAGGAGGGGCCTGGTTCGTCCGTCAAGCCCAAAATATAATCCGCTGAAACGTGATACAACTCACAAAGCGTCAACAGGTGATGAATCGGCAGTTCATTGGCGGCCCGCTCATATCTGGCGTACATGGTCTGAGAGGTGCCCAGCTTTTTGGCGACGTACTCCTGTGTATAGTCGTGGTCTTCCCGCAGGTCACGGATGCGCCGGACATAAGACATAGGCTTCATTTTTTCATCTCCATCGGGGAAGGGATGAAAATAGTCTAGCCTAAATCAAATTTTTACTAAGGTTTTAATACAGATTTTTATTAAAAGAGCCGCTATTCGAACTCTTTCTCCTTTTATGCGCCGTACAATCCTCTTTGTAAGAAAATTTTTTAGTACATAAATTTACTATTGACACAAGTAAATTTATGTACTATACTGGCATTAGCAGGAAACCAACCTTTCCCATCCCATCCATCCACGCCCAAGAAAATAAGGAGGTTTACCATCATGAAGAAAAAGCTGAAAAAGCTCCTGTCCCTCTGTCTGATTGCCGCGACGTTTGCCGCCATGCTGGTGGTTCCGGCCAACGCCGCAAGCTCGACCATCCGGTGCTACACCATCTCCTCCGGCAACACTACCGCTTACAGTTCTGCCAGCCTAAAAACGAAATCCGGCACGATTTACGCCTCTGACGAATTGTACGTTGTGGCCACGTCCAGCAGTTATCCCAACAGCATCAAGGTTTCCTACCCCACTTCCAGCGGCAGAAAGACCGGCTGGATCTCCAAGAGCAAGATCGTTCTTTCTTCGACAGGAAAAACGAAATGGGCCACGAAGAAGATCACGACTTACCGCCGAAACAGCACCGCGAAAACTTACGGCTCCATCAGCAAGTATGATAAAGTTACGGTACTCGGCACGAAGGGGAGCTACACCCAGGTGAAGTACCCGATCAGCGGCGGATACAAGTTCGCGTGGATCAAAACAACGGACGCAAACAAATATTTATCGACAAGCGTCATTATCGTTCTTTAACAACAGGTATAGTAGTTTGAGCTTTATCAAGGCATCGGGCTGATTATACGCCAGAAAATTGAACTTCTTCCATCCCTAAAACCATTTGAAAGGGCTGTACCCGCACGCCGCAGGTACAGCCCCCTTTTTTACGCTTTATCATGTTATCCCATCGTAAACTGATACACGCAGAACGCCGTGTAGATCGCCAGCAGCGTGACCCCCTGGGCGCGGGTCAGCCTGCCCCGTTTCAAAGTCGGCACAGTCAGAATCAGCATGACCAGCAGCATCACCGGCAGGTCCACCACCAGCGAGCTGTTGATGCCGAACAGGGTGCTGTTCTCCGGGATGTGGAAAGGGGAGAGGGTCACAGCCGTACCGCTGACCAGCACCAGGTTGAACAGGTTGGCCCCGATGATGTTGCCCAGAGACAGGGCGCTGTGGCCCTTGGCCAGGGCAGTGATGGCGGTGGTCAGCTCCGGCAGAGAGGTCCCCAGGGCCACCAGCGTCAAGGCGATGACCGACTCCGGCACGCCCAGCGCCTGGGCGATGAGGGTGCCGTTGTCCACCAGCAGGTCCGCACCCACGGCGATCAGCGCTGCCCCCACCGCCAGCAGGAAGATGAGCCGCCACAGAGAGGTCTCTTCCTGAATCTTTTCCCCCGGCTGGGGGGCGGTCTGGGGGCCGCCGGTCATTTCATGCACCGTCAGCACCATGTAGACCACGAAGAACACCAGCAGCAGTACGCCCGCCATGCGGCTGAACTCGCCGGTGGTGTAGGCCACCACCGCGTAAAACGCCGCCGCCGCGAAGAAGAAGGCCACCGGCGTCCGCAGCGTCCGGGTATCCACCTCTGTGGGGCGGACGGCGATGGTCAGGGCGGCGATCAGCGCCGTGTTGCAGATGACAGAACCCACGGCGTTGCCGTAGGCGATTTGGCTGTGACCGGACAGCGCCGACGTGGTAGACACCATAACCTCCGGCAGGGTGGTGCCGATGGAGACCACCGTGGCCCCGATCAGCAGCTCCGGCAGACGGAACCGGCGGGCAATGCCCGTGGCTCCGTCCACGAACCAGTCTCCGCCCTTGATGAGCAGCACCAGACCGACGGCAAACAGCAGAACCGGAATCAACATAAATAAGACCTCTTTCGTGATGGAATCATGCGGGGTCATAAAAAAAGCGGGACCCCCGCCGCACGTGAAAACGCACAGCAAAAGTCTCGTTTCCAGACAAAAGCCCTGGGCGCGGCCCGGTTTCGGGAACCCCTCCCGACACGAGCTGACGAGCCGCGCCGCACCGCCTGGGCGGTGCAAACTACTCCCCTTTACTTCGCAGCTATTATAATTCCCCTCCCTATGGGAAGTCAAGGGAATTTTCACCTTTCCTGTCGCCACAAACCGGTAATTTTGTCCCATCTCCCTTGCAAACCTTGTCGAATCCTGTCATACTATGGAAAAGCGGCAAGGGGAGAGAGGCTTATGGTGAAAAATCTGCGCCGTGCCGGTGCGCTGGTCAAAGATTTTCTCTGGCCATCCAAGTGTCTGTTTTGTCAGCGTCCGCTGGAGGAAGGGGAAACGCTGCTCTGCGCTGATTGTGCGTCACTGGTCCCCTGGACCGGGGAGGACTGCGCCCAGCAGGGGATTCACTTTGACCACTGTCTTTCGCCTCTCTACTACACCGAGGCGTTCAAGCCCGCTTTTCACCGCTACAAGTTTCTGGGCCACTGGCACTACAGTTGGGCCTTCGGCGAGTGGATGTGGGACTGTCTGCAAGCCAACGACCCGGACTATTCCCGCTTCGACTGCATTACCTGGGCGCCGCTGAGCTTCTGGCGGCGGCAGCGCCGGGGATACGACCAGGCACAACGGCTGGCGCTGGCCGTGTCCCGCTCCAGCGGTCTGCCACTCCAGCGGACGCTGGTGAAATTCCGCCACACGCCGCCTCAGTCCGGCACGGAACAGGCCGCCCAGCGGTGGGAAAACGTCCGGGGCGTCTACCGTCCAAAATCCGGCGTTCCTCTGGAGGGAAAACGCCTGCTGCTGGTAGACGATGTCATCACCACCGGCGCGACGTTGGAGGAGGCCAGCGCCGTGCTGCGGCGGGCCGGAGCCGCGGAGATCTGCTGTCTGACCCTGGCCCGGAGCGCCTATGGCCGGGTGGGGAAAACGGGCGGAAATCGTGAAACGATGGGTGACAACGGCGGTAAAATGTGATATAGTCTTTTTGTAGAACTGTAATTCTCTCATAAGGAGGACAAAGCCATGAGCAACGTTACCATTTCTGACGCCATCCGGTACATCGGGTGTGACGACCACAAGATCGACCTGTTTGAGAGCCAATACCCCGTCCCCAACGGCGTTTCTTATAACTCCTATCTGATTTTGGACGAAAAAGTCGCCGTGATGGACACGGCGGACCGCCGGGTCAGCGAGGAGTGGTTCGCCAACCTGGAACGGGAGCTTGGAGGCCGCACCCCGGACTATCTGGTGGTGTCCCACCTGGAGCCGGACCACGCTTATAACATCCAGCGCCTGTGCGAAAAGTACCCCGCCATGCAGGTGGTGGCCAGCGCCAAAGCCGTCCAGATGCTGCCCCAGTTCTTCACCATGGACTTCTCTCCCCGGACGATGACCGTCAAGGAGGGGGATACCCTCTCCCTGGGCAGCCACACCCTGACCTTCATCATGGCCCCCATGATCCACTGGCCGGAGGTCATGATGGAGTATGAATCCACCGAAAAGGTGCTGTTCTCCGCCGATGGCTTCGGTAAGTTCGGCGCGCTGGACGTGGAGGAGGACTGGGCCTGTGAAGCCCGCCGGTACTACTTCAACATCGTGGGCAAGTACGGCCCCTCCGTCCAGACCCTGCTGAAAAAGGCCGCCAAGCTGGACATCCAGACCATCTGCCCCCTCCACGGCCCCATTTTGATGGAGAATCTGGGCTATTACATCGAAAAGTATGACATCTGGTCCAGCTATCGCCCGGAGGACGAGGGCGTGACCCTGGCCTATGCCTCCATCCACGGCAACACCGCCATCGCCGCCAAGAAGCTGGCGGAAATGCTGGAGAGCAAGGGCCAGAAGGTCTCCGTGTTCGACCTGGCCCGGGACAGCATGTCCGAGGCCGTCGAGGACGCCTTCCGCTATGACAAGCTGGTTCTGGCCGCCCCCACCTACGACGCCTCTCTGTTCCCCTGCATGGAGGACTTCCTCTATCACCTGAAGGTCAAGAACTACCAGAAGCGCACCATCGGCATCATGGAGAACGGCTCCTGGGCGCCTGCCGCCGGGCGGCTGATGAAGGCTTACGCCGACGGGTTCAAGAACTGCACCGTGGTAGAGCCGCTGGTCTCCATCCGCTCCACCATGAAGGAGAGCACTGTGAAGGACATGGAAGCCATGGTCGATGCGCTGCTGAGCAAGTAAACAAAACCCACATTACCACACAAAACAAGCGTGGGCTGACCTGGAAACGGGTCGGCTCACGCTTTTGGTTGCTTTTTGCAAAAATCTGTGGTATTCTGTGGATAGCTCCTGATGGAGTTAGGGCGTTGTCCATTACGGCGGCGGTTGGCCACTCCCCGAAAAGGGGGTGATGCTATGCGGATTACTTTACATATCGGAGCCTATACGGTGACGATCATCGTAAAACGCAGAAACCGCCACTCTGCCAAGTGACGGTTTCTTAAACATAAAAACCTGATGCTGGGCTAACCGTTGTCGGACAGCGCCCGTTTTCTATTTATATTATAGGTGATTTCAGGGGCTTTGTCAACGCCGGGTTTTGGAAACTTCAAGCCAAGCCTGACAACAGGAATTTCACAGAAACATTTTGAAAGGTGTGGAAATGGGGACATTGCCCCGTTTCCACACTTTTTATTACAATTTCGTCTGAACATCCGCGATGAGCTGCTCCAGCGCCTCATCGGTGGTGGCCCAACTGGTGCAAAACCGCACCGCGTCCCGGCCTTCCTCCACCGGCTCCCAGTAGGAAAACTGGTATTTTTCCGCCAGCGCCGCCTGCTGAGCGCGGGACAGAATGGGAAACTGCTGGTTGGTGCGGGAGTCCAGCAGCATGGCGCAGTCCTTCTCCTCGAAGGCCCGGCGCAGGGCCATGGCCTGGCGGTCCGTCTTTTCTCCCAGGGCCTGGTACAGCCCATCCTCGAAGAGCACTTCAAACTGGATACCCAGCAGACGGCCTTTGGCCAGCATCCCGCCCCGCTGCTTGATGGTATAGCGGAAATCCCGGTTCAGAGCCGGGTCGGTGATGACCAGCGCCTCTCCGAACAGCGCCCCTACCTTGGTGCCGCCGACGGTGAAGGCGTCGCACAGTGCAGCGTAATCGGGCAGGAACAGGTCGTTGCCCTCTGCGCCCAGGGCGTAGCCCAGCCTGGCCCCGTCCACGTAGAGGGGGACGTGCCACTTGCGGCAGACCTGGCTGATTTGGGTCAACTCCGCTTTGGTGTAGAGGGTGCCGTACTCCGTGGGGTTGGACAGGTAAACCATCCCCGGCTGCACCATATGCTCGGCGTTGCCGTCGGCGTAGTGGTCGCTGATGGCCCGCTCGATGGCCGCAGCGCGCACCTTGCCGTCCCGGTGGGGAAGGGCGAGGACCTTGTGGCCGGTGGCCTCCACCGCGCCGGTCTCGTGGACATTGATGTGGCCGCTGGCGGCGGAGAGCACCCCCTGCCAGGGCCGCAGCCCTGCGGCGATAATGGCGGTATTCACCTGGGTGCCGCCCACCAAAAAGTGAACGTCGGCGTCAGGGGCCTGGCACTGGGCCAAAATCAGCTCTCTGGCTCGCTGACAGTGGGGGTCCATCCCGTAGCCGTCGGTCTGCTCCAGATTAGTCTCCAGCAGGCGTTCCAAAATACGGGGGTGCGCCCCTTCCGCGTAATCACATTCAAAATGCAGCATCCGTTTTCCTCAACTTTTTGTTATTTTTCGACAGAATAATACCAAATGTTTTTTATTTGGCTGCTGAGCGTCTCATAGCTCCAGGTCTGGCCGCTGCGAATCAGGCTGTTGGGGTCGTTGACCAGGAATGCCCCGTCGCTGTAGCCGTAGATGACGATAAAGTGACCGGAGGCGGTGAAATCGCCCGGCCCCACCGCGCAAATCAGCGGGTGGCCCGCCTCCAGCATCTCCACCATGTCGCTCTCAGAGACATACATCTCCGTACCGGTCAGGCCAAAATGCGCACAGCCCTCGCTCATCAGCGTCCAGGCGGACCCGACACCGTCGGTGTAGTACCCCGCCTGGTCAGCGTAGTTGGCCACTGTCAGAGGGGTGATATCCCCGTCGCCGGTCAGGTACAGGGCCACCATCGCCAGGCAGGTGGGGCCGCAGCCGGTGTAGCCCAGCAGACCGTCGCCGTATTCTTCATAGCCCCAGCGCTCGTCCCACTGGAGCAAAAGGGGAACCTCGTCGCTCTTGGCCTCCGCGCTCAGGTCGATCTTCACGTCCTGGTCGTGGTTGGCCGGATAGTCGGCCACAAAGTCGATGGTCTCGATGTTATTGATGACCAACTGGAGCAGTCGCTCCGGAATGGCGTCCTCGCTCTGCTCTCCCATGGTGGTCTGCTGGCCGCCCACGGTCAAGGTTGCGTTTTCGTAATAGGAGAGGATGGTCTCCACCTGGTCGGGGTACTCGTTCAGCAGAGCGTAGATCTTTCCGGCATAACCGCTGTCCCCGGCGAACTGGGTGATATCGACCTCGATCTCCTCCACTGTCGTTGCTTCATCGGTCTCGTCCTCGCTCTCCTCTTCGACGACGTGCTTGACCACGCCCCGGATAAAGGTGACGTACTCCGGCTCGTTGGCCTCGGCCTCCGCCGCGTCCCGGGCGGCTTCTCCCACGGCGTAGGTCACTCGGCTGACCGCCGCGCCGGTCATGTGGAGGGCAAAGAGCAGAGCAATGCCACACAGCAGATATTCAATTCGCATCCAGGGCCGTTTTTTCTCGTGCCCGACATCCCGTCGGGGTGGCCGCCGTTTCCGCTGCCTCTGCACAGAAACCCCTCACTTTCTGGAATTTGTCAGAATTTCATTATATCAGGGAACAGGCCAGTTGTAAATGACAGGTTTCCCCAAAATCCGCTCGGACAGAGAAAGGGCTGCGTCGGCCTTTCCAAACCGACACAGCCCTATCACCTGTTCGGCGGTGTCGCGCTTTTGACAGGCAAACTATTTGTGTGATATTTCCCTTACTTGGTGCCAAAAATGCGGTCTCCGGCGTCGCCCAGACCGGGGACGATGTAACCGTGCTCGTTCAGGTGGTCGTCCAGGGCAGCCACGTAGATCTCCACGTCCGGGTGGTCACGGGCGATAACATCCAGCCCCTCCGGGGCGGCTATGATGTTCATCATGGCGATGTTCCGGCAGCCATAGTCCTTCATGAACTGAATGGCGGCGGTGGCGCTGCCACCGGTTGCCAGCATGGGGTCCAGGATGATGACATCCCGCTCCGCGATGTCCGTCGGCATTTTGCAGTAGTACTCCACCGGCTCCAGGGTCTCCGGGTCCCGGTACAGCCCCACGTGGCCCACCTTAGCCGAAGGCAGCAGGGACAGCACGCCGTCCACCATGCCCAGCCCCGCCCGCAGAATGGGGACAATGGCCACCTTTTTGCCGGTGAGGACCTGGCACTTGGCCACGCCGCAGGGAGTGGTCACCTCTACCTCTTTGGTGGGTAAGCGGCGGGTGGCCTCGTAGGTGATGAGGCTGGCGATCTCCGCCACCACAGCCCGGAACTCCCGGGTGCCGGTATTTTCGTCCCGGAGGATAGCCAGCTTGTGGCTGATGAGCGGATGCTCAAGGATGTGAATTTTGTCGTTTCCCTTATAATTCATGTTCACTTCTCCCTTTCTGCCGTGTGGTCTTGCGCTTCCCGTTTTTGGGCGGATTCCTTTGCCAATCGTTCCCGCTCCGCCTGGCTCAGCCGCAGGTAATTGGCCCCCAGCGCGCCGCCGGAGACGGTCTTTCCGGCCCGCGCCCGCTCCAGAGCGCAACGGGCCACGCCGTAGGCGTGCTGATAGCGGAGGTTTGGGGGAACCAGGCGCAGATCCAGCCCCAATTCCTTGCCATAATCATAACACATTTGTGCCCCATCGCCAACCACAAACCGGATTTTTTTTCGAGCTTCTTCGTCCCCAAAAAGCTGCTCCAGAGAGATGGCCCGGTCCTCGGTCAGCCGGACAGGGCCGTTTTCGGTCAATTGAAACAAGGCGTTGTAGACCTGATTTCGCCGGGCGTCCATGGCGCAGCAGACCACGCCCTCCGCCAGACCGCACAGGTTCCAGGCCATGGCCTCCAGGGTGGAGACCCCCGCGCAGGGCAGTTCCCCCGGCCAGGCCAGCCCCTTGGCGGTGGCAATGCCGATGCGCAGGCCGGTAAAGGAGCCGGGGCCGTTGGCTACGGCGATCAAATCCACATCCTCCAGCGCCGTGCCGCAGTTGCGCAGCAGCGCCTCACACATGGGCATCAGGGTGCTGCTGTGGGTCAGGCCGCTATTTTGGTAGGACTCCGCCACCAGAAACTCGTCCCGGCACAGGGCCACCGACGCGGCCTTGGCTGAGGATTCAATGGCTAAAATGTTCAACGTTCCTCCACCCCCTCGATGGTGATGACCCGCTGGTCGTCGCTCTCGCCCCGGCGCAGATCCACCCGGATGACGCCGCTTTCCAGCACATCTGCCGCCACCTCGCTCCACTCCACGGCGCAGACGCCGTCACGGGCCAGGTAATCCTCCCAGCCGATGTCGTACAGCTCTTCTGAGGAGCCGAGGCGGTACAGGTCGAAGTGGAACAGGGGTAGCCTGCCCCCTTCGTACTCGTTGACGATGGTGAAGGTGGGGGAGGTCACCCGTTCCGTGATGCCCAGCCCCAGGGCCAGCCCGCGGGTGAAGGCGGTCTTGCCCGCCCCCAGGTCGCCGGTATACGCGATGATGTCCCCAGGGCGGAGCTTTTGGGCCAGCTTAGCGCCCAGCGCCTCGGTCTCCGGGGCTGAATTGGTTTGATACTGCATGGTTTTCCAACTCCAGCGTTTTTCTTGTTCGTACTGGTATCATACCACATTTCCACAAAGGATGTAAAGAGCGGCGCACCATCCGCTTTTGTCGGGTCGTGCGCCGCTGGGTCATGTATGGGAAGTACGATTGTAAAAAAGGGGTTTGCTGCTGTTTGGTCGCCTATATCTTTCTTTTTATTTTTATAATTGTCTCTGTCTTTCTCTGTTTCTATTTATCTTTCTCTCTATCTCTATCTTTCTCTTTTTCTTTATCGGCTTTTTTGGGTTTCCGGAAAACCCAGTGGGTTTTGATTTTGTCAAAATTCCCTTTGTTTCACCATTTTTTTACTGAGACGGCAAGTAAAAACCATCGGTTCTCGCCGTCAAAACCACTGGTTCCACAAGTGAAAACCATCGGTTCTCTGCGCAAAAACCGCCGGTTCTTCGCATAAAACCGGAAAGTCCCAAACACAGGGGACTGCGCCAACGGACATCCGTTGGATGTCCAGCGGATATCTGGCGGACGTCCATCGTTTTTCCTGAAACCGGATGTGCGCTGTTGATATGGACGCATCGCCCCGGAAGTGCCCCTTGACAGCATGGACAAAGGGGCGCGTCAGGTCGTCAAATAGTTTGCCTGTGGCTGATCTCCTTGGGGTCGTAGGGGGTGGTCTGGTAGACGTAGTAGTTCAGCCAGTTGTTGTAGATCATCTGACCGGTGGAACGCCAGGTGACCACCGGTGGCTGGGTGGGGTCATCGTTGGGGAAGTAATTTTCCGGGATGGCAATGGGCAGCCCCTTGTTCACGTCCCGCCAGTATTCATTTGCCAGAGTGTCCGCGTCGTACTCCGGGTGACCCAGCATAAAGAACCGCTTGTTGTCCTTGCTTTTGGCCATAAACACACCGGCCTGGGGGGAGGTGGACATCATCTCCAGCTCCGGCACTTTGCGGATGTCCTCCTCATGGACCTCAGTGGCCCGGGAGTGGGGCGCGTAAAACACGTCGTCCAGTCCCCGGAACAGGGGAGACTGCTTCTTCTCCGGCACAGGAGTGTGGGGGAAGATGCCGAAGATCTTGTGGTCCACGTCGTACTTGGGCACGCCATAGTGGTAGTACAGCCCGGCAAAGGCCCCCCAGCAGACGTGCATGGTGGAGTGAACGTGGGTGGTGGTCCAGTCCATGACCTCGCACAGCTCCGGCCAGTAAGCGGCACTCTCGCAGGGAACGTGCTCCAGAGGCGCGCCGGTGATGATCATGCCGTCATAATAACGGTGGCGGATCTCATCGAAGGTGGTATAGAAGGAGTCCAGGTGGGTGCGGTCATGGCTGGGCTGGTAAGAGGCCATTTTCAGGAACTCCACCTGAATTTGCAAAGGCGTGTTGCTGAGCTTGCGGAGAAACTGGGTCTCCGTCACGATTTTGGTGGGCATCAGGTTCAAAATCAGCACCTTCAGCGGACGGATGTCCTGGTGCAGGGCGCGGAACTCAGTCATCACAAAGATGTTCTCGTTTTCCAGAGTTGTTCTGGCGGGAAGGGAATCAGGAATTTTGATCGGCATAAAAATGCTCCTCCTTATAAAATCGTTTGGCCCCATTGACCGGGCAGAAGAAATTCAGAATCGTATGAGCCGTAAAACGGCATTCGCAGCACCATTCCAGTCAAAACGGGAACCTCCCTTCTCACGTTGGTTAGAATAGCTTTATCATAGTGCATTCAAACAGAAAATGCAAGGTGTATTGTGAAAATTGCGGATTTTTCATTTTCTGTCCGTACTTTGCGGACATCTGCCTGTAAGCGATGCAAAATAAGCTGCAAAAGAGGACACACACGGCTCGGTCAGAAAAAGCGCAAAATCTTCGAAAAAAAGCTGTTGACAAACGAATCATCAGCGTGGTATATTAACCAAGCGCTCAGGAGAGCGGGTCAAAACCCGGCAAAACCCCGACAATCGGACTGGAAAAGTTCCGGTTCTGGGGAGCG